>JAZRRE010000017.1:0-37686 GCA_045650505.1 Clostridia bacterium | reverse complement strand
AGCTGAAAATAAGCTAAAAATTATTATTACATATTTAAAGACAATGTTTTGATTTTCTATTTCACTTTACTTTTCTATATACTATATGTTATTATATTTAAGATAAATTAGTAGGTGTGTATATGGATAACTTATTTAATGAAAACTCAAAAAAACTTGCTCCACTTGCTGACAGACTTCGCCCAAAAGACCTTGATGATTTTTTAGGGCAAGAACATATTGTTGGCAGAAACTCACTTCTTCGCAGAGCAATTGCATCTGATAAACTTGGAAGCTGTATATTTTTTGGACCTCCTGGAACAGGAAAAACAACCCTCGCTTCAATTATTGCAAAACAAACAGGCAGTCTTTTTGTTATGCTCAATGCTGTTTCATCAGGTGTTGCAGATGTTAAAAAAGTTATTGCAGATGCAAAATCCAACATTGAGCTTTATGGTAAAAAAACATACTTACTTTTAGACGAGTGTCACAGATGGAATAAAGCACAATCTGACTCAATGCTTGAAGCAATTGAAAAAGGTTACATTGTATTTATTGGTGCAACAACTGAAAACCCATTTGTGTCTATGACAAGAGCAATTGTTTCAAGATGCAGGGTTTTTGAATTTAAACCTCTTTCAAAACAAAACATTTTATCAGCAATCAACAAAGCATTGTCTGATACCGAAAATGGTTTTGGCCATCTTGAAATAAATATCACAAAAGAAGCAAAAGAACATTTTGCAAGAACCTCTGGTGGAGATGCAAGAGTGGCTCTTGGAAATTTGGAAATTGCCGTTATCTCATCAGAAAAAGAAGATGGCGTTATAAAAATAAATGAAGACATTGCGAAAGAAATTTGCAAACATAATAACAAAAGCATAGATGATGACCTTTACTATGATATGCTTTCAGCATTTTGCAAAAGTCTTCGTGGAAGCGATGCAGATGCTGCACTTTATTGGGCACACAGACTAATTTCCTCTGGTTGCGACCCACTTTTGATTTTTAGAAGACTTCTAGCTCATTCTAGCGAAGATGTTGGGCTTGCAAACTCCAACGCTCTTGTCGTTGCAAACAGTGCAATGCAAGCATACCTTCAAATGGGCATTCCTGAAGGATTGATTCCACTTTCTCATGCAATTATTTATGTTTGTATGAGCCCTAAATCAAACTCTGTGATTATGGCTATGCATTCAGCACAAGAAGATGTTGAAACAACATATACCGGAGATGTTCCATCTCATCTTAAAAATCATAACTATATGAAAGAAAAAAGAGAAAGTTATAAATATCCACACAACTATGGCGGTTACATTGAACAACAATATCTCCCAGATGAAATTAAAGACCATGTTTACTATATTCCAAGTTCAAATGGCAGTGAAGCTTCAATTAAACTTCCTGATAACAAACAAAAAAATATAAAAAATACTAAAAAATGGGCAGGACACTAAATGATTACTGAAGAAGAACTCATTAAAGAAAAAGACTACTTGAAAAATGTTATTAATATTTTGAATGATGAAATTTCAAATTTTGATACCAAGGTTAAGTATTTGTCAAACAATATTCAAGAACAAATGACTTATGCTTGGGACAAAACTAATAGACTTTCTGACACTGAATTTATTTACGCACTTGCAAATATTCAAAAAAGAAGTGTGTATGCCGAAAACGCAAACAAAAAAGTTCGTTCCTACAAAAAAATGATTAATAATGCTTACTTTGCAAGAATCGACTTTGATGATGGTGAAGAAAAGCTTCCAATTTACATAGGAATTGCATCACTTCAAAGTGGTGATGATTTTTATGTTTACGATTGGCGTGCGCCAATTTCAAGTATGTTTTATAACTGCGAAGTAGGTGATGCAAGTTACACCATTTCTACAGGTGATAAAATTTCTGGAAAACTAACACTTAAAAGACAATATAAAATTTCAGGTGATGAAATAAAAGAAATTTTTGATACTGATATGCAGATTATTGATAGCGTTTTGAAAAATATTTTATCTGCAAATGCTAGCAATAAAATGAAAAATATCGTTAACACTATTCAAAAAGAACAAAACACAATCATTCGCAAAAACGATGTTGACCTTTTAATTGTTCAAGGTCCAGCGGGAAGTGGAAAAACAAGTATTGCTATGCATAAAATTGCATATTTACTTTATAGCGAAAGAGATAAAATTAATAACTCAAATGTAATGATTTTGTCACCTAATGATATTTTTAATAACTATATTTCTGATGTGCTTCCTGAAATTGGTGAGGATAATGTTGCACAAGCAACATACTTTGATTTTGCAAGAGCATTCATTTCTGAATTTAAAATTGCTTCAAAAATTGAAGATGTTTATGAGGTTGTTTATGGTTCAAAAACAAAAGAAAATGAAGATAAATTCAATGAAATCAAATTTAAAACAGACCCAATTTACACAAGAATTTTGAAAGATTATATCAAACTCAACAGAGTTGAGCTTTTAGGACTTGAAGAAATTGTTGTGAATGATGAGGTTGTTTTAACATTAGATGAAATTACTAAAATTGCTACATCGATGAAATCAACAGGTGAAAGCTTATATAATTTTGGAAAGAAAATTGTTGAAAGAGTATATTTAATTGCTGCAACAAAATCACAAAAACACTTAACCCTTGAAAAACTCAAAAAACAAGCACTTGAAAATTTAACAAAAACCAAACTTAAAGTTGCATCATTATATAAAAAATTATACTCAAACAATGAAGATTTCATTTCCTTTGTTACTCGTGAATACGAAAAATTTAATAGACTTGATGACCTTAAAGAATATAATCTTGAATCGATTTTCAATTTAACAAATATTGCTCTTTCAAATGATTCACTCGAATATCAAGATGTAACTCCATATATGTACTTAAAATCAAGAATTATCGGCATTTCTGCAAATAAAAATATTAAATATGTTTTGATTGATGAAGCTCAAGATTATTCAATCACTCAATTTAAAATTCTTGCTATGATGTTTAGAAATTCAAATATAACTCTTCTTGGTGACTTAAATCAATCTATTCTTCCATTTAATAATCACAAAGATTATAAGGAAATTGAAGATACAATTTCAAAATTTAAACATAATCTCACATCACAAGAATGTGAACTTTCAAAAACATATCGTTCAACCTTTGAAATTAATGAATTCGCCAAAAAGGTTATTGATTCTAAAAATACTTATACACAAATTGATAGACATGGTGATGAAGTTGAAATTATCAAACAAGATAATTTTGATATTGATGTTATTTTGAAAGATTCATTATCTTTAAAAAATTCTTACAACACCGTTGCAATTATTTGCAAAAATATTGAAGAAACATTATTATATAAACAGAAGGTACAAGAGCCTGAATTTTTGAACAAATTCAGAATTGTTACTAAAAATGATAATGTTTTTGTTGGAGATAAGATTATGATTATTCCTTCATATCTTGCAAAAGGTCTTGAATTTGATGCCGTTATTGTTAGTGATGCAAACGATAACAAATATCAAGACTACGAACAAAAATTATTATATGTTGTTTTAACTCGTGCACTTCATAAACTTAAAATTTATCATACCGGAAAAATTTCAAAATTAATTTCAGGAGATAATAATGAAAAAAACAGATAAATCACATATCTACCAAAACTATCAACGCCATTTAGTCAAAGCAACTGTGTCAACAAATATTGGCATAAACAACTTTGATAGACTTGTTAAAGTTTATGGTGCTGATGCAAACAGAATTGAACTTTTAAACAAACTTCGAAAACAATCTAAATTTACTATTTATTGGTTTTTAAGTTTTGTTCTTTTAGGTGCTGTTTGCTTGGTTTTAGATTTCAAAAACAGTTGGTTCAATATTTTTGACCTTTATATTTTGATGGTAAATATTTACCTTGTTGCAAGAGGCAAACTTTCCGGAATGTATATTGGCGTTATTGAATGTCTGTTCTATGCTTTTATATGTTATAAAAGTGAGCTTTATGGTGAAGTTATTAAAGTTATGTGTATTTCAATTCCACTTAACATTTACACTATTGCCAGCTGGATTATCAGTATGAAAAAGCAAAAAAATAAAAAAGAAAAATACACAGACACAAATGATAAAGAAGATATTGTTATTAAAAGAATTAAGAAAAAACAAATTGTTCTTTATTCATTAATTGCCGCTGTTTGCGTTGTATTGTCATTTATATTGCTCAAATATGGTTTAAAACAAAAGAACGCCTTAACTTTAAGTGCTATTGCACTCACAATCACTATTGTCGGAAAGATTTTAACCGCTCAAAGATTTATGGAGTCTTATGTTATATTCCTTGCAGGAGACATTATTTGTTTGCTTATGTGGGGACAAACTTTAGTTCAAGTTGGTTTCAACATCGCACAACTTTCAATGATACTTTATTATCTTGCTTGCTTTACAAATGATGTTTATGCTTACGGACTTTGGAAAAGTATGTATCGAAAGGTCGCTGTTAATGGGGGAGTTATTCTTTATAGAAGAAAAATCAATATTAAAAAGATTGCAAAACTCCGCAGAAGATTCAGAAATTTACATTGGGATAAAAAAATTGATATGGCGAAAAATACATAATAAAACCACCACAGCTTGTGGTGGTTTTATTATAAAGAAAAAAGAAAAAAAGACTGCATAACTAGCAGTCTTTAATTATTTTTTTAAAGATGTTGGGGTGTAAGAATCAAAGATAAAATTATCAACAAAATTCTTGACTCTCATTTCTTCTTCTTCATTTCTAATTGTGTAAGTTAAAACAGGAATTTCTCCAAAATATTTTTTAACATATTTGTTTGGCAAGTTTTCTGCTTTATAAACAATGAAATTTGGTTCACTAACTTTTTTGTTGAGCCACATTCTTTTAAGGAAGAATCTTTTTACACCAATAATTTCTTTATCTTCAAAGAATGATGCAAGTTGACCACGTTTAACTTTTGGCGCATTAACTTTAAACCATTCAACAGAATAAGGATTGAAAGACTCAATTGCATATTCTCCCTTATAGTTTTGCAAAACTTTCCAAACGGCTTTTTCAAATGGACCAACTTTTCCATAGTTTTTAATTTCAATCAAAATTGGAACTTTTCCATCAATCACATCAAGAGTTTCTTGAAGGGTTGGAATTCTTTCTTTTGTTCCAAGCAAAGTTAACTTTTGAATATCTTCATATTTGCAATTTGAAATAAAACCATCTTTACCTGTCATTCTTGCAAGTTTTTCATCGTGAAAAATTACAGGTGTGCCATCAGTTAAAAGTGAAACATCAAACTCAATAGGCAATTTATTTTTAACTGCATTCTTAAAAGCAGCAAGTGAATTTTCAGGGTGTTTTTCATCAAACAAACCTCTATGTGCGATAGGTTGTTTAACTAACCAACTTTCATAAATACTCATATTTTCTCCAATAATTTAAACATAATTGTTCAAATATAAACAATAATCCTTCTAAATTATATAATTATTTTGCGTTTTTGTCAATGTTTTGATGACAGGTATAAATAATATTTTTACTAATTATTACAATTTATGTAACAAAAATCCACATTATGATTGATTTATTTTGGCTTTTAGTTTAAAATTTATTTGAGGTATTTATGGAGAAAAAACTAGATAATATTCGTAACTTTTCAATTATTGCTCACATCGACCACGGAAAAAGCACTCTTGCAGACAGACTTATGGAATTCACAGAAACTGTTGCAAAGCGTGATAGCAAAGAACAACTTTTAGACTCAATGGATATTGAAAGAGAAAGGGGAATTACTATCAAGCTTACACCCGTTACAATGAAATATAATAAAGATGGAAAAGAGTATATTTTAAACTTAATTGACACACCTGGACACGTTGACTTCACCTATGAAGTTTCAAGGTCACTTGCTGCGTGTGAAGGTGCAATTTTGATTGTTGATGCAACACAAGGTGTTCAAGCTCAAACCCTTGCAAATTTTTATCTTGCATTTGAAAACAATCTTGAAGTTTTACCTGTTATCAATAAAATGGATTTACCATCAGCTAGACCAGATGATGCAAAAGCTGATATTGAAAGAATTATTGGTATTCCAGCTGATGAAGCTCCTTGCATTTCCGCAAAAACAGGTCTTAATATTAAAGATGTTTTAGACCAGGTTGTTGAACAAATTCCTGCTCCTGTTGGTGATGATGAAGCACCACTTCAAGCACTTATATTTGATAGTTATTATGACAACTATAAAGGTGCGGTGTGTCTTGTTAGAATCAAAAACGGAAGTGTTAAAACCGGAACAAAAATCAAAATGCTTCAAACAGGTCGCGAATTTGAAGTTGTTGAAGTTGGAACTTTCAAGCCGAAAATTGAAAGGGGTGAAATTTTAAAAGCTGGTGATGTAGGTTATATTTCTGCAAGCATTAAAACCGTTTCAGATATCAAAGTGGGTGATACTATCACAGAAACTGAACGCCAAGCAGAACCACTTCCAGGATACAGAGAAGTTCAACCGGTTGTTTATTCTGGAATCTTTCCAATTGATGGTGATAAATATAATGCACTTAAAGATGCACTTGAAAAAATCAAACTTTCAGACGCATCACTTATCTACACACCTGAAACATCATCTGCTTTAGGTTATGGTTTTAGATGTGGATTTTTGGGGCTACTTCACCTTGAAATTATCACCGAAAGACTTGAGCGTCACTTTGGTTTAGATGTTATTACCACAATGCCAAGCGTTACCTATAATGTATATAAAAGAAATGGTGAAAAGCTTGAAATTTCAAACCCAAGCAATATGCCATCTGGTGATGAAATTGATTATATTGAAGAACCATTTATCAAAGCAAACATTTATTCACCACCAGAATACGTTGGTGCTATTATGGACCTTGGAATCGCAAAGCGTGGAATTTATAAAGATATGCAATACCTTGCAGATAACAGAGTTAGACTTGACTTTGAACTTCCTCTTGCAGAAGTTGTGTTTGACTTCTTTGATAAACTTAAGTCAACAACACATGGATACGCAAGTTTTGACTACGAAATTTCTGGTTATCAAAAGAGTGATATGGTTAAAGTTGATATGCTTCTAAATTCAGAACCTTGCGATGCACTTTCAATGATAGTGCATAGAACAAGAGCTTATGAACGTTCAAGAGCCATAACTGAAAAACTTAAAGAAGTTGTTCCAAGACAACTCTTTGAAATTCCTATTCAAGCAACAATTGGTGGAAAAATTATTGCCCGTGAAACCGTTAAAGCACTTCGTAAAGATGTTATTGCAAAATGTTATGGCGGTGATGTTTCAAGAAAAAGAAAACTTCTTGAAAAACAAAAAGAGGGTAAAAAGAAGATGAAGCGACTTGGAAGTGTTGAACTTCCTAGTGAAGCCTTCCTTTCTATTCTTAAAATGGACAATGAATAAAATAAAAATTTTAAAATTGACAAATGACTTGTTTCATTATACAATCTATTTGTTTAAGGAGAATAAATATGTCTATCAGTGAATTTGGATTGAGTCTTGATGAAAATTCAGCAAAAAGAAGTTTGAGCATTTATGTTCACATTCCTTTCTGTTCTTCAAAATGCAAATATTGTTCATTTGTTTCAATGAAGGCAACTGAAGATGATAAAAAAAGATATTTTGAAGATTTAGTAACTGAAATTAAAATGCAAGCCTCTAAATATCGTTCATTTTACACAGTTTCAAGCATTTATATTGGTGGGGGAACTCCATCTTCATTAGACTATTATTACATTCGCGATTTACTTTCTTGCATATATAAAAACTTTGCAGTTAAAAACTCCGCAGAAATCACCATTGAAATTAATCCTAATTCTGTTGATAAAAATAAAATTCGTGAATACATTTTATCTGGTGTTAATAGATTCAGTATTGGTCTTCAATCAATTTCTCAAAAAGTTTTGAAAGAAATGGGTAGAACACACACAGCTGAAGATTATCAAAAAGCAATCAGCATTATTCGTGACTTTGGCGTAAGAAATATCAGCACCGATATTATTATTGGTTATCCTGGTCAAAAACTTCAAGATGTTAAAGAAACGCTTGCGCTTCTTTTAAAACTTGAGATTCCTCATATTTCAGCTTATATGCTTTCAGTTGAAAATGGAACACCTCTTAAAAAACTTGTTGACAATGGTTCTGTTGGACTTCCGAGTGAAGACCTTGTTATTTCTATGTATAACTATATTTATAGTGTTCTTGAAGATAATGGTTATAAAAGATACGAATTTTCAAACTTTGCAAAACCAACTTTTGAATCTTTCCATAATAAAATTTATTGGAAAAGAAAAGATTATCTTGGTGTTGGTCTTGCTGCACACTCATATATTGATGGCACAAGATTTGCAAACACTGAAAATATTGCACAATATGCAAACTATATTGAAAATAAAGGTCTAGAACCTGTTAGTGTTTCAAAAACTCTTACCGATGATGAAAAAAAGGAAGAAGCTATTATGCTTTCTCTTCGAACAGCTGAAGGATTAGACCTTGAAGCATATAAAGATGAATTTAATGAAAATTTCCTTGCTAAACGTAAAACTAAAATCACAAAACTTATTAAAGAAGGTTTCTTGATTTTAACAAAAGATAACCATTTAATTTGTACTGATAGAGGCTTTCTAGTTCTAAACGCTGTTGTTTTAGAACTTGTTTCTTAAAAATTTACTCAAACCTCAAGCATAATACTTGAGGTTTTTATTTTTGTTAAAAAAGTTGACACAAATTGTTGACTTTTTTTATTAGCAGTAATATTATATACAGTGTTAGCACTCAAATAAAAAGATTGCTAAAAACTTGAATATTTTTTATTGTTTTTGTGTATAATTACAAATGAGGTAGAAATATGGATTTAAGTGATAGAAAGAAGAAAATTTTAAGTGCTGTCATTGAAACCAATGTTAAGAGCAAAAAAGCTGAAGCTGTTTCAAGCAAACAACTTCAAGAAGAATATTTGCCAAAGTTAAGTTCTGCAACAATCCGAAATGAACTTAATGCACTTGAAGAAATGGGATACCTTACACATCTTCACACTTCATCAGGCAGAGTTCCAACCAAAGAAGGTTATGAAAAATACATCTCTGAACTTATGCGTGAAAAGAAACTCTCAACTCGTGAAAAAGAAACAATTCAATCAAATTTCGCCAACAAACTTGTGAGTATTAGAGATATTATTGAACGTTCTGCAAAAACAATTTCAAAGGCAACAAACTATACCTCAATTGTTTATTCAGGGCCATCTAACAGGGCAGTTATTAAAGATATCAAACTTTATCCTGTTAGCCCAAACACCCAACTTGTTGTAGTTGTTACAAATGAAAATGTTATAAACGAACTCACATATCTTGGAACAAATAATGAAGAAGATCTTAAATCTGCTAGTGATATTTTGAAAGAACTCTTTATTGGCAAACCTTTGTCACTGATTAAAAATCGTGAATTTAGAAACAAGGTTGTCACAAAAGAGTTAACTAAATATAAAACAGTTTTTGATAGGGTTCTTGATATTATTTCAGCTGAAGGCAACAATATTTCTAACAATTTGAGCATAGCTGGAAAAGATAAGCTTATGGAATATTCAGAGTTTAATGATATTGAAAAATTTAAAAAAGCTGTTTCAATATTTGAAAACCACGAATCACTTATCCCTATATTTGACAATAGTGATGATGTTGAAGTTTCAATAAATGTTGGAAGTGATGACACCGGTCTTGAAGATTGTTCAGTTATTAAAATCACTTGTAATATTAATGATGGAACAAAAATTACAGCCGGCGTTGTTGGACCAATGCGTATGGATTACTCAAAAGCTGTTTCAGTTTTAAAAGAAGTTGCTGAAACTATTGAAAACACACTAAACACAGAAGGAGATTATGATGAGTAAAGAAGATAAAAAGTACTCAAAAGAAAATGCTGAATGTGAAGAAAATAAAGAATGCAAAAATCATTCAAACGAATCTCACGAACATCACAAAGGCAAATGCAAAGAACTTGAAGCTAAAATTGAACTTTTAGAAAAACAGGTTGAAGAAAACAAAAAACTTGCTAGTCAATATCTTTCAACTGCTTCTTATTACAAAACACAAGCAGAAGATAACAAGAAAGATTTTGAAAGATATAAAGAACGCAACAAAAACATTGAAGTTGAGGCAGTTGAACACGCAAATGAAAATGTTGCAAAGAAAATTCTTCCCGTTATTGATAATTTCGACCAAGCAATGGCACATATTACTGATGCTGAAATCATTAAAGGGTTTTCAATGATTTATTCATCACTAGTTTCTGCTCTTGCAGATATAGGTGTTCAAGAAATAAAAACAAACAAAGGTGATGAGCTTAATCCTGAATATCACAACTGCATAACTGCTGAAGAAACTGAAGATGAAACTCTTGATGGCAAGATTTCAGCAGTATATCAAAAAGGCTATATGTTTGCAGAATCTAAAAAAGTTATTAGACCTGCAACTGTAAGCGTTTATAAGAAATAATCTTATAAACAATATATATCTAATCTTTGAGCTAACAGGTGGATTTGACCACCAAACCATTTAATTATTAACAATTAAAATTTATATAAAAAGGGGAAATAAATTATTATGGCAAAAATTATTGGTATTGACCTTGGTACAACCAACTCTTGCGTAGCAATTATGGAAGGTGGTGAACCAACAGTTATTACAAATGCAGAAGGCAGCAGAACAACTCCATCAGTTGTTGGCTTTGCTAAAGATGGAGAAAGACTTGTTGGACAAATTGCAAAACGTCAAGCAGTCGCTAATCCAGAAAACACAATCCGTTCAATCAAAAGCAAAATGGGTGAAAACACATCTGTTGAAGCTAGTGGCAAAAAATACACTCCACCTGAAATTTCAGCAATGATACTCACAAAACTTAAAAATGATGCTGAAAAATATTTAGGTGAAAAAGTTACAGAAGCAGTTATCACTGTTCCTGCGTATTTCAATGATGCTCAAAGACAAGCAACAAAAGATGCTGGTAAAATTGCTGGTCTTGATGTTAAAAGAATCATCAACGAACCAACAGCAGCAGCCCTTGCTTATGGACTTGACAAAGTTCAAGACCAAGATGGTCAAAAGATTTTAGTTTATGACCTTGGTGGTGGAACATTTGATATTTCTGTTCTTGAAATTGCTGATGGTGTTTTCCAAGTTCTTGCAACAGGTGGAAACACAAAACTTGGTGGTGATAACTTTGATGAAGTTATTATGAACTATTTAATCGATGAATTCAAAAAGAGTGATGGCATTGACCTTTCTAAAGACAAAATGGCTATGCAAAGACTTAAAGAATCTGCTGAAAAAACAAAGATTGAACTTTCTTCAATGACTCAAAGCACAGTTTCACTTCCATTCATTTCTGCAGATGCAACAGGACCTAAACATTTAGAAATTAACATTACTCGTGCTAAATTTGAAAGTATGATTGAAGATATGATTAATGAAACAATTTCACTTACTAAAAAAGCACTTGCTGACAGCAAACTTTCAGTTAGTGATGTTGCAAAAATCATTATGGTTGGTGGTTCAACAAGAATCCCTATGGTTATTTCAAAAGTTCAAGAATATATCGGCAAACAACCTTTCACAGGAATCAATCCAGACGAATGTGTTGCTGTTGGTGCTGCTATTCAAGGCGGCGTTCTTGCTGGTGATGTTAAAGATGTGCTTCTTCTTGATGTAACTCCACTTTCTCTTGGAATTGAAACAATGGGTGGAGTGTTCACAAAACTTATTGAAAAGAACACAACAATCCCAACAACAAAAACTCAAGTATTCTCAACTGCTGCTGACAATCAACCAGGCGTTGACATTCACGTTCTTCAAGGCGAAAGAGAATTTGCCGCAGACAACAAAACACTTGGCAGATTTGAACTTACAGGCATTCCACCTGCACCACGTGGTGTTCCACAAATTGAAGTTAAATTTGATATCGATGCAAATGGTATTGTTAAAGTATCTGCAAAAGATTTAGGAACAGGAAAAGAACAAGATATCACAATCACGGCATCTTCAAATCTTTCAGATGCAGACATTGACAAAGCTATCAAAGAAGCTGAAATGTATGCTGAAGAAGATAAAAAGAGAAAAGAAGTTGTTGATGCTAAAAACAGTTTAGACCAACTTATTATGGGTATTGAAAAAGTTCTTCGTGAAAGCGGTGATAAGATTTCTGAAGAAGACAAAACCAAACTCAACACTGAAGTTGAAGCTGCAAAAGAAGTTTACAAATCAGCAACTGATGCAGAAACACTTAAAACAAAGCTTGAAGAACTTTCAAAAGTTTCAAACGAAATTTTCTCAAAACTTTATGCTAACGCTGGTGCAAATGCTGGTGCAGGCACAGATGGAAATGCTGATAATGCTGGTTCAACAGACCCAAATAATTTTAGTGATTTCACAACAAAATAATAGAATTATTCAATAATTTCAATTAAAAATAAATAAAATTGCGATTTTTTAACATCAGTCAGTGCTTGAAAATTAGTGCTGACTGATAGTTTTTGAAAAGGAAAATATGGCAAATAAAAATTATTATGACATTCTTGGTGTAAATAAAAATGCTTCAGATGATGAGATTAAAAAAGCATATAGAAATTTAGCCAAAAAATATCACCCTGATTTAAATCCAGGAAACGCAGAAGCTGCTGAAAAACTTAAAGAAGTCAATCAAGCTTATGGTGTGCTTTCAGATAAAACAAAAAAACAAAACTATGATTCTTATGGTGATGAAAATGGTCCACAAGGATTCGGTGGTTTTGGCGGTGGGGGATTCGGCTCTGGATTTGGCGGCTTTGGTGGTGCAGACTTTGGCGACTTTGGCGATATTTTTAGCAATATTTTCGGTGGTGCTTTTGGTGGTTCAAGAAGTTCAAGGCGTGCAAATGCACAAGCTCAAGGTGCAGACATTCAAGTAAAAATGAAATTATCATTTGTTGAAGCAGCATTCGGTGTTAAGAAAAACATCAATTTAAACCGTTCTGAAACTTGTCCACATTGTAAAGGTTCAGGTGCCAAAAATGGAACAGATTTCACAACTTGCTCAAAATGTTCAGGAACCGGAACTGTTCGTCAAGCACAAAACACTCCTTTTGGTCAAGTTGTTTCTGAAAGTGTTTGCCCTGATTGTCGTGGAACAGGAAAGAAGATTAAAGAAAAATGTTCTCACTGCAACGGCAATGGTATTACTCGTGAAAATAGAAACATTGAAATCAACATTCCTGGTGGTATTGCAAATGACCAAGTTTTAACACTTCGTGGTCAAGGCGAAGCCGGAAGAAATGGTGGGCCTGCTGGTGATATGCAAATTTTAATTCAAGTTGAAAACCACAAACTCTTAAAAAGAGAAGGTTATGATGTTTATGTTGATGTTCCAATTTCATTTACCGAAGCACTCCTTGGTGCCAAAGTGAAAATTCCTGGAATTGATGAAACTTTAGAACTCACTATTCCAGAACTCACACAAACAGGAACTATTTTAACTGTGAAAGGTAAAGGTACAAAGATTTTAAACAAAAATGCTTATGGTGACCTTTTTGCAAAAATTACAATTGAAATGCCAAAATCTCTTGATAAGAAAGAAAAACAAATTCTTCAAGACCTTGAAAAAAGCATATCTAAAAATCAATATGCTAAAAAGAAAGCGTTTAACGATAAATTATAAAATATTTAAGCATTTACACAATTGTAAATGCTTTTTTTATAGAAAAATTGACCTTTTTAATAATTTGTATTATAATCTCATTATGAAAGAAAAAAGATATTTTTATAATAATAAATTAAATGTTAACTCAACAATCACACTTGAAGGTGATGAATTTCACCATTTAACAAATGTTATGCGTTCAAGAATTGGTGAAAGAATTTGTGTTTTTAATGGTGATGGTGTTTTTTATTTTGGAATTGTAAAATCAATTTCAAAAAAACAAGCTGAAATTGATATTGTTGAATCACAAGAATCTAGTAATGAACCAACCATAAAACTCACAGTTTATCAAGCACTTGCAAAAGGTGATAAATTAAGTTTAATTATGCAAAAAATAACCGAAATTGGTGCAAGTGAACTTGCACTCTTTGATAGCAAATTTTGTGATGTGAAAGCAAATACACATAAGCAAGAAAGAATGGATAGCATTGCAGTTTCTGCCGCTAAACAATGTGGCAGAGCAAGCATAACTAAAACAACTGGCATTTATTCAATAAAACAAGTTGCCGAAAATATTAAAGACTTTGACGCATTTTATGTTGCTTATGAAAATAAAGATGGCAACACACTTGCAAAAGATTTGCTTGCAAATAAAGATAAACTAAAAAATGTTGCAATAATGATTGGTGCAGAAGGTGGATTTGCTGAAGATGAAATCAAACTTCTTGAAGAAAGTGGTGCAAAAATTGTGTCACTAGGAAACCGTATTCTTCGCACTGAAACAGCATCAATTGTTTGCGCTGGCGTTATTATGCAAATGTTAGAAACTATTTAGGAGAAATTATGAAATCTATTTCAATAATCACACTTGGCTGCAAAGTTAACCAAGTTGAAAGTGAAACCATTGCAGAAAAACTTTACGAAGATGGTTATAGCGTTTCAATGGGGCTTGTGCCAGCAGATATTTATATTATCAATACCTGCGCTGTTACAAATGAAGCTGAAAGAAAATCACGAAACATTATGGCTAAACTCTTAAAACTTAATGAAAAAGCAGAAATTTATATTTGCGGCTGCTCATCTGAAAATAATCCTGATAAATTTAAAAAGGGTGATTATGTTAAATGTGTTGTTGGAAACACAAACAAAGAAAGTTTAGTTCAAGCAATTGAAAATAATGACCCTGACTTTAAAAATAACAAAAAACAATCACTTGAATCAAGGGTAACAACAAAAACACGTGCTGACCTTTGGGTTCAAAATGGTTGCAACAATTTTTGCACATATTGCTTGATTCCTTATCTTCGTGGAAGAGAAAAAAGTTTCCCACTTGCTGATGTTGAAAAACAAGTTCGCAAGCTTGAAAAAGAAGCAAGTGAAATTGTTGTTACAGGAATCAATCTTTCTGCTTATGGAAAAGATATTAAGGGAAGTGATGGCTTGATTGAAATTGCAAGACTATTTAAAAATAGTCCTTCAAGATTTAGATTCAGTTCACTTGAAGTTAATGTTATCACTGACAAATTTTTAACTGAACTTTCAAGCTTTGAAAATTTTTGTCCACACTTTCATTTAAGTTTGCAAAGTGGTTCAAACAACACCCTTAAAAGTATGAACAGACATTATACCAAAGAAGAATATTTAGACAAAGTTAACCTCATTAGAAAGTATTTTCCTATGGCCGGAATCACAACCGATATCATCATCGGTTTTCCAACAGAAACAGAAGATGACTTTATTGAATCACTTGAATTTGCAAAAGCTGTTAATTTTAGCGAAATGCACATTTTCCCATACTCAAAAAGGGATGGAACTGTTGCTGCAGGGTTTAAAAACATTGCAACAAATGTTGCTGAACGCGTACAAAAAATGACAGCTCAAGCAAAAGAAATGCAACTTGAATTTATTAATAAAAATATTGGTTCAATTCAAGAAGTCATCATTGAAAATCAAAAGAACGGCTACTATTTAGCACATACCAAAAACTTCATTTTGTGCTATATTGAGTCAAATACACCTCTCGAACCAAACACAAAACTCAATGTTAAGCTTACTAAAGCATTTGAAGACGGAGCAAACGCCGAAACAGTCTAAATGTAAAAATTTACAATATTTAGTGCTAAAAATACAATTTAAATAAATTGAGAACTAGAGTTACTAAATTGTATAAATTTAATCAAAATAAATTTATTTATACATTTTAAGGTGTTATTTATTATAAAAATACACTATTTGTTTATTATTTTTTAAAATAAATTTGACATCAAAAATTCTATAATAATTAAAAATTTTACACAAAATTTCGGTTTTTATTTATTGACAAACATAGTTTTATATGATAAACTAATTTCAGTTTTAGGCAAGAGGAGGTGAATTACACATGACAACCGTTAAAGTTGGAGACAATGAAAGTCTTGACAGTGCTCTTAAAAGATGGAAGAGAAAATGTCAAAAAGATGGCATCATTGGTGATATTCGTAAGAAAGAAGCTTATGTTAAACCTTCTGTTGCAAAGAAGCTCAAAAGCGAAGCTGCTAGAAAGAGAGCTAGAAAAGGTTAATCGTCTAAAGAAAACAAGTGATTCATCACTTGTTTTTTTTGTTGCAAATTTTGTATCTAAATATTTTGTGTCGAAATTTGTCTTATTTTGCGATTGTGTTTTATTCAAAAATCTTTGTGTTAAAATAGAAAAGATTTTTTAAAAAAGGAGAATAAAATAATGTCAAATAGTGCACTGAAATTACTTGCACAAAAAGCAAAGAAAAGATTAAGCTCTGCTGGTCAAAGTTTATCTAAAGAAACACAAAAACAAAATAACAAATCATCATTTTCATATCTTACTAGTGGAAGTTATGCAATAGTTGCAAGCCGACAAAAAATTGAAGATGACCCACTTTATGATAAAGTGAAAAAACTTCTTGAAAAAGGAAACCTTTTAACACCTTTATCAGAACTTACAGATTATAGCGTTTTTAATAACTTATCTCAAGCTGATAAGGAGAGATATATTATTGATATTTCAAAAAGATATAATGAAATTAAAGACTATATTTTGAAAGATAAAACAAAGTAAAATTGGTGCAGTTGCACCATTTTTTTATTTGCTGTTATATGTGAATTTATGGTAAAATGTTTGCGAAGGTAAATTATGATAGATAGTGAAATTTTAAAGAATTTAAATGATGAACAAAAACTTCCAGCTTCAATTATTGATGGACCAATTTTGGTTACAGCAGGGGCAGGAAGTGGAAAAACCAGAATGCTTACTCACCGAATTGCTCACATGGTTAAAGAAAAAGAAATTAACCCTAATCACATTATGGCAATTACATTCACAAACAAAGCTGCAAATGAAATGAAAGAGCGTCTTGAAAAAATGATTGATAACATTCAAGATATGTGGATTTGCACATTCCACGCAATGTGTTCAAGAATCTTAAGAAGGCACGCAGATGTTTTAGGTTATTCAAAAAGTTTTTCAATTTATGGTGACAGCGAAAAAGAAAGTGTGATTAAAAAAGCAATGAAAGCAAGAAACATTGACCCGAATGATGACAAATCTGCACTCAACGCAAGAACTTTTGGCTGGCATATCTCTAACGCAAAAAATAATTTAATGGGACCAGATGAATATTCTAAATTTATCAGTGACCCTAAAAAACAAGCAATGATAACAGGTATTTTTAAAGAGTATGAAGATTCACTTTTTAAAGCAAATGCTCTTGATTTTGATGACCTTCTTGTTAAAACCTATGAACTTTTTGTTAAAAATAAAGATGTTTTAGATTATTATCAAACAAGATTTGAATATGTTTTTGTTGATGAGTTTCAAGACACTAACACAGCGCAATATAAACTTGTTAAACTTCTTGCGAATAAGTATAAAAACATTTTCGCTGTTGGTGATGAAGACCAATGCATTTATTCTTGGCGTGGCGCACAAGTTGGAAATGTTAAGCAATTCACAATTGATTTTGAAGGTTGTCAAGTTTTCAAACTTGAACAAAATTATCGTTCAACAAAAAAAATTATTGAACTTGCAAATAAAATCATCAAAAACAATACTCACCGAATTGCAAAAAATCTTTGGACTGCAAATGATGGCGGTGCTGAAGTTGAACTGAAACAAACATATAACGACTATGAGGAAGCCGAATTTATTGCTGAAAAAATTGAATATTTGGTTAAAAATGAAGGCAATAAATATAGTGATTTTTCAATTTTAATGAGAACTAACTCACTTTCTAGAAAAGTGGAAGAAAAACTTTTAACATATAATATCCCATATAAGGTTTATGGTGGTTTTAAATTCTTCGAAAGAAAAGAAGTTAAAGACACAGCGGCTTATTTATATTTAGTAGCTAACCCAAATGACACAGAAGCCGTAACTCGTATGCTTGCATTTCCTAAAAAAGGCATTGGTGATGTTTCAATCACTCAAATTATTGAAAGGGCAAAAACATTCAGTGTTACATTAATGGATGTTATCAACAACGCTGAATATTACGGCATCACAGGTGCACTTGCTAGCAAACTTGCTTCTGTTCGTGACCTTTTTGCTGACCTCAACTCTCAAAAAGATGTTATGCCTATTGATGAATTTGTTGAATATCTCGTTAAGCGTGTTGGAATCAAAGAAGCAATCGGTATGAAAACCGAAGAAGATGAAACAAAATGTGCCAATGTTGATGAATTTATTTCATCTGTTAAAAACTATGCTGAACTCAACGAAGGGGCAAGTATCGATGAATTTTTGCAATCAATAACACTTATGCGTGATATTGACTCTCTTGATGAGGCTGACAATTTTGTTTCACTTATGACCGTTCACGCAGCAAAAGGTCTTGAATTTAACAATGTGTTTATCATTGGTTTGAATGACGGACTATTTCCACTTTCTCGTGCAGTGAATAGTGCAGACCCTAATGAACTTGAAGAAGAACGCAGACTTATGTATGTTGCTATCACAAGAGCAAAGAAAAGACTATTCTTATCAAGACCAAAAATGAAACTTAATTTTGAATCAGGAAGAACAGAGTATGCACTTGAATCAAGATTTTTAGTTGAACTATTTGGTGAACTTAAAAAACTTAATCAAAACGGACAAGTTGCTCGTTCTAACATTTATGACACAGGGTTTGATAGTTTCTTAAGTCACGCTGAAAGAAGTGAAAGTTTGAGTCAAAAAATGTCTTCAAGAATCAACATTGTTAATGTTGCAGGAAAAGCAAACACACAAACTTCAGCTTCAAGCTCGCCAGCAATTTCAACTGCTGACTATAACAAATATAAAAAGGGAACAAAAGTTCGTCATAACCACTTTGGTGATGGCGTTGTAACCCTTGGCGTAACTGACTTTGCAAGTGCGTTTGTGACCATCAATTTTGAAAAAGTTGGAAACAAAACACTTTCATTAAAATACGCAAAATTGGAAATAATTGATTAAATTTTAACGTAAAAACAGCAAAATTAACAAAATTTTTTAATTAAGTAGGTTTAATATGGATAATAACACCCTTAATAGCTTAATAGAAGAAATGAAAGAACTGACTGCCAAAATTAACAAGGCAAACTATGAGTATTATGTTCTTGATGAGCCAACACTTTCTGACAAGGAGTGGGATAAACTTTATTACAGACTTCTTGACATTGAAAAGGAAACAGGCATTGTTTTAGATGGCTCACCATCACAAAAGGTTGGTGGTGAACCTCTTTCAAAGTTCAAAAAAGTTACTCACGATTTTAAACTTTATAGTCTTGCAAAAGCTCAAACAATGGGAGAAATTGAAGAGTGGAACACACGAAATCAAAACATATCTCGTTTTGAAGAAGAATTTTCAGTTGAATATAAATTTGATGGACTTTCGCTAGCAATCACTTATGAAAATGGAAAACTCAAGCAAGCTGCAACTCGTGGCAACGGTGAAATTGGCGAAGATGTTACTGCGCAGGTTAAAACCATTAGAACTGTTCCTCTTGAAATTGATTACAAAGGTTTAGTTGTTGTTCAAGGTGAGGGTATTATTAAACTTTCTGAACTTGAAAAATATAACAGAACCACTGAAGAAAAACTTAAAAATGCAAGAAATGCCGTTGCTGGTGCAATTCGAAATCTTGACCCAAAAGTTACAGCAAAACGAAACCTCGACTTTTTTGCATATAACATCAACTATGCACCAGAATTGAAACTTAACTCACAAGTTGAAATTTATGAGTTTTTGAAAAAGCAAGGCTTTATGACTAGCAATTTCTTTAAACTCACAAAAGACATTGATGAACTCAAACAGTTTGTCGATGAAGTTGATAAAACACGAAATAAATTAGACTTTTTGATTGATGGGCTTGTTATCAAAATCAACAAAAATTCTATTCGTGAAAAACTTGGATTCACTGAAAAAACTCCTAGATGGGCAGTGGCTTATAAATTTGAAGCAGAAGAAACTTCAACCATTTTAAACGACATCACTTGGCAAGTGGGAAGAACAGGAAAACTCACTCCTGTTGCAGAACTTGAACCAACTGAACTTTGTGGAGTGACCATCAAGCGTGCGACACTTAACAACTATAATGATATTTTAAGAAAAAAAGTTAAACTTAATGACAGAGTGTTTATTAGAAGAAGCAATGATGTTATTCCGGAAATTCTCTCTGTTGCTGAAAGTTTTGAAAACTCTAAAATTATTGAAAAACCAACAGTTTGCCCATGTTGTGGAAGCACACTTATTGATACCGAAACCGAACTATACTGCCCAAATCATTCAGGTTGCAGACAGCAAATTGTGTTAAAACTTGTTCAGTTTTCAAACCGAAATGCAATGAATATTGATGGACTTTCAATCAAAACCATTGAGCAACTTTATGACAAATTTAATGTTTCGACATTTAGCGATTTATATAGACTTAACGCAGAAAAACTTGCTGAACTTGAGGGCTTTAAAGATAAGAAAATCACAAACACACTTGCAAGCATTGAAAATAGCAAAAATGTTAAACTTGCAAACTTTATCTTTGCTCTTGGCATTGGAAACATTGGCATTAAAACAGCAAAACAACTTGCAAAACATTACAAAACAATTAGTAACTTGCAAAAAGCATCTATCGAAGAACTTGATGAACTTGATGATATTGCAGAAATTACAGCAACTGAAATTCATAATTATTTTGCTGATGAATTTAACAAAAGTGAACTTAATGATTTAATTTCGAACTTTATCAAAATTGAAGTGGAAGAAACAACTGTTCAAGATGGATATTTTGCTGGAAAGACCGTTGTTTTAACAGGAACACTTTCTTCAATGGGAAGAAGTGAAGCTGAAGCAATCATTGAAGCTCAAGGGGGCAAAACCTCATCAAGCGTTACTTCTAAAACCAGCATTGTTCTTGCTGGTGAAAACGCTGGTTCAAAACTTGAAAAAGCCAAAAAACTTGGCACACAAATTATGCTTGAAGATGAATTTTTGAAAATTATAAAAAAAGATAGCACCAATAATTAATGGTGCTATTTTATTTTTCTAAAAAGAATACACTCGCTCCATGTTCTAAACCTCTTGAAGATTCATCTTCAGGAACATGAATTTCTTTTAAATTTTTCAATTCAAATTGAGAAGGTCTTTTTGAGTTATCTGGTGTGTTTAAAAATTGATATTGATATTGAATTATTCCACCTTCGTTTAAATTGAATTTTTTTAATTTATTTATCGTTCTAATAAACGATAGTCTTGAAACATAATCATAAATATTAGATAAAAATATCGCATCGTATTTTTCATTCAATTCAGTTGGGAAATCTTGAAATTTTGCAATTTTATAAACAATATTGATTCTTTCTGTGTTTAATATACTTTTGAGTTTATTATATGATTCTTCCTCTTGATAAAACAAACTGCTATATTTTCTGCCAGAAATACGATTTACGATATTATCTTTAATCTTATATTCATTCAGTGTTTTGAAATAATCGGCATCTGAAAATTTTGAATGTGGCTCTTGTAATAAAAATATCTCATCAAAAAATTGTTTAACCACATCAGATAAATCGTGACTTATTCTTGCATAAACACTCCAATCAAAAATAGCATCGTGGTTAAAATAAATTTTTATAAACTCATCAAATTCAAGATTTTTAATGAGTGCAATTTTATACTCAATGTATGGCTGTGCTAAAATATTGCCATCAATAAGTGTCAAATCTCGACAGCCATAAAATATTGCATTAAGAAGTTGGTCACCACTTGAACCAACTGTTGCAATTTTTTTACCTTTGAAATCATAGTTTTTGAAATAATCGTTTAAATGTTCGTTACTTGTCATATAAACCGAACTAGTAATTCCATAAACACATGGAGATTCTATATTTTCACTAAACTGCATTCCAAATAAATCATAATCTTTATTATCGCGATATTTTTTATATCTTTGTTTTATCATAAATAAATCCTTTAATCAGTCACTCTTTAACATTATACTAGTTTATTTTTATTTTTCAATACACAAAAAGAATGATTAATTTAATTATATTTAAAATTTTTCATAAAATTAATAAAAACTATTGCAATATGGGGGTAGTTTTGTGCTATAATACACCTAGTTTATAGATAGTAAGGAGATTTTATTATGTCTTGGTTAAATCCACCTATTGAAAAAGTTATTGAAAGTGCAGGTAACAAATATATCCTTTGTTCACTTGTTTCAAAAAGAGCAAAAGAACTTTTGCTTAACAAACCAGAGTTCTTTAAAGAACATCAAAGAGTTAAGCCAATCGAATACGCAAGCAAAGAATTCTTTGAAGGTTATTACACAATCGCTAAACATAAAGATTAATTTATTTTGTTTGGAAGAATTTTAAAGTTAGTATATAATTAAGTTATACTAACTTTTTTTATGCCTAAAAGGAGAGCGCTGGTGAGAATTGCAAGAGTTATTGTTGATATTGCTTCAAGTTTAGTCGATAAAATTTTCGACTATATTTTGCCAAGCGATGAAATTGAAATCGGCACTCGAGTTTATGTTCCTTTTGGCAAAATTCAAAAAGAAGGATATATCGTTGATATAACAGACCACAGTGATTATGATGAGTCAAAACTTAAAGCAGTAACTTCTGCAATCGATAAGTTTCCAATTATTTCAAGTGACCAACTTGAACTTGCAAAGTTTATGAAAGAAAAATTCCACACAGGAATGTGTGATGCTTTAAGGCTGTTTCTTCCAAGTGACCTTCGTGCTGGCAGAGTTCGTGAGCTTATTAAAGTTATGTGCTTTATTGAAGATGAGTTAAAGGCAAAAGAATATCTTTCTTCTGTTCGCAAAAACTCAACAGCAATAATTGGAATAATTAATCTTCTTCTTGAAAAGGGCAGTTTGTCACAAACTGAAATCAACAAAAAATATAATCCGTCATCACTCAAAAAACTTATAGATGAAGGCATTGTTCAAACCAGAGATGAGATTGTTCGAAGAACTCCATATAAATCAGTTCCTTTCGAAAAGAAAAATGAAATCACTTTAACTGAAACACAGCAAGGAGTTGTTGATAGAGTTACAAGTGAGCGAAACACTTATCTTCTTCACGGAGTAACCGGCAGTGGAAAAACTGAAGTTTATATGCACTGTATGCAAAAGATACTAGAATCAGGAAAAACCGGCATTATGCTAGTTCCTGAAATATCACTCACTCCTCAAGTTTTAATGAACTTCAGGTCTAGATTTGGAAACAATGTTGCAATACTTCACTCTGGTCTTTCATCAGGTGAGCGTTTTGATGAGTGGCAAAGAATTTTAATGGGTGAAGCACAAATTGTTATTGGTGCAAGGTCTGCTATCTTTGCTCCACTTAAAAACATTGGACTTATCGTTATTGATGAAGAGCACGATAATTCTTATAATAGTGATTCTAACCCTAGATATAACACCATTGAAGTGGCTAAAAAGCGTGCTGAACTTAATAACGCATCACTTGTTCTTGGAAGTGCAACACCAAGCCTTGTTAGTTATCACGAGGCTATGACTAGCAATTATCAACTTTTAGAAATGAAAGAGCGTATTAACAAAAGAGAACTTCCTCCACTTAAAATTATTGATATGGGCAACGAAATTCGCGAAGGCAACACAGGGGTTTTCTCTTATGCACTTAAAGAGGCTCTTATCAAAACAGTAAATGAGGGCAACCAAGCAATGCTCTTTATCAATAGGCGTGGCTATGCCTCATTTATGATGTGCAAAAAGTGTGGCTTTGTTGCAAAGTGTACTGACTGTGATGTTTCTCTTGTTTACCATAAATATGAAAATGTGCTTAAATGCCATTATTGTGGAAATAGGTATAAGGTGTTTACCGAATGCCCTGAATGTGGAAATATGACACTTTCAACGGGGGCTATTGGAACTCAAAGAGTTGTTCAAGAAATTCAAGAGTTTTTGCCTAATGTTTCTATCGGCAGAATGGATAACGACACAACCAAAACAAAAGACAGTCATCTTAAAATTTTGTCTGACTTTAGAGAAGGCAAAACACAAATTTTGGTTGGAACTCAAATGATTGCAAAAGGGCACGACTTTCCAAGCGTTACACTCGTTGGAATTGTTGATGCAGATGTGAGTTTGTATCAATCATCATACACATCAACCGAGCAAACCTTTGAACTTATAACTCAAGTTGCAGGAAGAGCGGGAAGAGCAGATAAGTCTGGTGAAATTTATCTTCAAACTTATGTTCCAAGACACTACGCATATAAACTTGCCTCATTTTATGATTATCCTGCATTCTATAAAAAAGAAATCAACCTTCGTGAAACAACAATGTATCCACCTTTTGTTAAAATTATTAGAATTTTGATTACTTCTGAAGATGAAAATCTTGCAAAAGATACCGCCAAGGTGTATTATGAAGAAGTAAAGAAAATTCAGGTGGAAAATAAACAAGAGTTTATTTACCTTGGTGCAATGAAAGCACCAATCGGCAGAATTCAAAATAAACACCGCTTGCAAATTTTAACAAGACTCAAAATTCAAAAAGCAGATGAAATCACAAACAAACTTTTTGAACTTGCTGATAATCTTAAAAAATCTAATGTAACAATATTTGTGGAAATCAATCCACAAAACTTAAGTTAAGGAGAAACTATGGCTTATAGAAAAGTTTTACACGAAGGAGATGAAACCCTTCGCAAAATATCAAAAGAAGTTGTTGACTTTGACCAAAATCTTTGGACACTTTTAGATGATATGGCTGAAACAATGAAAAAAAGTGAAGGGGCTGGGCTTGCCGCTGTTCAAGTTGGTGTTTTAAAGCGTGCGTTTGTTATGCAAGCAAGTAAAGACAAAGTTCTTCGTGAATGCATTAACCCCAAAATTTTAAAAGAAGAAGGGGAAAATAAAATCAAAGTTGAAGGCTGTCTTTCAGTTCCTGGCAAATGTGGAATTGTTGAACGCCCTGAAAAAGTTTGGGTTGAATATCAAGATAGAAACGGGAAACTTATTTCAAATAAAAAACTCACAGGTTTTGAAGCTAAATGTTTTTGCCACGAACTTGACCACTTAAACGGAATTTTATATATCGACAAAGCAACCGAAATGTATGATGACCGTGATGAATATAACCAAAAAAAGAAAAAATAATTTCAAGGAGCAATTTTAATGAGAATCGTTTTTTTAGGCACACCTGATTTTGCAATCAACAGTTTAGATGTTTTAGTTAAATCAAACCACGAAGTTGTTGCTGTTGTCACACAACCAGACAAACCAACTGAACGTGGAAACAAAATTGAGTTTTCTGCAATAAAGAAATATTGTATTGCTAGTGATATTCCATTGTTTCAATTTCCTAAAATTTCTAGAGATGGGGTTATTGATTTAAGAGCACTTGCACCAGACCTTATGGTTACTGCAGCTTATGGTCAAATTTTGAGTCAAGACATTCTTTCAATTCCAAGATATGGAATCATTAATGTTCACGCTTCAATACTTCCAAAATATAGAGGAGCATCTCCAATTCAAACAGCAATTATTCATGGTGACACTGAAACCGGTGTAACCATTATGAAGACAGAAATTGGGCTTGACACTGGAGATATTATTGATGTTGTTAAAACACCAATATTCGATACTGAAACAGCCGGTGAACTTTCAAATAGGCTTGCAGAACTTGGTGCAAACCTTCTTCTTGAAGTTATTGAAAAAATTGAAAACGGAACAGCAACTTACACAAAGCAAGAGCAATTTGATGCTACTGTTACAACCAAAATTTCTAAAAATGACACTGTCATCAACTGGGAAAAATCTAGCAGAGAAATCAAGAACTTGATTCTTGGAGCAAACCCAAACCCTGTTGCTAGAACACTTCTTGGTGACGACCTTGTTAAAATTTATCGCGCAAAACCTGCAGACATTGAACTTGACACTGAAATGCAATCCGCAGAAGTTGGAACAATTCTTTCAAACAGTTCCGTTAAAAAAGGCGTTTTTGTTAGAACAGGTGATGGAGCTATAGAACTTTTAGAAATGCAACTTCCTGGCGGAAAAATTCTTCCAGCTAAACAACTTTTAAATGGAAGAAAAATTAATATTGGTGACAAGTTTAAAACTGTCATTCAAATTCACTTATGAGGTAAAAAATGAAACTATTACATGACTTTTCACTTTCTGAACTTAAAGCAGAACTTGAAGGTATGAACTTAAAAATGCCAAGATATAGAGCAGAACAGCTTTATAAATGGATTTATGACTACAAGTCTTTTGATGAAATGACAAACCTTCCACTTGAACTTCGTGAAAGCCTTAAAGCTAGCTATATTGAAACACCTGTTAAAATCGAAAAAGAACTCATTAGCAAAGATGGAACAAGAAAATATTTGTTATCACTTTCTGATGGAAATATTGTTGAATGTGTTTTAATGAACTATAAATATGGCAACACAATTTGCATTTCAACACAAGTTGGTTGCAGAATGGGTTGTGCTTTTTGTGCAACAGGTATTGATGGACTTGCAAGAAACTTAACTGCTGGTGAAATGCTTGCCGAAGTTCTTGCAATCAACAATCATATTGGTGGCACAACGGCTGACAGAAAAATCACAAATATTGTGCTTATGGGCTGCGGCGAACCACTTGACAACTATGACAATGTTGTTAAGTTTATAAGACTTATTTCAGCAAAAGAAGGCTTTAATTTATCACAGAGAAGCATATCACTTTCAACTTGTGGTCTTGCTGACAAAATCAAAAAACTTGCTGATGAAGACCTTGGAATCACTCTCACAATCTCACTTCATGCATCAACTGATGAACACCGAAAGAAAATTATGAAAGTGGCAAACGCTTATTCTCTTAAAGAATTATTCTTTGCAATTAAATATTATTTTGAAAAAACAAGAAGAAGAATTGTTTTTGAATATATTGAACTTGATATGAACACTAACGAAGATGATGCAAAAAGACTTAAAGAACTTTGCAAAGGTATATCATATCATTTCAATCTTATTCCAATAAATGCAACACCTAATTCACCAATAGAAAACCCAGCCTTGAAACCACCAACAAAAGAGAAACAGGCTGCTTTTTGGGAATACCTTAAAGAACAAGGAATTTCTGCAACAACAAGAAGAACTCTTGGCAGCGATATTGAAGGTGCGTGCGGACAACTTCGCCGCTCAACACTTAATAAAAATAAATAATAAGGAGATTTATTATGACACCAAAACTTGTTAAAGTTGCACCATCTATTCTTGCAATTGATTATAATAATGAAGAAATTTTAAACAAAGCACTTGCTGATATTGAAAAGGCAAAAGCAAACTTTGTTCACCTTGATGTTATGGATGGAAAGTTTGTTAAAAACAAAACTTTTGACCATAAACTTGTTGATAAAATTAGAGATAAAACAAACCTTTTGCTTGATGTTCATTTGATGGTTGAAAACCCTGATAGTGTTATTGATGACTATGTTAAAGCGGGGGCAGATATTATTACAATTCACTATGAAGCCTGCAAAGATGTTGAGAAAACTCTCAAAAAAATTAGTGACCAAAATGTTTTGACCGGTCTTGCAATAAGCCCAAAAACACCTGTTTTAAAAATAAAAGATTATTTAGATGCAGGTAATGTTGACATTGTTACTGTTATGGGTGTAAAACCTGGTGCTTGTGGTCAAGAATTTATCCCTGGTTCAGCTGAAAAAATTGCTGAAATTCGCGAAATTAACAAAAAGGTTTACATTGAAATTGATGGCGGTGTAACACTTAAAAATGCTAAACTTCTTCGCAAAATGGGCGTTAACATCATTGTTTCTGGCTCAACTATCTTTAAATCTGAAAATATGAAAAAGACAATTCAGCAGCTTAAGGGTAAATACTTTATGCATAAAATTTTGAAGCGTTTTTAAAATTTGTTACACAAAATAAACCCACAATCATATAATGCATTATCGGAGGTATTGTTATGACTATCGTATGCATTAAAGCGCCAAAATTTTTAAGTGGGATTTTAAAATTGTTTTTAAAAGACAAAAATAAAAAGTAAGCATTTCGCTTACTTTTTTTATTTTATATATAATCATTTAATTTTTAAAAAGTATTGCTTTTTTATGTGCTTTATGGTATTATTAATATAACTAAAAATGATGACATTAAAGGGGGAATAATTATGTCATATATGATGAGCACAAGGGAATATAACGCAATTAAAGAACTTATTAAAGCTTTTGGTATTGAAACAAATGTTTTGCCACACGACACATCTGTTGCAAATATGCCAGCAAGAAATGATGGCATTACACCTATTTTTGATTATACAAGATACTCTCACTCACTTCCAACAGAAGAAGAAAAATCAACAACAACCGGTCTATATGGTTTTAGACTTGAGGAAGGTTTAGATGCTTTCTGGCCTCATTATGTTAAGAATTATAATTTATCTTCAAGAATTGAAACACTTGGCAGAATTATGGCTAACAGTTCACTTGAAGCCTATCCAACACCTCTTGAAACTTATGGTGTTGAACTTAATGGAGCAAGCTCAATTTTGGGTTCAAGCGTTATCGATTTAAACCACCTTCAAAGAGAAGATGGCTCACACATTGAAACTGCTCGTTTAGATAGAATATTAAATGAAGCAAAAATTAATACCGATGACGGAAAAGAAAGTTTTCCTGACCTTTATTCTTTTGCTGATATTCAAGACTTTTTATCTAATGAATATATTAATAGTGTTATGACACCAAGAGCAATGATTCAAGTTGTACTTTGCTCATATTTCATTCCTAACGCAATTGGCGACACTGATGCAAACTCAAGAAACATCATTCTTGCTAAAAATGCAGATGGAAAATATGATGTTGTGTTTAGAATTGATGCAGAAAGCAGCACATATCTTCGCGGTTTAAACCGTGAAAGGTCTGGCCTTCGACTTATGCCAAAAGGTATTTATTCAGCTAATGAAAATTATGACCTTTATATGAACTATATCGAAAACAAAGGACCACTTAAAATTAGTGACCAAGTTACTCAAAGAAAAATTGATTGGGAATTATTTGCAGGATTATTCTATTTGTCAAAATATTTTATTAAAAGAAATAATCTTGATGATGCAATCACAAATAGAGGTTATTCAAGAAACTTAAAAAGATTTATTTTAAGAAGCGATGAAAGACCTAGTTTCTATGGAAGATATTTATCTCAAGATGAATATACCGATTATGCAACCGATACAATTGAGAGGGCAGCTAAATTTTCACAAGATACAAGCAGAGCCTTGGGTATTACAAAAAAGAAATTTATATTTGAAGACCAAGCTTACAAACAAACAAAAACAGGGCTTTTTGTTCCTGAATATCTAAATAATTCAGGCAAAAAAGTTAAACGTGATGGAAGCCCTGCAGAAGAAGGTCCTTCAATGTTTTAAACCATAACACTTCTTTTGACAACTTATATAAATTTATAATATAATCAAACAAAAGCTAACTCAAGGAGAATACAATGGCAAAAAGAAATGTCGTTTTCAATGAAAGAGTTCACGGTGAAGAGACACTTATTTATTTTATTCAAGATGAAAACACCGCTAAAAAACAATATTATAT
The DNA here is from genome assembly GCA_045650505.1 of Clostridia bacterium. Classification (GTDB taxonomy): domain Bacteria; phylum Bacillota; class Clostridia; order Christensenellales; family UBA1242; genus RGIG1681. Next base: position 7,947 of record JAZRRE010000017.1, on the reverse strand, counting down.
TCTTGAATCTGTGCCTGACAAATATCAACGCAGTCAAAAAGCTCTTGATAGAATTAATGCTGAAGTTGAAAAATATAACGCTGAAAACGGTAAACAAGCAAAATTAACCGCCTTAACCACAAAAAATGGAGAAAAACGCTGGTTTGTTGAAGAACCAAGCTCTGCAATTGGTGCCTTTTTCCGTGCTTATAGTGTTGATAGAGAAGTTAAAAAAGACCAAAAAATTATTGATGAAATAAACAATCCACCAAAAGGTTCTGTTTTTAATAAAAATAGAGTTATGATAATTTCGGATAAAGCAAAACTTAAAGTGATTGCTCTCATTCTTGGAATTACTTTAACAATTGGTTCTGGAATTACTCTCTTTAACGGGGCAAACAATTCAAACAGTTCTACAAAAAATGAATCTGGAATTGTACACGTTATTGGCGATTCAAAAGAAGAATCTAAAGAGTCATCAAAGAAACCTACATCTTCACAAGAATCTGAAAAAGCTCCTGAAAAAGCCACTTATATTGATTTAGACACTTTAACTTGGAACACATATGTAAATTCATCAGGAACCACAATGGTTGAAGTTGCTGATATGTTAAAAATTGCAGAAGCTTGTTACAACAATTTGGGCATTGAACTTGAAACTGCAAACCACGATTATAGTTATGATATTTCAAAATTTAATCCAGAAATGTATGTGGGTGAAGCTGTTCAAGAAAGTTCACTTAAATATGTTGTTGACTATGTTAACAAATATGGTTGCAGAGGTATGCTTATGATTGGCGCTGATGCAACAAAAGAAGCTAATGAAATTTCAAAAACTTTAACCGGAAAAGAAATTATTTCAGATAGTAAAGAGTTAGATAATCCTGTTGAAGCAATGATGACTTGTATGTATATTTCTGTTAAGAACTATGAATATTGCGCTGATATTGTTGGTGCTGAAAACGTTACACCAGATATGGTTTATGACTGTTATTTATTTGGTTGTGGAAATGTTAGAGGCTGGCTTAAAGAATGTATGAAAAATGGCAAATATAATGGAAATTATAAACCACAATCATACTCACAAAAAGTTTTATATTATGGTGAATGTTTGGAACCATATAACAAAGCATTAAAACAAGGTTTAACAAATGGTGAACACGATTCATATTGGAAAGACCTTCACGTGAACAGATTATGGAAATTGCCAAACTTTGAAGCGGAATCAAGTGGTCCACAACAATAAAAACTTATAGAACAAAAAAAGAATTGAGAATAATCTCAATTCTTTTTATTTTAAAAATCCTTTAATAATTTCATCTTCAGCTTGTTTTTCTGTTAAACCTAATGTTTGAAGCTTGATAAGTTGTTCACCAGCAATCTTTCCAATAGCCGCTTCGTGAATAAGAGAAGCATCAGCAACTTTTGCTGTGATTTCAGGCTTTGCAACAATGTTTGCGCTATCCATAACAATAGCATCACATTCAGTGTGACCGTAACACTTGTTATTTCCATTAATTGTTGAAATATAAACTTGTTTGCTGTTTTCTTTTGCAACTGCACGAGATACAACGTGAGTAGATGAATCTTTTCCATTTAAATCAACATTAAACTTTGTTTCAGCGTAATCATTTGAACCGGTCATTATTTTTTCACCAATTTCAAGTTTAGCACCGTCATCAAGCACAGCATTGGTTTCACGAACCGAATAGGTTACACCACCAATTTGAACGGTTTCCATCTTCATATATGCGTTCTTCTTAAGTTCAACATTTGTGATAGGGTTGAGTTCACGCTTTCCAGAGCCGTCACCCATAGCATAATGTTTTTCAACATAAGTTACTTTTGAGTTTTCACTAACAAAGAATGAATGAACGCCGTCGTGACCATTATCACTATCTGAACCACAAGAAATTCCACAACCAGCAACAATTGTTACATCACAGTCTTTTCCAATATGAAAATCATTATAAACAAGGTCATGAAGCCCAGCTTCTGAAACAATAACAGGAATATGCAAACTTTCATTCACTGTGCCATCTTTAATAAAAATATCAATGCCTGGCTTATCTTGTTTTGTTACAATTTCAATATTAGCACTTACATTTCTTGAAACAAGTTTGCCATCTTTTCTAATATTGTATGCACCTTCAGGAATCTCGTGAAGGTCTGCAATGGTTTTTAAAAGTTCTTTATCAATTTTATTAAGTTCCATTATTCCACCTCCTCAAGCCTTGAACAAGCAGAATAAATTTCAGAAAGGTTAGGGAGAACTTCTTCTTTTGTTCCAACAGTTTTAACCTGTCCAGATGAAAGCACAACAATTTTGTCTGCAATATCTAAAATTCTTTCTTGGTGAGAGATAATCATAAAACCACATTTATATTTTTCTTTAAGGTTTTTAAATGTTTTGATTAAACTGTTAAAACTCCAAAGGTCAATGCCTGCTTCAGGTTCATCAAACACTGCAAGTTCACTTTGTCTTGCTATAATGGTTGCAATCTCAATTCTTTTAAGCTCACCACCAGAAAGTGAACCATCGATATCTCTATCAATATAATCACGTGCGCAAAGACCAACATCAGAAAGATATTTGCAAGCATCACCAACTGAAATTTCTTTTCCTGCTGCAAGTGAAATCATTTGCTTCACAGTAATTCCTTTAAACTTAACAGGTTGTTGAAATGCAAAACTGATTCCAAGTTTGGCTCTTTCAGAAATTGAAAGGTTAGTGATATCTTTTCCGTTAAAAATAATCTTTCCAGATGACGGCTTATTTATACCCATAATAATTTTTGCAAGGGTTGATTTGCCAGAACCATTTGGTCCTGTTATTACGAGAAATTTATCATCTTCAATCTTTAAATTGATATTTTTCAAAATGTTTTTTGTTTTTCCGTTTTCACGAACAGAGAAACTTATATTTTCTAGTTCTAACATAAATGCCTCCAAACACATTATAAACCAAAAAGGGCAAATTTCCAATAGTTTTTTTTAAGTATAAAAAAATTCTAGGGAAGAACCCTAGAACTTAATTTTTAAGTATATAAACTATTTATCCTTTTTTGAACCTTTCATACACTTTGTGCAAACATAAGCGTTAACAACTTTTCCATCAATTTCAACAGTTGTTTTATGAATATTTGGTCTAAAAACTCTTTTTGATATATTTAAAGCGTGGCTACGAGAGTTACCTGCGTTAGCACCTTTGCCACAAATACTACATACTCTACTCATAAGTTCTACCTCCTGGGTGATTTATATCATAATACGAAACACATAATAGCATAGAACTAAAAATTTTGCAAGTATATATCGCAAAAATTATGAAAATTTTTATAAAATAACTAATTTCTTTAATTATTCCTTGATTTTTTCGAGCCTATGGTATATTATTATGGTATATTTGTAGGCTCTCTTTGCGACCATTCGCATAGAAGTTAATAAAAAAAGGAGACAATTATGTCAGTTAATACAGTTAACTCTTACGGAAAAATTTCTGTTACAGATGATGCAGTAGCTTTAATTGTGGCTCATTCGGCATTAGATGTTTACGGTGTTGTTGACCTTGTGACAAGCAAGTTTTCAGACTCTATTCGTGAACTCTTTAAAAAGTCTTATAAGCCAAAGGGCATTAAAATTACAACTATTTCAGACAGAATTATCATTGACCTTGATATAATTTTAAAATATGGTGTTAGCATTAACGCCGTTGCTGAATCTGTTAGAAGACTTGTTAAGTATAATGTTGAACAGTTTACCGGCATGCTTGTTGATTCAGTTAATATAAACGTTGTTGGTGTTAAAGTTTAGGCAAATTATAGTTTTGCTATTTTTTGCTGCTTACACCTTTCAAAATGCAATTAGGAGAAAATTTTAATGGATAAAGTTATTACTGGAGCGATGCTCCGTAAAATGGTAGTTTCTGGTGCAAACTATCTTGAAGAAAATAAAGAGTATGTAAACTCACTTAACGTATTCCCGGTTCCAGATGGTGACACCGGTACTAATATGTCACTCACAATGAAATCATCTGTGAAAGAACTTAATATGTGCACAAACAATGATATGGAAGCAATTTGTGACGCTATTTCAAAAGGTGCTCTTAAAGGCGCGAGAGGTAACTCTGGTGTTATTCTTTCACAAATCTTTAAAGGTATCACATCATCTTTAATTCATCTTAAAGAAATTAAAGTTATGGATTTTGCCAACGCACTTATCGAAGGTGCAAACGTTGCTTATAAAGCTGTTACAAAACCAAAAGAGGGTACAATTTTAACAGTTATTCGTGCAATGGCTGATTCTTCAATCAAAATTGCTAAAAAAGCTTCAGACCTTGAAGATTTCTTTAAGCAAGTTTTAGATATCGGTGAAGAAGCACTTTCTATGACTCCTGAACTTTTGCCTGTTCTTAAAAAAGCAGGTGTTGTTGACGCAGGTGGTCGTGGTCTTCTTATCATTATGAACGGTTTCCTTAAAATTGTTTGTGGTGATGAAAGTGAACTTAAACTTCAAGCCGATTCAGACAGAGTTGGTGATGGCAACATTCAAATGAATGGTGGCAACGAACTTGTTGACTATAACAGTTTAGCAGACATTGAATTTGCATACTGCACAGAATTCTTTGTTATTAATATCAACAAAAAGACAACAGTTGCAGATATTGACAAACTTCGTGAAACTCTTATGACACTTGGTGATTCAGTTATCTGTATTGGTGACCTTAACCTTATCAAAGTTCACGTTCACACAAACCAACCAGGCGTTGCTTTAACTCACGCTCTTAAACTTGGTGAACTTAACGGCGTTAAGATTGAAAATATGCTTGAACAATTTAGAGCACTCAAAGTTCAACAAGAACCAACAGAACTCAAAAAGATTGGTCTTGTTTCAGTTTGTGCTGGTGAAGGTCTTGCTAACTTATTCAAAGACCTTAACGTTGACTACGTTATCGAAGGTGGTCAAACAATGAACCCAAGCGCTGAAGACATTGCTAAAGCTGCTGACAGTGTTTACGCTGAAAATGTATTCGTGCTTCCAAACAACTCAAACATCATCTTGGCTGCAGAACTTGCAAATGACCTTTCAAAACGCAATATTCACGTTCTTCCAACAAAATCAGTTCCACAAGGTATTTCTGCTGCAATTAGAATCGACCCTGAACTTTCAGTTGAAGAAAACAAACACAATGTTGAAGATGCTATCAAGAGCGTTGTTTCTGGTTCAGTTACATACGCAGTTAAAACAACTTCAATGGACGGTTTCAAACTTAAAGAAGGCGACATTATTGGTCTTGGTGAAAAGAAAATTTTAACAAAAGGTAATGATATTAATAAAGTTACTGAAGATACAATCGAAAAACTTATGAATGATGAAGTTTCAACAATTTCTTTATTCTATGGTGCAGATGTTTCTCCGGTTGATGCAGGTGCTCTTGTTGATACTCTTAAAGATAAGTATCCTGACCTTGAAATTGATTGCCACCAAGGTGACCAACCACTTTATTACTATTTGATTTCTCTTGAATAAATTGCATTTTAAAGAACGGGCAAATGTCCGTTCTTTTTTGTTGCTGAAATTTTCAGCATTTGATATAATTTTTATATGGAACTTGAGCAAATATCTGGTATTGGAAAAGCAAGAAAGCAGTCGTTTGAAGAAAACGACATTTTTTCGTGCGAAGATTTGCTCAATTATTTTCCTTATAAATATTATAACTTTTCCAAAACCAGCCCTTATGCAGATGACGGAATTGTTAAACTTATCAAAGCAACAGTTTGCGAAAATGCAAAAGTTGTCAAAATTAGAGCAAACTTTTCATTTGTCACTTGCAAGATGTGTGATGAAATAGGTCATTATTTCAACGCAATTTGGTATAACCAGCCATATATAAAAGCAAATTTATATATTGGTCAAGAGATATACTTATATGGCAAAAATAGCCCAACAAAAAAGAATACTTTCATCGTGACACTTTCAAAATCTAGTGAAAAACTTGAAGGGCTTGGGCTTCTTCCGGTTTATCATTCAGTTTCAAAAATTGGACAAAAAACAATACACGATTCAATTAATTATATTTTAAAAAACCTTGAAATTTCTTCATTTGTAAGTGATAATTTATTATATAAATATAACTTATTGCACTTAAATGAGGCTTATGATATCATTCATAATCCTAAAGAAAAAGACGATATTGACACAGCACTTGAGCGTGTTGAAATTGAAAAAATCATTCCACTTATTGCAATTAATGAATACCATAAAGCCATATATAAATCAGTCAAAACTCAAAAATATGAAAATATTGAAAACTTGATTACTGAATTTGAAAGATTGATTCCTTTTAAACTCACACAAAGTCAAAAAACTGTTATTCGTGAAATTCAAGGTGACTTTGCAAGCAAATATTCAATGAACAGACTTCTTCAAGGTGACGTTGGCTCTGGAAAAACCATAATTTCACTTTTTGGTGCGTTTGTGGCTGCAAAAAATGGATATCAGTCAGCAATTATCGCTCCAACTGAAATACTCGCAAAACAACACTATGAAACTGCTAAAAAACTCTTTGGAAGTGAAATTCAAGTTGAACTTTACACCGGCTCAACAACGGGAAGTGATAAACACAACGCACTTGCGAATATAAGATTTGGAAAATCAAAAGTAGTTATTGGAACTCACGCAATCATTTCAGAAGGTGTTATTTTTGAAAATTTATCATATCTTGTTATTGATGAACAACATAGGTTTGGCGTTGAACAAAGGGCAAAACTCAAACAGAAAGGGCAAAACCCTGACATTTTAGTTATGAGTGCAACTCCTATTCCAAGGTCACTATCTTTGGTTCTTTTTGGTGACCTTGAAATATCCGTCATCAACGAAAGACCAAAGCCACAAAAAACACAAACCAACATTGTGAATCAATCAAAGCAAGATGATATGTGGAAATATATTAAAACAAAAATTGATGACGGCTCAAAAGTTTATGTTGTCTGCTCAAAAATTGATGAAGAAAATGATGATGATGAACTTCAAAAATTTTCAGCAAAATCAATGTTTGATTATTTATGTTGTAACATTTTTGATAAAACTTCTGTTGGGCTTATTCACGGAAAACTTAAAAAAGAAGAACAAAATAAACTTATAGAAAACTTTAAACAGGGCATAATTAAGGTGTTAGTGTCAACTAGCATTGTTGAAGTTGGCGTTGATGTTCCAGATGCCGACATTATTGTTATTGCCTCACCAGAACGTTTTGGTCTTGCAACACTCCATCAACTTCGTGGTCGTGTTGGAAGACAAGGGCAAGAATCTTATTGTTTTTGTCTTGCTGACAGACTTAATGAAAAGTCTTATGAGCGAATACTCTTTTTCAAAAATCATTCTAACGGTTTTGAAATTGCAGAGTTTGACCAAAAAACAAGGGGCTCTGGAAGTGTGATTGGAACAAACCAACACGGAAGTGATAATGGACTCTTTTCAAGAATCACTTCAAAGACTTACGGACTTGCTAAAGAACTGCTTGAACAAATCAAACCAGACCAGACTCAATATTTAAAGATATTAGAGAAGGGCGAAACCTTATATTCATCAAAAATCTTAAACAAAATCATACTCAATTAAAAAAAATTAAAAAAATTTTATTTTTTTTATAAAAACACTTGCATTTGTCTTTAAGATTTGGTATATTACTATTGTTCGCAACGAACGCGGGGGTTTAGCTCAGCTGGGAGAGCATCTGCCTTACAAGCAGACGGTCATAGGTTCGAGCCCTATAGCCCCCACCAATCATTACTCGCACTGCACATCGGTGTGGGGCGAGTAATTTTATTTATGCGGGAATGGCTCAGTGGTAGAGCGCTGCCTTGCCAAGGCAGATGCCGCGAGTTCGAATCTCGTTTCCCGCTCCATATTAAACGAGCGGCAAGTGAACAACTTGCCGTTTGCTTTACTTAAAAATATTATGGCGAC
>JAZRRE010000016.1:0-27072 GCA_045650505.1 Clostridia bacterium | reverse complement strand
TGTGTTTCGTTTAATTTATCAAAGTCAGCAGCAGTTTTGCCTGTTTCTTTAATAAATTGTTCTTTTGCATAAATTTCTTTAGCGTATTCTTCTCTTGCAACTGACTTTTCAAGACTATCTCTTGGATTACTAATTCTCTTTCTTCTGTCAGAATTGCTTAATTTATCAAATTTATTTAAATATTCTTGTTTTTGCTCTGCATCCATAGAATCAAAACCTTGTGAATATTTGAATAAGTTTTCTGTGCTAATTGATTGACCTTTGCCGAAATGGGCATTAATCAATTTTTGTTTTTCTTCTTGAGATTTTGCATCAAACTCTTCAGCTTTTCCGCCACTCTTGATGAAATGTTCTTTTACATATTGTTCTTTTGCGTATTCTTCTCTAGCATAATCTTCTCTTGCATATTGAACTTTATTTCCAATATTTTTAACTGAAGTTCCAGAGAAACCGCTATCAATCTTCTTACCGAGGAAGAATCTTCCGAATCCATCTTTTGTTGCAAATGCAGCTTTTTCTAATCCTCTAGCAGTTGAACCCATTGCTTGAGCAAATTTATTATTGTTTTCTTTAGTTGCCTTCTTGTAAGTCTTTTCTTCAGGAATGCTTACTTTGAAGTAAGAATCAACAGCAGCTTGTGTTAAGTTTCCACTTTCATCAACCAATTTGCCAGCTTTGAGCATAGAATCAAGAACATTGTTAACTTTTTCACCTTTAAATGTTCCACCTTTTCCATCTCTAACTGCTTGAATCATAGCCTTTCTTGTGAATTCTGAAGCATAAACACCACCTTTAGCTTCATCTTCTTTCAAGAATTTCTTATAATCATCAGCTGTTGCGTTAGGTCCAAGACGACCTCTCAAATATGGGTCTTTTACAGCTTGAGCAATAATATCTCTTTCACTGATTTGTGATTTATCAAATCCAATTGCACCACTATCTAAAGCTTTACCAATTTCTGCATCAGTGTAAATATATTTACGAACTTCTGCATCCATTTGACTATCATTTTGAACAATACTTGCAAATTTTTCAGCAGTCTTATCACCTTTAAATGCTGCATCAACTGTCTTTCTATGAGCTCTATTCTTGCTTAAATGTTGAGCAATTGCAGCATCATCGGTTAAATCTACCCCAGCTTTAGCCATTTCATCTGCAAATGTTGCATCTGTGCTAGCAATTTCTCTTGCCTTTTTAGCATGAACTCTATTTTTAATATTTTCTCCAGCAACCTTATTCTTATCAAGATATCTAGCAATATCGGCAACTGATGCACCTTCGCCAACTTCTTTCATAATAAGTTTGTCTTTTCTAGCTTCTTGAACCATTTCAAGCATTTCAGAGTTGTTGCTTGTGAATAATCTACGATTTCTTGTAACAAAGCTATGTGCATTTCCAATGGTTGATGTGTAAGCTTTTGTTGCCATTCTTGCAACACCAAGACCAACACCTGTTCCAATCTTTCCAACACCAAGACCAATACCTGTTCCCATCTTTGCAACACCAACAAATGTTTGCTTTAAGAGAGTTCCTGTTGCTGTGTTATCAAGAACAGCATTAGAAACCTTTTTAAATCTCTTGAATCCTTTATCAAAGTCTGCAGTTTTGATTGCGTTACCGTTTTCATCTCTCTTAACTTTGCCATTTTCATCAAGTTCATAGCCACCGGTCTTATATTGAACATAGCTAATATCTCTACCGTTATCAAGTTTAACTTGTTTTCTTTCTTTAATTGCGCTAGCAGTAGCACGAACAGCTTTTAATGTGAGTAAGTTTCTAGCTGAACCTAACACACCTTTAACAGCGATAGATTCAAGTCCACCAACAATACCACCACGTTCAGCATTGTTTCCAACAATTCCACCGTGATTCTTTCTCTCTCCATAACCACCGATGAACATTGTTTTTAAGCCACCAACAAGGCCACCATCAGTCATACCACCTTTAGCATCACCGATAATATTCTTTGCACCTTTCTTGAATCCACCAAATCCTTCTTTATGGAAAGCATTAAGTGCATCTGCAAGATTGTGAATTTCAGAACCATCATCAGCTTTAAAGTCTGAAATTGAATGTGAAGCAAAGAATTCTTTTGTGCTTGTTTCTGGGTCATAACTTGCTGGGTCAATAACTCTTGTAACTTCTCTGTTAAGAGCTGTTGCAAATTGAGTTTTATTTTCTAATGCAGCTGTTGCTTTAACAAATGCATCAGCATCTCTTTCACCAACAATACCTTCTTTTGCTCTACTTAAATCGTGGAGTGCAAGTTCGGTCTTATATTGTTCAAAGTTCTTCATGATGTTTTCATCGTTAGCTTCAGCACCTCTACCACTTGCTTTAAGCATTTGCATAATGAGGTCTTTAACTTTGCTTTCATCAAGAGAATCATTTTTTCCAAGTCCGAATGCATCTTTCAATACTTGTGTAGAAACTTCATTTCTTAAATATGAACTGCTTAACACTGCATCAGCTTTCTTGATATCTTGAGTTTCTTTATCCATTGTAAGCATCATATTTTGAGCACCAAGATTCAAAAGTTTATCTTTTGATTCTTCGTGGCTATTCATATAGTTTGCAATAGCTGTGTTATCAAGATGTGATTTAAGTGCAAGCATATTGTCTGCACCAATGTTATTGCCATCTTTATCTTTAAGAACATTACCATCAGCATCAATCCAACTGCCAACAGCTTCGTCAAATTTCATACCACTGCTTTGAGCGATTTGTTGAATCATTGCTTCTTGGTTGAAGATGTTTGTATTTTTGAATAAGTTACCAACAACATCATTGTTATTTCTCATTTCTTGTTGCAAGATACCTTTGTTAAATTCATAACGCTTTCTCTCTTCAGCGCCCATTTGTTCAGGGTTTTTAGCAATTGAAAGAGTAACACCTTTTGCTTTGTAACTATCATAAGTTTGTTCTAATACGGTTCTCTTAAGTTTTAATGCAACTGCATTACCTTGTTCGCCACCGTCATAGCTTTCCATAACAGAAATCATTTCGCCAAATTGTTCTGGATTTGCAGCAATTTGACCAAATATTGCAGCATTTTGTCTAGCTTGTGCAATTTCTGTTGCTGAAGCGTTTGGATTTTTCTTTAATAATTCAGCTTCAGCTTTATCAGCCGCTGCTTTTCCTACAGATTGTGCTTGCTCACCAGCTAATTTAACTGTATGAGCATCATCAGCTTCAAGAGAGAATTTTCTCTTTTCCATATATTGTGATAAGAATGCCGCTCTTGCAAGAGGGTCTTCTTTAGCAAGATTCTTATCTTTTCCATAAAGTCTTTGATATTCAGCATTTGCTTCATTAATAAATTTAGCATAAGTTCCTGAAGTGTTGCCTTTATCAAGAATTTCAGCTGTTTTTAAGATTTCAGCACCTTTTCCACTTTCAATAAGCTCTCTGTTTCTTGCTGAAACTTTATCAGAAGTAGCAGTTGCAACATCTGCTTCAAAGCCATCGTAAGTATCTTTTGCCATACCAACGACAATTTGTCTTTCAAACTCATCTCTTTCTGCATTAAAGGCTGCTCCATTAGCATAACCTAATTTTTCAAGAGTTTCTTTGTCACCTGATTTAGCTTTTTCTGCTAAATGAGCAACAAAGTCATCTTGATTTTTGCTTGGATTTGCTTTAAGCCACTTATCTCTCTCTTTTTGAAGTTCAGAATCAGAGTTAACTTGGTCTTTAATTTTAGCATGAACTCTACTTTCAACAGCATCACTTAAATCTTTTTCAGGATTTTCAGAAGTTCCGGCAACCATTGCAGCATATGCAGCTTTTCTGCCTTCAGCTGTATTAATATTCGCATTTGTTTGCTCTGCAATAACATCTGCTTCAGCAGCTTTTTGTGCATTTTCTCTATCTTCAGCACTTACAACAGACATACGTTGAGCATACATATCTTGAATATATTTAGCTGTTTCAGGGTCATTTCCTGCAGCTTCAATGAGTTGTTCAACAGGAATATCAGGGTTTGCAGCGATTGCTTCATCAATAACTTGTCTCTTTTTAGACTCTTCACGAAGTCCATCAAATGCTTCTCTTTGAGATTTTCCAGCAGCAATAGCTTGAACTTCATAAAGTGACATTCCATTAGCTTTTTCACCAGCTTGAGTAAGCAATTCTTGCTTTTTAGCATCGTCCAAAGAATCCCAGCTTTGTCCTGGATTTGCAGCTTCAAAATCTGCTTTTGCAAGATTCAATTTAACTGCATCTTGCTCTTCTTTTGTTAATGCCATCATACCATTTGCAGCAGTTTGTTCAGCAAGTTTTTGTTTTTGCTCTTCATCAATAAAGTCGCCACCACCAAGTATTTGATACATTTTTGACTTATCAACAGCACCAGATTCATCATTTTGCATAGCTTCAAGCAATTTTTGACTGTGAGCATCTGGATTTTCCTTTTCTTCTCTCAAATATTCACTAACTGTTGCATAATCAGCAGTTCCACCCATAAGTTCAATTGCTTTAATTGCTTGAGCAATTTGGTCTGCACCAAATCCAGCATTTTGAAGGTTTGCTTGTTGCTCACCACTGAATTTATCATTGATTATAGCACTTTGATTTTCAGGAGTAATACCCATTGCCGCTTTCAACATTTCGTTAACAGCAACAGAGTTTCCATCAGCATTTTGAGCAAATGCTGCGAATAATGCTTGACCTCTAGCTTCTGCTTCAGCTTGGTCTTTTGTTTGATTTACTAACTTATCTTTATCTTCTTGATTTAAATCTTCCCATTTTTTGCCAGGATTTGCAGCTTCATAGTCTTGTTTAGCTTTTTCTTCAGGTGAAAGACCTCCAAGAAGTTTCTCTACAATGCCTTGAATTATAGCTTCAAGACCATCTGCAGATTTTTCTTTTTCAAGCTCAACTTCATCATTGTTTCTAACCATATTTTCAGCAGAAACATTGTCGATATATTCTTGAGCTCCTGGTGTTTTATTGAATAATTCCCAAGCAGAAACTGAATATTGTCCACTTTGAACAGCTTGTTCAATTGCACCACCCATCTTATCTTGATAAGAATCAGCAGTAATTCCAAGTTGTTTAATTCCTGTACCACCAGCACGAAGAATATCAATATTTTGTAGTACTAAATCTTTTTTTTGCATATCAGCATCAGAAAGACCTGTGAGTTTTTGGAACTCTTTCATAATCTTCTTGTTTGCTGGGTCTTGCAAGAATGCAAGCATTGCATTATCAATTATAGCACCATTTTGTTTATCAGTTGGATTATCAGTTATATCTTTGATAATCATTTCAGCAACAGAATCTTGACCTTCTGTGCCTGCTGTTGAGAAGTCAATTGCATTTGCAATATTTCCAGCAACAGCGTTTGAAGCAGCTTCTTTTGCACCTTTTGTACTTTCAATTGCAGATTGAATTGCTTCAGGATTATTTGATGCAGCGTCTTTTGCAACATCTTTCATAACAGAATTTGCGGTTTCAGCATTAACATTTTTTCTTGTTGATTCATCAACTGCGCCATCTTTGCCTAATTTAGCAACAGACATTGCAATTTTGCCATCAGCTCCCATTGTTGAAGACACGCTGTATTGTGAAAGAACATCAGCTTGTTGCTTTTCACTCATCTTATCGAACTTGGCTCTCTCATCCTCGTTCATTGTTGAAAGCACAGCTTGTTTCTTTCTCTCTTGTCCAGCAGCATCATTACCAAATGTTTGAGTTGTTAAATTAGTTGTGCCATCATCACCAGCTTTTGCACCAAGTGCTGTTGCAATAACTTGGTTTGCAACGCCATTAGCACCAGCCATATTAACAATAGCATTAGCTTCCATTTTCGAAGCATCACCACTTGCACCAACAATGTTTTGTGCAATTTCTTCAGTGCTGCTATTGAATTTTTGTTCTGCAGCGCTTTCAGCTTTATCTTCAGGAGTTTGTTCACCTGCTTCTTCTGGTGAATCTAATTTAGAAGCAACTCTCTCAAATGCTGCTTTCTTATTTTCATCACCACTTGCTTGAATTTCCATATCAACCGATGCTTCAGCTGCCGTCATTAACATTTGAGCTGATTTCTTTTCATCATCAGTACCATTTGCCATAATTTCTTGATAGCTTCTGCCACCAAAATTATCACCGGCAAGTTCATTGAATTTTGTATCAAGTTGTTCTTGAACTTCAGCATCATCTTGTGCCATTTCTTCTTCGGTTCTACTCTTTGTTTCTTCTTTTTCGCCATCACCATCATCATCTGGAACACCTTTTGAGAACCTATCTTTCAGGCCTTTAGCACCTTTAGCACCAAGAGCAATTGCCTTTCCAGGCAACGAATTTTTAGCACCTTCTATTGCTTTCTTGCCACCTTCCATAAGGTTTTTACCTGAAACGTTATCCATTGCACCTTTAACATCGCTCGCTGCTTGCTTTTTAGTTTGTTCACCATTTTTATGAACATCTTCAGCACCAAGCATTTGTGCAATAACACCAGGAAGTGCACTAATCATCGTGAACGCAACTAAAACAAACAATATGTAAACATACATATTAAGCATTTTAGCTTGGAATTCTCGACCAAATATCGAGAAGAAATTCTTTAAGAAATATGAGTTAGATGTCGCAATATCTTCAGGCGTGAATATCTGCGACAATGATTTAACCGGATACAGCAGTATGAAGAATACATTTATACCCAGCATCGTTCCATACGTACCCAGGACTTTTCGGACCAGCGGCTGCTGAATCTGCGTCGTAAACTTCTGACCATCATCAAGTGGAATGGTTGAAGCCACAGCAGGTGCAGCAATAAAGAACAATGTAATTTCATAAATTCTCTTAATAACACCCCAAACTGCCGTTCCAAGCACTTTTATCATAAGTGCAGAAGCAACAAGAATAATCCAATAACTAATTTTACTTGGAATATAGAATGTTATAAGTGAGGCTTTACCCTCAAAGAAATAGTCAAATTGAATACCATCTGTGATATAGAATTCTTGTCCAATCCATTCTCTTTCAAGTTTTTCAGAGAAGAAACCAATATTGTTTCTAACTTTAAGACTTGGAATTAATGAGATAAACCAGAAGTCAAAGTCAAAGAATATCATTGACCTGTTATCACGAACACATCTAATAACCATTGATTGTTTTACATTGTTAAAATGTGTTGTCATATCAGTGTTATTAGCAAATGCGTTTTGAGTTTTTATATTATAATAGATTGTATCATTATATAAAACATAAGTTGTTGCATTTGGAAGTTCACCCATTGTTGAAATTGCGTTGCTTGGGTCATTTCCTGAAACTTTATAAATTGTTGCAACATATCTGCTGCCATCATATAAATGAATATATGATTCTTTTGCTGGGAATGAGAAATCATCTGAATCAATCTTACATTCAAAGAACCAGTCGTCATCATCTTCTGAAGGTCTAGAAGCAGATGTAATAGCATTGTTTTCAGGATTAATGCTCTTTACACCACCAACATAACCGTGATAGAAATCATATAAATAGAATTTTGAGAACTGTGCACTTTGAACAAATGGATCTTCACCTCTTGCTGTCATTCCAGATGCACTGTTAGTTTTTACTGTTGGTTCATAAGCTTCTGCAAATTCAACTTTTCCATCTTTAATGGTAACTAAATATTTGCTTGTTGTATTGAAACAAACGTTAAAATATAAAGTTTTATTTACTTTTTTACCACCTGTTCCGGTATGAGAAATAGCTTCCATATCAACAGTTTGATAAATTGTTTTTGTTGTATAAACATCACTTGAAGGAATCTTTTTTGTTACTGTTTTTGAATAAGCGAAATAATCAGCTGTGAATCCATTAGCATTCAAATTTGTAGCATATGATTTTGCACCATCTTGGTCAATATCATATTTAATGTAGTATAACTTTGTTATAGCATTAAGTGAATTTGCGGCGCCAATGTTCAAAGTCTCCCATACTGTACCGCTAAAAGTTAATACCGAAATAATACCTGTGTTTGGGTCAGTATGAAGCATAAAGTAATAAGCTAAACCCTCATAGTTAAACTTAAATAAGTGATAATCACCATTAGATTGACCACCATATTCTGCTGTAACAATATCATCGCCATTTTTTAATTGAATTTGAGTTGCACGAATTATATCAACAGTTGGTTCATTTTCAGTTTCTCTCTCATCTTCTGCAACTTCATCATCTGTCGATACTTTAATTACTTTGAAGATTTCTTTTTCATAAGTTCCATCTTCATCTGCATCATGTCTTCTGATATCATAATAATAATTTGGAGCCGATAATGAGCAATTTAATCCATCAATTTTAAAATCGTAACCCTCATCACAGCTACTAACAAGTGTATCTTCATTTTCAGCATATTGGTTGAATCCGCCAGACACTTCCATTTCATAGTAATATGGTTCTTTTTCACCAACAAAATCACCATCTTTATCAAAAAGTGTTGGTTTTGTTTTTGTGCTGCTAACAAAATATGTTGGCTCACCACGATATGCGTTTGTTGCATTTGAATCTAAAAGACCTTTTGCAAGAACAACACCTTGATAACTTGCTGAATAATAAGATGATTTGAAGTTATACATTTTGCCTGTAACAGGGTCTGTATATGTTTTGTTATTTACAAGTGGAATATATTTTGCATTGCCCTTTCCTTCCACTTTAATACACATAATATATTTTGCGCCTTTTAGTTCACTTTGAGCACCATCTTCAGTGTCATCACCAAAATATAAAACGTTACCCATTTCAGTTTCGTTACAAGAATCTGAATAACCTATAACAAATGGAATTGTTTTCTTTGTATCCCCTGAACCATCAGTCATTTCAATACGTGATGGATTTACCCATTTAGTTTCAACTTTATAACTTCCTTGACCAGCCCAACTAATGAGTGGTGAATTGATATTTAAAATATGAAGTCTAAAGTTGTTTTGGTTAATAAAGTCGATAACTTCAGCCATAACCAAATATTCAGATTGCATTTGAACAATGCCTCTTTCACCACCATCGAAATATGCTGAAACAAGTGGAGAGTTATACATAACCTTTGCAGAGCTTACACCTAAATTAGCAGCATCTAACAAACTTTTTCCATCTTGTCCTGTAACAACACCACCTGAAAGAGCAGTTCCACCTTTACGTGTTACAAGATAACCCAAAGCATCTTCAAAAGCGTATGTTTCTTTGTAAATACTTGCATAATTCCAAGTATTACGCATTGCTTCTTCAACGGCATCGAAACCGGTTTCATTCAAGTTCATACCTGAAATGAATCCCCAATCTGGGTCACCGTTCATATATTCTTTAACAATTGAGTGTCCCTCAAAACCATAAGCATCATATTTGTTAACAATAGGAACTTGAAGCACACAGCGAAGATAATAATACATTGCCTCTTTTGAGTTGGTATCACCTGCATTTTTTGAGCAAGTTACCATCACAAAGAATGGCTCACCTTTAACGGTTAATCTAACGATGTAACCATAGAAGTTTTTCTTGTCATAACCACCATCAAACACACCACCGATTCTATCAAAACAAGACCTTACGGTGTATTTGGTTGCCCCTGAAATTTCTTTCAAATAATCTTCATAGGTATCAACCATAATAACCAAATCTGAAGTTCCACCAGAACCAAGAGTTATATATTTATTGTTTTTGACATAGAACGTAACTTCATCAGAAACGGCTGTTCTACCATCAGTATCGTGAGCATACTTCTCATATTTATTCGCATTTTGCGATGCAATTTGGAAGAGCTGACCACCGAGGGTTGAAGATGTGTCAATGTTGAGTGCTTTGATAAGCGAAGCCAAAATTGCGTTTGCAGACATAATACCAATCATCAAGATAATTGGGAAAATCAATACAAGTGCAACAGCTTTCATTGAGTTTCTGAAAATTCTGGTTTTAGAGTTACCTGTTCCATCACCAAACTTTCCACCTTTTCCTGTTCCGTTAATGTGGTCCCATTCAGATTTAATGATTGCATAAATCGTGAAGATGATAAGGAGCACGAAAAAGACACCCATCATTGCCCTAAACACTTTTTGAACGGTGTCATTGTAGAGGAACCCGAAAATAAGGTCACTTTCAATTGCACCCTCCATCGTGTAATAGGTTCGATTGAGCCAATAATCCAAACCAATAAGCTTTTGCACGAAGTATTGCATAAAGTCAACAAGTGCCAAGAGCCACCTGATGATGTTATAAATACCAAGACAAATTCCTTCCCATATCCAAATGAGAACCCAGCCAAGCTTTTCAAAAATAACCAAACCGCTTCCGGTTGGCTCAATTGATTGAACAGCTGTGAACATTTTTGATAATAAAATTCCTATCTTGCCAAATGACATAATTTCCCCCAAAACCTGTTTAATTTTAGTTTTTGCTAATTTGTTTTTTTTAGTGAAATTTTCTCAAAAAATCAAACGGTTTATATAAATATATAATCTAACAGGTATAGTATAACATAATGCGCTAAAAATAGACAAACAAATAACCCTATTTGTAACAATATTTTTAAAAATTTTTCATAATTTTTTTATATAAAAAACGGTTAAAAAATAAACAATTTTTATACTCTTTTTGCCATATTTTTGGAAGTGATTTTTTACCAAAAAATAACCATTATGAGAAGTAAAAAAAATTGCACAAAAAACAACTTTTTTGTAATTTTTGTGCAATTTAACCATATAATTAAAAAATCATTTATTATTTTTAATAGTTTCTTATTATTAATTTTTTGCATAAAAAAAACACACAGAAATGTGTGTTTTTTTTCGTTTACTAATCCAAACCTGTGTTTGTAGAGTTAACGTCTTCAAACAATTTAGCAACGAAGTCCATGTTAAGAACGATTTCAACGATTGCAACGAAGAGGATAGCAATTAAACAACCAACGATAACGTTGATGAGTTGACCTCTTGCTTTTTTCTTGTCATCGTCTTCTTCAGCTTTAGCGTATTTAACACCAAGTTGAATACCATAGAACATACCAAGAACCAAGATAACTGACATTAAAACTGGTAAAACGATGTTTACGATTTTAATGAATGCTTGATAAGCGCTTTCAACAGCATCTGTTTCAGTACTAGCTAACATACTAAAAATATTTAATAATTTATTCATAATTTTCTCCTTTTTTAAAAAATTATTTAATCGACTAATCACATAATAACACACTAAAAATCTTTTGACAAACAAATTTTAGCGATTTTTGATATTTTTTTATAATTTTATTATTTGCGTTATTTTTAGATATTATTCAACTTTATAAGTGTTAGCCTGAAGTAATCCATCTACCAAGAGGTTCACGGATTGCATAAAGAACAGCAAGCAAAATCCAAACTGATACTGCACCGATAATAAAGTTGATTAATGTCTTTTGCATATTAGCCTTTGTTGCCTCATCTTCAGCTTGAGCATATTTCACACCAAGAAAAATTCCATAGAAAATACTTAAAACCATAACAACTGAAAGCGCATAAGGTCCAACAAGTGAAAGACCCTCATAAATAGGGTTCAAAACAGCCTCACCTGAACCACCTATAAGAGAAAACATATTTAAAGTTTCAATCATAATCAACCACCTTAATCTATATACGAAAATATTAGCACAACTTGAATTAAACTAGCAACTATTTTTACCCATTCACTTAAAAATTTTAAAAATTTAATTTATTTAAAATTTTCTAAAATGGCAAAAAGTGTATTTTTTGTTAAAATATTTGTTCTTTTTTACAAAATATCAAAAATATTATATTTAATGTCGCACACACACGTTTTGTTTATTAATAAATATAATAAATAATTTAATAAATCAATTTTATTCGTTTGCAACTTTTTATTTTGTTGTGCTATAATTCAAATTGATATGTTATAGATTATTTTTTAAGGAGAGATTATGTCTGAAAAAAAAGGTTTTAATTTTACAGGTTTTATGATAACATTTCTTTTTATCATCATTATTTCACTTGTTGCCGGTTCACTTTTAAGCTATTTTATGAACCCTGATGAATTTGAATTATTTTCTGAATCAACACTTGGACTTGTGTTTATTATCTTCTGTGTAATTTTCTTGTTATACATTTTGTCTATGTCAGGAAAAGACAAAGATACCAAGCTCAAAGGTAAAAAGGATATGGAAAACCAACACTTTGCAAGCATTAATGAGCTTAATAAAAATTTCACAAACTGCTGGTTTTCTGAACTTAAAAATTTAAGCATCACAGGTATTCCTTTTAGATTTGAATATAAGCGTAAAAACTTGCATATCCACTTCACCCCTGCTTGTCACGTTCTTATTGTCGGTGCATCTGGTACCGGTAAAACTGCATGCTGGGTTGAACCAACTATGCAAATTTTGTCTGAACTCAAAAATAGACCATCGCTCTTTATCACCGACCCTAAAGGCGAAATTTACGCTCACCACAGTTTAAAACTCAAAAATCAAGGTTACACGGTTTTGCAACTTGACCTCACCCAACCTTACGCAAGTAAACGTTGGAATCCACTTGAAAACATTTATCTTCAATGGCAAAAGAGAGCTCATCTTGAAGAAGAAATTTTAAAACACACAAACGACCCTATTAAAAACTATCCTAACCTTTTAAAAGGTGGCGAAATCAAAAGTTCTGAATGGTATGAATTTATGGGTAAAGCGTTTGGAACACTTCGTGAAACACTCGTTGAAGTTGACGTTGAAAAACAAAAAATCAAAGATGACTGTATGGAAAGTTTAAACGATATTGCTAGTGCAATTGTTCCATCAGACCCTGACCCAAAAAACAAACAATGGACCGATGGTGCAAGAGACTACTTCCTTGCTTGTATGATTGCAATGCTTGAAGATAGTGAAAATGAAGCACTTGGTATGACCAAAGAAAAATATAACTTCTTTAACGCATTCAAAATTGCAATGAATAAAGATGATGACTATGAAGTTGTTAAAGATTACTTCTCTGGTCGTGACCCACTTTCAAAATCAAAAGAACTTTCAACAAACATCACACAAACAAAAGCAACTGTTACCCGTGATGGTTATATGTCATCACTCACAACCAACCTTTCAATCTTCTCTGATAATGGTATTTGTTACCTCACATCAGAAAATGATATTCGCTTCACTGAATTTGATGATAAACCAACCGCATTCTTCATCAAAATTCCTGATGAAAGAGCAACACGTTATAAACTTGCTTCTGTTTGTATTTCTCAATCTTATAAAGAGTTCGTTCAAAAAGCTCGTGAAAATGAACTTGTTAATAGCGACAAAATGGCTCACCTTAAGCGTCCACTTTTCTACATTCTCGACGAATTTGCAAATATGCCTAAAATTGAAGGCTTAAACAGAATCATCACCGTTGCGAGGTCAAGATGGATTTTCCTTAATATGGCTATTCAATCTTACTCACAGCTTGACGATGTTTACGGCAAAGAAGTTGCTGAAATCGTACGTGGTCAATGTCGTGCAACTCTCTTCTATGGAACCCCTGACCTTAAAACTCGTGAAGAGTTTTCTAAAGAACTTGGAAACCATACAATTGAAGTTGACTCTAAAACCAAAAATGAAGGCAGTGGAAAAGAAAAAAGCACTTCTTCTACAAGCACTTCTCTTCAACAAGTTCCACTTATTCACCCTTCACAACTTGAC
Source organism: Clostridia bacterium (assembly GCA_045650505.1). Classification (GTDB taxonomy): domain Bacteria; phylum Bacillota; class Clostridia; order Christensenellales; family UBA1242; genus RGIG1681. The sequence continues at coordinate 13,436 of JAZRRE010000016.1, read as the reverse complement.
AAGATTCCTCTTGGTCAAAACATTACAAACAACTTCCAACAATATCCTTGCAAAGCTATTGTTACTCCTTACTTTAAAACCCTTGACCTTTATCAAATTGGTTGCGTTCCATCAGAGTTTGTTCCTGGTAGAACATTTAAAGAAAGTGAAGTTTTCTATGATATTAGAAGAAGAAATAGTATTGTTTTAAATAACGATGACTTCTCTGATATGTAAACTTAATATTTTTTAATTAAACATAAGGAAAGGATATAATGAAAAAATTTAAAAAATTATTTATTGGTATATTATCAATCATTTCTGCATTTTCATTCTGCTTGCTTTCAAGCTCAAAAAATGCAGAATTTGATAATGCCAAAACAAATGCAGAAACCTTAAACAACAATGCATTTAATTATATTTCTCTCTCTCAAGCCGGACAAGTTGTTGACCGCTCAAAACTTACCACTATCGATAACAAAACTTATGTTATCACAAACAATTCTGTAACAATAAATTTTAGGCCTATGCAATATAATTACAAAATGAATCCAGGAACAATTTTAGACAACTTCCACCCTTACAAAAAAGTTGTAACAATTGCTATGGGTGCAGATGATAAATATCCTGAAAGTTTTAGAGTTGATGGCATTGATTTTGATTATTACTATGCTGTAGTTGAAGATGAAATTTATATCTACAACTCCCCAAAAACACAAACATCAAGCCCTGTTGTAAGCTCATTTGAATCAGACCTTATAACTTATTCTCTTGAAGCTGATGGCACAACACATAAAATTGAATTTATTTTTGCTTACACCACTAATGGTGATGGTTTTGTTGATGAATCTTCTCAACCAGCAAGCAGCTGTGAGTTTAACTTTGGAGTCGCAAGTCAAGATTTCTTCTTGAGTTTTCAAAAACCAATTATCAATTTCTTCAAGTTAACCGAACCTGTTGTTATGTTTAACACATATAAACTTGATGATAGTGATAATCCATACCCTCCTGAAAAATCACTTGCCCCAAATCAAATTTTTGATAAACTTCAAATTGAATTTTTAAACAATGATTACACAGAAGGCAATCCTTTGTTCTTCAAAATTAATTTCAATGGATTTGTTTATGAATATAAACTTTTCTCGAAAGTAATTGATGGCGAAAATTTGTTATTTGTTGAATATACAGATGAATACACTTCTGCCGCAGAAGGCATCGACTACAATAACAGTGAATCACTTGCAACAAAAAAGACCTCCCTTGGTGGTGGCGAATTTGTTATTGAAGAACATAACAAAGTTTTTGCAAAAGATGCATCTGAAAACAACAAATTCTCCCTCATTTTCACAAAAACAGGTAGATATTCTATTGAAATTTATGACTCAACTTACAATTTAGAAATGCCTAACGCAAACTATTACACCACTTCATTTTTTATTCGCGAAGCTGGTGCTAGCGTTACTCCATTCCAAAATATTTATGTTGTGGCTGAAACAATTAATGATTTAGGCGAACATATAGATTATATCGTAAAAGACTCAACTCTTAACTATTCAACTAGAATCACAATTAAAAACCTTGGAGATTTTGGTCTTGACCAAACAACCGGTCAAGAAATCAAACTTGAAGATGTTATCGAAAACATCACCATTAAAAGAACAGACTTCGGTATTGATAAAGTTGAAACAATCGATACAGTTTACACAGTTCCTGAAATTTTAGAAAAACTCCAAAATAACGACTTTGTTCTTGAATATCACAACGATGCTTATTATCAAGTTTTGGTTAACGCAAAAGAACCAGATGACCCAAATGCAGAAGTTGAAGACCCTGTTTATTACGTTTTCACAATCGTTAAATTTGCTAAAACAACCTTCACTTTTGGCGATGTGATTTACGAAGCAACAACACCTTTCCAAACAGATATTAGAAACTATAGACATAAAATTGATTCTCAAATGGAATTTACTGTCAAGTTTACAACTTCAACAGAAATCCCTATCGAACTTGAAAAAACTTTTATCAATAGATTCACAATCAAATTCGGTATTAAAAGAGTTTTAATTGAAGAATTTGAACCAGAACCAGCTGATGAAAATGAAAAAGTTCCTGATGGCGTTTATTTAAAGGTTTATGGTGTTGGAGACATCACTGTAACTCTCACATTTAATGGTATTACTGAAACCTTTATATTAAATTCTGAAAACGATAACAACACCATTTCTAGAACAGAATACGGCAAATATGACATCAAAATTGTTGACTCTATGGGCACAGAAGCTTCTTATTCAATTAACTTTAAGAAAAAATTGAATACTTCAGCACTTGTTCTTATCGTTTTAGGCTCAATTATTGGAACAGTTGTTCTCTTATTCGTTATGAAAGCAAGAGGAAAAGTTGCAACTAGATAAAAATTTGAACATACCAAACATATGTTTGGTATGTTTTTATTTTGCAAAATGCCCCTATTTTAGTTGTAAAACCGCCATAATTTTGTGCTATTATGTAAATGTAAATATATTCAGGAGTTTTATATGAAGAAAATAGTTAAACTTAAAGAAAAACAATTAGAAAAAACTAACATTCCAGGAAATCTTTTATATGTTTATAAATACAAATATCATTTTGCGGATTCATTCTGCAATTCAATGATTATCAATGATGCACAACCTGTAAATGATTTACCTTTAACACTCAACTTTCTTGTTGAAAAACACTTTATCAATTTTCTTAATGCTTGCAAACTTTCTAACAACTCACCCGCAATCTTAACCATTGATGGATACACCCGTGCAGAAGACATTGAAGAAGCACTTGGAAAAAAATATATGTATCTTGATTCTGATGCAAATATAGCCGAATACCATGACAAACCTTTCTATATGAACATTACTCACGAAAAATTTGAGACAACTATGGAGAAATTATTTGAATCAAGAAAAGATATCTTCCCACTTCCAAATAATATTTGCGTATTTATCTTTATGCCAGAAGATAAAAAACTTTCAGGAATTGAAAGAATTACAACAATATCAAGAAGCAGAAATATTTTTGTCACAACTTATATTGATAGCAAGCAACAATTCGAAGACCTTTATTCTCCTGAAATTTATGAAATTCTTGATGCAAACTCAAAACTCATTTTCAAGTGCAACCAAAAAGAGATTGTGTCTATTGAAACAAGACCTTATGGTTCAAAATCAAAAATTTATGAATATAAAAGAGATTTATCCTTAATTGATGAATAAAATTTAATAAAATCACGCAAAAACGAATGAACTATCATTCGTTTTTTTGTTAAAATTCTGTATCAGCGCGTCACAGAAAAGCTACTTTCTCTCAAAAAACCAAAAATTTGCCTTTTGCATATAATTAAAGTATGAAAAAAAACTATATTTTGTTTATTGATAGCGGAATTGGAGGATTAACAACGCTTTGTGAATGCGTTAAAAAACTCAAAACAAACTATTTATATTATGCCGACAACATCAACGCACCCTATGGAAATCATAATAAAACAGAAATTTTTAACTATATAAAAAACATAATTTCCTCACTTATATTAAAATATAATATCAAAATAGTTGTTCTTGCCTGCAACACAGCCACCACTTCTGCAATCACAAAACTTCGAACTGAATTTAATAAAATTGTTTTCATTGGAACAGAACCCGCCATTAAGCTTGCAAAGAACCTTGGCTTTAACAATATCTTTTGTGCAGTCACTCCAACCACATTAAAACAAAATAAGTTTAAAGCCTTAATCAAATCTATAAACGCAAACATTACTCTTTATTCACCTAAAATGCTTGCTGTGGTGGTTGAAAATTATTATACAAATAAAACAATCTTAAATTTTTATAAACTCAAGAAAGAACTGTTTTTATTCTTGCAAAAAAGTAAAAAAAGCAACTCTATTGTTCTTGGTTGCACTCACTACGTTTTTATTAAAGAAATTTTGAGTAAGCTAACAAATAAAACAATTATCGATGGAAACCTTGGTGTATCAAAACAACTTCAAGAAATTTATCATAAACTCACCTTCCCACAAAATAAAAAATCAAACATTAAGTTTTTTGTTTCAAATGCTCATATTTGTTCAAAAGAAATTTATAAAAAAATATTCACGGAAATACTTGCAAAAGTATAAAATGTATGTTAAAATTGTGGCTAGTAATATTGCAAAGGAGCAAATATATATGCCAATTATTAAATCAGCAAAGAAAAGAGAAGAAGTAGCAATTAGAAATAACGCTCGCAACAAAAGTGAACGTAGCGAACTTGCAACTGTTATAAAGAAATTTAACAAAGCTATCGCTGACAAAGATGTTGCATTAGCTGAAAAATTACTTCCTGAAACTTTCTCAAAAATCGATGAAGAAGCTTCAAGAGGAATCATTCATAAAAATAAAGCTAACAACAAAAAAGCTAATCTTTCTATTGAGCTTACTAAACTCAAAAATGAAGCTAAAAATTAATTAGTATGAAAAAGCAGAACAAATGTTCTGCTTTTATTTCGTTAGATTTAAATTAAACCACCCCATCAATTTAAAGCAAAAAGACTTGAGAAACCTCAAGTCTTTTTGCTTTATTTATCTTTATTATCTTTCTTTGATTTTTTTACTTTAATCACTTTATCTTTTTTGATATCATTTGCAATAACCTGACTTACAACCTTTGCAACAGTGTCATCTTTTCCGTTTTTGTCAATTTGGTCTGAAATTTTCATAACCGATGACAAAAACTCCATTTCAATGTTTGCATAATAAGCCTTGATTGAAAGTTTATAATAAACATACAATGCAACAATAACTAAAACGATAAACACAACAACTGTTAAATAAAGCACTAAATTGCTGTTTGTGAAAACTTTATAAAATAAATCTGTTGAACCAGCAGAAGCTTCAAATGTTGAAACAAATGCATCGTTTGTAATAGTTACAAAAATGGTTTTGTAAACTTCATACAAATTTTCAGCAATAACATAATCTTCTCTGTTTTCTGTAATATAAGCAATATTATCATTTGCAGTATATGTGATAAGGTCATTTCCAGCAAACTCTTGTCTTCCAATCACAATTCCTTTCGAATAATCACCAGAAAAAATATTTATTGTTTCAATTCCTTCTTTCATAAAATTAATATTATCTGAATCAAGTGCTATATGAGTGTATGCAAGTCCAAGTTCATTACCGTTTGAACCTAACAATACTTTGTTTAAGCGCGAAACGTTAATTTTTTCAATATCTACTCTGTTTTCATATGTAACTTCTTCAACAAAGTCAGTTGATTTTGTTGAAACTTCATTCATATAAAAATACAAGTTTTCGCCATAAGCAATTTGGCTCAAATTTATCATACAAATAATATTAGCTTTATCTTCATCATTAATTCCTGTTGAATAATAATTTGAACCAGCTTTGTTTGATTCACCTGCCCCAAAAAATACAAATTCAATATTAAAATCTAAATCATTAGCAGAAAGATAAGTTGCAAGTGTAAGCATTGTTGCAACACTTCCTGCACTTCCATTAATTGCTTCAGAAGCAATAATTTCACCATAAGTTTCACTATTTAAGTTTAAATCATAAGATAAAGCATCATAATGACAACCAATAACAACTTTCTTCTCTGTTGTTTTGCTTGATTTGAGTGTATAAATTATATTTTGTGAAGTTTCAAAAACACCAGAAAAAATTGATTCAAATTTAAATGTTTGAACACCATTTTTAACATAAGCATCATTTCTTGCAACAAGTGAAGTTTTTGTGTCTAAATAATTTTTAATATATTCACTTGCTTTTTTTTCATCTTCAGAACCAGCAAGTCTTTCATCAAAAACCGCATACTCGCTAATTATTGAATTAACAGTACTTTCAAATGTTGAATAACTTGTAATAACGTTAGCAGTTGCAGCACTCGTTTTTAAACTACTAACAGCAACAGCCGGAAGTGCAAAAACACACGCAAGAGCTAGTAAAAAAATTTTATATATCTTTTTCATTAGAGCACCTCAATAATATCAAATAATAAAATCAATGCTTGATAAACAAAAATTGGATAACAGAAGTTTTTAAACACAAAGTGCCCAATGATTGGCTCTGCATAGGTTTTATTTAAATGATTAGCATAAAAAATTAAAAGTATGAATGTTGAAGCAAGACTAACAAGTGGTACAAATTGATAAAGATATGGGAATAAGAAACACAAATTTAAAAATAAACCATAGAAAATGTTTCTATAAATATAGAATACTCGGCTTTCAGCTTTAAGTCTGTCAGCTGGAACAATAAATGAATAGATTTTAAATTGCAAAATTCTTCTGTAAATATAAAATACAAGTTCGAAAACAAGCAAACCTATAATTGCTTCTGAAATCACAATGAACACAATGCTAGAAAAATTTGGTGAAGCTGTATCAAGCATATTTCCAAAGTTAAAATATAATGTTCCTGTTAACGAACTCGTTGCAGTAAACAAACTTGTCCACACAAATGAAAGAAATAATAAAAGCATTATAAGTCCATTTCTTTGTGGTTTATCTTGTCTTTTGTCAAATAAATAAGTTTCAGTCATTTTATCCTCTTATGTTTAGTATATTGATTACAATAGTTTTTATTGCAACATTTTCTTTTATCTCACCGATTTTTATTTTTTTATCATACTCGGCAATCATATCAACAATCTGCTTTAGTTGCTTTGGCGAAAATCTTGCAATTTGGGTTTTTAGCATCTTAATTGCAAACTCTTTAACACCAAGCATTGATGCAAGTTCTGCTGGAGTTTTGTCTTTGTTGATTGATACAAAAAGCGCCCTTCTGTAATTATTAAATAGTGGTGACAAAATCACAAATGCCGAACCCGGCTTCACCATAAAACTATCAACAAGGTCAATTGCTTTTTTGCTTTCACCTTTTGCAATAAATTCAGCAAGTTCATAAACTTGATACTCTTTGTCTTGAACAACAAATTCTTTAACAATATCAGCTGTGAGTGTTTTTGTGTCTGCAACATAAGCTATAAGTTTTTCAAGTTCATTTGTTATTCTTGTCATATCACTATCACAAAATAGAATAAGATTTTCAACAGCTTCTTCACTAGCTTGAATTTCATTTTTTGCAAGATTATTTTTAATGTATGCAGAAATAACCTTTGGCTCAATTTTTGAACAATCTATTGTTGTTAAACCTGCCATTCCCTTATAAAAATCTGCTGAATCAGGATTAAAAAACACAATAACAGTTGATGCAAGTGGTGCTTTTAAATAAGCTTCAATCACTTTAAATTCTTCTTTGTTTTTTGCTCGGTCAAAATCTTTTACAACAACCAAACGATATTCATCTCCAAACGGATACATATTTGCAGATTCAACAATTTCTTTAGCAGTCACCTTATCTCCTGAAATAGTAACTGAATTCATATCTTTGATTGTGATTGCAAGAGAATCTTCAATTTTTTTTAAAGCATCATAACACAAATACCTATCATCACCAGAAATGAGATACGCATTTTCAACTTTATTTTTTAAACTTGCCTTTAATTCAATATATTTCACGATTCCCCCAAGCAAATTCATTATATCAAACTGCATTAAATTTGTCTAGTTCAATTTAACTCAATATTTTACGCCAAAAGCAAGATAAGTGCAATTGTTAAAACCGATGATGCACCAATGACTTTATATCTCTTTTTGATAAACAAATAATCACTCATTAAAACAATAAATATTAACCCAATAAGCACAACAAAAATATTTAAATTATTAATCATTAAAACAAGTGATGTCTTTGAAAGTGTGAAATTAAATTTTACAATTATTTCCATCAAAAAATCATAGGGTTTCAATATAAAAGACATAAATGGAAAAATAAGTGAAACAATAATTCCAATAATAAGAACAATAAAAGCAACTGTCGAAATTGGTATTGAAACAAAATTGCTTAATATTGACAACGGAGAATATTTGTTAAAGAAATAAAGCTCAATAAATACAAGTCCTAATTGAACCGCTATAATCACAGCTAAACTTTTTGCCATTTTTGTGTAAAAACATTTTTCAAATAATTTCTCAAATAGCTTCATTAATAAAATTATTGAAAGCACCGCAACAAAACTCATTATAAATGAAACATTAAATAATTTTAATGGTTTAAATAATAAAATTAAAAATGCCGACAATGAAAGAATTGAAAGTCTATCATAATTTTTATATCTTGCTTTGAAATATAAAAACATAAAAGCCATTATGCTGGCTCTAATTACAGACACAGAAAAATCGCAAAAATACGCATAAATTATCAAAATTATGCTAATTATTGCTAAATTTGTGTAATTTTTTGTTTTTAATCTAGATAAAACAAACATAATGACAGCCACGATAATTGAAATATGCAAACCACTAACAGATAAGATATGAGCTATTCCTGTGGTTCTAAATGAGTCAATCACATCATCTTCAATAAACGAATCTTCACCGAATAAAATTCCATAACCAATATCCGCATATTTAGTATCAAAACTTTTCAGTTTATCATAAACATAATTTCTTGCCTTTTCATCTAAAGCGATTTTTGATTCATATTTTATATTTAATTTTGAATAACTTACAAAAGCTGTTGCAACAATATTATTTGATAAATTTGAAAGTGAATATTTTGAACCATCATTAAAATTATTTACAACCACTTCACCAAAACAAGAAATATATCTTCCCACTGAAAGTCTTGACAAATCATTATTTTCAGCAGAAATATAAATTCTCATCTTTCCACTTACATCATCTCTAAAATTTGCACCAACAAGTTCAACATTATCTATTGTTAAACAAAGATACCCTCTATTTGAAAAACTATAATTTTCACAAATTCTACCAACCACAACGAGTTCTTTATTGTGATATTTCATATTGCTGTTACAAATCTTTTGATTTGTTAAAATCACACCAATAGGAACAATAAACATCAAAACCGCAGCAGACAGCAACGCAATAAATTTCTTTTTAAAAACAAATAACAAAATAATTAAACATACAAAAATTAGTAAAGATATTATTAAAAATACAACCTTCAAATTTTCAGTAATAAAAACGAATGTCGCACAAATAATCCCAAGTATCAGCGACAAACATAACATTACAATCGGTCTAAAATTCATTATTTTCTTCATTTGAATAATTTAATTATACAACACCTTCAAATAATTTGTGAGTGTTTTATTAAAATTTTTGCAACTAATTATAATATAATTGTAAATGTAATCGCAATTATGTTATAATTTTACTATAGAAGGAGTTAATTATGGAAAATTTATTTGAACATATTTTAGATGATGATGAGAAAATTATTAAAGTTTTCAAACCTCATAAATCAAAATTATTTATATCTTCTATGTTATTAAGTGCGGCAAGTTTCTTTTTCTTTGCATTTTTTGCAATTATTGCCATTCTATTTCCTGAAGATAACCTTGTGTCTTCTAATGCAATCTATATTTTAATTCCAATCGGCATATATATTTTAATTTTAGGAATAACCGCAATTCTAATTGCTGTTTATTACAAAAATATTTATTATGCCTATTCAAACAAAAGAATTATTATTCGTTCAGGCATTTTTGGCATTGACTATAAAAGTCTTGATATGTCAATGATTGGAGCCATAAATGTTTCAGTTAGCCTTCTCGATAAAATTTTAAAGAAAAACACAGGAAGCTTATCTTTTGGAAGCACAGCAAGTCCTGTTGTAAATTCTAAAACTAGCACTTATAATTTTACACATATTTTAGCTCCTTATGAAACTTGCAAAGAAGTTAAATCATACATTGATGCTTACAAAAAAGAAATGAATAAAAAATAAACCCGAACAAAAACACCTGCAAAATGCAGGTGTTTTTATTTTTATTTAAATTCTTTAAACAGGCCTTTCTTCGTTGCTGATAAATGCATAAGCAACAGCACCTGGTCCAATATGAGCACCAATAATTGGTCCCATAATTCTAATTTTCGGCTTAACTCCATAAGTTTCTTCAAGCATACTTTGCAATGTTTCAGCAAGCGGCTGATTATTTGTATGAACAATCACAATATCAAAATATTTACTCTTTGTATATGAAGCAAATTCTTCAACAACTGATTTTAAAGCCTTTTTCATACCCTTTTCTTTTCTAACAATTTCAAGTTTACCTTCTTTTGTAAACTCAATAACCGGTTTAATATTCAAAAGTGTTCCAATTGCAGCTTTTGGCCCACTAATTCGTCCGCCACGCTTCAAATACATTAAATTATCAACTAAAATAAAGTGTTGAATGTGATTTTTTTCATTTTCAATAATATCTTTAACTTCTGCGTTTGTCATACCTTCATCACGAAGTTTACAAGCAAGTTTAACAAGCATACCTTCAGCAATTGTGGTTGTGTTAGTATCAATTGCCAAATAATTGATATCTGGATATTTTTCTTTAACAACTTTAATTGCTTCTAACGCATTATCAATTGTTGGACTCAATCCTTTTGATTGTGAAAAATGAAGCGCATTTTTAACACCTTTTTCTGCCATTTCAGTAAATAAATCAATATGTGCTTGAAGATTTAAAATACTAGTTCTAGCAACCGCACCACCATTAAGTCTTTTATAATATTCAACATACTCTTCATAATCGTTAAAATCATCTAAATATTCTTCTGCATCCTTGCCTTGTTCGATAACAAAATTAAGCCTTCCAATATAAACGCCAAGTTCTTTAACTTCTTCTTTATATAAATCACAAGTTGAATCTGCTGAAATCTCAAATTTTCTCATAATTTCTCCTATTATAAATAATAATTAAACATAATTAGATTATACTCTTTATTTCCTTTTGGGCAAAATATAAAACAAAACTAAATTTAAATTTTACAAAACTTTTATTTTGTAAACCCTATTGATTTATTATAATTAGAATTTAACCAATACTTGTTTAAGCCACTCATAGGTTCTTTCAACTGAATCAACCAAAACTCGTTCTTTTGTTGAATGCAAATCAAATATATCAGCTGCAATAACACACACATCAAGATCTTCGATATTTTCTGCAAAAACTCCACCTTCAAGCCCTGCATGAATGTGTTTTTCAATCGCCTTTTTTTGATACAATTCTTCATAAGTACTTTTCAAAATATCACGAAGATACGAATTGCCCTTACATTCAAAGAATGGGTTTTGACAAAGTATTTCAAAACTAAAACCATGTATTTTTGCAAGAGAACTTAAATATTTCACTCTCTCAACCTCTTCTTGTTTAATCGAACTTCTTACACTTGCTCTAATTTTAAGTTTGCCACCCTCTAAACGCAAAATTCCCATATTTTCTGATGTTAAAGGAATATTTCCATCAATTGAATGAATCACACCATGGTCAAAATCAGTAATAAAACTAACCAATTCATCTTCATCATAAATCACCCAATTTTTATCCTCAAGCTTACTTACAAAAATTGTTGGGTGGTTGTCATTTTCTTCAACAAGTTCTCTATATTTAGAGCATATAAAACTCACTTCACCCATTGATTTTTCAGTTACAAATTCACAACTTGCTGTGCTTGGAATAACATTGCTGCGTTCTCCTCCAAAAATTGAAATGATACCCACAGGATTAATTTCTTTTAAAATCTTGCCAAGAATTTCAATTGCATTGAGCCTATTTTTATTTATATCTTCACCAGAGTGACCACCAATAAGATTTGAAATTTCAACACTATAAACACTTGTATCAGGTTTTTGAACAATTTCTTTAAGTTTCTTTTCGAACGAAAGGTCACTTATTCCTGCACTTGAAACTTCTAAAACACCCTCTCTATCACCATCTAAACTAATTAGATTTTTACCTTTTAAAAGTGAATAATCAAGCCCTTTAGCACCCGCCATCGTGGTTTCTTCTTGAACAGTAAACACGGCTTCAATGTTTGGGAAATTTGGATTATCTTCACCCAAAATTCCTAAAATAATCGCAATGCCAATGCCATTATCTGCACCAAGAGTTGTGCCCTTTGCTTTAATAAAACCATCTTCAACAACCCAGCTGATTCCTTCTTCAAAAAAATTGTGAAGCACACCCTTGTCAGCCACGCAAACCATATCAGTGTGTCCCTGCAAAATTATAGTTTTATCACTTCCATTATCTTTTTTGATAATCACATTGTTAAGTTCATCTTTGAATAATTCAAGCCTATTTTTACGTGCAAAATCACATAAATATCTTGCAATTTTTTCTTCTTTTCCCGATGGCCTAGGAATAGACAAAATCTCTTCAAATCGTTTAATCCATTTATTCATAATTTTTATCCTCTAGTTATTTATATGTTTTACACCAATTTCTGGAATCACAACATCTTTTGGAAGTTTAATTAAAAAATCAATAACTTGAATCATATCTTCAAGTTTAATTGCATTATCCATATTGCGTTTTTGACCAATTTTTTCAAACATTTTAGTGTTCATTCTGCCAGGAAAAACATCTGTAACTTTAATGCCATATTTCGAAAGTTCAGGTTGCAAACATTTTGAAAATCCATTCACACCCCACTTTGAAGCATTATAAATTGATTTTTCTGCAAGCGCCCCAAAACCTGCTTGCGAATTGATGTTTATAATCAAACCTTGTTTCTGTTTTTTCATATAAGGCACAACACTTTTTGTTGAATAAATCAAACCTGTTAAATTGACATCGATAAGGCTTTTAATTTCATCATAATCACAGTTTGAAAGTTCACCATCAACAAGAAGACCAGCACTGTTGATTAGCACATCAATCCTGTTATTTTCAGCAATCACACTCTTCATAACACTTTCAAGTACCGCGTGATTTGTCACATCACAAACATAATATTTTGCACCAGTTTCTTGTGCAACTTTTTGAAGTTTTGCTTCATTTCTAGCAAGCAAAATCACCTTGTTTCCTCTGCTTAAAAACCTTGCAAGCGCCTCACCCAAACCATCACTTGCTCCTGTGATACAAATAACTTTTTCCATAACATTTTCCTTATGTAAATATTATAACACACCTTAATTTTGAACTTAAAATAAAATACACTTAAGTTTTAAAATTTTATAAAAAATCATCAACTCAAAACATTCACTTTGTTCAGATAACGAACCTGCTGATGCAAGACCTTTTCTTTGGCAGTACAAATAAAAAAAGGAAGAACTTTCGTTCTTCAACAAACTATCTCTATGCACCACGAACAATACTCGCCAAATTATTTATTTTTACTCACTCTCACATTTTATAACCTTTTTACATTTCTATCAATCTTCTCATTTGCTCGTGACCCTCGCTTTGCTCGGCTGGCGAACTTGCTATCGCAAGTTCTTTTTCTTGTCGTGCTGCAACAAAAAAAGGAAGAACTTTCGTTCTTCCTTTTTTTATTATTGGTAGCACCACGGAGAATCGAACTCCGGTCCCACGCGTGAGAGGCGTGTGTCCTA
>JAZRRE010000015.1:0-16818 GCA_045650505.1 Clostridia bacterium | reverse complement strand
GTATGTGTTATCAATATGTAAAACTTTATATTGATTTACTTGATAACCACCTATGTTTGTTGATATATCATATATATAACTGCCAATTTTTATATTATTCATAATATCAATCCTATTTTTATTCTATCATAAAGAGTGTTGTATAATCAATAAGGCCTATAAAAGTTGAGAATGATTATTGTTTTGTTTGTGTGTTTTGTGGTTTGGTTTTGTTGAATCGTTCAATGAAACCGATAATTTGACCTGAAAGCACAACGGTTAAAATTGAATATAAAATTTTTGAAAGTGGAATGTATGTTAGTGATAAAGCCAAAACGGTTAAATCACTAATTAAATATAGCCACTGAATGTGTATGTGTGTGATTTTTGATAGTGACATTGCAAGGGCGTCATCTCCGCCAAGTGCACAACATTCTCTTACGCAAAAGCCTGCGCCTACACCCACAAAAACTGCTCCAAACACTGCGGCTAAAAGTTGGTTGTTTGCAATTTCTGGAAAGAGTGGACCAATGGCTTCAAAAACAGCATAAGAAAGTGAATAACAAATTGTTCCAAAAGCAGAATAAAATAAAAATTTCTTTCCAAGAACTTTCCAACCAATAAGGTAACAGATTGCATTTAAAACAATGGTAGTTATTGCGGGGCTTATGCTAAACCAATTATCAAGAAGCAAGGTTGCACCCAAAACGCCACCTTCAGTGATGCCTGAAAGTGAATGAATGTTATAAACACCAAATGCCATAAAAACACAACTCACAAAAATGATTAAACACGATTTTGCCTTAACAAATTTAAACATAAAACCTCTTTATCTTTTTTAAGAATAACATAAAATTTCTATTCTGGCAAACACTCTTTTGTTTGGAAGTTTATGAGTTTATGTTTATAATAAAATTAGTTTGTTCGAATTTTATACTCTGGAGAGAAATATGAAATATTGGATTTTTAAAATTGTTGGCATTTTGGGGTTGTTTTTAACACCGTTTATTTACATTGGTTATGCTGACAAATATTTGATGGGTGAAAATGTATATTTTATTGAGGAATGGGTGCTTGTTTATCAATCACTTTTGATTTTGTTTTTAATCATTACACTTGCCGGATTTGCAAGACCGATTGCAAGGCTTAAAGCACTTATTGATTTTCATTTTGATTTTGAAGATGACCAAGAACTTGAAGATTATCCTAAACTTCACACTTTTGCAATCATTAAAAGAATTGTTTTCTGGACAGCGTCATTCGGTGGTATTGCGCTTGGCATTATGACCACATGGTTTCCTGCTTTAAATAATTATATTGTTGGTTATTTAATTTGTGCTGCGAGTTTAATTATTTTGCTTGCGTTAATAAACATTATTATTTGCATTTGCAAACAAATAAACCCAATTTATTCTGATATTGCTGTTATTTTTGCTATTGTTGGTTTTGCGTTATATTTGCTTTTGCCAATGTGGGGCGCTTCATATTTATTCACAATGATTATATGCTCACCAATCTTTGCGATTGCGTTGTTATATTTAGCGTTTGCTGCTGATGATTTGATTTCATTTGATGAAGTTTTTGATTGGATTTGTGCCGATGAATATAATGAATATTATAAGAAACTTTGTGAAAGAGAAAAAGAGCAAGAAGCAAAAAAAGAATTGAGTGAAAACAAACAAGCAAAGCAAAATAAAATTCAAGTTAAGCAAACAAAAAGAGCAGAAAAGAAAGAAACTAAACAAGCAATAAAAACAGAGAAGAAAACAAATAAAACAAAAAATGAATACAATAAAGAAAGATAACTATTTTTGGTTATCTTTTTTTGTGCTGAAAATTTGAGTTTTGTGGGGGTTGTGGGTTAAAACTCTTGCAAAACAATTTGAAAAGTTTTATGCTTTAATTAAGAATTTATTTTGATTTGGAGGGTGTTATGGCAAAAAAGAAAAAGATGAGTCCTGAAACACTTAAAAATATATTTTTGTTCACATCAATAGGGTTTATGACAATTTCAATGTGCTCACTTATTCTTGCGTGTCTGTCGTTGTGGTTTTTGATTTTAGTCGCCTTATTTGGTGCACTATTTGTTTTATTTTATAAGTTTGCTAGAACAATTTATAAAGGCTATCAAATCAAATATATGTGGCTTGGCAAAAAGTTTAAAGAACAGTTTGCTGAAGCACTTAAAAAGTTTAACACCACTGATGAAGATTTTATTGAGTCATTTAAAAAATCTGCAAAAATAAATTATAAGAGAAATGGCTCTGTGTTTAATCAAGATTATTCAAGTTCGTGGGTGTATCGCTCTGATGAGCATATCCCTATGCTTAAAGATGTTTTTAAAGCACTTAATGACTCGGTTGAATCAAAGGGTGGTTTCGTTGAATTTATTGATTATTTTAATCAAAAAGGTGATTCAGGTTATCAAATTTATTCTTATTTATCACTTGATATTCTTTCAAAAGAACTTTATTATTTGATTGAAGATGTGTTTCATTACACAGATTTTTGTTTGATTGATATTGGGCTTTCAGGCGAATTTGAAGAAAAAAACAATGCGATGAAAAAACGACTCACTGAAGTTTATTCAAAAATTTTGTTTGAGTTTGCTGATGAAGTTAAAGAACTTGCAGCAAAGGTTGCAGGGCTTAAAGAAATTGAAAAGTTAAAGGATTAATTATGAAGATTGTTGTTCAAAAAGTTAAAAGAGCAGTGCTTTATTCAAACGGTGAAAAATATAGCGAAATTGGAAACGGTATGCTTGTGCTTCTTGGGGTGTCAGTTGATGACAAAATTCAAAACGCAAAAAAGATTGCTGATAAGATTTTAAAACTTCGTATTTTTGATGACGAAAATGGCAAAACAAACAAGAGCATTTTTGACATAAAAGGTGAAATTATGTTGGTTAGTAATTTCACTCTTTATGGAAATGTTAAAGGCACAAACAGACCAGATTTTATCAAGGCTGCAAGGCCAGAAGTGGCAGAGCCGATGTATGAAGAAGTTTTGAATATTCTTCGCGAACAAGTGAAAACTGCTTCAGGTGCGTTTAGAACTTATATGGAAATTGAAATGGTTGCTGATGGACCTGGAACATATATTTATGAAGAAATTTAGATAATAAAAAGACACGGATAATCCGTGTTTTTGTTTTGGTTTAATTTTGACCTGGTTGAGTTTCATAAAAGTTTTGTGTTGGATTTTGTGCAATTTCTGCAAATCGAATTTCAGCAAGTTCTTCCACTTTTTTGGCTTCTTGTTCCATTAACATTGCTGAAGAAGAATAACATTGTTGCCAAAAACTATCAAGAGTTCCATTTGCTTCAGCCTCGATGTATTGTTGCTCTTTTTTGTCGGCTTCTTCTGGCGAGATGTAATATGGGTTAGGCACGCCTCCTCTTGAGATTTCTCTGCCATATCTATCTCTAACAATTTGAAATTTTTCGTCAAGTTTATTTGGGTCGGTTTTCATAAGTTTCATATCTTCAGCAATTTCTCTTTCGATTGCTTCATAATCAATTTGCTTTTTAAAGTGTGCAAGTTCTTTTTCAATCATTTCTCTATAACTTGCAGTTCCAAGCCATTTGCTTTGTTTAACTGTGCTTTCAATGAGTGGCAAATAAAGGGGAAGTGCATATTTATCTTGTTCAAAATCACTTGCGATTATTGATTGAATTGCATAAGAGTTCATAATTTCTTGTTTTGGAATTTCAGTGTTAACTTTAACCTTTTCAAGTTTATAATAAAAATCTTTGTCATAAATTAAGCCGATTGATGTGTCAACAACCCAAGTTTTATTCCCACCAAACTCTGTGGTTTCAACAAACGAATGTTCGGCATATTTTTCACCGGCTGTGATTCGAAGTGATTCAATATCTCCATGAACAATTTTTGCGTCGTTAAATGCGAGTGACATTAATAGTGACCTGTCATAGCACAAGCCATTGCAAAGTTCAGTTATTAAAAGCAAAATAGAAACAGGAAGCCCACCCACTTGGTATGGGCGAAGTCGGTCAATAAGTGCAGGAATGTAGGTGTAAACCTTTCCTTGTTTTGCACCTTTGATAAGTTGTTTATGAATTTCATTCGTTCTTCTAATTTGCTCTTTTGTCAATTGTTTAATTTCTCTCATAAAGGTATTATATCATAACTTTTTAATTTTGTCAATACGCGATGATTTTGATGTGTTTTGGTTAGGTTTAATGAAATTAAAATCATTTTGTAAAAAAAATTTGTTATTAAAATTTTAAGGTGTTATAATTGGTTTATGGAAAAGATTTTGGCAGCATTATAATAAATGGCAAAGAATTGCAAGATGATGAGTTTGGTGCAAAAATCTTGCTTGGTGTGGTTTATCAAAATTCAGTGCTTGTTGGAATTTATGTGCTTTTAAATGTGTTAAATCGCAAAAAGAAAGTTCAAAAATAAAAGGAGAAATTTATGGAAAAAGAAAAAATTGTTGCATTTGGTGAAATTATGTTAAGGCTCACTCCACCAGATTACACAACTATTGCGCAGGCAAGAAACTTTGTGGCCAACTATGGTGGTGGAGAGGCAAATGTTTTGGTGTCACTTTCACATCTTGGGCATAAGACAGAATTTTTAACAAAACTTCCTGATAATCAACTTGGTGATTCTGCTGTTAAACACTTGCTTGGGCACGGTGTTGAAACAGGAAATGTGGTTCGTGGCTCATCGAATATTGGTATGTATTTTGTTGAAACGGGTTTTGGTGGCAGACCATCAAAAGTGCTTTATAACAGAAAGCATTCTGCAATCACAAGAATTGCTGAAGATGAAATTGATTATGACAAAGTGTTTGAAAATGCAAAATGGTTTCACTTGTCGGGAATCACTCTTGCACTTGGTGAAAATGTGAGAAATGTTGCTTTCAAGTGTTTAGAAGCTTGCGAAAAATATGGTGTGACTGTTTCATTTGATTTTAATTATCGCTCAAAACTTTGGAGCATTGATGAAGCAAGACCTCATTTTAAAAAAGTGATTCCTTATGTTGATGTGTTATTTGCAAGTGCTTTTGATATGAACACAATTTTAGAAATTCCACTTGATGGCAAAGATGCTGATAACAAAGAAAAAAGTATTGAACTTGCAAGCAAACTTATTTTGAATTCAAAAGTTAAATATGTTTTTGGAACAGAAAGAGTTGTTTATAACGCAACAGATAACTCTCTCAAATCATTCTGCATTTGCAAAAATGGTGATTATAAAAGTGATGGACCAATTAGATTTTCAATTTATGACCGAATTGGTGGGGGAGATGCGTTTGCATCGGGTGTTATTCACGGGCTTGTGAAAGATTTTAATAATCCTGAATATGCACTTAAGTTTGGTCTTGCAACCTCAATTTTAGAGCATACCATTTATGGTGATGTTTCAACTTTTAGTGAAAAAGAAATTCAAGATTTTATTGATTCAAACGGAAATGCTGCAATTCAAAGATAGTTCTAGTAACACAAACTGAATAAAAAATCAACAAAAAGACCTTATTTTTAAGGTCTTTTTTAAATTTGTGAAAAAATGACAAAAAATGATAAAAAAATAAAAAATAATCGAACAAATTGACAAATATGTAACAATAGTTTTATACTCAAATTAGGAGTAATATTATAATATAATATTACCAGATTTTAGGAGGTAAATATGGGTAAGAATTTTGCTCGAAAAATCGCAACTATGTTGCTATCGTTAGCAATGGTATTCTCTTGTTTATTTGTTTTTTCTGCGTGCAAAGATGAAGAAGACCCTGCTAATGAAGTGAATGTTACCAGCATTTCAGTTGCTCTTGCCGAAAATTCACCTTACACTTTAACAGAAAACGTGCTTGATGCGTTTTATGTTGGTGAAAAGATTGAATTTACTGCAAGTGATTTCGTTGTTACTGCTTTAAAGAGTGACAACACAACCGCTGTGCTTTCACAAAAAACTGATACCGTTGATGGTTACACATTATCATCAACAGTTCCTGCTGAAGGTATTACAGCAGTAGGTGAATATAAACTCACATTTTCATATACCGGAGTTTCAAATGTTGAAATTCAAGTTAAAGTGAATAAAGGCAACATTGATGTTAGCGGCGTTACCTTAAAAAGTTTAACTTATGATGGAACAGAACAAACTCTTCAAATCGCAGATATTTTAAATTTACCAGAAAATGTTACAGCTGAATTTGTTTCAGGCAATTCTGGAACAACAGTTCAAAATTATGATGCAGTGGTTAGATTCACATATACAGGTGCAGATGCTGAAAGTTACAATCCTATTCCTGATGCAACAATCACCTGGACAATGGAAAAAGCTAACTATAATGTTTCAAACATTTCTTGGGTTGGAGGAGAAAACATTGTTTATACAGGACTTCCTCAAACCGTTGAAATTGAAATTGATGGTGAGCTTCCTGAAGGCGTAACACTTAAAGGTTATTTAAATAATGAATATACAAACGCAGGAAATTACACAGCAAAGGTTCAATTCAACTATGATTCGTTGAATTATAACAAGCCAGCAGTTGAAGACTTTGAATGGAGTATTAAAGAAGCTCCACTTAAAGTTAAAGCAAACGATGCTGAAATTATCTTTGGTGCAGCTGCAATACACACAGGTGTTTCATACACAGGTTTTGTTAACGGCGAAACAAAAGATGTGCTTGGTGGTGAACTTTCTTATGAATACGGAACATATCATATCGGTTCAGATGTTGGAACTTATGATATTCTTCCTAGTGGACTTTCTGCTGAAAACTATTCAATCACTTATGAAACAGGCAGACTTGTTGTAAGCAAGGCAACTTATTCTTATGATGTTATTGAATGGAACTATGATGGACCATACACTTATAACAATACTGTTCAAAAACCAACAGTAACAGGTGTTCCTGAACTTGTTGGCTATGATGTTGTTGCAAAACTTGATGGTGTTGAAAATGAATCAGCAAATGCAGGTTCTTATGTTGCAGAATTCACAGTTCTTAATTTCAAGAACTATGACTTTGAAGGAACTGTTCCAACAATGCCTTATGTTATCAACAAAACAGCACTTTCTATCACAGCAAACAATAACACAATCACTTTTGGTGATGAACCATCACACGCTGGTGTGCTTGCTGAAGGTTTTAAAGGTTCAGACACATTAGATATTTTTGAAAATCAAGAATTTATCTATGAATATAATTATGTTGTAGGCGATGATGCTGGAACTTACACAATCACAGTTTCAGGTGTGACATCTATTAACTATGACATCACATTCCACACAGGAACTCTCACAGTTCAAGCAATCACTCTTCAATACAGTGATATTGAATTTAATTATGATGAAGCTTTTGATTATGATGGAACAGCAAAAGCACTCACAGTTTCAGGTGTTCCAACATACGTTGATTATTCAATTTCATACACAAAGGGCGGAAACACTGTAACTCCAAAAGATGCAGGAACTTATGTTGCTTCATTTGTTGCAGAAGAATCAGATAACTATGTGTTTATGGGTCAAGTTCCAACACAAGAATTTGTTATTAATAAAATTGCGCTCACAATCACAGCAAACGACAACACAATCACTTTTGGTGATGAACCATCACACGCAAGTGTTTCTTATGATGGTTTCATTGATGGTGAAAATGAACTTGTTTTAGGTGGTGACATTCTTTTCACTTATGGCTCTTATGAAGCAGGTGATGACATTGGTGATTATGACATTGAAATTTCAGGAAGAACTGCTGTTAACTATGAAATTTCTTATGTTTCAGGAAAACTCACTGTTGAACCACTTCAAGTTAATGTTTCATCTTATACTTGGAACTATACATCATTAACATATAGTGGTGTAGCTCAAGAACCAACACTTAATGAAATTTCTCCTTACATTTCAGCAAATTATACTTACACACAAAATGAAGCTCCAGCTTTCCCAATTAATGTTGGAAGCTATACAGCAAGTGTTACATTTAACACTTCTAAAAACTATGAAGTTGTTGGAAGTGTTGCAGACCTTCCATTTGCAATCGGCAAAGCTTCACTTGTAGTTACAGCAAACGACCACGCAATTTACTATCAAGATGCAGCATCTGACAATGGTGTTAGCTATACAGGATTTGTAAATGGTGAAACAGTTGCAGTTTTAGGCGGTGAACTTTCATTTGCTTATGACTATGAGCAAGGTGATGACGTTGATGATTACACAATCACACCAAGCGGTCTCACTTCTGATAATTATGATATTCAATTTGTTCAAGGCACACTCACTGTTCAAAAGATTGTTGTTGCAATTTCAAACTTTGTTTGGGATTATGAAAGTGATTACACATATACAGGTGTAGCTCAAAAACCAATACTCACAAATTATCCAAATTATTTGAATTTCACAAGTTACTCATACACAAAAGGTTTAGTTGAAGATGAATCAATTGATGCTGGCACATATCTTGCTGTTGCAACATTTGAAGAATCTGACAACTATGAAATTGCAGAAGAAGTTGCTATTGAATACACAATCAACAAAGCAGCTTTAACAATTACTGCAGAAGATAAAACTATTACATATTTAGATGACCCAGCAAACAATGGCGTTCGATATTTAGGTTTTGTGAATAGTGAAACATCTGATGTTCTTCAAGGCGTACTTGTTTATGATTATGAAGGTTATGTTTCAGGCAGCAATGTTGGAACATATAGAATCACACCAAATGGACTCTCTTCAAACAACTATGAAATTTCTTATGTTGCAGGTCTTTTGACAATTGAAGCAATCATTCACAATTATAATGAAATTTCATTTAACTACACAGGCGCTGAAACATTTGTTTATAATGGAACAGCAGTTGAGTTTGTCGCTCAAATGGTTCCAGATTATGTGACATATAACATTGTTTATAAAGAAAATGATGAAACAGTTGTTGACGAAGCAGTTGATGCAGGAACTTATTCAGTTACATTTGTTCCACAAACTTCTGTGAACTATGTTTTCGAAGGTGAACCATTAAAAGTTGAATTCACAATCAACAAAGCAACAATTAACGCTGATGAATTATATTTCACAATTGATGGCGTTAAAGTTACAACAGTTGTTCCAACAGAGGGCGAAGGACCAACAGGTACAATTTATTACAAAGAAGAAATGTATTTTGATGGTGCAGAACACGAAGTTGATTTTGTGAATAACACAGGTATTGAAGGTATTGAAATTATATTCCCAACACCAGAAGAGTTAAAAACAATTAAAAATATAAATACTTATCAATTTTATGTTAGCGTTACTGTGCCAGAAGCAGTTTTGAAAAATTATGAAGAACTTGAAGCTTCACAAATGTTACTCACAGTTATCGTAAATGATTATCTTAAAGCCGTTAAAGTGACATATATCAACAGAATTACTGTGTCAGCAGAAGATATTAATGTTGAAGAAGTAACACTTTCAAGAGATGTGCTTACAACAAAAACCATTGATGGCAGAATCATTGATTTAGAAGTTGTGCTTGCTGATGAAGGATTAGAAGGTGTTTACTTTGCAAATCTTTATTCAGAAAGATACACAACTCTTGCAACTGATAATTTATCAAACTTAAACATTTATGATAACACAATTTATCTTGCAACAAACTTTTCAGATAGTTTAGTTTTTGATGAAATGGCAATCAAATTCGTTATGAATTTTAGTGCTGACACAATTGAAGATTCACAAATTATTAAAGATGAATATGAAATTAGATATGCAACTAATGAATCAACAATAAAATCTATCAATGTTGAAACTGAAAGTATTTTATTATATGCTAACAATTATTCATCACTTTTCACAACTTCTGTAGAAATTGGTTATGTTCAATATAATCAACTTCCTGAAATGGGTCCAGATGGTGAACCACAATTTGAAGTTGTTGAAACATTCACAAGTGAAGCATACACACTTCAACCAGGTGTTAACAGTCTTTTGATTAGATATAACTACACTTATGATAGTGTTACTTATTCTTACACAAGAAAAGTTGAAATTGTTTATTCAGTAAGCAGTGAAGGAAACTTCATAATCACTTATAAAAGTGAAAATGGAAATGTGACAGGTGCTAACAACACTGTTGAAATTTCTGATATTGCCATTGAAGATATTATGGGCAATGATATGATGACTGCAAACCCTATGACTGCAATTCAAGATATTTGTGAAAATATTGATGTTACTGCAAAAACTGCAGGCAATTATGAAGAAGAAGTTGGACCTGAAGGTGAAAGTTTAAGAACAGTTGAAATTTCAGGTGGAAACGCATATTTGCGCATTCCTTTAAAAGAAAAACCAGATGACGGATTTGTTGTTTTCCCTGGACCTATTAACTATTCATACACAACTGATGGTGATGAATCTGTTGGTGGTGACACTGAAGGCAGTGAAGCTGAAACAACAACTGTTCCATTGGTTATGTATATTCTCTTAAACTTTGGATTCGATATTGATTTCAACACAAACGCAAATGTTTATGCTGACGGTGGTTCAGTTATAGATGCTGGTGAATTTGGCTATATTCAAATGAAAACAGGTCATTTCTTAAATGTTACAGCAGAAAATGAAAGTGCAATGCTTGTTGTTATGAGAATTGGCGATTCATTAGAAGGTATGGGTGATGATTGGATTCCAACTGAATATCAAATGTTCTATGGAAGAATCGAAAACTATGTGTTTGACCAAACCGGTTATTATTCATTGACAATTATGCCAACTGCCTCAATCTTTATGGCAGAATATGAACCAAAAGCATATATTATTGAAGTTACCTCTTCTTCTGGTGAAGGTGGGGGTGATGTTGTTAATCCTGAAATTATTTATAATGTTCAAGCACAAGACTATTTGGGTCATGGTGTTAATAACACAGGTATGATTACAAATGAAACACCAATGTGCGAAATTGTTGTTGAAGATGATGTTATCACACTTACAAATTGGGACAACACAAAATATTTAACAATCGCAACAAATGGAGATGATTTGTTTGTTGTTGATTTTGAAGGCAACACAATCATTGAAAAATGGGCTTCAAATTTCGTTATGAACTTTGAACAAGCAGGAACATACACAGTTACAATTACAAGAAATGTTAATGGTGAGCCTGTTGTGAAAACAATCACAATCAATGTTACAGGTTTTGAATATAATTTTCTTAACATCACAGCAAACGACAGCAATATTTCTGTTGATTTAACAAGAACAAAAGATTTTACAAGCGAAGACGCTGTTTCTTACAACGATATGCTTCCAGATAATCAAGGAAATTATGATGATAATTTCTATATTGAAGCATATATTGGTGCAGTTGCTGGACTTGGTTCAATTTATGAACTTGCATTCACTTCAGTTTATTCTAATTTGATTTATGAAGTTGACACAGACGCAACAATTCTTTATGAAAACGGAAAAGCAATATTAGATGTTAAAACTGATGGAACATATAACTATGTTGAATTTGAAATTAAAAATCCTAACACACCAAATGGTGCAATTTCTCCTGAAACAGTTGTTAAAGTTTATTTCTGCGATAAAGAAGATAGACTTAACTATCACACACTTACAATCGGTTCAAGCACATATCAAGTTGCACTTGATTTAACCCGTGCAGGTGATTATGGAACACTTATCTATAACTATGTTACTGGTGGTGCTTATGCAGTTGTAAAAGAAAGTGACACAAACACTAATATAACAGCTGATGCAACATTCACAGCTTATGAAGGTTATGCTCGTCCTGCAGGCTCTTATGAATATTTAATGTTCACAGCAGATGCATATTATGTTTTGATGGAACAAGTTGGAGATGGAACAATCTCAACAAGAGCAGAATTTGATGCATTTATTGCTTCTGCAAAAGCAGAATCTCAAGTGTTTGAGCCAACAAACTCAACATCAATGACAATCACTTTAACTTTTGATGGTAATGGAGCATCAGAACTTTATATTGCTTCTGTAAACTTAACACAACAAGTTCTTGATTATGCATTTGAAATGATTGAATATTTAATTCAACCAATCGAAATTAGAATTGATGGTGTTTATCAAGAACCAGATTATGAACCAGAAAATCCTGGTCAAGGTGGTTCAGGTGGCGGAATCGTTACAATTCCATCATACAATTTCAAAACTCCACTTCCTGAAGGTGTTGAAATTTCAATTGAAGTAAACGAAGTTGTTTATTCAACAGAAACAAATGATATTATGTTCGAAGAAGCACTTCCTGCATATTACATTCGTTTAAAACATACTTATGCTGAACTTGTGAATCCTCAAACAGGCAAAGTTACAATCACAAGCATTGCAAGTTCAATTCCTGGTTTTGTGCTTAAAGATATGTATGAACAAGTGATTGAATTTGGGGCTGATGGCTCATTTGAAGTTGATGTTCAACCATATGTTCAATTTGGCTATGCAGCAATGTTTGTTGGTGGCGTTGACGGAATGGGCACTGCAATGTTTATTCTTGCATTTGAAGACAGCATTCCACAAGGTTATGAACCTTATGGTGCTTCAAACCCTGATGTTTTTGTTTCACTTTCATTTAATGACAAAACATATTCAACAGATAGCAACAGATTTTATTTCAAAGATTCTGGAAACTTAAGCATGTACACCAGAATTGATTTGACAGAAGCAGATGTTCGTCCACTTATTTATGAAGGTGAACCTGGAACAGGTTGGATTGATTTAACAAACATTACAATCAATGTTTCAAATTGGCTTACACCTGACTATTCATTTGTTGGTTATGTTGATGGCTGGACAAGAGAAAATTATCAAGAACTCAAGGCTGGTGGACTTGCTAATTATGGTGAATTTGGTTTAGTAATTGCACTTGAAGCACGATATAGCAACGGAAATAGTGACTATGATAGATACATTTATATTTATTTAGTTCTTAAAGATTCAGTTTCACAACCTTGCCAAGATTCAGGAAACCCTGGTCAAGGTGGTTCTGGAAGTGAATCAGGTGCTGAATGCGTTATTGATATGTATTATAACAATTTTGCAGACTCTCTTTCAATTTACTCTGATTTTAGTGGTGAGTTTGTGTTAGATGAAGAACTTACAGATTATGAAACAATAGTTGTCTTTGTTGCAACATTAGATGCTTCTGTTTTAAATGGTGCAAGCACATTCACTTTAAATTGAATTGAATATAACACAGAACTTTTAGGCTATGTTGATGCTAGTGACGGCAATACATTATCTCCAGTTAATGTTACAACAATATCTCAAGGTGGAGAAGTTTACACAATTTCTGAAAATGTTACACTTACTGTTATTGATAATAGTGTAGCTCTTCAAGTTATTGGTTATGATGATGCTGAAAAACAAGAAATTGATATGACATATTTATTTGTTATCAACTTTGTTACAACAGCCGCTTAACATAAAACAAAAACACTTGGAAAACTCCAAGTGTTTTTTTGTGCACAAAATTTTTGCGAATGAATATTTTAAAGTATGAAAAAGAAAATTTTGGTCGTTGGCGTGAAAGGAAAAATGGGTTCTGCAGTTTGCGAAGTGCTTAAAAACGATTATGAAATTATTGAGGCAAAAAGAAACGAAAATTGGGCTGATTTTAAGGTTGATTTTATTATTGATTTTGGCAGTGCAGAGTCGTCAGTTTTATCGGCTCTGGCGGCATCAAAAATGCGTGTTCCACTCATCATTGGTTCAACGGGTCAGTCGAAAGAACAGCTTAAACAAATTGACAGGCTATGTGTCGGCTTGCCATATATGGTGTGTTCAAACTTTTCAGTTGGGGTTGTGCTTTTAAAATGTGCAATTGATAATATTTTGAAAGTTAAAATTGATGATATAGCAATTTTTGAAAAACACCACAGAGCAAAAAAAGATGCTCCAAGTGGAACAGCACTTTCACTTGAAAAGTTTATTGAAGAAAGGCAAAACACAAAAATTCAAATGCTGTCGCTTCGGGGTGGAAAGGAAATCGGCTCGCACAAGATTTCGTTTTATTTTGGAAGTGAACTTCTTGAACTTTCTCACACAGCATTTTCAAGAGAAGTTTTTGCTTATGGAGTGAAAATAGCAGTTGATTTTATGTTTCAAAACATTGACAATAAAAGGGTTGAATTTGAAAATATCATCAAAGATAAATTTTGCATAAAATGGTATTGATTTATTAAAAATTAATAAAATTTGTGTTAATTTTGGTGCAAATTGCAGTTTTTTGGTGGCAATTAACAATATTTGTTGATTGTCACTTTTTCTTTTTGAAGTTGATTTTCATGTGCATTTATGTTTTTATTGTGATAAAATGATGTGCAGGAGATAATTTTTATGATTATGAAACACAGTGCAAAAATTGTTTTATATAGCAGTTATTTTGATTTAAATGACAGGCTTTCAGCAAAGTCATTTTTGAATTTATTTCAAGATGTGGCTGGTGTTAATGCTGTTGAAATTGGCGTGGGTTATGAAGATATGCTTAAAAAGAATTTATATTGGATTTTGAGCAGAGTTAAATTTGATGTTTTAAAAATGCCGGTTCCAAACCAAACGGTTATTGTTGAAACTTGGCCACACGAAAAGGGCAGAATCGATTTTGACCGTGATTTCAAAATTTTGAGTGAAGATGGCGAAGTGCTTGTGATTGGAACATCAAAGTGGTGCGTTATTGACACCAAAACAAGAAGTTTGCAAAGAACCGATAATGTGAACTATGTTGGTGAGATATGCGAAGATGTGAACTATGCAGAAAAGTTTGGCAAAATTATGCTTCCAGCAGAAGATGCGTTTGAAGAAGTTTTCATTCACACTGTTCGCTTTAGTGACCTTGACCACAACAAGCATATGAACAACACAAACTATGCTTTGCTTGCAGCAAATGCCGTGGCAAATCAAAAGTTTTCACATTTTGAAATCAATTTTTTAAGTGAATGTGTGCTTGGCGACAACATTGTGGTTTCACTTGCAAAAACCGAAGATGGTGAATTTGTGGTTGGAAAAAATGCTGACAAAGTTGCGTTTTCTGTTTTTGTGAAATAAATTGTGTTAAAGATGAATTATTTTTAAGAATCATCTAGAAATATATTGTTTGATAGGGTATAATCAAAGCATAATAAAGCTTTTAAGGAGATTTGCTTATGGAAGTGTTGCTTGCTGTTGATGGTGGTGGAACAAAAACTGAAGTTATGCTTGTTTCTAAAACAGGCGAAGTTCTTGCCGTTAAAAAATATGAAGGCACAAACATAAACAGTGTTGGTTTGACTGCCGCTGTTGAAACTTTAGAAAAGGCACTTTTAGATTTTGCTAAAATTGCTGAAGAAAATAATCTTGAGTTTGCAGGCATTCACTTTGGGCTTGCTGGTGGCGTGAATGGAAACAATCAGCCAATGATTTATAATTATTTCAAAAACACTTATTTTAAAGATATTCCATTTTCAAATGCTGGGGACGATTTAAACTCAATTAATGTTGGGGTTAAAAATGCTCCTAATGGAATTGCTGTTATTGCTGGCACAGGCTCAAATGTTATGGTTAAAAGAGATGGCGTTGTGCTTGATAATCCACAACTCAGTGGTTGGGGATATTTATTTGACAACGGGGCAAGTGGTTTCGATTTTGGCAGAGATGCGGTTATTGCTGCAAAAAATGAATGCAACGGAACAGGCAAACCAACAATGATTACAAAAATGTTAGAAGCAAAACTTGGCTCAAAAGTGTTTGATGCACTTGGCGAAATTTATGCAAAAGGTCCAAGATTTGTGGCATCACTTGCGCCAATTGTTTTTGATGCTTGTCGTGCTGGTGATGAAGTTGCTGACAAAATTATTGAGTCGCAAGTTCAAAATGTTGCTGATATGATTAATAAGGGTTATGAAATCATTGGAAATGATGCCCCTGCAATTGTTGGTTTGGTTGGTGGAATTTTTGCCCACGAAATTCCAATTTTCACTGAAAAGTTAACACCAAAACTTTCAAAGAAACTTAAAATTCATTTTCCAAAAGAATCGCAAATTTATGGTGCGGTTATGGAGGCGGCTAAAAATGCTGGCATTCAAACAGATAGTGATTTTTTAAGAAATTATAATAGAACTGTTGAATCACCACTTCTTCAAAGTGGAACAGATGGTTACACAAAATAAATTTGCAAAACACCCTGAAGGGTGTTTTATGTTTTCTTTTAAATCTTCACAAAAATAAATAAAAAATTTTAAAATTATTTTTAAAAATTTATTTACAAAGTGAATGTGGTTTGATATTATATAGGAGCATGTTGCGCAAGCAAAGGCACTATATGGGGGTATAGCTCAGCTGGCTAGAGCGCCTGCCTTGCAAGCAGGAGGTCATCGGTTCGATTCCGATTATCTCCACCATATAGGACTGTAGCTCAGTTGGTTAGAGCACCACCCTGATAAGGTGGGGGTCGGAGGTCCGAGTCCTCTCAGTCCTACCAAAAACAAAACCACTCCGAAAGGGGTGGTTTTCTTTTTGGTTTGATTTAGATGATTTGAACTATCGACTTCAGCCGTGCAAGGGGCATAATTTGATTTATTCAAATTTGCCCTGATGCCGAGCCGATTTATCGGCGAACGCCACGAGCGCATGCGAGTATAAGGTGTTTCTATATAAATATAATTTTAGACACCCACCTTTTTGACGACAGTCAAACTTTTGCCACAAGGCAAAAAATCAAAAAAATTGTAAGACAAAAAAGCACGGCAATTTTAGCCGTGCTTTTTTAGTTTTTTCTCCCTATCAAAAAGTCAATTTCTTCATCAAAATAATTAGCTATTTTACAAAGATTTGTCAAAGATATCTCTCTTTGACAAAGCAAATACCGAGATATAGTTTGTT
>JAZRRE010000014.1:0-46444 GCA_045650505.1 Clostridia bacterium | reverse complement strand
TGATTAAAAGTCAAGTGCTCTACCAGCTGAGCTAATGAACCATATTTATTTTTCCTTCAACAACGTGCTTATTATATATGATTTACTTTTAAAGTGCAAGAGTTTTTTGAAAATTTTTGTCAAAACTTTAAACTATCATATAAAATTTGGCTGGGGTGGAAGGTTTCGAACCCTCGAATGTGGGAGTCAGAGTCCCATGCCTTACCACTTGGCGACACCCCAATGCAAGAGCAGAAGTTCCATTCCAGATTAAATTGATTGGCTGGGGTGGCAGGATTCGAACCTACGAAATGATAGAGTCAAAGTCTATTGCCTTACCGCTTGGCTACACCCCAATATTAAGTTTTAAAATTTGTGGGGTGGAAGGTGGGGCTTGAACCCACGACCTCAAGATCCACAATCTTGCGCTCTAACCAACTGCGCTACATCCACCATATTTGGTGTACCTTGTGGGATTCGAACCCCCGACCCTCGCCTTAGAAGGGCGATGCTCTATCCAGCTGAGCTAAAGGTACATAGTGTCGATTTTATTTAAGTGGAGCGGGTGATGGGAATCGAACCCACGCAACCAGCTTGGAAGGCTGACGCTCTACCATTGAGCTACACCCGCACATAAATTCGACTCCATTATAATACAATGAAATTTATTATTTGTCAATAAATTAAAATAATTTTATTAAAATTTCTAAAGAATATTTTTATATGATTGATTTTTGATTTAAACAAATCTATAATTTAAGTTAGATTTAAGCATTTGCAGATGTGGTGAAATGGCATACACGCAAGGTTCAGGTCCTTGTGAGAGCAATCTCGTGCAGGTTCAAGTCCTGTCATCTGCACCAATCGATTGAAAACTGTGTTTTTAATCTCAACTAGCAGATGAGCATATAAAAATAAGGATATTTATGGATAATAAGTTATTAGAATTTCTTCGCAAGCATTCTAAAAATAATAAAACCGAAATTGAAAAAAGTGAAAAGTGTGGTTGCTATCATTGTAAAAAGATTTTTAAAAGCAGTGAAGTCAAAGAATGGGTTAAAGATAAAAGTGGTGACACTGCAAAATGTCCACATTGCTTGATTGATTCTGTTATAGGTGATGCAAGTGGATATTTGATAACTGAAGAACTTTTAAATAAAATGAACAAGAAATGGTTTTAATATGTTTATGGAGAAAAGTATGTTTGAAGTTAAACTACACGAACTTGGAACTGTTAGTGATGAAGAGTACACAAGAGTGGTTTGTGTTT
Organism: Clostridia bacterium; assembly: GCA_045650505.1. Taxonomy (GTDB): domain Bacteria; phylum Bacillota; class Clostridia; order Christensenellales; family UBA1242; genus RGIG1681. The sequence continues at coordinate 45,195 of JAZRRE010000014.1, read as the reverse complement.
GCCGATATAAAGACAAGTGGGTTTTTTCAAAAAATATAAAAAGAGGTGGTTGGGAGATTCCTGGTGGGCATATTGAAAGTGGAGAAGATTATATAACTGCTGCAAAACGAGAACTTTATGAAGAAACCGGTGCAACGAAAGTGAAGATAGAACCGATTTGTGTATATTCTATTTCAACTTATGCAATTTTGTGTTTTGCAGAGATTGAAGAGTTAGATAGGCTTCCAAACTTTGAAATTGAAGAAATTGATTTTTTTGATACGCTTCCAGAAAATTTAACATTTCCAGACACACATACTATTTTATTTAACAAAGTTTTAGAGGCTAAAGGTTTCAAATAAAAAAGAACTCAATTTTGAGTTCTTTTTATTTGTTTTTAATTTATTTAATATGAACCAGGTTGGTTTTGTGATTTTGATGTTGAAAATTTAAGGTCAAAATCAGAAGTATCAACAAGTGGAATAATTGTTTGTTTTTGACATCTTGGAATTTCACATTCGTAAAGGTCAATAATTTTCTTAACGGATTCATCAGACAAGTCGATGTTGAAAGCATATTCATCATAAAATCTAATATATGAATCAATGTCAGGCAAAATGCGTTTCCAGCCTTCACGCCAATCTTTTGTGTCAAAATGAAAGTTTGGAATATTATGATTGCATAACTTTATTAAATAAGGTTTATTTGCTTTCGCACATTCTTCAACAATAGGAATAATTGCACCACAAGGATATTTTCCAACAATGAAGTCAAAATTAGACACAGGGGTATTTTTTCCAAAATATCTTTTATCTAGGGTTACATTTAAATTTGAAAGTGCATCTTTTGGCAAAATGATAAGGCTATCCATTGTTGTTACTTTGTGTTTTAATCCACCAAGTAAAATTGAAGATGAAGGAATTTCACCCGAACCGACATCAAGAATTTTTGATTCTTTTGATGGGGCAAGGTCGTTCACTGTTTTTGCAAACATTGCATTTGATGTGCTGAAAGCGTATTCTAACTTTTGGATAAGTCTTGAATTAAATCGTTCAAGTGCAATTTTGAGAGTGTATTGCAAAAGTGGTTGTTTAGATTTTATAAGGGCAATATTTTCAATGACAAAATCATAGAATTCATCAGGTGAGCTTAAAAGAGATTCAACATTTGAAACTTCAAGAGTTGCAAATAAATTATAAAGTTCTTCAAAGTTATAATCGGCATTTGTTCCAAATGTGTGGGTTGCCATAAATTCTCGAATTAAATCTTTAGATTGCTTATTCATAATTTTCCCCCCATTGAGAATATTGTTTTAAACAACAATATTAATTATACTAATTATATCATAAAAGTTTATTTAATTGTAGTAATTTTACAATTTTACCGAAATAAATGGTATATATTTTAGTGAAAATTTAGTGGAAATAATAAATTTGTTCAAAAATACTACAAAATTGGTAACAGATATTATTTTATTTGTGATAAAATAAACTTGACTAAAATAATTATTATTTTGTGAGGAATAGTTTATGAAAAGATTTGATGGAAAAACTGCTTGGTGGGTTTGGTTTTTATTTATAGTTTATAACTTAATGCCAGCATTTGTTGTTGTTTTTGACTCAACTTTTGTGTGGACATTTTCAACAATTATAGGTTTTGTGATTTGTTACTTGTTTGATATTATTTGGATTCCTATAATGGTTCGTGATTGGGTTGATGTTTATGATGATTATTTTGTGTTTTATTATGGCTTTATAAAATTTGCAGTAAAATTTGAAAATGTTATTGGCGTGCAAAAAACTCACAATCCAATTTCAACAACAGCAAATTCGTTAGATAGAATTTGTGTTCAAACAAAAAAGAAAAATATTTATTTATCACTTTATAAAAATGATGAGTTTATTGAACTTGTAAATTCAAAAATAAGTCAAAATAAAAATGCAAAATAGTTTACATTTAATAACTTTAACAGGTGGTTTATGGAAAAAGAAAAACAAGTCGAAAAAAGAAAAACGGGACTAGCAAAACTTATCGTTCTTGTGCTTATTGTTGGAATAGTATTTTGTTTATATAACTATACAAATGTACTTTCTAAAGTTTTTCATAAAAAATATGACATAACGTTTGTTGTTGACGGTAAGGAATATGTTCAAAGAATGGAATATGATATGATGGCATTCTTTGATGGAACCCCAACAAAAGAACCAACAAAAACAATAGAGTATGTTTTTGATAAGTGGGAGCCTGAACTTAAAAAAGTTGAAGAAGATGCAACATATATAGCAGTTTTTAGAGAAACTGAAAGACTTTATAGTGTTTCAGTTAGTTCAAACTATGAAAATGGCGCAACTTATTCTGGTACGGGAAAAATTTATCCTTATCAAGAATCTGCAACCATTTCAGTTACTGTTAATAACGGATACATTTTTAAAGGTTGGTATCAAAACAATGAGCTTATCAGCACTGAATTGTCGATAAATATTGCAAGTGTTGAAAAAGATGTTGTGCTTGAAACAAGATTTGAAACAATAAAAAAATCAATTACTTATAATAATTTAAAGGGTGCAACAAATAATAATCCTGATAAATATGATGTAACTTTTGGGAATTTTGAATTAAATAGATTAAAAGTTGATGGATTTTATTTTGTAGGCTGGTTCACAGGAGAAAATGGAACGGGCACAAAAGTTGAAACAATTGACTCATTTTTGCTTCAAGACTATGAGTTATATGCACATTGGTCACTTGTGGCTCCAATTTATTTAAATATAGATGGAAAAACTGTTCACTCAATTGATTCTTATATTGGTGAAGAAATTACTTTAAACAAAATAACAGAAAATTTTGCTCCTGACAATTTTGGAATGCCGGGTTATTCTGTAAAAAAATGGTACACAAATTCAATCCTTACAAATGAATTTGACTTTGGAAGTAGGCTCGAAGATGAAATGACGTTGTATGGAACTTATGAATATTTTATGAATGAAATCCATTTTTATCCATATCTTAATGAGTTTAACTCTGCGTGCAGTTCACTTTCAACAATAAACATTGATTCAAGAGATGAACTTCTTGCTTGGATTGATTATGTTATATTTTATGATGTATCTAAATCTATAGGGTTAAAACTTAAATATCATTCAACAGGTGCACAGGCAATTTTAGATGAGATTTGTGATGCCTATGATGAATTTACAGGGACAGGAGTTTATAGTGCTAGAGGGGCTTTAACATCTTATATTAAAAATTTGGAATTTGAAGTTAAAGCTGTTGGTTCAACAGGATATTTCTATATTAAAAATAGTTCTGTTTCAAAAGAAGCAACACTTGTTGCAGATGAAAATAAAGAAAGTATTTATGAGCAATTAGGTTATGCAACTGCTTTAAAAAATGAAAACAAGAGAGCAGAATCTTTTGATAGTTTTAAAATAAACAATGTTTCAAAAACTATTCCGGTTTCAACAAGTGACCAATTGGTTCACGTGCTTATGAATGGTTATAAGCCTGCTCCAATTCAAAATTCTAAAGCTGAAATTATTTATAATAAAGCAAAAGTTGTGCTTCGTGATATTTGCAATGATTTAATGACAGATTTTGAAAAACTTCGTGCAATTTATGAATGGCTTGTTATGAATGTCGAGTATGATAATGCGGCATTGGCACTTTCTGATTCAGGACTAACAACTTTAGAGCTTACGCAATATGATGCTTGGTTTGCAGAGGGTGTCTTTAATAATGGTGTTGCAGTTTGTGAAGGATATGCAAAGGCATTTATAATATTAGCTAAATTAGAAAATATTCCAACAATTATGGTTAGCGGAGATGCACATGCTTGGAATAAAGTTTTATATAATGGTGAGTGGTATGGAATTGATGCGACTCATGGAAATCCAGCAGTAAGAGAAATGTCAACATATTATGAAGTTTTCACTTATTCACAATTCTTCTTTACAGATGAATACAAAACTGAATGTGGCTATACAGCAGATGATTATTTAGATTATGTTGCTGATAGTGAAAATATATTTAACGTTTATGATTTGATTGAGTTTTCATATAATTACAATAGTTTTGATTTATATATTAATTCCGTTGAAGAACTTTCATTATTTTTAGAATTTGCTTATGAAAATGCAGAAGAATTGCAAAGTGAAACAACTTATATAACCTGTGAGGTTGCAATAAGTTCAATTTATAGTTACGAAGCATTTTCTGTAATATTGAGTCAAGCTTGTTCATTAAGTGGTGTTGATGCTGATTGCTGGCTTGAGGATAGTGATTCTTACGGAAGTAATGTTTTTACAATCAAGCTTGCGGTATAGATGAATTTTAAGTAAATTCAGTTACAGAAATAAAACCAATATTGACATTTTTATATGATTGTGATATAATATCCTAGATGAGGTAGAGAATGGGTAATTCAAAACAATCTAAAGGAAATAGCGGAATTCAAAGACGTCTATTTGAAAGGCGTGGTATTCGAAAAAAGGTTTACAAAAATATTTGTAAAGTGTTAAGAGAAATGAATGTAAATGAAAGTGATATTGATTTGGTGATTTCAGCTGTTCAAGCAGGAGAACTTCAACTTGGTAACGCTGATTTAGAATACGAAATCATTTCACTTGGAAAGATTGATAAAGATATTCAAAGATTAGAAAGGAAACTTAATTCAAATGCAGGACCTGTAAATGAATCTGGAATGTCAATGTAAGGAGGAAATATTATGAAAACAAAAGCTGCTCCGGTATTAGAGAAAAAATCACTCGAAGATTTGCAAAGAGAACATGATGAACTTGAAATAGTGCTTGAAGAATATTTATATGTTCTTGGTGTAGATTCTTCACTTGTTAAAGAAATTATTGCTGATTTGAAAGAACAAATGTGCACCCATGCAGATGAAAATGTTAATTCGATGATTGCTGATTTAATCAATCTTGAAAACTCAATTATGATTGCAAAAGAAGAGGAAAAGAATCAATCTCAACCACAATAATTAAAATTTTAAAGGACACAATATTTTTTGTGTCTTTTTATTTGCAAAATTTTAAGATAATTTATCGAAAAATGAATAAAATTTGCATTTTTTCATAAAACTATGAATAAAGGTGAATTATGAAAACGTCTAATAAAATTTCATTTTTTTATATTGCAACATCACTAACACTGTTGCTTGTGTTGATATTTGGTGGTGTGTATGGAATTTATGTTTCTGTTGGATTAAGTTTTATAAGACAATCTGCAGAAAGTGTTGCTGGGGTTAATAATGCAGCTTCAAATGTATCATTTGGTGGAACGGTGAACTTTGATTATTCAATGGTGGGAATAATCATTTTGTCGATAGCTCTCATTATTGTTGCTATTTTTGATTTAATTTCATTGATTCGTCAAATAGTGCTTTTTAAACAATTTAAAATGATAAAAAATTCAAGCATTGAAAAAGGAGTTGAGAAAAAAGTTAAATCAAAAGGTGTTGTAATTTTTTTAGCTGTGTTGGTTGACTTGATTTCAATAACACTTGGTATTATTGGAATTTGTTTAAATGGAAGAAGTTTTGCAGGACATAAATATGCTTGGTTGTTCTATATTATTGATATTTCGATAATTATTTTATCTATAATGTCAATTGTTTTTTTGGTTATGAAATTGAGGGGTTTAAAGACAAATAATAAAGAAGAAAATAAAAAGGTTGTAATAAAAACTGAAAATGATGATAATAAAGAATTTAAGCCAAAATTATATAAAAACAAATATGACATTGATGAGTTTGAATATAAACTTTTAAAACTTAAAAATTTAAAAAATAGCAAAGTGCTTACAAAAGATGAATATGAGAAAATAAGAAACAATATAATGAAAGATAGCAAACTTTTAAAAACGAAAAATAAAGAGTCAAGTTAATTGACTCTTTTTCTTTTTAATACTTTTTTTAATAAATTTTATAAATTCAGTTGATTTTTTGAAATGTTGTGATATAATAAGTATGTTATTTAAAGATATGGACCTTTAGCTCAGCTGGTAGAGCGCCCGACTCTTAATCGGATTGTCCGGGGTTCGAACCCCCGAAGGTCCACCATTCACATTCTAAATTGAACGTTTGTTCAGTTTAGAATTTTTTTATTTACAGAAAAGAAAATGATGATTTGAGGTTGTTATGAAAATTCAAATTTTAAAAGATAATCTAGAAAAACTTGGTTATAAAGTTAGTGTTTTTGAAAATAAAGAGCAAGCGTGTGAATATATCGATAATAAAATAGATAAAAAAACAGTTGGATTTGGTGGGTCTGTTACAATTAAAGAAATGAATCTTTTTGATAAATTAAATAAACATAATACGGTTTATTGGCATATGAATTTAAGTGATATGGGGGAAATTAAACAAACAAGAAAAGATGCTGTTCGTTCACAGGTTTATATTTCTTCAGTTAATGCAATTTCTCTTAAAGGGGAAATTGTTAATATTGACAACACAGGAAATCGTGTTGCCGCTGCAACTTTTGGTTGTGATGATGTTTATTTTGTGATTGGTCAAAATAAAATTTCTGAAACTTTAGAAGATGCAATTTATAGAGCAAGAAATGTTGCTGCTCCACTAAACGCAAAAAGATTATGTATGAATACACCTTGTGCAATTAAAGCTGATAAGTGTTATGATTGTGACAGCAATCAAAGAATTTGCAGAAATTTATCAATATTTTTAAAGAAACCAACAGGTTGTGAATATGAAGTGATTTTAATTGCAGAAGATTTAGGATTTTAGATAAAAATGAAAGTCTTATGTTTTATTTATATTTCACAAATAAAAAGTTTATAAGATTAGAAATAAAACAAACTAAAACACTAACGATAGTTAGTGTTTTTAAATTTAAAAAATAAAAGTTTTTTATAAATAAGTTGAAAGTTGATGTTTTAAATGATATAATGATTTTGTATTTTTGGAGATTTATATGAGAAAATTGATAAAAACAGGGCTTAATAGTGGTTTTTGTTTAGCAAGTGATTTGCTAAAATTTTCTTGTGTAAACTTGAAACTTGATAATGTGAAACGAATGTGCCCGGTGCAGGGACGAAATATTTAGAATTATTATTCATTCATTTAACATTATTAAATTATTAGGAGAAAAAAATGGCAGAAAAATTTTATATTACCACACCAATATACTATCCAAGCAGAAAATTTACTCTTGGAAATTGTTATACAACTGTTATTTGCGATGCGGTTGCAAGATTTAACAAACTTTTAGGAAAAGGAGTATTTTTTATGACAGGAACAGATGAGCATGGTCAAAAAATTGCTCAAGCAGCAAAAAGTGCTGGCAAAACTGAAATGGAATACCTTGATGAAATGATTGCTGATGCAAAAGACCTTTGGAAACTTTTAAAGGTTGATTATGATAAATTTATTAGAACAACTGATGATTATCATGTTGCAGCAGTTCAAAAAATATTTAAAGAACTTTATGACAAAGGTTACATTTATAAATCATCTTATAAGGGAAAATATTGTGTTCCTTGTGAATCTTTCTGGACAGAATCTCAACTTGTTGATGGAAAGTGTCCTGATTGTCACAGAGATGTTGTTGACCAAGAAGAAGAATCGTATTTCTTTAAACTTTCAGAATTTGGTGATAAATTATTAGAGTTATATAAAAATAACCCTGAATTTTTACAACCACAATCAAGAATCAATGAAATGGTAAACAATTTCATAAAACCTGGTCTTGACGACCTTTGTGTTTCAAGAACAAGTGTTAAATGGGGGGTGCCTGTTGACTTTGATTCAAAGCATACTGTTTATGTTTGGATTGATGCTCTCACAAACTATATCACAGGTCTTGGATATGGCAGTGAAGATGATTCACTTTTCAAGAAATTCTGGCCAGCAGATGTTCATGTTATTGGAAAAGAAATTGTTCGTTTCCACGCAATCATTTGGCCAGCAATTTTAATGGCTCTTGATATTCCACTTCCAAAGCGTGTGTTTGGTCATGGTTGGCTTCTTTTTGGTGGAGATAAGCTTTCAAAAAGTAAAACTGTTAACAGTGTTGAATGTGTTGACCCAAGAATTTTAGCTCCAAGATATACACCAGACGCTGTAAGATATATCTTGCTTCGTGAAATTCCATTTGGTTCAGACGGTAACTATTCAACAGAACTCTTTTTAGAAAGAATTAATAGTGACCTTGCAAACAACTATGGAAACCTTGTTTCAAGAACATTCTCAATGCTTAAAAAGTATTGTGGAAGTGTGATCCCTGAAGCAAAAGATGAAGAACCTATTGACGATGATTTAAAACAAACAGTGTTTAAATCAGCACAAGATGCTAAAAAATATATTGAAACAAACTTTGATGTTTCAAAAGCACTTGCTAGCATTTTTGATATTTTCTCAAAAGCAAATAAATATATTGAAGTGACAGAACCTTATAGACTCGCAAAAGATGAAGATAAGAAAAATAGACTTGGAACTGTTCTTCGCAACTTGCTTGAAGCAATTAGAATTGGAACAATTCTTTTATCAGCATTTCTTCCTGATTGTGCTAAAAAAGTTGCTGATGCTCTTCATATTGAAAAATATGATTATGATGAAACAAAAGAATATTACAACTTGAATGCAGGTGAGGTTGTTGATGAACTTGGAATTTTATTCCCAAGACTTGACATTCAAAAAGAACTTGAAGAACTTGCAAAAATCGAAGAATCTAAAAACAACTAATCTATATTAAAACAAAAAGCATTGTGAATTTCACAATGCTTTTTTTGTGTGAATAAAATATAAAAAGGTGGTGATGAAAATATCGATTTTAGAAGTGAATTTAAGAGCAATAAAAAACAATTTGGCAAATGTAAGAAAATTATTAAAACATAACCAGAAACTATGTGTTGTTGCAAAGGCAAATTGCTATGGTTTTGGTGCAAAAGAAGTGTGTAAAAATTTGAATAATTTTGCTGATTATTTTGCAGTATCTTCAGCAAAAGAATTTTATGATATTAGAAAAATTGTTAGCAAACCAATTGTGATTTTAGACCCAGTTTATAATGGGTTAAAAGGACTGATAAAATCAGGTGCAGAAATCACAATTTCAAACTTTGAATCATTGAGTGTTTTGCTAAAAGAAGTTAAATTTTTAAATGAAATAGTTAAGGTACATATTGCAATTAACACGGGAATGAATCGCTTTGGTTTTAAAACAAAAAGAGAAATTTTTGAAGCTTTAACAAATATTAAAAAATCGCAAAAAATTGTTATAAGTGGTGTATTTTCACATTATTTCGGTGCAAATAATGAAAAATATGCAAATTTTCAATTCGATAAGTTTTTGAAAGTAAAGAAATTTTGTCTTGAAAATTTTGCCTTAAATTGCATTTATCATTTGGCAAATTCAGATGGAATTATTTATAAAAACGGGTTTGATATGGTTAGGGCAGGAATGGTTCTCTATACTGATAAAAGTTATCAAACAATAACACTTAAAAGTAGAATTTTAGATATTCAAAATTTAGAGAAGAATGAAACAGCTGGATACTCTGCGGTGTTTGTTGCAAGTGAAAAGAAAAGACTTGCGATTGTTGGTATTGGTTATGGTGATGGCATTATGCGAAATATAGTTAAAAATGGTTATGTTTTAATAAATGGAAAGTATGCAAAAATAGTTGCAATTTGTATGGATACAATGCTTGTGGATATAACTAAAATTGATACAAAAATTTGTGATGAAGTTGTGCTTATTGGAAGGAGTAAAAATAAACAAATTTTTATTTGTGATATGGCAACTTGGTGTGATACAATTGATTATGAAATAATCGTTAGACTATCTAATAGAATTGAAAGAAAATATGTGTCATAAAAAGGTGAGATAATGCAAATAATAACAGGTAAATATAGAGCAAGAAAACTTCAAGCTGTTGATTCAACAGAAACAAGACCAACTCTTGCTAGAGTTAAAGAATCTATTTTTAATTTAATTTTTGATGAAATTGCTGGAAATGTTGTTCTAGATTTATTTGCTGGAAGTGGTGCGTTTGGTGCAGAGTGCATTTCAAGGTCGGCAGAAAAAGTTTATTTTGTTGATGCATCAGATAAGGCAATAAAAACCATTAAAGTTAACACAAAAAATATGGTTGAAGATTTTGAAATAATTAAAAGTGATTATTTATCTGCATTAGCTGATTTAAAAAGTAAGGGTGTTAAATTTGACCTTGTATATTTAGATCCACCATACAAAAGTGATTTTGCAATGAATGCGCTTGAGAAATTAAAAGAATTTGAACTTTTAAATGATGGTGCAACTATTGTTGTTGAACACGAATTTCAAAATGACTTGCAAAACTTGAATGAATGTTATATAATAAAGAAGTCAAAGAAGTATGGAATTGCTTTTGTTGATGTTTTAAAATATTCTAGATAAGCTAATAGAGAAGGAAGTAACTATGGATATTGTTCAAATTATTAGTGAACTTGAACAAGAGTTTGTTAACTCAAAGAATTTTTTATGGAGTAAGAAAACTCTTGTTAATATGGATAAGTGTGCTTCACTTATTGCTGAAATTAAGGCAAACTTGCCAACAGCAATTCAAGAGGCAACTTATGTGCTCTCTAAAAAAGAACAAATTATGAATAATGCACAAGCGGAGGCTAAAAGAACTATTACTGAAGCAGAGTTTCGTGCTGAACAATTAGTAAGCACTTCTGAAATCTTCAAAAAGAGTGAGCAAGCAGCACAAGAAATGATTGATAAAGCAAATAAAAAATGTGCTCAACTTTATGCTGTAACAAAAGAAAATGTTGACAAAATGCTTCGTTCAGTTGAAATGTATTTAGACCAAAACTTAAATGTTGTTAGAAGAAATCGTGATGAACTTGATAAAACCATTAGAAATATTTATATGGTTTCACTTGATGATGACGATGAATAAAAAACACAATAACATTGAAAATAAACAATGCACACACTTTGCAAAAACAAAGTTGTGTGTTTTTATTTTTGCTTCTTTTAAAAATGCCATTGACTGCATAATGATTGATAGTCCGCTGAACGACACAATTCCGGTTGCAAGAATTATAGATGATTGGAAAGAAAATAACGATAAAACTTTTGCACCTCTAGTGACTTCTAAAATGCCATAAACAAATCCTGATGACTCTAATTCAGTGAAACCAAACATTTTAAATGGTTTTGAAATAATAACATTTAAATATTTAAAAACACCAATTATTTCAAGGAGTTCACCAAGCAGATAAAAGATTGTAATGTATGCACCAACCACAAAAAGTGAGTTAATGGTTTCTGTTATGCATTTTGAGATGATATTAGTATTTTTTGTCGGTTCAAAAAGTTTTTGAAACATAACAATTTTATTTTGTTTTTGTTCCTTATTCCTGGTTAAAAGATTATAGAAAACTCCAATACAAAAGCTAGACAATATGTGAGAAATATAAATGATTATGCCGAATTTATAATTTTTAAACATAAGAGTTCCAACTGTTCCAATAATAAAAATTGGTCCTGATGTTGTGCAAAAAATTGACATTTTTTTTGCTTCGATTTCACTTATTTGACCTTTTGAATAAAGGTCAGCAATGATTTTTGCACCAATTGGGTATCCTGACAAAATGCTCATTAAAAAAGCATAAATAGAAACTCCGGGTGTTCCAAAAAGTTTATATGAAAAATTATCAAGTTTTTGGCAGACTTTAAAAACTAATCCAATTTCAGTTATGAGTTTTGTGAGAAGCATAAAGGGAAATAATCCTGGCAAAACATTAAAGAAAAAAAGTTTCAATCCAGACACGGTTCCATCTGTAAATTTTTGGGGATTAGAGATAATAATTATTATTACAATAAACACGATAAGTGTTAAGATTGAGTCAAATAAATTTTCAGAAAAAATATTTTTTTTGTGATTTTCATTTTTTTTATTTGTTGTCATAGTTAAATATATGATAATATTTATGTATATTATGAGGTGAAAAAATATGATTGGAGATTATAGATTTTTTCAAGATTTTTATGATGGTCAAATTGTGAAACCTGAAACGGAAAAATATAAGTTGTTTAAACTTATTATGGTTTCTTGTTTTTCTGCTATTGGTTTATTTTTGGTGTTTGCAGAAATTTGCAGTCCCTTGGCATTTATATTGCTTGAACTTGGCATGCTTTGGAATGTTTATTCTGGATTAGATAAGAGAATTTCACTAGTGTTATGTGTGCTTGTTGGTGTATTATATTTTATCTTTGCAGTTAAGTATCAAGTTTATGCAAATGCACTTATTTATATTGGTTGCTATATTCCACTTCAACTTATGGCATTATCGAAAGATTATAGTGAAGGAAGTTTTGTTCAAATTAGAAAGAAAATAACAGATTATAACAAGATTTTGTTTGTTATGTTCTTTGTTTCAATTTTGGTTGTTTTGTCGCTTTTCAGTTTTGCTGTTGATGGTGAATATCCAATTTTAGATGGTTTGTCAGCATCACTTTTGGTTTGTTCAGCACTTCTTCGTAACGAAAGATATTTTGAGTATTATATCTTTAGAATTTTCGCTTTAATTTTCACAATATTCTTGTGGGCAGCGGTTAGTGAAAAATTTGGTTTTGAGGGAAGTCTTTGCATTATCATTATGTATTTGTCTTATTTAACATTTGATATTGTTACTTATTTCTATCAACATAACACTTACGTGAATCAATATATGATTCAAGAAGAAAAATTTAATCAAATTGTTCAGCAACAAATAATTGAAGAAAAACTTGGTGTTTATAAAAAAACAAGTGAAGAAACACAAGTTGTTGAAGAACAAGAAAAAACTAAAAAAACTAAAACAAGAACTAAAAAATTATAATGAAAAATAGGAACTATAAAAACATAGTTCCTATTTTTTTGTCTTCATTATTTTTGTGAAGCATAATTGTGTTATAAATATTGCTTGCATTAAGGTCAATTTGAATGATTTGTTTTTGTGGGTTTGATAAGTTGTTGTAATCTTTGTTTGTTGAAATAAGCGAAATCTTATTTTTGTTATAAGTTTTTAGAAGTTCAATGTTTTGTTTTTTGATTGCAAGCACTTTAATTGCTGGTTTTGATTTTAATGCTGTTTTGACAGTTGTTTTTGTTATGCCAAGAAGTGGGTATAAAATAAGTTTGTTTACTCTTGGCAGGCGATATCTTGGGGTTGCAACACCTTCTTTAATTTCATCTAAAGTTGAAAACTTGTTAGCCATTTCTTTGATTCGATATTCAATGCCTTCACTGTAATCATAAAACTTTTCAAGGTCTTCTGCACTGGTTGTTCTTATTTTTAAAATTTCTAAAATTTCAAGCATTGTTTGTTGTGAAACATCAAAAACTTCTTCAATTTTTACATTTTTAGGTATAAATTTTGAGTAATCTTTTTTTGAAATAATTAAATTTCTTATTGCACTTGCTGATAAAAAGTTTCCAGCAGGGGTGTTTGATTCATAGCCGTCATCACATCTGTTTATTGCAATAACTTCAATGTTTGCATTTTGTTTTAAAATTGCTGTTAAATATTCAACAGCAAGCACATTGTTTGGCTTGTTTAAAATATCGATAATTTCATCATCTTGAAGGGTGTTAGCTATTGAGCGTTTGAGAGCGGTGTTATAATTGATTCCATTTTGAATTTCATTTTTAAATGCTGTTTGAAAACGGATTGAATTTTCGTGTTTTAGTTTTGCAATTTTTTTGAGAATTTCAATATCAGTGTTTTCGATTCCAAAAGCAATTTGATTTATGCCGAGTGCTTTAAAAATTTTAATTGCACCGGCTGCAAAGTTTTCGGCATTTGAACAGGCAAAAACGGTAGGAAGTTCTAAAACTGCATTAGCACCACATTCTATCGCGTGTTTAGCTCGTTCATATTTTGAGCAGATTGCAGGAATGCCGCGTTGCACAAAGTTTCCACTCATCAAACACACAATTTCGGCATTTGTTTGTTTTTTTGCTTCAGAAATCAAATAGTTATGTCCGTTATGAAATGGGTTAAACTCACAAATAACACCACAAAAATTCATAAAATTACCTCATTTACTTGAAAATTTTATCTCTCTAATATATAATCTCTATTATAAGCAAAATTGCTTGTTAATCAATAAATTTTTTAAAAATGGAGTAGAATTTATGTCAAATGTTTTTGATAAGTTAATTGAAAAGGCAAAACATACAGAAAAAAGAATTGTTTTGACTGAAACTGAAGATGAAAGAGTTTTGACTGCTGCTGAAAAAGCTGCTAGTATGGACCTTTGCAAAGTTGTTCTTCTTGGAAATGAAGCAGAACTTGCTTCACAATTTTCTGCAGAAGCTCTTGCAAACATTGTGTTTGTTGACACAACTGAAGAAAACGATAAGCAAAAAGAATATGCTAATTTACTTTATGAACTTCGTAAAGCAAAGGGAATGACAGAAGAAAAAGCACTTGAAACTGTAAAAAAAGATAAACTTGCTTATGCAATGCTTATGCTTAAAACAGAAGATGCTGATGGTGTTGTTTCTGGCGCTATTACTCACACTGCTGATGTGCTTCGCCCAGCATTCCAAATTGTTAAAATGAAACCAGGCGTAAGCAAGGTTTCATCAGTGTTCATTATGGAATCACCAAATGAAAATTATGGCGAAAATGGCTTTATGATTTTTGCAGACTGTGGTGTTAATCCAAATCCAACAGATGAAGACCTTGCAGAAATTGCAATGCTTTCTTCAGAAACAGCAAAAGCAATTTGTTCAATGGACCCAAAAGTTGCAATGCTTACTTATTCAACAAAGTCTGGTGATGAAATGACAGATGAAAATGTTTGCAAAGTTAAAAGGGCACTTGAAATTTTAAAAACAAAAGCTCCTGAACTTAAAGTTGATGGAGAACTTCAAGCAGATGCTGCACTTGTTCCAAGTGTTGCAAAACTTAAAGCGCCAAATTCAACCGTTGCAGGACACGCAAACACACTTATCTTCCCAGACCTTAACGCTGGAAATATTGGATATAAACTCGTTCAAAGACTTGCTGGTGTTCAAGCAGTTGGTCCAATTCTTCAAGGTTTAAACAAACCTGTTAACGATTTATCTCGTGGAACAACAGCTGATGAAATTGTGCTTTGCATGGCAATCACAACACTTCAAGCTTTATAATAAAAAATAAAACAAAAAGGAAAAAAGAAAAGTTATGAAAATTTTAGTTATCAACGCAGGAAGCTCATCACTTAAATATCAAGTTATTGATACTGCAGAAAATCAAGTTATCACAAAAGGTCTTTGTGAAAGAATTGGCATTGATGGTCGCCACACAAACAAAACAAATGGTGGAAAATTTGTTGAAGAAGTTGAAATGAAAAATCACAGTCAAGCACTCAAAGTTGTTATTGACTGCTTGCTTTCAGACAAAGTTCCAGCAATCAATTCTCTTGAAGATATTGAAGCTGTTGGTCACAGAGTTCTTCACGCTGGTGAAGTTTATAACGATTCAGTTTTAATCACTGATGAAGTTATGGTTGAACTTGAAAAACTTATTCCACTTGGACCTCTTCATCAACCAGCAAACATTGCAGGTATCAAAGCTGTTGAAGAAATGATTCCAGGCGTTCCACAAGTTGCTGTTTTTGACACAACATTCCATGCTAGCATGCCTGACTATGCTTACAGATATGCTATTCCAAAAGAAGCATACACAAAATGGCAAATCAGAAAATATGGTTTCCACGGAACAAGCCACAAATATATCGCTGGTGAACTTGAAAAACTTTGTGGAAAGAAAGGTAACTTTATTATCTGTCACATTGGAAATGGTGCAAGTCTTTCAGCTGTTAAAGAAGGCAAATGTATCGATACAACAATGGGTTACACACCACTTGAAGGTGTTATGATGGGTTCTAGATCAGGTGATGTTGACCCTTCAATCCTTGAGAGAATTATGGGTGAAACAGGAATGACCATTAAAGAAGCAATCAACTACCTTAACAAAAAATCTGGCCTTGGTGGTGTTTCTTGCATTTCTGATGATATGAGAGATTTGGAAGAAATTGCTTTCTCTGATGAACAAAGTGAAAGAGCAGATGATTGCAGACTTGCTCTCAATATGCATGCATACAGAGTTAAAAAATATATTGGTGCTTTCTATGCAGCACTTGGAACAGTTGATGCAATTGCATTTACCGCTGGTGTTGGTGAAGGTGGTTGTGAATATCGTCAATCAGTTCTTGAAGGTCTTGAAGGTCTTGGAATCTGTGTTGATAAAGATAAAAACATCACAAACTTCAAACGTGGTGAAATGAATGTTATCTCAACTGATGATTCAAAAGTTAAAATTTATGTTATTCCAACAGATGAAGAACAAATGATTGCAAAAGACACAGAAAGACTTACAAAATAAATTTATTAAAATATAATTGACAAACTTGCAAACTTGGTGTATTATTAGTATGCTTTGTTAAAAAGTGCATTTTTGTGTGCTTTTAAAGTTAGAATTTAAAGTCTGAAATTAGACTAATAGGAGGGTTCGATAATGGCAGTTCCAAAGAGGAAAGTATCTAAAGCTAAAGGTAGAAGCAGAATTGCTAACTGGAAAGCTACAGCTCCAACACTTGTTGAATGTCCACAATGTCACGAATATAAAAGAGCTCACGCTGTTTGCGAGGCTTGTGGTTATTATGATGGCGAAAAGAAAATCGCTGTTAAAGCTGACGAAAAGAAATAGTTAAAAATTAACACAACCCTAGAGGTTGTGTTTTTTTGTGTTTAAATTTTGATATTGACAAATTGTTTATATGTGATAAAATTTTGTTCAAGGGAGAAATTTTATGACAGGTGCAGAATTAAATTTGCTTGCAGCATATTATTTGCAAAAAAATCCATATAGATTCAATAAACAAGAAAAAGAGAAATTTTTGAAAGGTCTTCAAGAATGGCTTGATGGAAAAAGTGAAACCATTGATGATGAGGTTTATGATTTTTTGCTAGATATGGGGCTTTATAAAAAAGAAAGAAGAGAAGATGAATTTATTAGTTTCATAAATCAAAAATATGGAATTATAAGATTTAGCAAAATTTTAGATGTTGGAGCAGGCAGAATGTGTAAACTTTCGCAGGCACTTGCAAAATACGGCAACACATTATATGCGATTGACCCCAACATTAGATTGCTTCCAGATGAAGCAAGAAAAATGGGAATCAAAACTATCAAAAAAGAATTTTTTATTTGTGATGAATTTGCTAAAAGTGGCAGGGGTACAAACATTCAAAATGTTGATTATATATTTGGTGTTGAACCTTGTGATGCAACTGAACATATTATTCGTCAAGGTTTGAAATATGACAAACCATTTGACATTCTTCTTTGTGGTGCACCACACAAGGGATTAAATGGAAAAACTTTTGATTCTTATGAAGATTGGTATGAATATTTAGAATCAATTTCAACTGAAGTTCAAATAAGAAAATTTAAAACATCATATTATGCTTCAAATGAAAAACAACCAGAAATAGAATTAGGAAAATAAAACCATTTTTAATGGTTTTTTTCTTTTATGAAAAATTTGTATAGTGGTGTGCTTTTTTATTATAATTACTCATTTTAATTGAATTTATAAATGAAATCATTTATAATGATACTGTATCATATTAGGAGAAAAATTTTATGAAAATTGTTATTGATGTATTTGGCGCAGATATGCCAGAAGAAATTGTTAAAGGTGCAATAACCTCCGTAAATTTAATTGAAGATGTTGAAATTATACTCACAGGTGACAAAAATAAAATTCAAAAAGTTATTAAAGAAGTTGGATACAAGGGTGATAGAATTGAAATTGTTCACGCTCCAGAAGTTATTGACTGCAACGAATCTCCAACAATGGCAATTCGAAGAAAAAAAGATAGTTCACTTGTTGCTGCTCTTGACATTTTAAAAACAAGAGAAGATGTTATTGGTATGATTAGTGCGGGAAGCACAGGTGCTGTTCTTGCTGGTGGTCTTTTTGTTATTGGAAGAATCGAAGGTGTTAAGCGTCCAGCACTTGCACCATTTTTGCCAACAGTTAATGGCAATCCAACACTTTTAATTGACTGTGGTGCAAATGTTGACTGCAAGCCAGAATATTTAAGACAATTTGCAATTATGGGTTCAATTTATGTAAAGGCAATGTGTGGAATTAAAAATCCAAAAGTTGCCTTGATTTCAAATGGAACAGAAGACCATAAAGGTAATGAGCAAATTCATCAAACATTTGAACTTTTATCAAACGAAAAAGAAATCAACTTTGTTGGTAATATGGAAGCCCGTGAAATGTTTTCAGGTGACTTTGATGTGCTTGTTAGTGACGGTTTCACAGGAAATGTTGCAATGAAAGCAGCCGAAGGCACAATCAATACATTTAATGCAGTGTTGAAGAGTGAAATTAAAAAAGGCGGTCTTCGTGCTAAAATTGGATATTTGCTTATGAGAAAAGCATTCAAAAATCTTAAAAAGAGAATCAATTATACCGAAGTTGGTGGTTCACCATTTTTAGGTATTGACAAAATTTTGGTTAAATCACATGGTTCAAGCAAAGCAAAAACAATTTATTCTTGTGTTTTGCAAGTGCTTAACATTCATAAATCAAACTACATTGAAAAAATGCGTGAAGGTATTAAAAATTCAAATTTAGCAGGTGAATAATATGAAAGAACTTGTTAATTTAACAGAGGTTGAGAAGATAATTGGTTATAAATTTAAAACCAAAAAACTTTTAGTCAAAGCACTCACACATTCAAGTTATTCAAATGAACACAGAGTTGAGTCAAATGAAAGACTTGAGTTTTTGGGTGACGCAATCATTGAGTTTATAATCACTGAAAAACTCTACAGAGAGTTTAAAGGCAAAGAAGGTGATTTATCAAAAACTCGTGCAATGATTGTTAGTGAAAAGCCACTTGCTGAAGCAGTTGATAGACTTGGTCTTGATAAATATCTTATCAAGGGTGTGGGCGAAAGTCGAAACACAACACAGTCAAAAGCAATCAAATGTGATATGTTTGAGGCAATTTGTGGTGCCATTTATATTGATGGTGGAATTGAAGAAGTTAAAAAATTCTTCACCGTTGCAGTTGGTGATATCATTGAAAACTTGAAAGTTACAGGTTATGTTGATGACCCTAAAACAAAACTTCAAGAAATGCTCAAAACTGCAAAGATAGTTTACAGCACTTCAAAGTCTGGTGCTGACCATATGCCGGTTTATAAAACTTCAGTTTTCATTAACGATGTGAAAATGGGAACAGGCAAAGGTTCAAACAAACGAACAGCAGAAGAAAATGCTGCTAGCGAAGCAATAAAGAATTTAAAAAAAGTATAGGATAAACTTATGAATTTCGAAAAAATAGACATCTATGGTTTTAAGTCGTTTGCTGATAAAGTAGAAATTAAATTTGAGTCAGGAATCACAGCAATTGTTGGTCCTAATGGTTGTGGAAAGAGTAATGTTGCAGACTCAATTCGTTTTGTTATGGGTGAATCTAGTGCAAAATCTATGCGTGGTTCATCAATGCAAGATGTTATTTTTAATGGAACTGAAAAGAGAAAAGCGCAGTCTTACTGTGAAGTATCGTTATTTTTTAATAACAAAGAAAGAATGTTCGCAAGTTATGACCTTGATGAAATTGTGCTCACTCGAAAGCTTTATAAAAGTGGCGAAAGTGAATATTTAATCAATAAAAGCACTTGCAGAAGAAAAGACATCGTTGACGCTCTTCGTGAAATTGGTCTTGGAAAAGAAAGTTATTCGGTTATTGGTCAAGGTAAGATTGATAGCATTTTGTCTGCAAAGCCAGAAGACAGAAGAAATGTTTTTGAAGAAACAGCAGGAATTTCAAAGTTTAAAGAAGATAAAAATCAATCTGAAAATAAACTTGGTCGTGTTAACGAAAATTTAACTCGTATCAACGATATTATTGTTGAACTTGAAAGACAACTTGGGCCTCTTAAAACCCAAGCAGAAAATGCAAGAATTTTCTTGGATTTATCAAATAGACTTAAAGAACTTGAAATCAACATTTATGTTTATCAATATGACAATTCAAGTGTGCAAAAACAAAAGATTTATGAAGTTATTAATGCAATCAATGAAGAACTTGCTCTTAAACAAACTGAACTTGAGCAGTCAATGAATGAGTATGATTTTATGCAAAATCGTATTGCTGAACTTGATGAAACTATTGGAAATCTTCGTGATGAACTTTTAAACTTAACCGTTGACCTTGAAAAACAAAATGGTGAAATCAAACTTTATAATGAAAAAATTTCAATTTTGAAAGAGCAAAATGAAAAAATGCTTGCTGAAATTGAAAATGGAAAGTTTGTTGCAGAAAATCAAGCAAAAGAAAGCGAAGAATTGAATGCTAAAAAGCAAGAACTTGAAGAATCAATAAAAACACTTGAACACGAATTAAAACAATGTGAATCAAGTTATTCATCAACAATTGAAAAGTTAAGTTTGGGTGAAACAAATGCTGAAAGTTTAGATTCAGAGTTTTATTCAACACTTGAGCAATCTGGTGATATTAAATCATTGCTTTTGAAATATCAAACTGAACTTGAATCTTTAAAGGCAAGACAAGCAGAACTCAACAGTGAAAAAGATGAACTTGAATCAAACAAGAGAGAGTATGATTCAAGAATCGAAACTGCTGAAGAAGAAATTGAAAAACAAGAAGAAAAACAAGAACAAAAGCAAGAAGAAAAATCTGCTATCATTGAAAAAATCAATGAGATAAATGAAGAATACGCTGAAATTAGTGAACTTATTGATGAAAAGAAAGTTGAATATCATTCAGGCTTAAGTAAACTCAATGTGCTTTCAGAAATGAAAGAATATAATGAAGGTTTTGCAATTTCAGTTAAAAGACTTCTTGAACAGGCTCAAGAAGGCACCAGCATTGGTGGAAAGGTTATTGGTGCTGTTGCTTCACTTATGAGAGTTCCTTCAAAATATGAAGTTGCAATCGAAATGGCACTTGGTGCAAGTGTTCAAAATATTGTTACTAAAAATGAAGATGATGCAAAAGACTTGATTGCATACTTAAAAAACAATAAGTTTGGTCGTGTAACATTCTTGCCAGTGACATCAGTTAAAGAAAGAACAATTTCAGCACTTGTTGAATCAAAACTTTCAATGAAAGGTGTTTTGGGTGTTGCGAGTGAACTTATTGAGTTTGATAAGAAATATGAAAGAGTGTTTAACAGTTTGCTTGGTTCAACTGTTATTGTTGACACAACCGACAATGCACTTGAGTTCTCAAGAGCAACAAATTATTCAAGCAAAGTTGTAACACTTGAAGGCGATGTTTTCAGCCCTCAAGGAACACTCACTGGTGGAAGCCGAAAAGATAACGGTGTTGGGCTCTTAAGTCGTGACAGAGAAATTGAAGAACTTAAAGTTAAACTTGAAAAAGTTAAAACTGAAATTGATGAACTCACTTCAAAACAAGAAGTGTTGAAAAATAAAGGCACAGAACTTTCAGACGAAATGTCTAAAATTGGTGATGAGATTCATAATATTGAGGCAAGCAAACAAAAACTTGAAGCAATTATTGATGCACTTGAAAATCAAAAAGATGATGCAGAAGAAGAACTTGCAGACCTTGAAATTTCATTCACTGCAATTTTAGATAAGATTGATTTTGTTGAAAATCAAATCGCAAAAATCACAGAAGAACAACAAAGTGTTGATTCTAAAAAGTCAAAAGCAAGCGAAAATAAAAAACAAGCAAGTGACACATTTGCAAAACTTCGCGGTGAAAGAGATGAGTTATTCCAAAAACTTGGTGAGATTAGAATTAGTCTTGAAACTGAAAAGAATAATTTAAAAACAACTGAAACCGATATTGAAAGACTTTTGGTTGCAACTGCTCAAAACGAATATAAAACAAAAGAAACAATGCTTGAAGTTCAAAAGAATAATCAACTTATTGCTGATTATGAGCAAAATGTTGCAGATATTATGGCAACAAATGCGTTTTCTTCAAGTGCGAAAAAAGTTGAACTTGTTCGTGAAAAGATTGCGACTGTTGTTGATGATAAGAAAAAATGTCAGGCAAAAATGAATGAAGCCGATGCAAATAAAATGCTCTTAACCGGCGAAATTCAACGCGCAAGCGACAAAAAAGCAAAAGAAGAAAATCATATTGTTAAAATTGATACTGAACTTGAAAACTTGCAAAATAGGGTTTGGGAACAATATCAAATGACTTATGCTGATGCAAAGGCAGTTGTGCTTGATGAGTTTGATATCAAAGCAGGCGGTGAAGAGGCTGCTGAAATTAAGAGAAAAATTAGCAGACTTGGAAATGTTAACCTTTCTGCAATTGAAGACATTAAACTCATTTCAGAGCGTTATGATGATATGTCTAAACAACGCGATGATTTAGAAAGAGCAAAGGCTGATTTAGAGTCTATCATTAAAGATTTAACAACAAGAATGGAAGAGAAGTTTAAAGAGAGATTTAATCAAATCAGAGCAAACTTCCAAGTTATATTTAGAGAACTATTTGGTGGTGGAAGAGCAGATATTTGTCTTGATGATGAAAACAATGTTCTTGAGTGTGGCATTGATATTATTGCAGAGCCACCAGGCAAAAAACTTCAAAACATCACACTCTTATCAGGTGGTGAAAAGGCACTTACAGCCGTTGCAATATTGTTCTCAATTTTGAAACTTCGCCCAATGCCATTCTGTGTTTTGGACGAAATTGAAGCGGCGCTTGATGATGCCAATGTTGAAAGATATGCAAAATATCTTCACCGTTATAGTGGTGACACACAGTTCATTGTCATCACTCACAGAAAACCAACAATGGAACTTGCTGATGCTCTTTATGGTGTTACTATGGAAGAAAAAGGTGTTTCAAAAGTTGTTTCTGTTAAACTTTCAGATGCTATCAAACTTGATAATGCACAGTAAAAATAAAAGAATAAAAATTGCAAAATTGGTTAGTTTTTGATTAAAAATTAGCCAATTTTGTGTAAAATAACAAAATTTTTGCAATAATTGGAGTAATTATGGGATTTTTTTCTAGACTCGTTAATGGTTTAAAAAACACAAAAAAATCATTTTCTGAAAAGATGAAATACATCTTCACAGGCAACGAAATTGATGAAGATTTTTTTGAAGAACTTGAATATATTTTAATTTCTGCGGACATTGGTGCTGTTACCGCTGAAGAAATTTTAGATGAACTTCGTGACAGAATCAAAGCACAAAAAATCAAAAAAACAGAAGACTCAAAAGAAATTTTAAAAGACATTTTGAAAGACATTTTGAAAGAAACTGAAGTGGAAGAATTTTCATATCCACTTGCAATTATGATTGTTGGTGTTAATGGTGTTGGAAAAACTACCACCATTGGAAAGATTGCTCAAAAGTTTGCAAATATGAAGAAGAAAGTTGTTATTGCAGGGGCAGACACATTCAGGGCTGCTGCTGGTGATCAACTTAAAGTTTGGGCAGAAAGAGCAAAAGCAAAATATGTTTCAGGTGAACAAGGTGCTGATGCTTCTGCTGTTGTGTTTGATGCAATTTCTTCAGCAAAAGCAAAAGATGCTGATGTGCTTTTGATTGACACTGCTGGTCGTCTTCACAACAAAGTTAACTTGATGGAAGAGTTGAAAAAGATAGGCAAGGTTGTTTCAAAAGAATGGCCAGAGGCTGAATATCACAAACTTATTGTTATTGATGGCACAACTGGTCAAAACTCAAAAGAACAAGTTCGTTTGTTTGATGAAGCGGTTGGTTTGACAGACCTTTGTGTTACAAAACTTGATGGCACAAGCAAGGGTGGTTTTGTTATTGAACTTGCAAGAACTTATGATATCGCAATGAGATATATTGGTGTTGGCGAAACTGCTGAAGACCTTTTAGATTTTGATGCAGATGAATTTGTCGAAGCAATTTTTGAATAAAAGTAGGGGTTTACTTATGAAAAAGTTAAATAAAAGTTTAATTGCAGGCATTTCACTTTTTGTGGCGTTTGTGGTGTTCACGGTGTTAGTGAAAGTTGTTGATGTTGCAGCGGTTGGTCCGCTTGGCTCAAAAGTTGGTTTTTCAAAAATGAATGATTCAATTTTTAAAGGAATAGGAACAAGTGACACATGGTATAACATTTCAGAGTTTTTTGGAACTCTTGCACTCATTTTAGCAGGTATGTTTGTTATTGTTGGGCTTGTTCAACTAATCAAAAGAAAAAGTTTAAAAATGGTTGATAATCACATTTTGGCACTTGGAGTGTTTTATGTGGTGGTTGCACTCACATATATTTTGTTTGAAGTGCTTGTTATAAATAACAGACCTGTTCTTATAGAAGGTGTGCTTGAAGCGTCTTATCCGTCATCACACACAATGCTTTCTATTTGCATTTTGGGTTCAGCAATCATTGAAATTAAAAGACTATTTGAGAACAAGAAAAAACTTGTTATCACACTTGATGCTATCAGTGTTGTGGTTATGGTGATTATTGTTCTTGGCAGACTTTTGTCAGGAATGCACTGGTTCACAGACATAATCGGTGGAATTTTGATTTCACTTGCACTTGTGTTTATTTTCCACGGCGTGCTTAAACTTATTGAAAAGAAAATAGAAAAACAAAAAGACTAAACGAAAATGTTTAGTCTTTTTTATTATCAATATATTTCCAGTGAAAGCCACCAGTGGTTTTTCTTTCTCCAGTGCAAACTCTTCGTATTAAATTGGATTTAATATTATATTTTAGACTTGCTTCTGATATAGAATTAAAAATTTCACCAGTATCTGTATTTTTAATTGGTTTAACACGATGTTTCCAAGCCTCTTTTCTTGAACAATATCTGCAACCATGTTTACTTCTAGAATCAATGGTTGATTGCCATTCAAAACCACACATATGACATTTCCACCAAACTTTAATTCCAGAATGTTCCATAAAATTATTTGGTGGAGTATTATTTTTATTATAATCCCAATCTATAAGAAAGGGAGATTTTAGAGTTACTATATCGTTAATTCCAATAATAGTTTTCTTTTTTTGACAGTAAGGACATTGATTTTTATTGCTATCATTAGTTCTATTATTAATTGCTGTTCTCCATTCGTGACCATATTTACATTTCCACCAAACTTTTTTACTTGACCCCTTTGATATCATTTTTGGGTTTAAATTTCCATTTTTATTATAATCCCATTCTTTTAGTAATTCTGGAAATTTTATGGATAGTGAATTTTCCATTTCAAACTTTTCAACTAATGATAGAATAGAATAGTAATCTCTATCTATATTAAAATCTATAGTTGTTTTTAGGTTGTAAGTTTGATTAATATAATTTAGTAAATCAATTAAAACTTGTTTCATAAAATTTAAATCTGAATCAGGAGTTTGTGTTTTTATAATATATGAATTTGTATTATAGTCAGGTAAACCGTTTTCTCTAATTCTTATTAATTTAATATCATTTAATTCACAAAACTTGTCTTTTTTGATATCTCTATCTATGTTTTTATGCCAAGCACGACCATCATATTCAATACCTAGATTTAATTTTGGAATGAATATATCTAATTCCATTTGATTATTGATTTTTATGTTTTCTTTAATAGAAAATACTTGTGAAAAATAGTAATAAATAACTTTTTCTGGTATGGATATGTGTCTATACATTGAACATATAGGGCAGCCTCTTTTTTTATTTCTATTAGATATTGAAGTAATCCACTCGTGACCATATTTACATTTCCACCAAACTTTTTTACTTGAACCAAATGAAACATCTTCAGGTTTTAAATTTTCATTTTTATCATAATTCCATTCTTTTGCTAACATTGGATTAATTGTTTTTAAATCATTGGTTCCTTTTATCGTAAATCTTCCTGAACAATATGGGCAATTATGTCCTTTAATTCTGTTTCCAATAGAGGTTTGCCAACTATGGTTTTGTGCACATTTCCACCAAACTCTTTTGCTACTTCCACATGTTAATTGGTCGGGAAAAATATTGAGAGAATTGTTTTTCTCCCAATGCCATTCTTTCATTATTTCTTGATTATTAATGATTAAATCTTTTTTCATATATTCGTATTATAACATAAATATTTTAATATTCTATAATAATACAATATTTTCTACATTTTCTATTGACATTTAATAGAGAATGTTTTATACTATGTAAAGTAAAAATGCTTTACAAAGGAAAACTTGTTATGCAGTTTGAAGAATTTTACGAATATACAATCTTGTTTGACATTTACGGAAATTTGCTTTCAAACAAGCAAAGAAATGTTATGGATAAGTTTTTGAACCTTGACCTTGGCGAAAGCGAACTTGCTGAACTTCTCGGCGATTCAAGGCAGGCTGTGCACGACGCAATAGTTAAGGCGAAAAAACAACTTATTCAAATGGAAGACAAGTGCCATATTGCTGAAAATCTTTTTAAGGCAAAACAAATGCTTTCAAATGCTAAATCATTTTTGAAAGAAACTGATGAAAATCAAAAGAAGTCAATAGATATTATTGATGATGTTATAAACCTAATATAAAGGAGAATACTAGTGAGTTTATTTGAGGCATTAGGTGATAGACTTAATCACATATTTTCAAAGTTGACAAAGCACGGCAAACTTACCGAACTTGAAATTAAACAAGCAATGCGTGAAGTTAGAATTGCACTTCTTGAAGCCGATGTTAACTTTTTGGTTGCAAAAGATTTTATCAACAAAGTTTCTGAAAAGGCTGTTGGCGAAGCAATTTTAAACAGTTTGACTCCTGGTCAACAAGTTATCAAGATTGTTCGTGATGAACTTGTGAGCCTTATGGGTGAAACAAATGCTAAACTTGAAGTGTCTGATGCACCACCAACTGTTATTATGATGTGTGGTCTTCAAGGTGCAGGTAAAACCACAATGTGTGGCAAACTTGGTTTTATGCTTAAAAAACAAGGTAAAAAACCTATGCTTGTTGCGTGTGATGTTTACAGACCTGCGGCAATTGGTCAACTTAAAATCGGCGCAGCAAATGCTGGAGTTGATTTCTTTGAAAAAGGCACAGGAAACCCTGTGAAAATTGCTGAAGCAGCAATTGAACATGCAAAGCGTATGGGTAATGACACTGTTATTATCGATACTGCTGGTCGTCTTCAAATCAATGAAGAACTTATGAAAGAGCTTGAGAATATCAAGAAGGCTGTTAAGCCAACTGAAATATTGCTCACAATCGACGCAATGACAGGTCAAGAATCTGTTAATGTTGCAAAAGAGTTCAATGACAGACTTGAAATTTCAGGTGTGCTTGTTACCAAACTTGATGGTGACACTCGTGGTGGTGTTGCGCTTTCAGTTAAGGCAGTGACCGGCAAGCCAATTAAGTTCTGTGGTGTTGGTGAAAAGATTGGTGATATTGAACCATTCCACCCAGACCGTATGGCTTCAAGAATTCTTGGTATGGGTGATGTTTTAACACTTATCGACAAAGCCCAAGCAAGTGTTGATGAAGCAGAAATGAAAAAGGTTGAAGAAAACATTAGAAAGAACACCTTTTCATTTGAAGATTTCTTGATTCAATTTGAACAAATTTCAAAAATGGGAAATCTTGCAGATTTGATTAGTATGATTCCTGGTGCTGGAAGCAAGTTTAAGGTTGGTGATGTTGATGAAACCAAACTTAAAAAATATAAGGCAATCATTCAATCAATGACCAAAAAAGAAAGGCTTAACCCTGATTTAATCAAGGCAGGCAACAAAAAGAGAATTGCTCAAGGCAGTGCAACCACAATTCAAGATGTGAATTCACTTATCAAGCAATTCGAACAAACAAAGCAAATGATGAAGGGAATGAATAACGGAAAACTTCAAAAATTGCTTGGAAGAAAATTTAATTTTTAATGGCATATTTCAGTGAAAGACACTGTGTATGATAAATCAAACAAAATAAACAATCGGAGGAATAAAAAATGGCAGTTAAAATGAGACTTACAAGAATGGGTGATAAAAAGGCTCCTTTTTATCGTGTTGTTGTTGCAGATTCAAGAGTTGCAAGAGATGCAAAATATATTGATTTAATCGGAACATACAATCCATTAACAAACCCAGCTGAAGTTAAAATCGATGCAGAAAAAGCTAAAACTTGGATTAAAAATGGTGCTCAACCAACTGAAACAGTTAAAGCTCTTTTAGTTAAAGAAGGCATTGTTGAAGCTGATAAAAAATCTAAATAATTCAGGTGACGCTTATGAAAGAGTTAGTTGAATTTATGGTAAAAAATCTTGTTGCAAACCCAGACGCAGTTGAAGTTAGTGAACAAGATAAAGAAAGAGAAACTGTTTATGTTGTTAAAATTGCTGAAGAAGATTTCGGCAGAATTATTGGAAGAAGTGGAAAAGTTGCAACAGCAATTAGAACTGTTGTTAAAACTTCTGCAAAAAAGAACAACAAAAGAGTTTTTGTTAAATTTGAAAAATAAAAAGAACACCCGAAAGGGTGTTTTTTTTATTAGTAATATCCGTTATATAAGTCACTATAACTATCGTTAATGTCATTTATTGCGTTATTTAAATTTACCATTGAAATAATGAAAAATAAAACACAAATAGCAATAGATACAACAAATGTTATAGTCCAAGCTTTGATAAATGTTTTTCTTGCAATACTTCCTTCTTTGTAAAGACAAAGTCCAATTATTAAACCTATTATTCCTAAAAATAATCCTAATACGACACCGATTCCTGTTTTTGGTTCATCAATTTCAGCAGGTGTTTTTTCAGTTTTAATACCTGTTTCGCAGCCACATTTAGGGCATATTACTGCTTCATCATTAATTTCTTCACCACATTTTTTACAAAACATAAAAATTCCTCCTTTGATTTAATAAATTAATAATACATCATAAAGTGATGTAATGCAAGTATTTTACATCACATTGTGATATATAATTTAATATGGATATTGCAAAGATTGTGGGTAATAATATTAAAGAAGCGAGAAAGTTAAAAGGGTTGACTCAAAATCAAGTTGCTCAAATTTTTCGTATGACACAGCAACAATATAGTAGATTTGAAAATGGGGTGTTTGAACTCAATTATGAGCAAATTATAAAGATTTGTGAAATTTTAGATTTGACACCTAATGAAATATTTGAAATAGATATGAAATCTTTTAAATAAGGCATTTGCCTTATTTTTTTTATTCTAAAAACATTGATAAAATTTGGTGGGTGTGATATATTTTATATGTAAATTTTAAAAAGGACTTAACTTATGGAAAAAATTGCAATTAATAAATATAGAAATGTTGATAACGGAAGTTTAAGAATTGAAGATGCTGGCAAAACTGTTAAACTTGCTGGTTGGGTTGACACCATTAGAAATTTTGGTGAACTCACATTTGTGGTTCTTCGTGATACTTATGGCAAAACTCAAATTGTTTTAAACAAAGAGTTTATTCCCCTTTCAAAAGAAGATGTTATTTCAGTTGAGGGAAAAGTTGTTGAACGTGAAAGCAAAAACAAAAATATGCCAACAGGTGATATTGAAGTTGTTGCTGAATCAATCGTTATGCTTGGCAAATGCTCAAAAGAACTTCCTTTTGAAATTAAAAATAGTGAAAAGGTTGCTGAAGATATTAGACTTAAATATAGATATCTTGACCTTCGTGCAGAATATAACCAAAAAATGCTCAAACTTCGCAGTGATTTGCTTTTGTTTGTTAGAAATTATATGCACGAACAAAACTTCCTTGAAGTTCAAACACCAATTCTTACAGCTTCAAGTCCAGAAGGTGCAAGAGATTTCTTGGTTCCATCAAGACTTAACCCAGGAAAGTTTTATGCGCTTCCACAAGCACCACAACAATTTAAGCAACTTTTGATGGTGTCTGGTGTTGACAGATATTTCCAAATCGCTCCATGTTTTAGAGATGAAGATGCTCGTGCAGACAGAAGTCCAACAGAGTTCTATCAAATTGATATGGAAATGGCTTTTGCAACACAAGAAGATGTTTTTGAAGTAATCGAAGGGCTTTATAGAGGAATTTTCAAAAAATTTGCAAACTTTGAAATTAGTGAATTTAAGAGAATTAAATATGCTGATGCAATGCGTGATTATTGCACTGATAAGCCTGACCTTCGCAACCCACTTATGGTTGTTGATGTTTCAAAAGTGTTTGAAAATACTTCGTTTAGCGTTTTTCAAAACAAAACTATTAAAGCAATCAAGGCTTCAACAGGTGGTGCAAAACCAAGAAAATGGTATGACAAACTCACTGATTTCTTAAAATCAAGAGAAGCAAAAGGTCTTGCATATTTTGTTGTGGGTGAAAATGATGAACTTTCTGCTGGTGTTTCTAAATTTGTAACAGAAGAAGAAAAAGCAGAACTTAAAAAACTTGTTGGCTTTGAAACAGGGGATACGGTTTTCTTTGTTGCTGATGAAGAAGAAAAAGCAATTAAGTTTACAAACGTTCTTCGCAATGAACTTGGAAAAGAACTTGAACTTATTGATGAAAATGATTACAAATTCTGCTGGATTGTTGACTTTCCATTCTTTGAGAAAGATGATGAGGGAAATATTGCATTCTCACACAACCCATTCTCACTTCCACAAAGTTCACTTGAAGAAATCAAGAAAGACCCATTTGGCACACTTGCTTATCAATATGACCTTGTTATCAATGGTTATGAAAGTTTGTCTGGTGCGGTTCGTAACCATAATCAAGATATGATGGTTGAACTTTTCAAACTTGCTGGCTATGGCAAAGAAGTTGTTGAAAATAAGTTCCCAGCACTTTACAACGCATTCTCTTATGGTGCACCTCCTCACGCAGGTTCTGCTCCTGGATTTGACAGACTTATGATGCTATTAACTCACAATGAATTTATTCGTGATGTTTATGCATTCCCAATGAATAAGAATGCTCAAGACCCACTTTGCAATGCTCCAAACACAGTTGATGAAAAATTGCTTCGTGATGTTCACATTAAACTTATTGAAGAATAATTAAAAATTAAAACACTTCCTTGAAAAACGGGAAGTGTTTTTGTTTGAAAATAATTGTTTACGTGTGTTTTTTGTGATACAATTAAAATGTAGGAGAATGTAATGACATATATTATTTCACAAGTATTTGTTTGTTTAACATACATTATGTCGGGTGCGACATACTTAACAACAAAAAGAACAAAGATTTTATTTTTTAATTTATTGGCATTGTTTTGCAATGGTATGCACTATACGTTGCTTAGTGCTTGGGCAGGGCTTGGAGTTGTTATTATCGCAGTCTTTAGAAACTTTTTATTCTTGATTCAACAAAAGATAAAAGTGTTAGATAACTATATTATTGATGACTGGATTATTTTGATTACATTAATGGTTGTATCAGTTATTACAGGAATATTTACTTATGATTCAATTTTTAGTTTATTTATGATTGTTGCTTCAATAATTTTTACCATTTCAGTTTGGCAAAAAAATATTAAAGTTTATAAAATTTTAGGATTGATTTCAAGTTTGTTAGGTTTTGTATATTACATTTATATTGCATCAATTTTTGCAATTATATTAGAAGGTATGTTATTTATTTTTATGTTAGTTACATCAATAATATATTTTAAAAAAGAAAGAGATAAAAATTTAAAAACTAAAGAAGTGGTTGAGGGTGTATAATGGAAAAAATTTGTCTTGGAAAAGTTGTTAAACTTCACGGATATCTTGGTCAAATGAAAGTGCAAACAGAGTATGACAAAGATTTTGACGCGAATAAAATTAAAGAGATATCAAATGAAAAAGGTGAAATATTTAAGGTTTCAAGAATATTCAAAAACACTGATGGTGTGGTTGTGAAACTTGAAGGCGTTGAACTTGAAGATGCAAAAACATATATCGGCAAAATGCTTTATATTGATAGAAGTGTTATGGGTGATAAAATTTTGTTTGAAGACCTCAAGGGTTCAAAAATTGTTTTTGAAGATGAAACTGAACTTGGAGAAATTACCGATGTTCAAGATTATGGCAGTGCAGAAGTTATCACTTGCATGATGACAAATGGCAGAGAACTTATGTTTCCAAATGTTAAAGATTTGATTGTAAATTTTGATTACAAACAAAAGAAAATGGTTATAAATTTAAAACGATTAAAGGAAGTTTCAGATTATGAGAATTGATGTTTTAACGCTCTTTCCAAATATGTTTGAACCGCTGAAAGAAAGCATTATTTCAAGAGCAACAAAAACGCAAAAAATTGATATAAATGTGATAAATATACGTGATTTTTCAAAAGATAAGCACAAAAAATGCGATGATTACACTTTTGGTGGTGGTCCTGGAATGCTTATGATGGCACAGCCAATTTATGATGCAATCACTAGCATTGAAGGATATAAAGAAGCGCTTAAAATTTATTTAAGCCCAAAGGGAAAAGTGTTTAATCAAACAGAATCAAAAAGATTATCAAAATATAACCATTTAATTTTACTTTGTGGGCATTATGAAGGTGTTGACCAAAGAGTTATAGATTTGCTTATTGATGAAGAAATTTCTATTGGTGATTATGTGCTTACCGGTGGTGAACTTCCTGCAATGGTTTTGATTGATTCTGTTTCAAGACTTATTGATGGAGTTTTAGGTGGTGATGAATCTGCAGAGATTGAAACTTTTAAAGATAATCTTTTAGAATATCCACAATACACAAAGCCCCGTGAGTTTATGGGGATTTCAGT
This sequence comes from Clostridia bacterium, assembly GCA_045650505.1. Taxonomy (GTDB): domain Bacteria; phylum Bacillota; class Clostridia; order Christensenellales; family UBA1242; genus RGIG1681. The sequence continues at coordinate 12,513 of JAZRRE010000014.1, read as the reverse complement.
TCCTGAAGTGTTGATTTCTGGCGACCACGCAAAGGTTGATAAATGGAGAAGAGAACAGGCTGAAAAACTTACAAAAGAAAGAAGACCAGATTTGCTTGATAAAAAATAAATAATTATATTTATATAACAAAAGGATAAATTATGAAAGATTTATTAAAAACTAATATTTATGATGTTGATGAAACTATTGTGATTGTTGGAAGTTGTTTGAAAGATATTCAATCAAAGGCATATAAACAACTTGAAAAAATGAGCAAAAATATTTATGACTTATGTTTAGAGCAAACCCATATTAATGTGGCTATCACAAAGATAGGTGGAATGATTCGAACAGGCAAAATTCAAAATATAATTTTTGCATCTGTTGACAAATCTCCACATTGTGTTCAGCTTCATTATATTAGAAATGAACTTGAAAAGATGATGAATTTGTCTAATATTCAAATCACAAATTTTGTTGCGGTTGATAATAAGTTAATTGAAATTGATTCAAAAATAATTTCACTTTCAAAAAATTTGAGTGAAATTGCGAAAATTGTTAAAGGATAAAGTTTATAATTTATGATTAATCAAGATTTAAAAGAATACATTGAATCAATAATTTTTCCAGAATATGAGCTTAACGATAAAGGACATAACTTGGTGCATATAAACAATGTTCTTACGCGAGCTTTTGACATTTCTAAAAAATATGAAGTTGATGAAAATATGCTTTATACAGTTGTTTGTTATCATGATATTGCTTGTCATATTGATAGAGAAACTCATGAAATTTTGTCAGCTGGAAGGCTTTATTCTGATTCAAAATTAAAACAATTTTTTAGTGTTGAACAAATTGAAATTATGCGTGATGCAGTTATTGACCATAGGTCTTCACTTGAGTATATTCCTCGAAATATTTATGGCAAAATTTTATCATCAGCGGATAGAAAAGTTGATATTGATGATTATATGCGTGCTTCAATGGGATTTCAAAAAAACAAAGAACCAAATTCAACAGATGATGAACTTATTGAGCATTCATATCTTCATGCAATTAAAAAATTTGGAAGAAATGGTTATGCTGTTAAGAAATTTTATGTTGAAGATGACAAATATGAAAAGTTTTTGAAAGAACTTCAAGATTTAATTGACAATAAATCAGAATTTATTGAAAGGGCTAAAAAAGTTTTAGCTCTCTTGAAAAAGGAATTTTAGAAAATGGTAGATATTGTAAATAAAGGTGATACAAGAAAGAATTTAAAATGGTTTCCGGGGCATATGAAATCTGCTCTTGAAGATATTGAAGATAACAAAATTAAACTTGCTGATGTTATTTTGTATGTGCTTGATGCAAGAGCACCTTTTTCATGCATGAATCCTAATGTAAATAAAATTGTTCATAACAAGCCAATTATTTATGTTTTTAATAAAATGGATTTAGCTGATGACAGGCGTGTTGCAGAAATTCAAAGAGAGTTTATTGAATCAGGAAAAACAACTATTCTTGTTTCAAGCAATAATGCAACTTTCAAAAATGCAGTAAAAACTGCTCTTAAAACTGTTTTAAAAGAAAAGATTGAAAGACATAAAGAAAAGCAAATGACAGCAACTTATAAGGTTTTGGTGCTTGGTGTTCCAAACACAGGAAAGAGCACTTTAATCAATATGCTTGCAGGTGTTCGAAAAGCAACAACAGGAAATATTGCTGGCGTTACTCGTGTAAATCAATGGATAAAAATTGATGATATGTTTATGCTTCTTGATACACCTGGTGTTTTATGGCCAAAGTTTGATGATGGATTATCAAGAAATCTTGCTTATGTGGGGTCACTTTCAGATAAGGAGTTTGATATGACAGACCTTGGTTTCGAACTTATGCAAATTTTATTTGAGAAATATCCAAACATTGTCAAAGAGAAATATGATGTTGATTTTCAGTTTGAAGAATTTATTGAACTTTATGATAGAATTTGTTTAAAACGTGGTTTTATTATGCGTGGAAATGAAATTGATTATGAAAGGGCTGGAAGAACTTTTATTACAGAATTTAGAAATGGAAAGTTTGGAAAAATTACTCTTGAATAGGTGAATTTATGAAATATTGAGAGTGGAATGACAAATGCACTTGATAGTTGGATGATTATAAACATTGCTGTTGTTGAAGACAAAAATGGCAATCAAAGTGTTTCGGCAAGTCCTGCTTTTCCTGTTCCAGAGAAGTATGTTGAAAAGATTAAAGAAATTGGGCTTGGAAGTTTGATGGATGAAATTTTTGATGCAGAAGATTTGCGAAGCAGGGGTGGTGGAATTCAGTTGCTTACGCACAGTGTTGTGACTAGAATTGACCTTACTGAACTTGCATTTGAAATGGCATTAACAAAGTTTGTAAATGATGAAATTTGGAAATAAAAGGCAAAATTTATGGCAAGAATAAAAAAAGAAAAAGAGTTTGTTGATAAACTTAAGTTTGAAAAACAAGAACAAGAAAAAGGTAATTTTTTAATTGCAGGAATGGACGAAGTTGGTCGTGGACCACTTGCGGGACCTGTTTGTGTTGCTTGCGTTATTATGCCTCTTGATGATATTATTGAGGGTATTGATGATAGCAAAAAGATTTCAGAAAAAAAGAGAAACGAACTTTTTGAAGTTATAAAAGAGAAGGCAATAGCTTATTCGGTTGAAATGGTTGATGAAAATAAAATTGATGAAATCAACATTTTAGAAGCAACAAAACTTTGTATGAAAAAAGCTGTGGAAAGTTTAACATTAAAGCCAGACGTTGTTTTAGTTGATGCTATTTCAAAGTTAGATATAAATGTGCCTATTCGTGGAATAATTAAAGGTGACGTGCTATCGTATTTGATTGGATGTGCAAGCATTTTAGCTAAAGTAACACGTGATAATTTTATGTGTGAAATTGCAAAAAAATATCCAGAATATGGTTTTGAAAAACACAAGGGTTATGGAACAAGGGCTCACATTGAAGCACTTAAAGAAATTGGACCATGTGAATATCACAGGCTCTCATTTTTAAAGTTTTTAGATTAGGAAAAGTTTTTATGTTTAATGATGATACTTGGAAATATGGTGAGCAATTGGCTCAAGAATATATGAAAAAGGCAGGATATAAAATTATTTATACCAATTTTGCTGATCGTGGTTTTGAACTTGATATTGTTGCAATTTTACCAAAAAAAATTCAGTTAAAGAATTTAGAGTTAGATACAAAAGAGAAGATTATTGAACTTAAAGAAAAATTGAAAACAGATAAGAAAAAAGATAAAATCAAAGCAAAAATTAAGTTATTAAAAAATAACATAAAAAACACAAAATCAACAGTTAAAGACCTGCTTGTTATTACCGAAGTTAAATCAAGAGCAGATGACAGATTTGGAAAGGGTTGTGAGTGTATTGACCTAAAAAAAAGAAGTCATTTGATTCGTGGTGCAAAATATTTAACACAAATGAAGCAGTTTGAGGGTATGCAGGTTCGTTTTGATGTTGCAAGTGTTGATTATAATAAAATTACATATATTGAAAATTCGTTTTGCTGTTAATTTATTATAATTAAAAAAATATGAAAAAGCACTTGATTTTATTTTTTTGTTATGATATAATCGTAGCGTGAATTATGAGTGGTCCTCTGCACCAAAGAGCTAGCACGAACACTCTTACATACTATTGAAGGAGGAAAACCAATGAATATTATTGATTCTATCGAAAAAGAAGGTATGCGCACTGATATTCCTGCATTTAACATTGGTGACACTGTTAAAGTTTTCGTTAAAGTTATTGAAGGAACTCGCGAAAGATTGCAAGCATTTGAAGGTGTGGTTATAGCTCGTAAAAATGGTGGCATTAGAGAAACATTTACCGTTCGTCGTATTTCTTTTGGTATTGGCGTTGAAAGAACTTTCCCAGTTCACTCACCAAAGATTGACCATATTGAAGTTGTTCGTCATGGTATTGTTAGAAGAGCTAAACTTTATTATCTTAAAGGCAAAACTGCTAAAAATTCAAGAATTAAAGAAGCTAAATAATTTTGGATTAAGTAAGTTCAAGAAGTGCAATATGCACTTCTTTTTTTTATGCAAATTTTATTTTGGTATTGAAAAGTTTGTTTGAGTGATATATACTTTTTGTTAAGGGAATGAATATGCAAAAAGAATTTATAAAATACATTGGGTTAAGGTTCAAAAAGGCTAAACTTCACAGTTGGGCAAAAGAGCGTTATGTTGATGCTGAAAATCGTGCAGAAGATAATGTTAAATTTAATTATTCAAAAATGAAAGATTTAAAAACTATGTCAACTGAAGAATTTAATTCAATTCAAAGTGAATTTAATTTTGAGCCACATTACTTTTTAATTATGCAAATGCTTAATGAATATACTTTATCGAGTCCAAATTATAACGCGATAAATCAAAGTTTGGAATTGTTTAGAAGTGCTGGTGCAAATATAAATTATGATGATGTTTGTTTTGAATTTGAATTAGAAGATTTGAAATTTATGGCAATAAAGTTATCACATTATTTTCCATATGTGATAACTCATTTAACTGACATTGAGACTAGAGAAAGAAAAGGAAAGTGTCACCCTTATTCAGTTGTAGTGGCTACACTTCTAGAAAGATTTAGAGGGAATAATAAATATAAAATTTATCTTGCAACAGATAGAATTTATCAACTTTCGAATAAATCAAGATATTTACATAGTTGGGTTGAAATTGAAGATGGGGAAAATTCATTTGTAGTTGATGCAACAAAAAATTTAGTTATAGATAAAAATGCTTATTATGAGATAAATCATATTTCAAATCCTGAAAAAGTTGATTCGATTCAACTTGCTAAAGATTATAAAAAAGTGAGAAATTTGACAAATTATGATAGTTTTTTAGTTAAAGTTTATTATGAAAATGCAGAAAATGGCAGAATTTTATATGATGCGCTTATAGAACGTGGAGAGATAGATGAAAGTGCACCTATGTCAAATTAAACTCTTTGCTTAAATTGCAGAGAGTTTTTTATTATTTAATAATTTGGAAAATTAATATACTTGTGGTATTATTAAAATAAGGAGATAGTATGTTTGCAAAGATTTTAAGTTTTGGGCTTAATGGACTCAATGGTTTTAAAATTGATGTTGAAGTTGATACAAATATTGGACTTCCATCTTATGATATTGTGGGGCTTCCTGATGCTGCAGTTAAAGAATCTAAAGAGCGTGTTCGTTCAGCAATTAAAAATTCGGGCTTTAGATTTCCAACAAACAGAATAACTGTGAATTTGGCACCGGCTAATGTTAGAAAGGTTGGAGCGAATTTTGACCTTCCAATAGCCATTGCTATTTTAGTTTCATCAAATCAAATTCAAGAAAATAAATATAAAGATTATGTTTTTGTGGGTGAATTGGGACTTAATGGTGTGATAAAACCTGTGAATGGAATTTTGCCTCTTTTGATATCTGCGAGAAATGAAGGATTTAAAAATTTTATTATTCCTAAAGCAAATGAAAAAGAAGCAAGTTATATTGAAGGAATAACTGTTTATGCATTAGAGAATTTAACTGAGGTTGTTTCATTTTTAACAGGTGTTTTGAACATTGAGCCGATAAGTCAAAATGCATGGAATTGTGAAGATTATGAAAATATAACTGAAGATTTTGCAAGGGTTAAAGGTCAAAAAATTGCAAAACGCGTTATGGAAATTGCTGTTAGTGGTGGACATAATATTTTAATGGTAGGACCTCCTGGTTCTGGAAAGACAATGATTGCAAGGTGTGTTCCATCAATAATGCCTAATTTAACTTTTGAAGAAGCTCTTGAAGTTACTAAAATTCATTCAATTGCAGGTGAGTTAGATTTATCTAAAGGAATAATTAAAACAAGACCATTTAGAACACCTCATCACACAGCATCAATGGTGTCACTTGTTGGTGGTGGAAGAGATGCAAAACCAGGTGAAGTTAGTCTTGCAAGTAATGGAGTTTTATTTATGGACGAACTTCCAGAGTATCCAAGAAATGTTCTTGAAACATTAAGACAGCCTCTTGAAGATGGAGTGATTACTGTTTCTCGTGCAAGTGGAACTTATGAGTATCCTGCAAATGTTATGCTTATTGCAAGTATGAATCCATGTCCATGTGGAAATTATGGTAGTAGAAATTTAACCTGTACTTGTTCTGCGGGTATGATTCAAAATTATATGAAAAAATTATCGGGTCCACTTCTTGACAGAATTGATTTGAAAATTGATGTTGACAGAGTTGACTTTTTAGACCTTTCAAATAAAATGCTTGAAGAGTCAAGCAGTGAAATTAAAAAGAGAGTTGACAAGGCAAGAGAGATTCAAACAAAACGATTTGTGGGAACTAACATTCATACTAATGCTAAAATGAATTCAAAAATGATAAGTGAGTATTGCAAACTTTCTAGTGACTGTGAAGAACTTGTTAAACTTGCTTTTGATAGATATAAAATGTCGGCAAGAGGATATAATAGAATATTAAAAGTTGCAAGAACGATTGCTGACCTTGCTGGTGAAAATGAGATTAAAAGTGAGCATATTGCCGAAGCGCTTGCATATAGAAATATTGATAAATATGAAATATAAGTAAAGGATAAAACCAATGTTTAGTAATGAAGAATTAGCGTTGATATGGTTTGATTATAACAATATAAAATTTGCAAAAGTTGAACAAATTTTAGAAAAATTCAACCAAATTAGTGATATTTTTGATAAAAATTTGGTAAAAAATGCGATTTTTAAAAATAAACCACTTGATGAAATTAAAAAATTAATGCTTGAAATTGATTATGAAAAATTTAAAGATTTAATTTTTGATGAGTTTTATAAATATAACATTTCTGCGGTTACATTTGCATCAAAAAATTATCCAGAAAAATTAAAAAATATTGCTGACCCTCCGCTTGTTTTATATACAAGGGGTGATGTTTCACTTTTAAATAAAAAATCGATTTCTATTGTTGGAACAAGAAAACCAACAACTTATGGAAAAATTGTTACAGAAAAATTCACCAAAGAATTATCATCGGCTGGGCTAGTGACTGTTTCAGGTCTTGCTTATGGAATTGACACCTGTGTTGCAAATGCAACACTTGCTGCCGGTGGAAAAACAATTGCTGTTCTTGCTGGTGGGCTTGATTCAATTTACCCATCTCAAAACAAAGGACTTGCTGATAAAATTGTGGAATCTGGTGGGCTTTTAATTTCCGAATACAAAATTAAAACTAAACCTCTTCAATATGCCTTTATTGAGAGAAATCGAATTGTTTCAGGTTTAGGGCTTGGAACTCTTATTGTTGAAGCTGGAAAAACAAGTGGAACAATGGCAACTGCAAGGCATGCTCTTGAACAAGGCAGAGAACTTTTTGTTGTTCCAGGAAATATATATTCGCCAGAGAGTGAAGGAACAAATACATTGATTGATGAAATGCCTGAAACCTTCACAATTTGCCCTGAACGAATATTATATAGATTAAACATAAAGAAAAAAGAAAGACGAGAAACAAAAGTTCAAGTTGATATGCTTGAAAATGATATATTAGATGTGCTTTCAAGTGGTGAACTTTCTTTTGATGAACTTGCTGATAAAACTGGTTTAAAACCTGCAGAATTATCGGCAAAACTTATAAAACTTGAAATGTTTGGGCTTGTAAAAAAGGGTCCATCAAACACATATTACAAAATTTAACAAATTTATTTGTTATAGTAAAAAATTTTACAATTGGCTTAAATTATAAAAATAAAATCAATTTTTTAACATTTGACAAAATGATTTTGTTTGTGTTAATTTTTATTGTAACGCAAAAAAGGAGAACTGTTTTATGGATAAGTCTGTCAAATTTGAAACTGAAAGAATTATGCTTCGTAAATTTCAAACAGGTGATGCAAATGATATGTTTGACAACTACGCATCAAGAGATGTTGTTACAAAATATTTATCTTGGAAATCACACAAATCTGTTGAAGACACTGAAGGCTTTTTGAATAATGTTGTTCTTCCTGGATATGATAAAGAACTTACATATAGATGGGCGATTGTTTGGAAAGATAATGAACAAGTTATTGGCAGCATTGATGTTGTTGATATGAATGGTGAGAAAAACAGAGTTGAACTTGGTTGGGTTCTTTCAGATGATTATTGGGGCAGAGGTATTATGCCAGAGGCTGCAAGGCTTGTTATTAAGTATTTATTTGATGAAGGTTTTTCAAGAGTTCAAGCATTCCATAATGTAGAAAATAAAAAAAGTGGAAGGGTTATGCAAAAGGTTGGTATGACACTTGATGCCACATTGAAAAATTACACAACCAACAATGATGGAAAAGTTATTGATGTTGATATGTATTCAATAACAGATGTGAATGATTTGAAATAATGTATATAATATAGAATAGAAGAGAGAATTTTAGGAGATTTTATGAAACTCGTTTTAATAGAAGGTCCTGGTAAAAAGGATAGTGTTCAACATTATTTAGGTGATGACTATAAAGTTATGCCTACTTTTGGTCATTGTCGTGATTTACCACAAAAAGGGCTTGGTGTTGATGTTAAAAATAATTTTGCACCAGAGTACGTTGTTGTTCCTGACCACAAAAAATATGTTGATAACATAAAAAAAGAAATGAAAAAAGCAGAAGCTGTTTATTTTGCAAGTGACCCTGACCGTGAAGGAGAAGCAATTGCTTGGCATATGTGTCATCTTTTAGACATCGACCCTAGACTCGCAAACAGAATAACATATAATGAAATCAGTGAAGAAGCAGTAAACTATGCAATTCAAAACCCAAGACCTATTGACAACAAACTTGTTGATGCTCAGCAAGCTCGTCGTGTGCTTGATAGACTTGTGGGTTATAAAATTTCTCCAATTCTTTGCAAAAAGATTCAAAACAATTTGTCAGCCGGCCGTGTTCAATCAGTTACACTTCGACTTGTTGTTGACAGAGAAAGAGAGATTGAAAACTTTAAGCCAGAAGAATATTGGACTCTTCAAGTAATACTTGCTAAACAAGATGGTTCAAAAGAAACCTTTAAGGCAACACTTAATCTTGGAAAAGATAAAACTGTTAAGTCTAAAGAAGAGATGGATAAGATTGTTGCAGAAATTATGGGGCAAGACTTTATTGCTACAAATGTTAAAAAGTCTGTAACAAAATCATCTCCAAGTGCGCCATTTACAACTTCAACAATGCAACAAGACGCTCTTAACAAACTTGGAATGAGTTTGAAGACCACAAGCAGAGTTGCGCAAACACTTTATGAAGGTGTTGAGATTGCTGGTCAAAACAAAAAGCAACCACTTGTAACATATATTAGAACTGACTCAACCCGTGTTGCTCCTGAAGCGCAAGCAAAAGCAAAGGCATTTATTAAAGATAACTATGGCGAAAAATATGTTATTGAAAAGCCAAGAAACTTTAAAAACAAGAAAGATGCACAAGATGCGCACGAAGCAATTCGTCCTATTTCACTTAAATATAAACCAGCAGATTTAAAAGATAGAATTTCAAAGGATGAATATAGACTTTATAAACTTATTTATGATAGATTTTTAGCAAGCCAAATGGCTGATGCTACTTATAACTCACTTTCAGTTGATATTGAATGTAATGGTTATAAATTCAAAACAACAGGAAGAAGTTTGATTTTTGATGGTTACACAGCGATTTATAACAACCAAAGTCAAGATGATGAAGATGAAACATCTTCAAAACTTCCAAACATTGAAAAAGGTGATAAGTTTGACGCTAAAGAAACCAAGCCTGAACAAAAATGGACAAAGCCACCAGCAAGATACACAGAAGCAAGTCTTGTTAAGGCAATGGAAGAAAAAGGTATTGGTCGTCCATCAACTTACACACAATCAGTTTCAACCTTGTTTACAAGAAAGTATGTTGACAGAGATGGCAAATCAATTGTTCCAACAGAACTTGGAAAGATTGTTGTTGATATGCTCATTAAATTTTTCCCAGACATTATGAATATTAAATTCACTGCTGAAATGGAAGAAACTCTTGATGACATTGAGTATGAAGGCAAAGAATGGACTGCTGTTATTTCAGAGTTTTATAACGGTGGATTTGAAACTGCTGTTAAGCAGGCAATGATTGATGGCACAAAGGCAAGAGTTCCTGATGAAGAAAGTGATGTTGAATGTGACAAGTGCGGAGCTAAAATGGTTATCCGTTCAGGAAGATTTGGAAAGTTTCTTGCTTGTCCAAACTATCCAACTTGCAAAAACACAAAACCACTTGAAGAAGAAAAGAAAGTGGTGGCAGTGTGTCCAACTTGCGGAAAGAATGTGGTTGCAAGAAAATCTAAAAAAGGTAAGATTTTCTATGGTTGTGAAGCTTGGCCAGATTGCTCATTTGTGTCTTGGGATATTCCTGCAAATGAAAAATGTCCAAACTGCGAAGAAGAAATGATTGTTAAACTTTATAAAAACTTAAAAGTTATTTCTTGCAAAAAATGTAATTATAATAGAAAAGAAAAAAGAGAGAATGTTTCAGGTGAAGCACAGGCAAATGATATTTCTGAAAATGCTTATCCACAAATGGAAAGTGATTCACAAATTCCTGAAAATAGTATTGATATATTAAATCAGTTAGATGAACAAAATGAAAGATAAAAATAGAGTTAATGTTATAGGATTAGGACTTGCTGGAGTTGAAGCAACTTACCAGCTAGCAAAAAGAGGAATTTTGGTTGATGCCTTCGAAATGAAGCCAACCAAATTTTCTCCTGCACACGAAAGTGAGAATTTTGCTGAAATTGTTTGTTCAAACTCATTTAAAAGTGCAGACCAAAGCACAGCATCTGGTTGCTTGAAAGCTGAAATGAAAGAACTTGATTCAATAATACTTAAATGTGCAGAAGAAGTTAAAGTTCCTGCCGGTTCAGCGCTCGCTGTTGATAGAGATAAATTCAGTGAACTTGTTACAAAAAAGATAAGTGAAATGAAAGGTGTAACTATTCATAGAGAAGAAGTAACAAAACTTGACCTTTCAGTTCCAACAATTGTTGCAACAGGTCCACTTACAAGTGACGCGCTTTCAGCAGAAATAGGAAAACTTATTGGAAGTGAAAACTTGCATTTTTATGATGCTTCTGCTCCAATCATTGATGCAGATACACTTGATAGAACAAAAACATTCACTGCTGGAAGGTATGGCAAAGGTGATAGTGACTATATAAATTGTTATATGGATAAAGATGAGTATTATGCTTTTATCAAAGAACTTGTAAATGCAGAAAGAGTAGAACTTCATTCTTTTGAAAAGAAAGAAATTTTTGAAGGTTGTATGCCTGTTGAAGTTATGGCTTCAAGGGGTGAAGATACACTTCGTTATGGTCCACTTCGTCCGGTTGGACTTCGTTTAGATGACGGAACAAGACCATTTGCTGTTGTTCAACTTCGAAAGGAAAGCAATAGCAATAATCTTTATAACATTGTTGGATTTCAAACAAACCTCAAATTTGGAGAACAAAAAAGAGTTTTCTCAATGATTCCTGCTTTAAAAGATGCAGAGTTTATAAAGTATGGTGTTATGCATAGAAACAGTTATATCTGTGCGCCAAAGCATTTGAATTTTGATTATAGTGTTAAGGGGGTTGATAATCTTTATATCGCCGGTCAACTTTCAGGTGTTGAAGGATATATGGAAAGCACAGCAAGTGGCTTGATTGCTGGAATGTTACTCGCAAAGAAAATTCTTGGAGAAACTATTGCGTTTCTTCCAAAAACAACTATAATGGGAGCTATAACGAATTATATTACAACAGCTGATGACAAAAACTTTCAGCCAATGAATGCTAATTTTGGAATACTTCCAGAACTTCCTGAAAAAATTAGAGATAAGCAGTTAAAGAAACAGGCGTATTCACAGCGTGCTGTTAGTGATATGAAAGAGTTTAAGGAGAAACTAGACAATGATAGAATTTAGAGGAACAACCATTATTGGTGTTAAAAAGAATGGAAAGATTGTTCTTGCAGGTGACGGACAAGTTACTGCAGGTGAACATACAATTTTTAAAGGTAATGCTAGAAAGGTAAGAAGAATTTTTAATGATAAGGTGGTTATTGGTTTTGCAGGTTCTACTGCAGATGCTTTTAACCTTTGTGAACATTTTGAAAAAATGCTTGAAAAATATTCAGGCAATTTAGAAAGAGCTGCAGTTGAGCTTGCTCTTTTGTGGCGTAGTGACAAGGCTATTCGCCAACTTGATGCAATGATGATTGTTGCCGACAAAGAACAACTTTTAATTATTTCAGGAAACGGTGACGTGTTTGAGCCAGAAGGTGGTGTTTGTGCAATTGGTTCAGGTGGCAACTATGCACTTTCAGCGGGAAAGGCTTTATATGAAAATACAAACCTATCAGCTAGAGAGATTGCTGAAAAGGCAATGAAGATTGCTGGAGAAATTTGTGTTTATACAAATGACCACATCACAGTTGAGGAGGTTTAGTTTATGAATATGCAATTATCACCAAAACAAATTGTTAGTGA
>JAZRRE010000013.1:0-25556 GCA_045650505.1 Clostridia bacterium | reverse complement strand
GTTATAATAATATATAATTAGAAAACAAAAGGAGAATATTAAATGATTAAATTTTTCAAACAAAAAAGCACATTAATTTTATTTATAATTGCAACTGTTATTCTTGCAGGTGCTTACTTATTTACAGTGATTAATCCGGTTTCTTATATCGGTTCTTATCATGCAGAAATGGAAGCATTTGGAATTGAATCGGAAATGACATTCAAATTCAAATCAGGCAGCAAAGTTGACTGTACCGAAAGTGGAAGTTTTGGTGGAATGAGCGCTGAAGAAACAACTGAACAATGGTACTATAGAAAGGGTAATAGAATTGTTATTTTAGGCTCAACAGAAATTGTAACAGAAGAAATGTATGAAGAAAGTGTAAAATTATACGAAGAAATGACAGATGAAGAATTTGAAGAAAATTCTTGTGAAATCAGTTATGGAAAAATGATGTATGGTTATGAAGGTTTAGACTATGAATTTGAAAATACTTTAGGTTTTTTAGTTAGCGGTGTTGTTATGATTCTTGCAATTGTTGCAGGTGCAGGAACAGCAGTTGCTGTTGTATTTAATGTATTTTCAAAGAAAGACAAAAAATCAACAAGCACACAATCACAAAATTAATAAATAAAAAGAAGGCATAAAATATGCCTTCTTTTTTTAATAATTTATAAAAAATCAGCAGGTTAATGCTGATTTTTTTCATTTATTTCTTTCTTGAACCAACTGCAACAGCAAGTGCAACAGATGCACCAACCATTGGGTTGTTACCCATACCGATAAGACCCATCATATCAACGTGAGCTGGAACTGATGAAGAACCTGCGAATTGTGCATCACTATGCATTCTTCCCATAGTATCAGTCATACCGTAACTTGCTGGACCTGCAGCAACGTTATCTGGGTGAAGAGTTCTTCCTGTGCCACCACCAGAAGCAACAGAGAAGTAATCGTGTCCAATTTCTGTGCAGAGTTTCTTGTATGTTCCTGCAACAGGGTGTTGGAATCTTGTTGGATTGGTTGAGTTTCCTGTGATTGAAACGTCAACTTTTTCGTGAGCCATAATTGCTACGCCTTCGCTAACATCGTCAGCACCATAGCAACGAACTTTGCTTCTGTCACCATCAGAGAAAGCAACAGTTTTAACAACGTTGAGTTTGCCTGTTGAATAATCGTATTCAGTTTGGCAATATGTGAAACCATTGATTCTTGAAATGATATAAGCAGCATCTTTTCCAAGACCGTTAAGGATAACTTGAAGTGGCTCTTTTCTAACTTTGTTTGCTGTTGAAGCAATACCGATAGCACCTTCAGCAGCAGCAAAACTTTCGTGACCTGCAAGGAAGCAGAAACATTTTGTTTTTTCGTTTAAAAGCATTGATGCAAGATTTCCGTGTCCAAGACCAACTTTTCTATGGTCAGCAACCGAACCAGGAACGCAGAATGCTTGAAGACCAATGCCAATCCATTTGCCAGCTTCTTCAGCAGTTTCTACATTATTTTTAACTGCAAGGGCAGTTCCAAGAGTGTAAGCCCAAACAGCGTTTTCGAAGCAGATTGGTTGAATGCCTTTAACAATTGATTCAACATTAATTCCTGCGTTGTCGCAGATTTCTTTTGCTTCTTCTAAATCTTTAATACCATATTTTTTAAGGCATTCATTGATTGAAGCCTCTCTTTTTTCTTTACCTTCGAACTTTACCATAAATTACTCCTTTCTTGGGTCGATATATTTAACGGCGTCTTTATATCTTCCATATGTTTTAAGGTTTGCTTTAAGGGCTTCGTCAGCAGATGTGCCGTTTGAAATTGCTTCCATCATTTTGCCCATATTAACAAATTCATAACCAATGATTTCATTGTTTTTATCAAGAGCAAGTTTTGTGATATATCCTTCAGCCATTTGAAGGTATCTTGAACCTTTAAGGTTTGTTGAATAGCTTGTTCCAACTTGTGAGCAAAGGCCTTTTCCAAGGTCGTCTAAACCAGCACCAATTTCAAGACCGTCATCAGAGAATGCTGATTGTGTTCTTCCATAAACGATTTGAAGGAAGAGTTCTCTCATAGCAACGTTGATAGCGTCACAAACAAGGTCTGTGTTTAATGCTTCAAGAATTGTTTTTCCTACTAAAATTTCAGATGCCATAGCAGCAGAGTGGGTCATACCACTGCAACCGATTGTTTCAACAAGTGCTTCTTCAATAACGCCATTTTTAACGTTTAAAGTGAGTTTGCAAGCGCCTTGTTGTGGTGCGCATCTTCCAACACCATGTGTAAGGCCAGAAATATCTTTAATTTCTTTGGCAGAAATCCATTGTCCCTCTTCTGGAATTGGGGCAGATTTGTGATTTGCACCCTTGGAAACAGGGCACATATTTTCTACATGTTTTGAAATATTCATAATTCACCTCATTAAATTTGCTATAATTAGCCACATCAAGTATAACACACTAAAAATAGTAATTGCAAGAATTTAATTTATACAAATTGACCATTTATGTTTTGAAATTGGGATATTTTATGCTATATTTATTATGTAATCTTATTAGATTGGAGAATTATATGGGATATGTAAGCGTTGATACCATTTATGAAGAAGAAGGTCAAGTTCAACAAGAAGTTAAAAATGACTATATTTCAATTGAACAAATGATTCCTGTTGAAATGGTTATAAAAAAATCTAGATTCATTGGTATGGCTTTTCAAGTAACTAGCGATGATGAAGTTCACGACATTATTGGAAATCTTAAAAAGAGCAATAAAAACGCCAAGCACGTTGCTTATGCTTTTATGCTTGGTGAAGATTATAGTGTTGCTAAAAACAATGATGATGGTGAACCAGCAGGTTCGGCAGGTGCACCTATTTTTGAAGCAATTAAGCAAAAGAAGGTAACAAATACTCTTGTTGCTGTTGTTAGATATTTTGGTGGTGTTGAACTTGGTAAAAGTAAGCTTACCCGTGTTTATAACGCTGTTGCTGCTGGGGCAATTGATGAAGCTAAAAAGTATAGAATGGTGTTCTGCAACGAAGTTGAAATTAAAGTTTCTTATCAAAACTATGGTGCAGTTAGCAAACTTTTCACTGATAGTCAAATTCACGTTATTGAACAAAAGAATGATGAATCAATGCCTATCATAAAAATAGCTGTTCCGGTTAATGCATCTGAAAGACTTGTTAGCAGTATTCGTGCTAGAACTCGTGGTGCTGGTTCTATTAGCACTTATGGAACAGGTTTCTATAAATTTGAATATAAAGGTGAAGAAACTGAACAATAAAATGGCAATTATTACTAAAATTGAAGAACAAAAAAATAAAAAGCGTGTCAATATTTTTGTTGATAATGCTTTTTTTTGTGGCTTAAATAAAGAAACAGCTGTTATTTTTAGGCTTAAACTTGGTTCTGAAGTTGATGAGGAACTCATTAAAGATGCTATTTTTGATAGTGAAGTTAAATCAGCCATTGAAAAAGCAAATGAATATATTGGAACTAGAATGCATTCAAAAAAAGAGCTTTATGAAAAGCTTTTGAAAAAAGGGTATGAAAAGAGAGTTATAATGACAGCTCTTGATAAGCTTGAAGAATATCATTATGTTGATGATAATTTATTTGCAAAACTATATATAGAACAAAATAAAAAGTATTCAAAGAAAATGATTGAAAATAAACTTATGCAAAAGGGTATATCAGCAGACATAATACACCAAATTATTGGAGATAACAGCGATTTTCAAGAAATTGAGTTATGTAAGAAACAGGCTGAAAAATATGCAAATAGTAAAGATTTATCGAAGGATGGTGCTGTGCAAAAACTATATGCTTCACTTTCAAGAAAGGGGTTTGCATTTAATGTGATAAAACAGGCAACAAAACATTTGATAAATGCTGATAATGATGATTATGACTTTTCGAACTAGTGTTTGAAAAGTTATTTTTTTATTACAAAAAAAATTAAAATGGGTATTGACTTTTTGGGGTTTTTATAGTATTATATTAGTAACCATATCTAGGTATGGTTTGCAGTTTTTTACAAATTTTTTATGTAATGCTGTATCATTTAACAAAACGCTTGCATATAATTATTTATGTAATAAATCAAATTTGTATTGATTTTATGCTTGCGATGTGTTAAAATTCGTTCGTAAAAATATGATTAAGGGAGATATTTATGGAACAAAATGAAGTAGTAAAAAGAATTAGAGAATATCATATTATCCGTGACATAATGAAGGAAAAATCAGTTATTAGACTTGCTGGTGACCCAAATATGTCTGGTCTTCTTGCTGCATTTAATTCGTATGTTGAATTTTTTGGCAGAATGAGAATGAGTAATGTTGAATCATTTGACCAATTCTTTAGCAGACTTGAAAAGAATTATCTTGCAACTTCAACTCATGCTAAAATTAAACCAAATGAAACAGCTTACATTCAATATATTAAAGATATTCTTGGAAAGAGTGGGCTTGCACAAATTACAACCGTTGCTAATGACCCAGATAATACAGCAAGAATTAGAGCACTTCGTTTAGATGTAGGTAAAGAGGTTAGAGAAACTAACTCTATTATTCTTGCACGCGACATTAAATTATATTCAGTAGTTTCAGGACTTCGTGGTAATCTTACAGAAGTTATTAGAAAAAATGGTGATTTAGAAGCTGAACTTGAAAAAGTTCGTGGAATTTTAAAACTTACCAAAGAAAATGCAAAAACAAAAGAGGAAGTGCTTGCTGAAATTGATGCTTCTGAAGAAGCTATTTTAGCTTCGGTTGTTGCAAATGCTGCTGAAAGTGATTATTTATCAAAAGCAATTGCAAAATCAACCGGTAAGAAGATTAATGAAGTTAGAGATTTAATTATCGCAGCTTCTGGTGCAAGTAGAACAAGAGATGTTGAATCTCAAAAACGTATTGCAGCTATGAGCAAGAGACTTGGTGGTTTATATGCAGGTATTGGTGGTGTTTCTAAATCACTTGGTGGTGTTCATCGTAAACTTAATAAAATTGACAATTCGATGACATCAGCTCACACAAAATTAGATGGTCTTGAAAGTTCAATGGCTTCAGTACATACAAAACTTGATGAAATTTCAGCAAGAGTTGATAGAAAATCAAGAGGTGCAACATTCTGGAAAGTTGCAGCTGGTTTTGGTGGGGGTGTTGGTGTTACCGCACTTGTTGCAGCATTGATTGCATCAGGTGGTGATGGTTCATCTGTTATTCCTGGAAATGTAGATACATCAGATGCTGCACAAGTTGAATCAGCTTATGTTGAATTTGTGGATTCAGTTAATGAAATTGGTGTGGTTCTTCAAAATATGCTTTTAGATGGCGATTATACAAAAGAAGAACAAACTTCATTTGAAGCTGCTGTTGATAGTTTTGTTGCAAAATTTGCAGGAACAAAATTTGAAGGTGAGAGTGCTGAAAATGCAAACACTTTCAAATCGCTTTCAAGCAGTATTGCTGGAATGAGCGAAGATAAGAGACTTGCAATTGCAAATTATGCAGCTCTTCTTGTTGATTTTAATGCAGTTAATACAACACTTGAGAACTATAAAACACAAAATGCTGATTTAATTAAATCTAATGATGGTCTTAAAGCATCAATTGATGCACTTACAGCTAAAGTTGGTGACTTGCAAAATGAAATCATTAAGCTTCAAGAAGTTATTGCAACAACTGATAATGTTAAAACAATTCAAGAATTGCAAGCTAAAGTTGAGGCTTATGAAAATAGAATTGCAGAATTAGAAGCAGAAGTTCAAAGAGTTACAGGTGAAAACACAACACTTACTGCGGCTAACAATATGTTGCAAACACAAGTGGAAACACTTACAGCAGAAAATCAAAAACTTTCAGGTGAACTTGAACAAGCCAAGGCTGACCTTGCAACTGCTCAAAAATCTGTTGCAGATTTAACAAAAGAAAAAGAAGAATTGCAAGCTAAATATGATGCAGGTGTTATAACAGAAAAAGAGCTTCGTGATAGAATTGCTGCACTTGAAAAAAGTGAAAGTGAATTGAAAACTCAAGTTGAAAATTTAACAAAACAAGTTGCTGATTTGAATAAACAACTTGCTGATGAAATTAATAAATATAATACTTTACTTGAAAATTATAATAAGATTGATGGTGAAAAAACTGCTCTTGCAGCAGAACTTAAAAAAGCTCAAGATGAAATCGCCAGTTTGAAATCTCAAATTGAGTCACTTACTGTTGATTCAGCTGAACTTATCTTAACAATCTATGAATATATGACAGGTGAAAGCACAACAGATATTTCAAAAGCTATGGATTTAGTTTCAACTCAACTTGGAATTACAGTTACAAATCCTTCAACAGGTCTTGAAGGTAATGTTAAACAACCTTAATCATAAAAATATATAAGTAAAAAATCCTATGAAATTTCTCATAGGATTTTTTACTTTCTTGACTTTATTTTTTTTAATTAATATAATAATAGTATGATGAGTTTTTTAAATGTTGATAGAGTTGCTTTTACAATTAAAGGATACGATATTTATTGGTATGGGCTTATTATTTGTTGTGCAATAATTATTGCGCTTTTGATTGCAGCAGTGTATTCAAAGAAAAAAGGTTATGGTTCTGATATGCCAATGAATATTGCACTTGTAGTTTTGCCTACAGGTGTTTTGGGTGCAAGACTTTTTTCGGTTTTATTTGAAGACTCTTTGGAATTTTCTGAATTTTTTAATTTTAGAACAGGTGGATTGAGTATTATTGGAGGAATTGTTTGCGGTGCAATCGGCTTGCTCTTTTATTGTTTAGTGATAAAAAGGGATAAAAACATCTTTAAATATTTTGATGTTTTGGTTGTGGCACTCATTTTAGCTCAAGCAATTGGCAGATGGGGTAACTATTTTAATCAAGAAGTTTATGGTTTTGCGGTTCCATCAGATTTATGGTTTTCGTTTTTTCCTTTGGTTGTTAATATTGAAGGTACAACTTATATCGCATTATTCTTCTTTGAATCTATATGTAACTTGATTGGTTTTGGTCTTTTGACTAATGTTTATTTCAATCAAATTACTGATGGTTATGCAACATCACTTTATTTGATTTATTACGGTGTTGTTAGAACAATTTTAGAGCCTCTTCGCAATCCAGCTTATATTTTAACTTGGAATGCTATAAAAATTTCAAGTGTAATGAGCTTTTTAATGATTATTATTGGATTTATTATTTATGTTGCTGTATCAATTAGAATTGCAACAAAGAAAAAGGTGAAAAAGAATGGTTAAAAAATCACAAATGGCAAGTGTTGAAGAGTTGACTCAAAAAGAGATTTCGTTTGTTGAAGCAAATGATAAAGTTTCTAAACTTGAAAAAGCTTCAGCTCGTGATAAAAAAGTTATTTCTGAATATAAAGAAAGAGAAAAAGCGTCAGCTAGGGCACTTGTACTTTTTGAGCGTAAATTGAAATATTTGAAAACCACAATGATTGAAGATTTGCTTAAACTTTGTTCAGTTATTGATGATACAAAGGCGCAATATGAGGAAAGATGTTCGAAAGTTTATAATGCTGAAATGAAATCTGATTTGCTTACATATAAAGATAATTACACATTATTTTCAAACGAAATTTATAATATTTGTAATAAAATTGAGGCAGGTGCTTCAATTTCAAATGAAGATAGGGCATTTATTTCAAATAAACAAGTTGTAAGTGTTTCAAATTCTGGTGATTCAAAGTCTAGATTTGATAAACTTAAAGAACAATTTAATCAAAAGATTGGTGCTAGTGTTATGAGAAAACCTGGCAGACCAAAGAAAGAAGACCAAAGTGTGGTTTCAGATATTGGGCTTGGCAAAAAGGTTGAAAGAAAAATTCAAGAAACTGATGAAACAAAGAATAAACTTAATGATATATTTTATAATGCACCAACTTCAAAAACAGTTGTTTCTTCTATTCCAGAAACAAGTGATAGCATTTTTGACTTTAATGAAGCACTTAATCCTAATATTTCGCTAAAAGATATAATGTCTGATATTATGGCAGAAAAACCTGAAGAAGAAGTAAAACAATATTCCGCTGAAACACAGAAAATTTCACAAATTAAGCAAGCTGAAAATGAATCTAAAATTGAACTTTTAGAGTCTGGATTTATTAGAACTCCTATGGTTAGGAGAGGATTGGTTAAAACTGAAAAACTTGTAGCTGAAGAAAAGAAACCTAAAGCAACTTTTGAAAAGAGATTTTTATCTATTCAAAATATTACAAAGATTGGAGAATAAAAAAATAGCTCAAATTTGAGCTATTTTTTTATTGGTTCAGGTATATCTGTTACAAGAATTTCAGTTGTTAAAATTGAGCCTGCAATGCTTCCTGCATTTTCAAGAGCTGACCTAGTTACTTTTGTTGGGTCAATAATTCCACATTCAAACATATCAACAAATTCATTGGTAAGTGCGTTATAACCAATGTTTTTATTTTGGTTTTCTTTGATTTTTTGAACAATAACACCATCGTCAACACCTGCGTTTTTTGCAATTTGGCGAATTGGAGATTCGAGTGCAAATTTAACAATTTCCGCACCTGTTTTTTCATCACCAGATAAAGAAGAAATTAAGTTATTCAAAATGCTTTGCGATAATAACAGAGCAGTGCCGCCTCCGGAAATAATACCTTCTTTTGTTGCTGATTTGGTTGCAGAAAGAGCATCTTCAATGCGAAGTTTCTTTTCTTGCATTTCAACTTCGGTTGAAGCACCAACTTCAATAACTGCAATTCCATCTGAAAGACGTGCAAGTCGGTCTTCAAGTCTAATTTGCTCAAAATCATCGAGGGGTTCTTTTAAAAGTTCACGAAGTTTGACTTTGATTATTTCAATGCTTTTTGTATCAGCATTTCCATTTGAAATAATTGTTCTGTCTTTATAAACTTTAACATTTGATGCTGTTCCAAGTTCGTTTAGAGTGATTGTTTTTAAGTCTGTGTTTAAATCTTTTGAAAGATAGGTTGCGCCTGTTAGAAGCGAAATATCTTCAAGAAAATCTCTTTGTTTATCACCATAGGCAGGTGCTTTAATTGCAATTGATAAAAAGTTTCCACGAATTGTGTTTAAGGCTAGTGTTGATAATGCATCTCCATCAACATCTTCTGCAATAATAAGTAGGGGTTTTGAGGTTTGCATAATTTGCTCTAAAATCGGGAGAATGTCGTTTAGATTGGTGATTTTTTTATCAGTTACCAAAATATATGGGTTTTCAAGAATTGTGGCGTTTGAGTTTTGTGATGCCATATATGGGGAGATATAACCTTTATCAATTTCAATGCCTTGTGTGAGTTTTAAGTTGGTTTGAGAAGTTTTTGATTCTTCAATTGTGATAACACCATCGGTTCCAACTTTTTCGAATGCGGTTGCAATTAAATTTCCAATTTCTTCGCTTCCAGCTGAAATACTTGCAATTTGAGCGATTTCAGTGTTATTTGAAATTGGTTTAGAGATGGTTTTTAAATGGTTGACTACAGCTTTAATGGCTTTTTCAATACCTTTTCGAAGAATTATTGGATTTGCTCCGCTAGCAATATTTTTTAAACCTTCGCTAACCATTGAGCTTGCAAGAATGCAAGCAGTTGTTGTGCCATCGCCAGCACAGTCGTTGGTTTTGATTGAGACTTCTTTGATTAAATTTGCACCCATATTATGGAATGGATTTTCAAGTTCGATTTCTTTTGCAATAGAAACGCCATCATTGGTGATTAGTGGAGTGGTGTATTTTCTGTCTAAAACAACATTTCTACCTTTTGGTCCAAGGGTTATTTTTACTGCATCGGCAATTGTATTTATTCCAATATTTAATGCTTTTCTTGCTTCTTCTGATGTTAAAATTTGTTTAGCCATTAGTTATTCTCCTCGAAAATTCCAAAAATATCACTTTGTCGAAGTACGACAAATTCTTTATCATCGCATTTGAAATTGATTGCACCATATTTGTTATAAAGGACTTTGTTTCCAACAGAAACAGCCATCTCTGTTTTGTTTCCGTCAAAATTGTCTCCGTTTCCGATTGCAATGACTTCACCATAAAGTGGTTCATCTCCAACGGTTTCAGGTATGAAAATTCCTGATTTTGTTTGATTTTGTTTGTTTAAATTTTTTAAAACAACTCTATCAAATAGTGGTTTAAAATTCATAAGATACTCCTTTTATTTAATTATATGATTAAAACAGGTGTTTATAACATTTGGTTGGTTTAATTATTGGTATTTTGAAAGCATTAAACACATAAGTTTTAATATGCAGTTTGCATAATTTAATAATAAGGTGAATAAGAGTGAATATTCAAGATTATGTGCCACTTAAAAGAGTTAAAAATAAACGTAAAACTACAATAATTTCAGCAGTTATAATAATTTTTATAATTTTTATTTGTATGGCTACAATAATATTAATTTTTATAAATAAAAAGTCTAAAAAGGAATTTTTAGAAACCTCGTTTTATTATGTGTGTGCAGCTAAATCAAAAAGCATTAAAGAACTTGAAAATATGCAAGATGGTGTTAAAGAATTTGGCGGTGCTGGAAAAATTTATCAAAAAGATGAGATGTTTTTTTTGATTTTAAATGTATATTTTGATAAAGAGTCTGCTGTGTCTGTTGTAGAAAAAAATAAATCTATTTATGAAAATGCAGTGATTTTGGAATTAAAGACAAAAGCAGTTTCAAATAAGTTTATAAGAAAATTTAAACAAAATGAAATTAATATCAAGTTTTTAAAAAGGTTTAATGCTGATTTAAGTGAAATAATTAATTTGCAAATGCAGTATTTATCTGGAGAAATAAATGAAAATTATTTGTGTTCAAGATTGCTTACTTTGAAATTTAATAATGATGACTTGATTGGTGAAATTAAGACAATTGAAGATGAAGAGTTTAAAAATTTAGTATTAAATTTTGCAAGTTTAAAAGAGATGTACTTCAATTCGTTTTTTAATAATTTCTTTGAAAGTGATAAAAAAAGTTCTGTGCTTTGTGATTTTGTGGTTTCTTTATCGTTATTAAAGGTGGATTTTTTTAATAATTTGTAGAAAGTAGTCAAAACAACATAAATTTAATTTGAGTTTTGCACAAAATAATGTTATGATTATGATACGAAGGAGAGTGTATCTATGGGATTTATGAATTGGCTTATGAAGGGTGTAGGCTTTGAAAATGAAGAAGTTTATGACGATTCTATCGAAAAACAAAAGAAGCGTGAGGAAAGACTTGAAAGAGATGCTGAAAAAAGAAGACAAAGAGAAGAATTTAAGTCAAGAAAAGCTCAAGAAAAAGCTGATAGACTTGCTAAAAAGTATTCACTCAAGCAACAAAAAGATGTTAAAGATAGACCTCAAAGCACAACAACCTCTTATGCAGATAATCCAACTCAATATAACACCTCAAGAACTTATGATTCTCCAATAAATAACTATGGTATGGGAATGAGTTCAAATGTTGGTGGATATGGAACAAAGAATGTTGAATTTTTATATCCAACTAGATTTGATGATGTTCAATTTGTTATCAATTATTTAAAAGAAGGAGAGTCTGTTGTTTTAAATCTTAATAATATGAATAGTGATGATTCACAGCGTTTGCTTGATTGCACAAGTGGTGCAATTTATGCACTTAATGGGAATATTAGGCACGTTGATAATAACATTTTCTTGCTTACTCCAGAAGGATTTAATATAAAAACACCTGAAGCAAATCAAAATAATGAAACAAATATGTAATTTTTGATATATCTTGTATAATTTGTCGAAAAATAGCAAATATTAATTTTAGGAGCAATTTATATGGGATTTTACAAAAATGATAGGATATCTTCGCTAAAAGAAGAAATATTGATGTTGGAAGATGAAATTTTTGATAAAAATCGTTTAATTTCAGTTCAAGAGCGTGATATGGAATCTCTTAAGCGTGAGATTGTTTCATTAAAAAAAGAATTAAATTACTCTAAACAAAAAAAGAAGTAGCAATACTTCTTTTTGTTTTTATTATAATATTTGGTGTTTATTTGACAAGGCTGGAAAAAAGCTTTAAACTTGTAGGTGAAAAAGGAGAGTTTTTATGTTTAAAAAATTTGTTATTGCTTATGACCATAGAGTTAACCTTAAATATATTGAAAGAATTACAGAATATTTAAAAACAAATGGTTTTGAGTATGAAATTGTTGAAGATAACGGTGAAGCAAATGATTATCCAATTTTAGCTAGTAAGGCTTATCAAATTTATCTTGATAAAAAGGCAAGTGGAATGATTCTTCTTTGTGGAACAGGTGTTGGAATGAATGTGGTTGCAAATAAATTTGCTGGTATTCGTTCAGTGCTTCCTAGTGATGAGGGTTCGGCTTATTTTGCAAGGCGTGATGAAAATGCTAATTCGATTGTTTTTGCGGCAGGAAAGGCCGATGAAAAGTATGAAGTTAAACTTTGCAAGAGAAAGATGATAAGAATACTTGATGTGTTTATAAATACCGATTTTGAGGGTGGAAGGCATCTTCGAAGACTTGGTCAAATTGCAGAAATTGAAAAAGGTGGAAAATTTTAATGAAAGAAACTACAAATGAAAACGTTGTAGTGCAAAATGAAGATGTTAAACAAGAAAATGTTTTGACAAAAAAAGTGTGGCTTAATTCATTAAAGTTATTTGGAAAAGTTACATTTGCTGTGATTTTTGCATTATTTTATTTTATTTCAATGATGTTCTTTATATCGCCAAAAACTGATGCAAAAATATTTAAGTTTTTGGGGGCGAAAAAAGCACAAGAAGCGTGTTACATTAGAGCTTATGATAAATCACAAAGTAAAGGAGATTTATACAATTTAATTCTTTTTGAAAGTGAACTTGAAAATTATGATAAAGAGCTTTATTATTTGAATCTTTTAATGAATGATGAATCTTATGTGGAATTTTGTTTACGACTTGATGAATCTGCATTTGAAACCGTTACACTTGATAATATTGAAACATTAGTTTATATTTGCAATACAAATTCATATTTAATTAATCAAAAAGTTAAGTGTATGTATCATTTGGGTTTTGATTCAGTGCTATCACCAACTGTTAGAAACTATTTAAAAGCACAACTTGAAAGTGATTATCCATTTGAAACATCTTTTGCAACCTATGTTGAGCTTGTTTATAATGATGCTAGTATTACAAAAGAAGAAAAAATGGAAAGGGTAAACACTGCTTATAATGCATTAAATTCTTTAATTCAACAAAGAACAGTGTTTTTAAATGAGTTTAATTCTGCAGTTAACATTACTGTTAAAGAACAAATTATTTCTCAACATACAATTGTGAATATTAAGAAAGCGATATATATAATTGATTTAATCAATGATAGTGGCAATGCAGGTGTGTCAAAATTAAATTATGAAAAAGCACTTAAAACTTATTATAATTTAATTGAAAACACAATTGAACTTTTATAGTGTTATATTACACATAGTATTTGATAATATCAGCATTTACAAACAAAAAGACCATCAAATAATGGTCTTTTTGTTTTGCAAATATTAATTAAAACATAATTTTTTCATTTACATAAGAGATGAGTTCATCAATAGAAATACGCTTTTGTTCCATTGTGTCACGGTCACGAATAGTAACAGTTTCATCTTCCATTGTATCAAAGTCAATTGTTACGCAGAATGGAGTTCCAATTTGGTCTTGACGACGATATCTTTTTCCAATAGAACCTGCTTCATCATAAGTGCACATAAAATGTTTTGAAAGTTTCTTATAAACTTCTCTTGCTTTTTCAGAAAGGTTCTTTTGAAGCGGAAGAACTGCAATTTTATAAGGTGCAATAGCAGGGTGGAAGCGATAAACAATTCTTGTGTCGCCACCTTCAAGTGTTTCTTCATCATAGAACTCGCAAAGAACTGCAAGTGTGAGTCTGTCAGCACCGATTGAGTATTCAACAACGTGAGGAATATATTTTTCGTTGGTTACAGGGTCAATATAAAGCATATTTTTGCCTGAATATTCTTGGTGTCTTGAAAGGTCATAGTCAGTTCTATAGTGAATACCATTAAGTTCGTTCCAGCCAAATGGATATTTAAAGATGATGTCACAAGCAGCTTTTGCATAGTGTGCAAGTTTTTCGTGGTCTTTATAGTTTAAATTTTCTTTATCAAAACCAAGTTCAATAAGGAAATCATAAGCATCTTTTTTATATTTTGCGTAGAAATCAAAACCAGACTCTTCATTTTTGCAGAAAAGTTGATGTTCCATTTGTTCGAATTCAATTGTTCTAAATGTGAAGTTTCCTGGGGTGATTTCATTTCTGAATGCTTTACCGATTTGTCCAATACCAAAAGGAACTTTTGCACGTGTTGTTCTTTGAACATTCATAAAGTTAACAAATTCACCTTGAGCGGTTTCTGGGCGAAGATAAATAACATCATCAGCTCCACCTGTGATATCTCTTGATGTTTGGAACATTAAGTGGAATTGGCGAATTGGTGTCCAATTGAAGTTTCCGCAAACAGGACAGTTTACGTGATTTTCATTAATATAAGCTTCCATTTCATCATTTGTCATTGCATCAGGGTTAACTGTGCCTTTTGAATAAGTATCGATAAGGTTATCAGCTCTCATTCTTGCTTTGCAAGACTTGCAGTCCATTTTTGGGTCTGTGAAAGAAGCAACGTGACCAGAAGCTTCCCAAACTCTTGGATTCATCAAGATTGCTGCATCAACACCATAACTGTTATCAGCTTCTTGTACGAATCTTTTCCACCAAACTCTTTTAATGTTGTTTTTGAGTTCAACACCAACAGGGCCATAATCCCATGTGTTTGCCAAGCCATCATAAATGTCTGAACCAGGGTAAACAATACCTGTTTGTTTGCAGTGGCTTACTAATTTGTCCATTGTTAAATTTTTCATAATATTATTCTCCTTGAGTTAGATATTTTTTGTTTTTAGCTAAAACAAAAGAAAAAGCCTAATCTACTCGTTTCCGATGCAAAAAAAGAATAGTTATATTCAACTTTTGCAAGGGGCGAGAGATTAGACCCGTGGTTCCACCCTTATTAGTGTTTGTTATGGTTCAAACACTCACTTTTTTAATGTAATTGCTCCAAAGTGCCTTCGACTTGTGTTTGCTGTTCTTATTCCACCATCAAGAACTCTCTTATAGCAACCTTCAAGTTTACTATTCTTCTTCACTGCAATTTTATGGGCTTATTATACAATGACTTTTTTTATTTGTCAACAATTTATTTGTTTTCATTATCAGATGGGATTTTTTTATCAAGAATATCGATATTTATTGCAGAAGCAAGCATTCTTGCCATATCTTCAGGTGATTCTTCGGCACCTTGTTTGAGCCAATAAAACATTACAGTGGTGATTGCAGAATAATATAGAATAGGGATATATTTTGATGTTTTATTGAAATAATCAATTGTTTTGTTTTCGCATAATTCTTTTGAAACAATATCTTCAATGGTTTTTTCAATTTGTGAATTTAACAATGAAAGCAATGCGTTTTTATATTCTTTTGCAACGGTAAAAATTTCTTGAATGATTGTGAAGTTGTTTATTGTGTTTAATTTCTTAAAATTATTTTCAAGATTTGATAAAATGTACTTAATTCCTTTGAATGTTAAGTCTTCTTTTGATTCAAAATTTCTATAAAATGACATTCTTGAAACGCCGGCTTTTGAACAAATTTCACATACCGAAATGTCATTATAATGAGTTTTATTTAAAAGTTGCAAAAATGCTGTGTAGATATATGTTTGTGTTAAGTTTTCTTTTTCACTCATAACCTTGCTCCTATTAATTATTGTCAATTATGTTATACCATATAAATTTATAGTTGTAAAGTTAGAAAATATAGGATTTTAAGATATGTTACAATTATGTAATTTTATAACACTGTAACATAATTTGTAACAGATTGTAGAAAATAATTAAATCTATTTGCTTGTTATTATATTTGCAATTATATATACTTTTGTTAGGAGAATATTTTATGTTGGTTTTAGAAGTTGGATTGACTCTGGATAAACCAATTGAGTTTTATCAAGAGATTTTAAAAAATGCAGGCGCCGTGAATGAGTTTAATTGTGAAACACATGATTTATATTGGACTAACAAAACACAAGAAGAATTTGAACGAATGACTGAAAATCAAATAAAAAAATCTTGTGTAAGGTTTAGAATGTGTGTTGGTTTTGGTGGTGAAAAATTAGAAAAGAGACAACCAACAAAAACAGGTAAGTTTGATAACTATCAAATTTTTGATAGTAAAAAAGAAGATAGATTTGTTGAAAAAACAAGTAAAATTAAAAAGTACAATAAAAATTTTGAAAAAAGTGGCTGGAAACTAGTTTTTGATACAAAGAAAAAAGATTATCAATATAGCATTGGTGATATGAAAAGCAGAATTCAACTTCAAGAGATTGAGAATTTGGGATTGCTTTTATATTATGATAATCCTGATTATTATCATTTAGAAGAAGATGCACAGAAGTTTGCATTAATTTGTGAGTTAAATTCGTATGGTTTTAATTTTGATGAAAATGTTTTAGGTGTTGATAAACTCAAGACATTTGTTCATAAAAAACTTATGTTTAGCAAAAATCAAAATGCGTAATTGATTAATAATAAATGTTTTGAAAATTCTATGTCTTTGGGGTATAATTAATTTGTATGAGTGTAAACGAAAGAAAATTTGAACTTGTATCGAAATATAAGCCAACAGGTGACCAGCCACAAGCAATTGATAGTCTTGTGCAAGGTCTTAATGATGGGCTTCGCACACAGGTACTTTTAGGTGTTACCGGAAGCGGTAAAACTTTTACTATGGCAAATATTATTGAAAAGGTTCAAAGACCGACTCTTATTATTGCACACAATAAAACACTTGCTGCACAGCTTTGTAATGAGTTTAGAGAATTTTTTCCTAATAATTCAGTGAATTACTTTGTTTCTTATTATGACTATTATCAACCTGAAGCATATATTGCAAGTTCTGATACTTATATTGAAAAAGAACTTTCAATTAACGATGAAATTGATAAACTTCGCCATTCGGCAACCTGTTCACTATTTGAAAGAAAAGATGTTATTATTGTTGCTTCAGTTTCTTGCATTTATGGTCTTGGTGAGCCTAGTGAATATCACAAACTTGCAATTTCGCTTCGACCTGGAATGCAAATATCTCGTGATGAAGTTGTTATGAAGCTTGTAGATAACCAATATAAGAGAAACGATATTGATTTTGCGCGTGGTTCGTTTAGAGTGAATGGTGATACTCTTGATATATTTCCAGCAAACTCAAGTGAAACATCTGTTAGAGTTGAGTTTTTCGGTGATGAGATTGACCGTATTTGCGAAATTGAAGCGGTTACCGGTAGAGTTACGGCAACTCTTGAACATATAGCAATTTATCCTGCTTCACACTATGTTGTTGGAAGCGAAAAATTGGAAAATTGTCTAGCAAACATTGAGAAAGATATGATTGCAGAAGTTGAAGAACTTCAAGCAAAAGGCAAGATTTTGGAGGCAGAAAGGCTAAAACAAAGAACAAGTTACGATATCGAAATGATGCGTGAAATAGGCTATTGCAGCGGAATTGAGAATTATTCAAGGTATTTTGATGGCAGAAATCCTGGTGAAACCCCATACACGCTTATGGATTATTTTCCAGATGACTTTTTGCTTTTGATTGATGAAAGCCATATGACAATTCCTCAAGTTAGAGCAATGTATAACGGAGATAGGGCAAGAAAAGATGCTCTTGTAGAGTATGGTTTTAGATTAAAGTCTGCTTATGATAACAGACCACTTAAGTTTGATGAATTTGAATCAAAGTTTCATCAGCTTATTTGCGTTTCTGCAACACCTGCTGTTTATGAAATGGAAAGGCAAGATAATATTGCAGAGCAAATTATTCGTCCGACAGGATTGGTTGACCCAGAAGTAGTAGTAAAACCAGTTAAAACACAGGTTGATGACCTTATTGGTGAACTTAATAGAACAATTGAGAGTGGTGGAAGGTGTCTTGTCACTACACTTACAAAAAAGATGGCGGAAGAACTTTCAAAGTATTTGAGTGAGCTTGGAATAAAAACCACATATTTGCATTCTGAAATAAAAGCGATGGATAGAATAACAGTCATAAATCAGCTGCGTAGTGGCGAAAGTGATGTTTTGGTTGGAATTAATCTATTAAGAGAAGGACTTGACCTTCCAGAGGTTAAATTAGTCGCCATTTTAGATGCTGACAAAGAAGGCTTTTTGCGTTCAACAGGTGCACTTATTCAAACTATAGGCAGAGCAGCACGTAATGCAGAAGGCAGAGTTGTTATGTACGCTGATGAGATGACGGATAGTTTAAAAAGAGCGATTGATGAAACAAATAGAAGAAGGGCAATTCAAATGGCTTATAACAAAGAGCACGGAATTGTTCCTAAAACAATTATTAAAGATATTGTTAACACGCTCAAAATAACAACAAAAGAAACTGACATATCTAGCTTGAAACCTGAAGAAATTAATAGACAAATTGAGAGTTTGACTGCACTTATGAATGTTGCTGTTAAATCACTTGATTTTGAAAAGGCAATTGAGATTCGTGATAAGATTGATGAACTTAAACACAAGAGAGATGGCAAAAAATATGAGGCTGTTAAAAAGGTTGAAAAGGTCAGAGAAAAGGTTTATGAGAGAACAAGAAAATCGCATAAAGTGAAATAAAATCAAAGTGTTATGTTTGACATAATACTGATATTTTCAGCATTTACGCGTGCTTTTGAAAATTTTAGGAGATGTATGGATAACTTTATTAGAATTATTGGAGCAAGAGAAAATAATTTAAAAAATGTAAATTTAGATATACCAAGAAACAAATTTGTGGTATTCACAGGGTTATCAGGAAGTGGAAAATCAAGCCTTGCGTTTGATACTCTTTTTGCTGAAGGACAAAGAAGATATATGGAATCACTTTCTTCTTATGCTAGGCAATTTTTAGGACAAATGAAAAAGCCTGATGTTGACCAAATTGATGGACTTTCACCAGCAATTGCTATTGACCAAAAAACAACATCGGCAAATCCAAGGTCAACAGTTGGAACTGTTACTGAAATTTATGATTATTTTAGACTTTTGTTTGCAAATATAGGTGTGCCTTATTGTGTTAATTGCAAAAAGCCAATTAATGCACTAGCGGTTGACCAAATTGTAAAAATGATTATGACAGCAGAAAATGGTTCAAAGATTATGGTGATTGCACCTGTTATTCGTGGAAAAAAAGGTGAATACCGTGAACTTTTTGAAGAATTTAGAAAAAAAGGTTATGTTCGTGTTAAAGTTGATGGAATAATTTATACTCTTGATGAAGAAATTATTTTAGACAAAAACAAAAAGCATGATATTTCAGTTGTTATTGATAGACTTGTTAGAACAGATAATATGACAAGCAGACTTGCTGAAAGTTTGGAAACTGCATTAAAACTTGCTAGTGGAATTGTTATTGTTGACACAAACGGAGAAGAATTTCTTTATTCAACAAAACATAGTTGTCCTGACTGCGGTTTTTCATTTGATGAAATATCTTCAAGACTTTTTAGTTTTAACACTCCAATTGGTGCTTGCCCAGAATGTGCTGGTATTGGTTCTAAAATGACAATTGAAGAAGATCTTTTAACTAAAGATAAAAATTTATCACTTTCAGAAGGGGCAATTTCAACTTTTGGTTGGGGGGATTATGGCTTTGGAAACCTTTATTTTAAAGCTATTTTAGATAAATTTGGTTGTTCAATGATGACACCATTTAAGGATTTACCGAAAGAAGTTAAAGAAGTTTTATTTTATGGAACTAATGGCGAAAAACTTCAAATTAATAGTTCTTTTGGTTCGTTTAATGGTAAATTTGAGGGAATTATTCCAAATTTATATAGAAGACATGAAAATGCATCAAGTGATTTTGTTAGAAATGAAATCGAAAAATATATGGTTTCAAGAAATTGTCAGCTTTGTAAGGGTAAAAGGTTGAATAATCAGGCATTGTCAGTAAAAATCGCAGGCAAATCAATTATAGATGTTACTGATTTAAATATTATTGAAACACAAAAATGGATTCTAAACTTAAATTTAAGTGAAAAAGAACAAGTTATTTCAAGAAGTATCTTCAAGGAAATTAATGCTAGACTTAAATTTTTGGTTGATGTTGGTCTTCATTATTTAACACTTTCAAGAACAGCATATACGCTTTCAGGTGGTGAAGCACAAAGAATTAGGCTTGCAACTCAAATTGGTAGTGGTCTTATGGGCGTGCTTTATATTCTTGATGAGCCAAGTATTGGCTTGCACCCACGAGATACTAATAAACTTATAGGAACTCTTAAACATCTTCGTGATTTAGGAAATAGTGTAGTGGTTGTTGAACACGATGAAGATACAATTCGTGCAGCTGATTATATTGTTGATGTTGGTCCAATGGCTGGTATTCATGGTGGAAGGGTTATCGCACAAGGAACTGTGCCAGAAATTGAACAAGCAGAAAATTCTTTAACAGGGGCTTATTTATCGGGTAGAAGAGTGATAGAAATTCCTGAAAAAAGAAGACCTATGTCAGACAAAGTACTTGAAATTATTGGAGCTAAACAAAATAATTTGAAAAATATTAATGTAAAAATCCCGCTTTCAAGATTTGTTGCAGTAACAGGAGTTTCCGGAAGTGGAAAGTCTAGTTTGATAAATGAAATTCTTTATCCGGCTCTTGTTAACAAAATTAATGGTTCACACCTTCCGGAAGGTGCATATAAACAAATTAAAGGAACTGAACAAATTGACAAAGTTGTCGTTATTGACCAAAGTCCGATAGGAAGAACACCAAGAAGCAATCCGGTTACATACACAGGAGTATTTTCTGCAATTCGTGAACTTTTTGCAAGTGTTCCAGAAGCAAAGGCAAAAGGTTACACACCGGGAAGATTCAGTTTTAATGTGAAAGGTGGAAGATGTGAATGTTGTGGTGGTGATGGACTTTTAAAAATTGAGATGCATTTCTTGCCAGATGTTTATGTTACTTGTGATGAATGTAATGGAAAAAGATATAATAAAAACACACTTGAAGTTACATATAAAGGTAAAAATATCAATGATGTTTTAAGTATGACAGTTGAAGATGCTCTTGAATTTTTCTATAACTTGCCATCTATTAGAAACAAACTTCAAACCTTACATGATGTTGGTCTTGGATATATCACACTTGGTCAGCCAGCAACTACACTTTCTGGTGGTGAAGCACAAAGAGTTAAACTTGCAACAGAACTATCAAAACGTTCAACAGGTAAAACTATTTATATTTTAGATGAACCAACAACCGGACTTCATACTTATGATGTTCAAAAATTGATAACCATTTTGCAAAGACTTGTTTCAACAGGTAATAGTGTTGTTGTTATTGAGCATAATCTTGATTTAATAAAAGTTGCAGACCATATTATTGATATTGGACCTGAAGGTGGAGATGAAGGTGGTAATGTTATTGCTGAAGGAACACCAGAAATGATTGCAAAATGCAGTTGGTCATACACCGGTCAAGCTTTAAAAAATATTTTAAAATAGTATTGAAATCGTTTGTAAAATATGCTATAATGTTTTAAAATAATAACTTTGTGTTATTTTTAAGGGGAGAAAAATGAAAAAATTTATAGTGATATTTTTGATTATCCTTTGTTCTTGTGGCGTTGGATATCTCGGTTATGTGATTTTTAGGTCAAAGAATATTGATACTGTTGAATTAGTTGGTAATATGCAAACACTTTATGTGGTTGGTGATGAAATTGATTTTGAAGATGCAAAGCTCAAAGTTACCTATAAAAATGGTAATATTAGAATGGTTGATTTAGATTCTTCAACAGTTGAAGTTACTTATTTTTCAACATCTGTTGAAACTCACGCAGAAATGAATATTTTATATAAATCAGTAGTTATTCCTGTTAAATATAATGTTATTCAAAAGGGTGCTTATTATTTGAAAAATTATAAGATGGTTTCGGTTGCATCTCCAAACACTTCAAATACAAACACTGAATCATATACTGTTTCTAATACAACAGAGATGATTTATATTGATTCTAATGGAATGTGCAAATATTATACAAGAAGTGCTGGACGTTGGACAATGATTGATGGAAATTATAATAGTTCATTGAGATATACAATCACAGCAGATACATTAAGCATAAATTTATCAAAAACTTCTTATAAGATTAAAGCTGAATATTTAGAAAGCGGAAAAATGAATTTAATTTCAGAGAAAATTACTAAAATTGGAAACACTGAACTTATCAATTCACACGAAACAAGAATTTTTCAACATACAGATGAAATGAAAACAACTCAAACTGTTGGAAATATTCAAGTTGCAACTGAATTATTAAATGATGGTACTGCTAGTTATAGAGTTGGACAATCTATTTCTGAATGTAGCACACCTGTTTATTTGAAAGCAATATATTTACAATATAATCAAGGTCACCAATTTAGAACTATTTATATTCAAGTTGAAAGCAGTATGGTTTCTAGAAATTTCAGTACTTCAAAGAAAAATACAACAGGAACTTATGCAACTCTTTCTTATTTGGGAAATAATGATATCGCTTTGTTTTATAAAGTTTCTTAATTAAAAAATACATACGATTTGTATGTATTTTTTTTTGTTTATTAACAATAATTTATATATGAGTATAATGCTTATTCGTTCAATTATTATTTATATATGTGTATTGATTGCAATTAGGCTTATGGGAAAAAGGCAAATTGGCGAAATGCAACCCTTTGAATTTGTGATAACGCTTATAATTGCAGACCTGGCTTGTATTCCAATGGCAGAACTTTCAGTTCCATTGATACACGGATTGGTGCCAATTGCATCATTGTTGATTGTTCATTTTTTAATTTGTGTGTTATCTAGAAAGTTTATGTTTGCAAGATATTTACTTACAGGGAAGCCAGCTATAATAGTAAGTCCTAAAGGGATTAATTATAAAGAACTTAAAAACTTAAATATGACTTTAGATGATTTAATGGAACTTATTAGAGGTTGCAGTGTTTTTAATTTATCAGAAATTGCTTATGCAATTTTGGAAACAAATGGAAATATGTGTGTAATTAAAAAATCTGAATGCGAACCACCGACAAGAGATGATTTAAAAGTCAAAGTCGGTCAAAATACTTTACCTGTAAATATAATTATGGACGGGAAGTTGATGATTGAAAATGTTAAAATGACAGGAATATCATCGGGTGAAATTAATGAATGTTTAGATAAAGCGAAAATTAAAAAGATTGAAGATGTTTTGATTCTTACCATTGATAATAACGGAGAAGTGTTTATACAGGAAAAAGAAGTTGAAGAGTGTTTTTCATTTAGTATTAACTTTTCAGGTGGTGAGAAATGGTAAAGAAATGGATAATTATGATTTCACTTATTATTGTATTGGTTGTTGGTTGCATTTTAGAATCAACGTATGTAAACAATTCATTTGATAATTTGATTGAAAAATTAGAAACTTATCAAATTAAACTTGATGAAAATAAAGACAAAATTGATTTAAATGAATTGATTAATGAATCTAAACAAATTCATAATGAATGGCATAAGAGAGTTGATTTGTTAAAATGCTTGATTTGGCATACAGGAATTAAAGATATTGAAATTGGACTTGCTAGGATATCTACTTATGTTGAAGAAAATGATTATACTGAAGCATCTGCAGAAATTTCATCTTTAGTTGATTATTTGAAGCATTATTCTAGTGATTTTGATATTTCTTGGGAAAATATTTTTTAAACGTTTGCTAATTTACTTTTATTATGTTTTCTTATTAATAGCATTTTTATATCTGCAATATTAAAAATATAAATAAAAATAAACATTGATAACATTGTGATTATTCCGCTTATAAATAGTGCAATAATATTAAATTTAGCGAATAGTGAATATATTGAAAAACCAATTAGTGCAGAAAAGATTGAGATAGATAACATTTTAAATATAATTTTAACAAATTCAAATGAAATGATTTTACGTTTTTTAAGCATTATTAAATTCATTATTGATGCAGTTATTGACATTGCAAGATAACCAATAATCAATGCATAGGTGCCTAAAAATTTAGGAAAGAAAATTATTGATAGAATTAAAAGTGCAGATGAGATTGAATAGTTTTTAAGTGATTTTAGTTCCAGCCCAATAGCATTTAAAATGCTTGAAGTTATTTGTGATAATCCCATAGGAATCATCATTATTGAAGCAGTGGTTAAATATAACCCTGCTTTTTCATTATCAAAAATAAATTTACAAATTGGCACTCCAAGTGAAAGATAAAGTGGCAATAGAAGAGAACTAAAAATCACGGTTGTTTTTAATGCAAAATTGATTTTAGTTTTTAGTATTGATTTATTTTTCAATTCACAGTTATCAATGTTATTAGATTGTTCGCTTATTGATGGAATTATAGTTACAGCAAGTGAGCTGATTAAAGTTGAAGGAATCATTATAAGTGGGAATGTCATACCCATAATGATTCCAAATTCTGAAAGAGCTTCAGATGATGAATAACCATAAGTCATTAGTCTGATAGGAATGATTATTGCAATGATAGATGAAACAATTGAAGAAACCGTTCGAACTGCTGTTATTGGTGTGCTGGTTTTTAATAATTTTTTAAATTCAAATTTTGGATTTTCTAACTTTCCGCCACGTTTAAAATATACTATTGATACGTGTATAGCGGAAATTATGCAAGCAATACTTAAAGATAATGCAGTTTTGTTTGTTAAAGAAATATCTAAAAATGTTGTTTCAAAAAGCAAAACCAAAATAATTATTCTTGTGATTTGTTCTAAAAACTCTGTGAAGCTAATTTGAAAAAATTGTTGTTCGCCCCAAAGTGCGCCACGAAGAACCTCGTATATTGAACTGAATATTAATGCGGGAAGTAAAATTATAATCATTTCAACAGATTCACTTGATGTAAATAATAAATTTATTAAAGTTGGGCACAAAATTACAAAAAGTGAAACGATTAAGCAAATTATTCCTGTTAGGATTAAACCAGATGAGATTATTGACCCAATGGCTTTTTTATTATTTTGTCCGTGATAATAAGAAATGTTTCTTGAAAGGACAACGGGGATTCCACTTGAAACAAGAGTCATAAATACGGCAAAAATGCTCATTGCAACTTGATAACTTCCTAGAAGTTCAGTTGATAGTTTTCTTGATAGGTAAATTTTTAATAAGAAACCCATAGCACGGGTTGCTACAGAAAAAAATGTCACACAAAACATTGCTTTAAATAATTTATTCATATTTAATTAATATGATTATTTTTTAAGTGATATTATTTTTTTATAAAAATAATTAGACCGACTTTGACCTATACTGTATTAAATTATGTTAATTAGGTGGGTTAGTGATTGAAAAAGTAATTTACAAAATTGATATTATGTAAAAATATTAAAATAATTGTTTATATTTTTATTGTTATATTAAATTTGTTGTTATATAATAGTAGCAGGAGATTT
>JAZRRE010000012.1:0-12661 GCA_045650505.1 Clostridia bacterium | reverse complement strand
TAAATCAGTTATGCTAGAATAAAATAGTAAAATTTACAATCGGAGGATTTATGAATAACAACCAACAAACAATAGATTTACACGATATTGTTTCTATAAAATTAACAATGGAAGGAATGGAACAAATTAAAAATTATTTCCTTACAACTTACGGCGATTTTGGTTTTGGAATGTATCAACACTTTGTTGACACAAACATCTTTGGAAGAGTTATGACATCAAGTGTTATGGAATTTATGCTTATTTTTGGAAATGGTTTGCTTACTAATCAATTTTTTGAAGGTAGCGAATTTGATATTGTTGATACATCTTTTAAAGAAGCAAGAAAAAAACGTGAAGCAAAAGAAGCTGAAATTGAGATAGCTCTTCAACAAGCAGCGCTTTAATTAATAAAACAAAAAAAACTTTCAACCATTTGTTGAAAGTTTTTTATTTTGTTTATTTTTTATTATTTTCAGTTGTTTCTAATTCATCTGATTTTTTGATTTTTTCATTTTCTATCACTTCAACTTTAATTTTTGGTTTTTCTTCAAATTTTTCAATTTCAACAATCACCTTTTTTTTCGAAGCTTTTTTTTCTAAATTTTCAATATTTTCAGATGCCATAACAACAACCTTTTTATTTTTCTTAATAAATGACAAATCTTCAATTTCAATTTTCTTTAAACATACAGCAATTGTACAGAACAAACAAACCGCTGCTGCACCTATTGAGTCTAACATCAAATCTTTCATAGTATCTGCAAGAGCTGATTGACCAAGAAGTGCCTCTCCCCTTCCACTCATTGTTGAAACATACGCTCTTTGCATATTTGTTCCAAACCAAGTATCGGTTGCAAATTCAATAATCTCCCAAATAACACCAATTGTTACCGCAAGTGAAAAAGCAAAGATTGCTGCAAAGAAAATATTAAGTTTAAACCCTTGTGTGTTTTTATTTAAAAGATTAATAAGTGAAAAGCTCAAAAGTGCAATAATCATTCCAGAGAATGTATGAAGCACTGAATCCCACCACTTAACTTTCACAAAGAAACCTAAAATTTCTCCACAGAAGAAATGTGCTAAACAGAAGAAAATAAAGATTATATAAATAAAGTCAGGAATATCAAGTTCAAATTTACGCAAAAAGTTTGGCAAAAAAGAAACAATCAAAAACATTGCACTTTGAGCACAAACAAATAAATATTCAGATTTAACAGATTCATCTTCGTTTAAAATAAGTCCAAGAAGACCAACAACAAATACAACCCCCATTAAAACGCGTTGCCATATATAAGTTATTCTAGTTGCTTTTTTTATTTTCATAATTTAACCTTCTAAAATTTATAATACATTTACTTAATACTAAATTTGTAAAATTTTGTCAACTTTAAATTACAAATTTAAAGATTTAACAAAAAATACTCAATGTGTTACAGCTTTGTATTTTTCGTAAATTTAACATTACACTATAAAACCTAAAAACCAAATCAAAAACAAGTGTGTAGGATAACCAACATAAAATAAATATTTTAAATTATATTTACCTCTTTGTTTGTTATAAAACAATAACAATATTAAAGACAAAATTGAAACCAACGAAATTAATATTGAAACTGCAGTGTTTGCTCCCCAGAAGGAATATTTAAATGCTATCAAAAGAATTAAAATTCCGTTAAAAACAAAACCTAACGGCTGCTTGACAAAATAAAATAAAACAGTTATTAAAACACCTATAAAACCATAATCAATAAAGAAAATTACATCACAAAAAACCAAACAAATGCCAAGCAAAATTAAAAAGATTTTTCTTATGTTTTCAGCAATAAATTTTTCAATCAACACAATAAGTGACATCGAAATTAAAAATGTAAACATAATGTTAAGTTTAAATGTTTTTATCAAAAGCATATAAGGAATTTGAGATATGCAAGCAAAAATCAAAAGTTTTAAAAAATACATTTTTCTGCTCTTCGTATGCTTCATTCCTTCAGCAATAAAATATGCAAAAATTGGAAAAGAAATTCTCCCAATAATTTTGCAAACAATATTTCCATTCAAAAGAAAATCTCCAATATGGTCAATAACCATTGAGATAAATGCAATTATTTTTAATAAATTTCTATTCATATCTTTATATTATCACATTCTCAAAAATAAAAAAAGAAGATTGCTCTTCTTTTTTAAGTTTTATATAGTTATTATTTTATAATTATTTATCTATATTTGTGATGATGCATATGCATTTCATCATAATGCCTAATCATATGATGCCTAAAACCAACAGGCTCAAGTTCTTCCATAATTCTACAAAGCTCTGCAATTTTTTGCTTATCATAATACACACCATAAGACACATAAGAATAATCCTGAAGTTTATTAAATGGAATAATTTGCATATCTTTAGCTGAAAAGAACACACCATCTAAACGAT
This sequence comes from Clostridia bacterium, assembly GCA_045650505.1. Classification (GTDB taxonomy): domain Bacteria; phylum Bacillota; class Clostridia; order Christensenellales; family UBA1242; genus RGIG1681. Next base: position 10,248 of record JAZRRE010000012.1, on the reverse strand, counting down.
TATAAAATTGTTGTGCAATTAGATTGTTCTTTGAAATACCAAATCCTCTTGCATTATAACCCTTCATATATTGTCTCATAAACATAAAGAATCGTTGCATAACCATATAACCCAAATGCTGTCTTTTAAGTCCATCTAAAGTTTTCAAATGGTCAAACTGAACTTCTTTTTTGTCTTTAATTTTTCTAGCTTTCATACTAGCAAGATTAAGCGCACCAAGTTTAGCACCAATATATAAATTGTTATTTTCAGGGTCATTTAAAAATTTTTCTTTATTGTCAATTTGAAACACAATATCTTTACTAAACTCAAGTGTCACAAACTTAACAAATCTTGAAGTTGCTGAAATGTCTGTGTCAACATTTTCTTCAAAATATTCCATCATATCATCAAAACACTCTTGAACTTCATAATCTGAAAGTAATGAAAGTTTTTGATTTAAATAATCCATCAATTGCCCCATAGCCTTTTTTGAAGCAGCGGTGTTAAGCATAATTGGTGGCGGGTCAATTTCTAATCTGTTAATTTCTTCTGTGTTAAAAAACGCCTCAACAACAGAATTAATCTCACCCTTATAGCCATACTTAAAAAATAATCCAAAGAATTCATAAAACCAATCTTTGTTAATATTACTCGACACTTTTGCCAATTTTCTATCTATTAATGCCTTAACTTTCTTTTCCATAACACACCTTCTTTAAAATTTTGAAAAAGTTGAATTTGTTTCAACAAAACCCATCTTTTTATAAAAATTTTTTGCACTCTCATTTTTAAATGATGCAGTAACAATAAAATTTTCAATATTTTGAGATTTGAAATATTTTTCAAATTCTTTATATAAGTTTGCACCAACACCCTTTCTTCTAAAATTTTCATCAACACACATATTGCAAAGTTCCGCAATTTTAAATGAATAATATGGAATATCAACCTCTTCCGCAAGCAAATACCCAACAACCTCACCATCAATTTCAGCAACAATCACAAAAGAGTTTTTTATTGCATTTTCAAAATAATCCTTTCCCTGTTCAGAAAAAGACCACCCCTTAATAAGATATTTATCAAATTTTTCAAGTTCCAATTCAAATAATTGATTGTTTAAATTTTGAATTGTTTTTAAATCTTTAATTTCAGCTTTTCTTATAATCATATTTTTATTATACATCATCAAAAAAAATTTTAATATCAATTTTAAGTTAATTTGCTAAAAATAAAAAAAGAGTTAAAACTTTAACTCTTTTTATTAAAATAATGGGGCCCGAAGTGGGACTCGAACCCACTGCCTGTAATTTACGGGATTACTGCTCTACCTGGTGAGCTATTCGGGCATATAATCAATTGCATTTACCTTTTAAATTTTATATCTTTTTAATAAAAATTTCAAGATAATTTATGTTAGTTATTAAAATTTTAAACTAAAAAAGACCAACATCTGTTGGCCTTTTTATTAACAATAATTTTTAAATGTGTTAAACTTATAAGGATTTGATTTTGCATAGTAAATATATGAACCATCTTTATATGTTCCTTCAAAAATACCACCTTGGTCCATATAAACCACACTATTTCCTTTTGAATATAAAAACATTGCAACGTGGCGATTTTTTGAACTTCCCGTTCCTGTCAATCTATCATAAATCACAGCTGAACAATTAAGCTTATCCAAACTCGAAATTGCCGCACCTGTATATGAGCCTTTATAACCATAAAGTCCACCAAGCCCACTAACACTTTCAGGATTTTTTGAGTTAACACTATACGCCGCAATTGAATGTGCAAGCCTTACAAATCCAAAACAATCGGTGTAAATTTTTTGACCCGCATTAATTCTATCAATACAATCTTTCAAACTATAATATTTTGCAGCTGCAGTTGCACCACTATTTGAATAGTTTAAACTATAAAAATGAAGTTCATTTTCATATTTAATCACTTTTGATTGCAATATCTGCAAACCAATCATAGCAACAAGTTTTCTGTTTTTATCTGAAGCACTATTAGTTAATTTTTTTGTAGCATTATTATACGCTTCAAGATATTTTCCAGAAAGTGTAATACTTAATGGAGTTGAAATAACTTGAGTTAAATTTTTATTTTCAAAAGATTCATCTTGTTCTTCATTCACTGAATCTTTAACAGTATTATCTTGAACAATTCCAGCTGTTTGATTATTTAAAAAGTTAGGTTTTCCACCCGGAACAATAAGCCCTGAAACAATGCAACCAATAAGCACAAATTCAACAACAATTAAAGATACAATTACAAGAAGAACACGTTTTAATATCTTCATTTGCGCACCTCCGTTGTTTTACTTCAGGCCACATATTTTAGTAATGATATTATAACATAATAAAAAAATAAAAACAATGCTTTTTGTTAATTTTTAGCCAAAAACAAGCAATTTTCACTGAAATTTACATAGTTTTGTTAAAGTTTTTGCAATTTTTAATAATTTTAACAAAAATAAAAAAGTGGAAAATATTTTCCACTTTTACTTTTTGGTCTTAACTTATTTTTCTTTCTTTTTGCAATGTTTCTTTCCTTCAACAAATTGATTAAGTTCAAAACGAAGTTCTTCCATTTTTTTGTTGTAAATTTCTAAATTTTGAGCAATTTCTTCTTTTGTAAGTCTTTTTGGATTTTCACCTTGAATTTGAATTGGCTCACCAACAATAATATAATTTTTTCTAAAGGCTTTTGGCTTTCTATACAAAAGCATAGGAAGTATTTCAGCTTCACCTTTTGATGCAAAAACAATCACACCATCTTTTGCATCTTGCATACCTTCAAGTTCTTGTTTATTTCGTGTTCCTTCTGGATAAATGAAAATTTGACCATTATTGTTCAAGACACCTAAAATTTCTTTAAAAGTGCTTGGTGCAACTTTTTCTCTATCAACAGGAATAACACCTAAATGACGCATAGCCCATGCCGAAAGTTTTGTTTTAAACAATTCTTTTTTGCCTAAAACTCTAAATTTTTTCCAAAAAGTAGCATCATAAAGTATTGAATCTAAATTTGAAAAATGATTACTTGTTACAACATATCTTTTTTTTCTATCGTATCTTTCTTTATGTATAACTTTTGTTGGATAAAACAATAAATGAAATTTAAAATATATAAATGCTAAAACAAAAAACATCTACTCATTCTCCTTTAATTAAAATCACTAGCACAAGTTACAGCTGTTGAAAAAGCAAGTTGCAAGTTATACCCACCGGTAAGTGCATCAATATCAAGCACTTCACCAACAAAATATAAATTTGGTACAAGTTTACTTTTCATATATTTTGGATTTATTTCCTTCAAATTAACCCCACCAGCTGTCACTACCGCTTGATTAAAACTTTCGAGTGAAGTTGGAGATAATTCAAAGTTTTTTAATAAATTTACAAGCGTTTTGCGTTTTTCTCTATCAAGCTGATTTGCTTTCATTGTGGATTCAATACCCATTCTATTTAAAAATAACGACACCAACGATTTAGGAAGCAACCCTTCTAAAAGTGATGAAACCTGTTTCGCTTTAATATCTGAAATATCTCTATCAATACGAAGTGATAAAGCATCAACTGAAAGTGCTGGCTTAAAATCAATATAAAGTTTTAACTTTGTAAAATCTGCTCTGTTTATATAACTTGAAGTTGTGAGCGCAATCGGCCCAGATATCCCATTTGATGTGAACAACATTTCACCAATTTCACTTTTATAAATAATCTTATCTTGAATCTTTGAAGTGAGTGTTACATTTTTTAAACTCAAACCTTCAACACTTTTGCATTCATTTCCAGAAATTTTTATCGCACAAAGAGATGGAACCGGCTCAACAATCGAATGCCCTGCCAATTTTGCAAATTCATAACCATCACCATCAGAACCCGTTGATGCATAACTTATTCCACCCGTTGCAACAACAACTCTATCAAAATCGAATCTTTCACCGTTAACAATAACAGATTTAACAACAGATTCTTCAATAATAATATTTTCAACATTAGCATTTAATTGAACTTTAACACCAGCCCAATTCATAGCCTTTTCTAAACCCTTTATAATATCATTAGATTTATCACTAACCGGAAAAACACGATTTCCTCTTTCAATTTTAAGTGGAACACCAACTTCTTCAAAAAAATTCATTGTGTCATTTGAGTTAAATCTTGTTACTGCACCCATTACGAATTTTTTACCACTTACAACATTTTGCAAAAATTCATTGCCGGTTGTAGCATTCGTAACATTACATCTGCCTTTTCCTGTTATATAAATCTTTTTACCTAATTTTTCATTTTTTTCAAATAGTGTTACGCTATGACCTTTTCTTGCAATCATTGTTGCACACATCATTCCTGACGCACCACCACCAATAACACAAACTTTCATTTCACACCTATAATGATTTCAAATACATAATTTCGCTTGGCTTTAACAATCTGCAAGTTCCTCTAGTTAAGCCGCCAAGTTTAATTGTTCCAATTGAAACTCTTTTTAAGAAAATAACATTATAACCAAAATGGTCAAAAATCTTTCTTATTTCACGATTTTTTCCTTCAGTGATTGAAACTTCAAGTTTAGTTTTTCTTTCCTTAACTTCTTGAATTTTTACCACACATTCTTTGAATTTTGTTCCATCAATAAGTTCTACACCTTTTTGCATTTCACGTGCGTGTGGTTCTGTTACCTCTCCCTCAACTTTTACAGAATAAGTTTTAATAACTTTTCTTGCTGGTCGCATAATCTTTTGCGCAACATCTCCATCATTGGTGAAAAGAAGCAATCCTTCTGAATTATAGTCAAGCCTTCCCACAGGCATCAAATGCTTAAATTCTGTTGGAAGTAATTCCATAACCGTTTTTCTATTTCTATCATCAGAAACGGTTGTTAAATAACCTTTTGGTTTATGCATCATTAAATATGTGAATTTTTCAGGAGCTTTTACAACATTTCCATCAACTTTCACTTCCATATTTTCTGCAACATCAAAAGCAAGGTTTGTTTCAACCTTGCCATTTATTTCAACACGACCAGAAATCACAAATTCTTCACATTTTCTTCTCGAAGCAAGACCTGTGCTTGCCAAATACTTATTAATTCTCATAACTACCTTATAAACAATTAAATTTATTGCGTTTCAGTATGCAATATTTGTCTATAATAATAGTATAAATTTTTTAATAAAAAATCAAGTCATTTTTATTAGACTATAAATTTTATAGTATATAAAAACTCTTTCTATCCATTTTTTTCAGTTTTCTTTTCGCCAAAATTTTTAGAAATAAATTTTGCAACCTCTGGAACAGCTTCCATAAGTTTTTCAAGTGCCGACTTCGCTTCAATTTTAATAATATCAACTTGCTTTTCATCAATCACCAAAAAACCAATCGGTTGAACATTTAAACCAGAACCAGCACCACCCGCAAATGGATATTCATTATTCTTTTTTATCTCACGAAGTTCTGAATAATATTCACCTCCACCAGACACAAACCCCATTGTAACTTTTGTGAGCGGAATAATTGTGAGCAAACTATTTGATTGTATAGGTTTTCCTATCACAATATCAACGTCAACAAGAGTACGCATACTCTTTATTGTTTCTGCCATAACATCTCTAATTCTATTTTCTCCACCAATTTCTTTCATTTCAAACCCTCCTGTCTTGTTTGTTTATTTGCTTTAAATATCGATTTTAGAATTGCTATAAGACTAATTTTGATAACTATATCAAAAGTTAAATCAATACTGTCATTATCAAATGTAACATTTACATCTTCATATAGTTTTGCATCTTCAAATTTTTCGTAAATTATTGAATAAATCACTTGAACAGCTGATGAAACACAACCACACATTATCGCTGATGAATAAGAATCATTTTTAAATCCACCCGTGAAAAACAATTCAACTTTCTTAACATCAACCCTTCCAATCATTTCCTTTATCAAATTTCTTACAAAAGGTTTATTAATGTTACCTGAAAAAATATCAGCTGAATTTTCAACAGTAAAACCTTCACTTTTATCAATAAAAAATCTTCCTGTAAGTAATCTCAATTTCATAATTTTGAAACTATAAAAACCCTTTGCATTTAAAAGGTTTGTGTGAAACATCATTCTTGTTTTAAAAGGAAATGCCATCGCCATAATAATTATCGTGAAAATAAAAAAAACTATAAGCAATTCTTTCATACTTATAGTTTGTGTGTTTTATTTAATTTTATTTATACTTTTTATAATTCTTCATCTATTTTAACAGTTTCGGTCTTTGAAATTTCCTCAAGCTTTTTATCCATATCACTTTCTTGAAGCACAGGCTCAAACCTATTAAATAAACTATCTGAATAAGTTTCTTTAATTTTTTGAATTTTCTCTAAAAGTTCATTGTAATCAGGAAGTTCATCAATGCTTGAAATTCCAAATCTCTTTAAAAATTCATCAGTTGTTCCAAAAAGTGCTGGCTTTCCAACTGTTTCTTTATGTCCAACAATTTCAATAAGTTTATGTTCAAGCAAAATGTTAATTGCATAATCTGTGTTAACACCACGAACTTCTTCAATTTCCATACGTGTTACGGGTTGTTTATACGCAATAATTCCAATAGTCTCAAGAGTGGCTTTAGTTAAATTTCTTTGTCTTATAGGGTTTAAAATTGCAGTCACAAAATCGACATTTTCAGGGTTAGATGAAAATTGAAGTTTGTTATTAAAACATAATAATTTTACACCACTTTTTTCATTGTATTTTTTTTGCAAATTTTTAACAGCCGCTTCAACTTCTTTTGGCTTAACTTCAAACTTATAACACAAATCTGAAATCAAAACAGGTTCACCTGCAACAAACACAACACTTTCAATAACACTTTCTAAATTTTCCATTATTTTTCTCCATCAAATTCATTTCCAACTTCTTCGGTTAACCTTGAATCTATATCATCATTTCTAACAATATCAATGTCATCAAACAATCCATTTTGTTTAACAGTTAAATATTGTCTTTTTAAAAGTTCAAGAAGTGCCAAAAATGTATTAATTACTTCACTTCTTGTGTGTTCTTCTTCAAACAAACTTGAAAACCTAAACTCTTTTTTAGAAAGTAACACATCTTTAATTTGTGAAATTTTTTGAGCAACCGTAAATTTGTCTTTAACAATCTTTTTTTCTTGAACAACTTCTGCTTTAATTGTCACTTTTTGCATAAGCTCTGAAAATGCTTTGACTAAAAGGTCTAATGAAAGCTTTTCAGGAAGCTCATACTTAAACTCACCAACCGAACTATCTGGCTCTTTGAAAAAACTATTAACATCTTCAATTTTTGCAAGTTTTTCTGTCTGCTCTTTAAAGAGTTTATGTTCTTCAATTTGCCTGAATAATCTTTCTTCTGGGTCTTCTTCATCAACCACTTCATCATCACGAGGAAGCAAATGCTTTGATTTTATTTCAAGAAGTGTTGCCGACATATCAATAAATTCACTTGCTTTTTCAACATCAACATCATCAATTTCTTTCATCATTTCAAGATATTGCTCTGTGATATCTGAAATAAAAATTTCACGAATATCAATTTTTGTAATTTTAATCAAATGCACAAGTAAATCTAATGGACCTTCAAATTCACGAAGTTTAAACTTGTAATCATCTTCTTCGGTATCCTCTAATATTTCAAGGGATTTTTTGTCAAGTTTAGACATATCAAAATTAGGCTCTTTTTGAGCCTTGTCATTATGAACACTTAAATCAATTTCATTTTTTTCTTTTGAAATATCTTCCATACTATAATCCTAAAATCCAAACAAATAATTTTGTGAGCACATCAACAAGTGCACCACCCGTAAACATATAAAAATAATAGTAAATGCCTGAAAGTGCAACCACTAAAAATATCCAAAATGAATTGCGTCTCATAAAATCTACAAACTTATTGTCGTATCTGCAAAAACTTTCGCAAATTTTAAAACCATCAAGTGGATAAATTGGAAGCAAATTGAAAAATGCTAGCATAAAGTTAAGTGAATAAGCAATTTCTAAAAATTGAAACAACAAATAACCAAAATAATTAACTTCAAAAATTCCTGGAAAAAATCTTATAATAAACAAAAACATAAACAAGAAGAATGTTCCAAGAATTAAATTCATAAATATTCCGGCAGAAGCAACAATAAACTTGCTCTTTCTTCCTCTTTTATAGTTTCTTTCATCAACAGGCACGGGTTTTGCCCAACCAAATCTAAATAGCAATAAAAATAAGAAACCTTTCAAATCAAAATGTTTATGAAATGCAAGAGTATATCTTTTGTATGCAACTGCTGTAAAATCCCCTTCATGTTTTGCAGCTGCTGCGTGCGCAAATTCGTGAAATGGCATCGCAACAAAAAGAGCCATTGTCATAGCTATCAAACTTAATAATGTATAAATAAAGCTAACATTTGCATTAGCACCGGGAAATAACATACGCAAAACCTCATTATGATTATATCAAAGTTACTTCTTGGTGTCAATTTTAAAAATAAATATAACTAAACAAAAAAGCCAACAAATTTTGTCGGCTTTTCGTGATTTTACCAAGCTTCTGTTAATTTTCGAAGTCTTTCTTTAAAAGAAATTTCAGCAATTGTTTTCTTTACTGTTAAATCAACTTCATCAACAACCATATTATTTTCATCAAACACAAACAACTTTCCAACCACATCACCCGCTTTGATTGGAGCTTTTATCTCATTCAATTTAAAGTCTGTTGTAAAGGTTTTATCATCTCTTTTATTAATTAGAATTGAAACATTTCGCTTTGGATAAATTTCAATCTTTTCTTCAGTTTTCAAAACAGGTGTAATTGTAACAGGAATTTCAGCATTCAATACTAGTTTGTGGTCAAAATTATTAAAACCATAATCAAAAAGTGATGTCATATCTGCACTTCTAATTTTGCTATCATTAGCTCCAATCACAACACCAATGAGTCTAATATTTCCTCTTCTTGCTGAAGCCGTTAAACAAAATCTTGCAGCGTTTGTAAATCCGGTCTTTCCACCCTCAATACCTTCATAAGTTTTTATGAGTTTATTTGTGTTTGTAAGTTTTGTCTTTCTTCCACTTGGATGAATAAATTCATCAAGCCAAACTTTTGAATATTTTTTATAAATTTCATTATTACAAACTTGTTTATAAATTTCGGCTATATCTCTCGCCGATGAATAATGATTTTCAGCCGGAAGCCCGGTGCAATTTTCAAAGTTTGTATTTTTTAACTTTAAATTTAAAACAAGTTTATTCATTTTTGAGACAAACATTTCTTCACTTCCAGCCAAATGCTCTGCTATTGCAACAGAGCTATCATTTGCCGAAGCAATAATAATTGATTTAATTAATTCACCAACTTTATATGTTGAACCTGTATCTAAAAATGCTGATGAACCACCCACGTGCGACGCTTTTTTAGAAACCACAACATCGTCACTTTCTTTAAGTAATCCTTTCGAAATTGAATCAAAAACAACTGCAAGTGTTGCAAGTTTTGTCATTGATGCAATTGGTAATCTTTCACTCGAATTCTTTTCAAATAAAACACTACCTGTTTGATAATCTAAAAGAAGACCCGCCCTTGCTGAAATTTTTAAATTTTCTTGAACTTCAGTTTTTGTTTTTCCATTAAAAGCATAAGTTTTATCAATCTCAAAATTCAATGGATAAACGGAAAACAAACACATTATCAAAAGCAAAAAACAAATAATAAGTTTTTTCATAAAACACTCCTTTTATGCTTATTATTTGTCGAATTTTGTTTAAATATACATTTTATACCGCTTTTTTATTAAAAAATAATAAATATTGCGTTTTTTAAAAACAACGGAACTATCATTACACCTAATATCAAAATCAACATTACTGCCAAAACTGATAATATAAATGAAAAAACATAATCACTATCTGTGTAGCCATAACTAAATACTTTAAATTTAATTGCCTTATAACTTCGCCTTAAATTTTCAGTTGCAAAAATTATTAAAGACATTATATAAATTAAATTTATCGGCAAAATGATAAATAAAACATTAAGCACACCAGATAATCCATAGGTTGAAATGACAGCAAAAATTGACATTACTAAAAGAGAGCTTTGATATCCAACAATTAAATAACTAAATAAACACAGATAGAAATTTAAGCCCAAAACAAAAATTAAAAACAATGGTAAAATTAACTTCCATAAAGATTTACCAAAAACTGAACCAATTTTAATCGAATCATTTATATATGAG
>JAZRRE010000011.1:0-22069 GCA_045650505.1 Clostridia bacterium | reverse complement strand
TTATAAATAAAAAAGGAGAAAATTTATGAAGAAAGAAGAAATTATTGAAGAAGTAAAAAATTTAGATGATTTATTAAAGGAGGCAGTAAGAGCAGGTATTTATAAGGGCGGAGTTTCCCCAGCATTTCTTCAAAGAAAATTTGCAATCGGTTATACAAGGGCTTCTAAACTAATTGATTATATGTTGTATTTTGGATTTATAAATCCTCGAAATGGCGAAAAAATGTGCAAAATCATTATCACACCGGAATTGTTTGAAGATATTTTTGGTGAAAAATTTGAAACGAAAAAAGATTAGTTTTCTTGTTTAAAATTAGATGATTTTTTGGCTTTGGTTTGCTATAATTTTTTGTAAGGAGAAAACTATGAAATTTATTAGTTGGAATACAAATGGAATAAGAGCTTGCAAAGAAAAGGGTTTTGATGCATTTTTTGATGCTGAAAATGCAGATTTTTTCTGTGTTCAAGAAACAAAAATGCAAGAAGGTCAAGCCGATTTAGAAAAGAAAGGTTATCACTTGTTTATGAGCAGTGCAGAAAGAAAGGGTTATAGTGGAACTCTTATTTATGCAAAAGAAGAACCAATTTTAGCAACCTATGGCATTAACGGAAAATATAACGATGAGGGTAGAGTTATCACCCTTGAATACAAAGATTTTTATTTGGTTAACGCTTATGTGCCAAATTCTGGTGAGGGATTAAAACGACTTGATTATCGTTTAGAGTTTGAAAAAGATATGAGAAAATATTTAATTTCACTTTCTAAAAACAAAGTTGTTGTTTACACAGGTGATTTAAATGTTGCACATAATGAAATTGACATCAAAAATGCAAAATCAAATGAAAAAAATGCCGGTTTCACAAAAGAAGAAAGAGAAAAAATGACAGAACTTTTAGGTGCTGGCTTTATTGATACTTTTAGATATTTATATCCAAACAAAGTTGAATATTCTTGGTGGAGTTATAGATTCAATGCAAGAGCAAACAATGCTGGCTGGCGACTTGATTATTTCTTGATTTCAGAAAATGCAAAAAACAAACTTCGTGATTCAAGAATTTTAACATCAGTTGAGGGCAGTGACCATGCTCCGGTTTGTCTTGAAATTGATTTATAATTCTAAAGATTATTTTTCAAAATAATTGATAAAAACAAAATAATATGATATAATTCATTTATTCCATAAAGAGTGTGTGAGGGACAGCCCCGTTGACCACACAGCAACCTAGCAAACGCCAAGGTGCTAAAGGCTGACCGATGGTTCGTTTGAAATTGCACCCGTCGGTAACGACGGGTTTTTTAATGCCTTAATATATGGAAAATTAAAACTTTAGGAGAAATTTATGAGAAAAATTATTACAAGTGAATCAGTGAATATTGGACACCCAGACAAAACTTGTGACACGATTGCAGATGCGATTTTAGATGCTGCTCTTGCTGGTGACAAAGATTCACAAATGGCAGTTGAATGTGCCATTAAAAACAACAAAGTCTTCATTTATGGTGAAGCAACCACAAAAACTGAAATTGATTATGAAAATATTGCAAAAACAGTTTTAAAAGAAATTGGTTATGAGAATGAGTTTGAAGTGATTAAAGAGATTTCAATTCAAAGCCCTGACATTGCACAAGCTGTTATTGGTGAAGAAGAACTTAAAGCAAATGACCAAGGTATGGTTTATGGTTATGCAACCAATGAAACTGCTGAATTTATGCCACTTCCAATCATCATTGCGCACAAACTTATGAAGAAATATGATGAATATAGAAGAACAACAACTTGTTATTTTGCTGATGCAAAAAGCCAAGTGTCTATCGAGTATGATGAAGAAACACCGGTTGCAATCAACACAGTTCTTGTTAGTGTTTCACACAGTGAAGAACTTGAAGCAGAACAAATTTATAAAGATATTAAAGAAAATGTTGTTGATGAAGTTTTGAAAGAGTATGCTGATTTTGACCAATCACAAACAAGATTTCTTATCAACACAAGTGGAAAGTTTACAATTTGGGGCAGTTTTGGTGATAGTGGCTGTGTTGGAAGAAAAATTATCGTTGACACTTATGGTGGTGTTGGTAGAGTTGGTGGCGGCTGCTTTAGTTCAAAAAATGCAACCAAAGTTGACAGAAGTGCTTGTTATTACGCAAGATATGTTGCAAAAAATATTGTTGCACATGGTCTTGCTGATAAGTGTGAAATTCAAGCAGGATATGCAATTGGCATTGCTGAACCTGTAAGTTTATATGTTGATGCTTTTGGCACAAACAAAGTTCCAATGGAAGAAATTTTAGACTATGTTAACAAAAACTTCAGTTTTAGACTTTCAAATATTATTAAAGAACTTGATTTGCTTCGCCCAATTTACAAGCAAACCGCTTGCTTTGGTCATTTTGGAAGAAATGAATTTCCTTGGGAAAAAATCAAAGATTAAGAATATTTTAAGGCACTTTCTAGGCATTTAGAGAGTGTCTTTTTGTTTGACAAAATAAGCAATTTGTTTAAAATTTTGATTAGGAGATTATTATGATAGATTTGCATATGCATACAACTTATTCAGATGGAACAGACACTCTTGAAAAGTTGATTGATAATGTTATTGAAGCAGGCATAACATATTTTTCAATAACCGACCACGACACTGCAAAAGCGTGCCGAAAAGTGCTTCGAACTGAAGAATTAAAACAAAAAATCATCAATGCTGGTGTTAAATTTGTTTGTGGAATTGAATATAGTTGCATTTATAAGGGCAGAAAAGTTCACATTTTGGCTTATGACATTGACCCAAATCACGAAGCAGTGAAAAGGTTAGAACAAAAACTTAAAGATTTGTTTAAAGAAAAAGATTATCATAGGTCTATTGCTATTAAAAATGATGGCTATATTTTATCAAATGAGTCAAAAGAATTTCTTTCAACAAGAATCAATATAAGAACTCCAGATATCGCAAGATGTTTGTTTAATGATGGTTATTTTGATGATTTTGAAGATGCGTGTCAGTATGTAAAGAAAATCAAATATCCTAAAGAATATTTATTTGATGCTGTTGAGGTTGTTGAAGAAATGACAAAAATTGGTGCGAAAGTTGTGTGGGCACACGCATTTTATGGTTTAAATCAAAGCCATATCACATCTGAAAAAGTTGATGAATTTATAACAGAATTAAAGCCTTATGGTTTATGTGGGCTTGAATGTTATTATTCGCTTTATAACAAAGAAGAAATTGGTGAACTTTTAAAACTTGCAAAAAAGCACAATTTATATATCACTTGTGGTTCAGATTATCATGGAAAGAACAAAAAAATACAACTTCTTGAAAGAAGCATTGATGGAACTGATACAAATGAAGAGGATATTGAAATAATAAACACATTTAATAATGTCATTTCTAAATAATTTAACATATAATTAAAATAAGGATAAAAAAAATAAATATCCTTATTTTTATTTTGTAAAAACTTTTAAAAAATAGGGTATTGACAAATTGATTAGATTATGTTAAAATAACTTTAGTAAAAAAATTTCAGGTCAAAAATGTAAAAATTTAAACACGAATGTTTGAAAAATTACATTTAGGAATTGAAATTTTAAAAGGGGGAAAATAAAAATGACAATCTTACAAATTGTATTGTTATCAATCGCAGGAGCTTGTGCACTTGCATCACTTGTGTTTAATGTAATGTTCATTGTTGAAATTACAGCAAAACCAAAAGAAGAAAAAGAAGAAGATATTGAAAGTGTATTCACAATTAATGTGATTAATCAAACTGCTCAAGATGACGATGTTGACGCAATGCTTGCACAATTAGATGAAGAAACAGCAGGCGAAGAAGTTGAAGAAATCGTTGAAGAAATTCAAGAAGAAGTTGTTGAAGAATCTGAAGATGCTGAAAATGATTTATTAGCAGCATTCATTGAAAATGGAGAAGTTGAAGAAGTTGCTGAAACTGAAGAAGTTCAAGAAGTAGCAGAAGTTGTTGAAGAAACAACTTCAGAAGAGATTCAAGAAGAAACAGTTGAAGAAGTTGTTGAAGAAGTTGTTGAAGAAGTTGTTGAAGAAGTTAAAGAAACTGAAACAGTTGAAGAAGCAAAAGAAGAATCAACTGATGATGAAGAAGATGATGAAGACGCTGATGCAACAGAAGATGCTGAAATTTTAGAATATACAGGTTTAAAAGAAGAACCTGTTGAATATGCAGCAAACGGTTCAATTGATTATTCAGCAAGATTAGAAAAAATCATTGCAACAAGAGATAAAATTGAAAGAGACCTTGCGAAAGTTCAAAAGTCTATCTTAAAGTATGAAAGAACAAAGAGAAGAAAAAACAGAAATCAAAAGATGCTTGACAGACGTGCTGGTGAACTTACAAATCTCAACCTTGTTATGTATAGTGTAACAGATATCAAAAATGTTGATGAAGATAAGAAGATTAAGCAAGAAGAACTTACAGCTCACATTGCTGAACTTAAAGCAAGCATTCAAGATGCTGAAGAATATATCGAAAGCAACAAAGAAAAGAATGACCACAATGTTAAAATGGCTAAATTCTTAACACAAGAAAAATTAAGATATAATGAAGAAATTGCAGAACTTCAAAGCCTTATTAACGCTGGTGACAACGAAACAAAATAATAACAAATAACAACTTTGGCAGGTTAAGAGAAATCTTAACCTGCTTTTTTATTTACTAAAATTTAAAATAATGGTATTATAAGTTTAATAAAAGCAGAAACTAAAAGAATTGAAGAGGTTAATATGTTTGATTTTTTCAAAAGAAAGAAGAAAAATGATTTACAGATACACAGAAAGGTCAAAGTCGGTCTAGCATTAGGTGGCGGAGGGGCAAGAGGCATCGCTCACATTGGGGCAATCAAGGCATTTGAAGAACTTGGAATCAAGTTTGATTATATTGCAGGAACAAGTGCAGGAAGTATTATTGGTGCACTTTATGCCTATGGAAAATCTGCAAAAGACATTGAAGAGCTTGTTAAAAGTCTTCGAAAAAAAGATATTATGCGTGGAATGATACCATTTATCAAACCAACAAAAACAGAGCGTCTTGAAGAACAGCTCAACAAAGCTTTTGGTGATTTAACAGTTTTTTCAGAAATGAAAATTCCACTTACTGTTGTTTGCACAGACCTTAAGACCGGCAAAGAAGTTGATTTTGATTATGGAAATGTTGCAAAGGTGGTGTCTGGAAGTTGTGCTGTTCCTGGAGTGTTTACGCCGGTGGTTTATGAAGATATGCACTTAATTGATGGTGGGCTTCGTAACAATGTTCCTGCTGATGTTGTGAAAAAAATGGGTGCAAATGTGGTGTTTGCGATTGATGTTAATCATCTTCGTGGAACGGGAACAGAATCACTTTCAACAATAAGTGTGCTTTCATCAACAATAGGAATTATGATGCAATCGAAAATTGACAAAACAATGGAGTGTGCTGACCTTATTTTTGAACCAGCACTTGAAAGTTTTTCACCGCTTAAATTTGAAGGTTTTGATGAAATGATTAAAATTGGCTATAATACAGTTATGGCCAATAAAGATAAAATTCAAAAAATGCTTGAACTTAATCCCAAAAAGATAGGAAAATATTTTACTAATGATAAAAAAGATTAAACCAAACACAAATGAAATAAAGATAAAATTAGTTATTGTTTGCTTTCTGCTTGCAATAACTATTTTGTCTTTTTTCTTTGCAGAAAGTTTGGAAAGATTTTTCGGGTTTGATGAGTCATATTTAAAAAATCAAGCATCAGCTAATCAAATTAAAGAGGCTGATTATGAAGTTGATTATTTAGATGTTGGTCAGGGAAATTCTGCATTTATTCGACTTCCTGATGGAAAAACTGCGATTATTGATGGTGGTGACATCATTTATAGCTCAAAGATTATTGAAACAATTAAATCTCATAATGTTAAAACTATTGATTATATGATTGCTACTCACGCAGACACTGACCACATTGGTGGTCTTCTTGCAGTTTTAGATGAGTTTGAAGTGAAAAACATATACAGACCATTTCAAATTTCAGGAAGTGGCGAAAGTTTTGAAACATTTGTAATAAATGAAAGTGAAGACCTTGCAGATGTTTATTTAGACTATGTTCAAAACACAAACAACAGGTCTAAAATTTCAAGAGTGACAAGCAGCATATATGCAGAGTTTATTGACAAGATTTATGATGAAACATACTTTGAAAATGGAGCAAAGAAATTTTCAAAAATAACAGTGTTTTATGATGGTTTGAAAATTGATGGTGAGAGTTATTTATTTGAATTTTTTGCACCATTTGTGAGAGATGATGCAATTTCTCTTGAAACAATAACAGATAATACTTATGGTTATGCAACTCTTGGTTATGGTTCAAATGATTCTAATGGGTGTTCAGCAATGTTTTTATTTTCGTGTTATGGCGAAACATTTTTCTTTTCGGGAGATGCTGCATATACAAATGAAAGCAAAAATGCAGATAAATTGCACTTTTTAGAAAAAGACTTTTTAGAGAGTTTATCTACTATTGAAAGAGAAAAACTGTCTAATGTTTCTGTTTTAATTGTGGGTCATCACGGAAGCAAGTATAGCACAAGCGAAGAATTGTTTGACTTACTTTGTCCTTCGTTTGTAATAATATCAGTTGGAGAGATTAATAATTTTGGGCATCCACATGGTGAAGTGATTGAGCGTATTGAAAATATCAATGGTTTTGATAGTGAAAACCTGCTTCGCACAGATGAGTTTGGTGATGTTAAATTTGCAAACGTTGAAGGTGAGTTGAAATTTTCCTATTCAAAATTTGAAGAAAATGAAAAGCTAACTATGTCTTGGGTTGAGTTTTCTCTCACAATATTTATTGTTTTAGGTTACATTACTGTATTTATTAAACCAAAAAATAGTAAGCGAATTTAAATTATTGACACTATTTTTAAATTTTTGTATTATTAAAATAGGTGAAATTATGAAAAGTTTTGAAGATGAAGAATATTTTTTATTAAAAGCTTTGTCTAATCAAGTGATAACAGGGGCAACTCCTGCACTTGACAGAGTTAAAAGACTTTGTGAAACAATGATTGTTGAAATTGAAGCTGTTGATAAAAATCTTGAGGCGGCAGTTTCTGGTTTAGATATAAATAAGCTCTCAAAATTCTCCAAGGAAAAAAGAGATGAGCTTATTCGTTTGCTTGCGGTAAAAAATAGAATTGATGTGTTACTCAAACGAAATCGTGAGAGAATTGCTTATATTGACAATATTTTGCAAAATGCGGGTATTTATAACGAACAGTTTAATCATAAAAAAATTGCAGAAGTTGAAAAACAAGAAAGTGAAAATATTAGTGAAGATACATTAAATTTAAATGTTTTTGAAAAAGAAAATACAATATTTGAAAGTACTTTTTTTGATGGTGAAATTTTGCAAATTAAAGATGGAAAGCTTGATTTTTCTAATGAAACCAATGCAGCTGTTTTGATGAATGCAAGTGAAGATTTACTTTCGAAGATTATTAGAGTTTATCCTGAATCAATAGTAACAATTCCGGTTGAAGCAATTTTGAGTACAATCACAAAAAAGAGAGTTCTTAAGACCATTGCAACTTATGTTATTGATGAATCAAAGAAGAAAGATATTAGGCAAATCAATAGAGAACTTGGTTCGCTTTTAGAGTTTAAAACTGAAATCACAAGCACGCCTGAAGACTATGTTGCTGGTGTAACAAATATGTTTAATTCGATGATAAAAGCGCATTTGATTGCAAATAATCCTGAAAAAGCATCTCAAATCAAAGAAAAACTTAAGTGTAATGAAAAATCTGAACTTATTCCAGCTGCAAAAAGAGTTGCAATTATGGCTGCTGGCTTGAGCGGAAATATTAACCCTGAAAAAGAAGAAAGTGAAGAAGAACGTATTGCTCGTGAAAAAGAGCTTGGTGCAAAATCTGCAACAGATGCATTTATTAACTTCATTGACAAAATTAATAATGAGAAAGAAGAAATTGCGCAAGTTACAGCTCAAAACGAAGAAGCTGAACGCCTTGCTGAAATAGCAAGAAAAAATATTGCTGAAGAAAAGAAAATGAAAGAAGCTGAAGAACAACAAGCTCAAGAAGAAGAGGCAATGCAAAGAATGATGACTAGAAACAAATATGATGATTAAGGGTGAGTTATGGAAAATAATAAAAAATTAACTGACTTTGAAAACGAATATTATTTCGAAATCAACAATTATGTTGTGAGAGATAAAGATTTGATTGAAGCAAAAGTTCCACAAAAAGTTTTGGCTTATGAGGTTTATCTTCGTAAAGCATTTGGTGATTCTTTTGCAAAAACAACAGCTGATGATGATTATGATGGTTTAGCAAAAAGAAAGGTTGAAAAACTCACAAAAGATAAACTTGACAATAGTGAGCTCACAGCAATTATGGAAGAAATAAATACTTCTGAATTTGATGATAATCTTGATGTTATTTTAAGGTCTAAATAAGGAAAACTTGATGAAACAAAATATGCTTATTACTAGTTATGATTATGATGTTTCTAAACGGCTTGCTGAAAAGCTTGCCGAAGTTTTTTCTATGCGAACTTTAGATATGATAAGTTTGTTTGAGTTTGACCATATGCCAAACACTTTTAGTGAAATTTATAAAATTAATGGAAAAGATTATATTGAAAAGGAATTTCGCTCAATACTCAAAATGGAACTTGATTTTGACAATGTGGTGTTTGTTGCGAATATGGGTTTTGCCGATAAGCATGAAGATTTGTTTTATAAAATCAAATTAAGTAATTTTGTGATTCTGTTAAAGAAAGATATTGAAAGTGAAGTGATTGAACTTCAAAACAAACAGTTTGACACAAATGAGCAAAAGGAATTCTTTTTGGCAGACAGAGAAACTCTTGTTAGTCAAGAGCATATAATAGAAAAAGAATGTGCTGATATTGTGGTTGATATTTCAAATTTAACGGATGAAGAAATTATTGAAAATATAATTGACAAAATAAAAAATTATTATTCTGTAAACTAAAATTTCAGTAATTTTGAAAAATTGTCAAACTTTTACAAATTATTATATAACTTGCAATTTATTTTGAAACTGACCTTTAATCATAGTATAATTGAGTTGTGATAAGGAGGGCAAAATATGAAAAAGTTATATGACGCTGATTATATTATCAGAAGAAACAATGAATATGAAGAGCAAAGAATTTATAATAGCCCTGTGGAAGCAAAACTTCGCAAGATGATTGAAGAAGCAACCAGGCTTTGTGAAATTCAAAATGAAAAATGTAAGGCTCAAAAAGCAAAACTTGAAGCAAAGAAACTTGAAAAAGCAATGCAAATGGGTCGTTAATATAGGAGATTTTTATGGAAAAATGGCAATGGCTAGTTGATGTGTTTACTTTTATTGGTATGGCAGTGTGTATTTTAATTGCACTTATTGCAATCGTTTGGCTCACTTGTTTTTTGGTTAAACTTTTAATCAAGACTTTCGGTGTTAAAGTTGGAAAGTCTTATGACCTTATGGTTGAAGATATAAACAAAAAAGCTGAAGCAAGAAAGTCTAGAAATGAGATAAAAAGAGAAGCAAAGTTTGCTCAAAAGATGGAAATTTTAAATATGAAACTTGAAAGCAAACAAAGAATTCACGATATCAAAAAAGCTAAACTTGAAGGTAAACTTGACGCTAAAGAAAATGCTGTTATGGTTAAACTTTTTGGTGATGAAGTTCCAGAATTTGAAACAAAACCAAAAACAAGTGTGAAAGAAACCAAAAAGGTTGAAGATAAAAAACAAGATGAGGAGAACGAAGAAGTGTTTGAAAAAATAGCCGAAGTTGCTGAAATTGTTGATGGAGAAGTTCAATCAATCGAAGCCGTTAAACCAGAAGAAGATGAAAAGAAACCTAAAAAAAAGACAGCAAAAAAGAAATAAAATAAATTAAAAACACCACCAAACAAGTGGTGTTTTTTATAAATAAAAAAGAGAGGGTTGAGCCTCTCTTTTTATTTTGTTTATTATTGTTTGTTTGCATCTTCTGCAAGATTTTCAAGAACTTCTTTTGCGTGTTCTTTAGCGCCAGAGATAAGTCTGCTTGACTCTTCTGGATTTGTTTTAGCAAGTGTGAAGTATCTTGCTTGAGTTTTTGTGAACTCTTCATATTCTTTGCTAGGAAGTTTTGCATCGAAGGTGAGTTTTTCAGTTGTTGGGTTATATCTATAAATTGGCCAATAACCGGTTTCAACTGCAAGTTTTTCTTGTTGTTGAGTGTGACTCATATCACCACCGTGGTTAATGCAAGGGCAGTAACAAATGATGATTGATGGGCCTTTGTTTTCTTTTGCTTCTTTGAATGCTGTGATTGTTGCTTGTGGGTTTGCGCCCATTGCAACTTGTGCAACATAAACATTTGGATATTGACGAGCTATAGCGCCAAGGTTTTTCTTTTGAGTTTGCTTTCCACCAGCTGCAAATTTAGCAACTGAACCCATTGGGGTTGCTTTTGATGCTTGACCACCTGTGTTTGAGTAAACTTCAGTGTCAAGAACTAAAATGTTAACATCTTCACCAGAAGCAAGAACGTGGTCTAAACCGCCATAGCCGATATCATAAGCCCAGCCATCACCACCGATAATCCAAACAGATGTTTCAAAGAGTGCAGCTGTGTAGCCATAAAGTGCACGAGTGATTTCGTTTGACTTGTCAGCGTTATACATTGCGATAATTTCATTTTTAATTTCAAGAGCAAGAGCTTGTTCTTTTGTTTCTTGAGCAAGCCAAGCTGCAAGTTTGTCTGTGAATGCTTTGTTATAAGATTTGCTTTCAATTGCAAGTCTCACAGTTTCTTCAAGGTGTTTTCTGTTATTTGAAACAGCCTTCTTCATACCAAGACCAAATTCTGCGTTGTCTTCAAACAAGCTGTTTGACCAAGCAGGACCAAAGCCTGTTTTAGATTTTGTGTATGGACAGGTTGGAGCAGTTCCAGAGTAAATGCTTGAGCAACCGGTTGCGTTTGCAACAATCATTTCTTCACCGAAGAGTTGTGTTAAAAGTTTAACATAAGGGGTTTCACCGCAACCTGCGCAAGCGCCAGAGAACTCAAAGAGTGGTCTTTCAAATTGGCTGCCTTTAACAGTTTCTTTCTTGAAGATTGTTTTTACATTTTCAACATCTTTAAGTTTGTCATAAAGTTTAACTTCTTCATCGATAATGTCTTCTGCTTTAACCATTTCAAGTGCTTTGTTAAGTGCAGGGCATGAGTGAACACAGTTTTCACAGCCTGTGCAATCTTTTGGTGAAATTTGAATCTTGAATGAATATCCAGGAACACCGATTGCAGGAATTGCACCAACTTCTTTAGCAAGGTCACTATCTGCTTTCACAAGATAAGGGCGAATTACAGCATGTGGGCAAACAAGTGCGCATTGGTTACATTGAACACAGTTTTCTTTAATCCATTTTGGAAGCATTGTTGCAATGTTTCTTTTTTCATACTGTGATGTTGCTGTGTGTGATGAACCTGTAACATCAAATGCTGAAACAGGAAGGTTGTCACCAAGTTTAAGTTCGATTGGACGAATATAATCTTTGTAATATGGGTCAGTGATTGGGTTGAATGCTGGCTCACTTGTTGCTTTGCTCCAAGAAGCAGGATATTTAACTTCACGAAGATTTGCAAGTGAACGGTCGATAGCATCAATGTTCATTTGAACAACTTTTTCACCTTTAGAAGCATAAGTTTTTGCAGCAGCATCTTTAATGTGTGCGATTGCTGTTTTTGTGTCAAGCACACCAGCAAGTGCAAAGAATGCGGTTTGCATAACAACATTGATTCTTCTGTTTAAACCAACTTCTTCAGCAACTTTTTCAGCATCGATTGTGAAGAATTTAAGTTTCTTGTCAGCGATAAACTTCTTCATTGAAGCAGGAAGTTCTTTTTCCATTTCAGCATCTGTCCAAGGTGAGTTCAAAAGGAAAGTTCCACCGAGTTTAATTTGACTTAACATATCATATTTTGACACATAACTCTTATTATGGCACGCAACAAAGTCTGGACTTTGAGTGAGATATGGAGCATTGATTGGCTTTTTGCTCATTCTTAAATGGCTTGTTGTTAAACCACCAGATTTTTTACTATCATAAACGAAGTATGCTTGACCATAGAAGCCTGCGTATTCGCTGATGATTTTTATGCTGTTTTTGTTTGCTGAAACAGTTCCATCAGAGCCAAGACCATAGAATCTGCATTCAACTGCTTCTTTATCTTTGAAATCAATTTTAAGTTTGTTTTCAGGAAGAGAAGTGAATGTTACATCATCGTTAATGCCAACGGTGAAGTGATTTTTTGGTTTCTTTTGAAGCATATTTTCATAAACTGCAACAACATGGTTGTGTGTATATTCTTTGCAAGAAAGACCATATCTTCCGCCAAGAACACGAATGCCAGAAATGCCAGCATCGTTAAGTGCAGCAATAACGTCTTCAGCAAGAGGTTCATAAGTTGCACCACATTCTTTTGTTCTATCAAGAACGGTAATCATTTTTGTTGTTTTTGGAAGTGCTTTAACAAATCTAGAAACATCGAATGGGCGATAAAGTCTAACTTTAATCACACCAACTTTTGCACCTGTTTTTGCAAGAGCAGTAACTGCTTGAATTGTTGTGTCTGCACCAGAACCCATAACAACAATAACATTTTCAGCGTCTTTAGCACCGTAGTATTCAAATAAACCATATTTTCTGCCGGTTGCTTCACCAATACCTTTAAGCACATCTTCAACAATGCCAGGAATAGCATCAATATATTTATTGCAAGCCTCTCTGTTTTGGAAGAAGATGTCTTCACCTTGGTTTGTACCTTTTTGAATAGGGTTTGAAGGTGTGAATTCATTTGTTCTTTCATAAATGTTGCCATATTTTTCAGCAAGTGCTTTTACAGTTGCATCTTGAATGGCTGTGATTGTGTTAACTTCGTGAGAAGTTCTAAAACCATCAAAGAAGTGAACAAAAGGAATTTTTGAAGCATTTGTTGCAAGGTGTGCAGCAAGTGACATATCTTGTGATTCTTGAACGCTTGAAGAAGCAAGCATTGCAAAACCGGTTTGTCTAACACCCATAACGTCACTGTGGTCACCAAAAATTGAAAGTGCGTGAGTTGCGATTGTTCTTGCAGCAACGTGAATTACGCAAGGAAGCATTTCACCAGCAATTTTATACATATTAGGAATCATAAGGAGCAAGCCTTGTGATGAGGTAAATGTTGTTGATTTTGAGCCAGCAGTGAGTGCACCGTGAAGAGCACCAGCAGCACCTGCTTCAGATTGCATTTCAGTTACTTCAACAACCTTTCCAAAAATATTCTTTTTGCCTTTAACGCCCCAAGCGTCAATGTTTTCAGCCATTGGTGAAGAAGGGGTGATTGGATAAATAAAGGCAGTGTCTGACATCATATATGCCATACTTGCGGCGGCTGTGTTGCCGTCAATGGTAATTCTTTTTTGATTATCCATATTTTTTTGTTCTCCATATTTATTTATTATGAAAATTATTGGCAAAAGTGCCAATTCATAACACAATTAAATTATAAAATATTAAAAATAATAAAGTCAAACAACAAATGGCAGTTATTGAAAAATTGGTCATTTGTGATTGAAAATGCAATGGTTTTGTGGTATCATCAGTTTATGGAAAGATTTAAACTTATTATTCAATATGATGGAACTAATTTTTCAGGGTTTCAAATTCAACCAGAAAAGAGAACTGTTCAAGGTGAACTTGAGAAAGTTCTTTCGTTTTTAGTGGGCGAACAAGTGCGTCTTTATGCAAGTGGCAGAACCGATACAGGTGTTTCAGCATTTGCGCAAGTTTGCCACTTTGACACTGAAAAAGAGATTGATGCAAAAAAACTTGAAGTGAGTCTTAATGGGCTTCTTCCTGATGATGTTGCTGTTATTTCTGTTCAAAAAGTGGGAATGGATTTTGATTCAAGATTCACAGCAAAAAAGAAGACTTATCAGTTCAGGTTTTATATATCAAGATATGAACTTCCACTTCTTGAAAAACAAGCAGTTAGAATCAATCATTATGCTGACATTGAAAAAATGAACGAAGCGTGCAAATTTTTGATTGGAACTTATGATTTTTCATCATTTGTGGCTGCAAAATCAGGCAAAACCGACTTTGTGAGAACAATTTATGATGCGAAAATTATTGAAATTGGTGATGGTATTTTTGCTTTTGAAATAACAGGAAATGGCTTTTTATACAATATGGTTCGAATCATTTTTGGAACACTTTTAAAAGTGGCTTATGGTAAAATGAAACCAGAAGAAATGAAATCTGTGATTGATGTTATGGATAGAAAAAAAGCTGGAAAAACTATGCCTGCAAAGGGTTTGGTTCTTAAAAATGTTGATTATGATGAGTAAAATTAACAAAATCTTAAAAGAAAAGTTAGAAAGTTATTGACAACTTGATTTAAATGAGATAGAATAGATGAGCATAGGACTATGGACAATTGTGTATTCATAGTCGTAATTTCGCAAAAAAATATTAAAAAGAAAAGGTAAAAATTATGAAAACATTTATGCAAACTGCAGAGATTAAGTCTCAAAAATGGTATTTAGTTGATGCAACTAATATGCCTCTTGGCCGTTTGGCTAGCCAAGTTGCTGCAATTCTTCGTGGCAAGAATAAGCCAGAATTCACACCAAACCAACTTTGTGGTGACCACGTTATCATCATCAATACAGACAAAGTGGTTTTAACAGGTAACAAACTTGAAGATAAATATTATCGTTACCACACAGGTTATGTTGGAGGCCTTAAAGAAATCCAATACAAAACATTAATGAGCGAAAATTCTGACAAAGCTGTTTATCAAGCGGTTAAGAAAATGCTTCCAAAGAATGCTCTTGGAAGACAAATGCTCACATATTTGAGAGTTTATAAAGATGACAAACATGAACAAACTGCTCAAAAACCAGAAGTATTAAATCTTGAAGGTAGAAGGTAATAAATATGGCAAAGAAAACAGCAAAAGTAGAAAAAATCTGGGCAACCGGAAGAAGAAAAAAAGCTATTGCTAGAGTTAGAATTGGCGCTGGCAAAGGTTCAATCGTTGTTAACAAACAACCAATCGAAGAATATTTCAAATCAGAACTTCTTCAAAATGAAGTTAAAACAGCACTTAACCTTGTTAAAGTTGCTGACAAATATGATGTTGAAATCACTGTAACAGGTGGTGGACTTTCTGGACAAGCTGGTGCTTGCCGTCACGGTATTGCAAGAGCTCTTGTTCTTTCAAATGAAACATTCAAAAGCACAATCAAATCTGCTGGTCTCTTAACTCGTGACCCAAGAATGAAAGAAAGAAAGAAATACGGTCTTAAGAAAGCTCGTAAAGCTCCACAATTCTCAAAGAGATAATTTTGGAATTACAATTCAAACAAAAGCAAGGCAATTTGCCTTGCTTTTTTCGTTGTTAAAAAATTCTGCAAAAGAGGCAGGAAAGGGTCGCGCCCAAAAATGCACTAATCAAACAGACAGGAATCACATATTTTAACTTTTTAATCTTTGTTGTTGAAAGGTAAACTGCAACAACATAAAAAGTGGTTTCAGATGTGCTCATAATAACGCAGGCACATTTTGCAATATAACTATCAGGTCCATAAGTTGAAAATAGTCTTGAAAGCATTGCCATTGAGCCAGAGCCTGTGAATGGGCGAAGAATTAGAAATTCGGTAAGTTCAGTTGGAATTTTAAAAAGGTTAAAAATAGGTTCTACCATTTTGGCTAAAATTGCAGATATTCCACTAATAGATAAAAGTTCAACAACTGCAAAAATTGCAACAAGATAAGGGAAAGTGTTTATGCATAGGTCAATTGCTTGCTTTCCGCCGGCAACGAAACTATCATAAGCATTAATTTTTTTGATAAGGCTAAAGACTAAAACGAAAATTATGAAAATTGGAATGATGTATGCTGTCATAAATCCTTCCTTTTGACTTTCTTTGACCTATAAAACAAGAATTGAAATAAATAAACTAATAAAATTGCAATCGCTGTTGACAAAATTGAACAAATGGTTGAGGGTAAGATTATTGAAGTTGAATTTTTGCTTCCAGCGTTTGAAAGCATTGCAATAATTGATGTTGGCAAAAACTGAACGCTTGAACAACTGATAGCAATCAGCATTATCATTGGATAGGTGATTATGTTTTTATTTTTATTATCTTTTTGCATTGATTCAATGGCTTTTATTCCAAGAGGGGTTGCAGCACCACTCATTCCAAG
Source organism: Clostridia bacterium (assembly GCA_045650505.1). Classification (GTDB taxonomy): domain Bacteria; phylum Bacillota; class Clostridia; order Christensenellales; family UBA1242; genus RGIG1681. Next base: position 5,780 of record JAZRRE010000011.1, on the reverse strand, counting down.
AAGGTTTGCTGAAATGTTCATTGAAACATATTTTCGACTTTCTTCTGAAAGGTTGTTTTTGCCAAATATTTTGTTTATAATAGGGGCAAGAAGTTTAGATAATTTTTGAGATAATCCACTTTGTTCTAAAATTGAGAAAAGTCCTATCCAAATTGAATAAATCGCACAAAGTTCAAAAGAAAGTTTTACTGCACTGTTTGACGCTGAAAGCAATCCTGACAAAACTTGTGTTGGGTCAAAAAGACAAATCGCAACAATGCTTGAGATGAAAAGAATTATCCAAATTTTATTCATAATAAATTTTATGAAACAAATGTTAATTTTATGAGGCAAAATTATGATTGATACACACGCACACTTGTTGAGTTTTAAGAATATTGATGAAATTATTGATTCAATGGATGATGATGAACTTGAATATATTGTGAATATTGGAACAACTGTTAAAGACTCAAAGAAGGGTATAAGACTTGCGGAAAAATATGACAGGGTTTACACAACGGTTGGTATCTATCCTGAATTTTCAAAAACAGTTACTGATGAAAATTTGAAAGTGATTGAAGAACTTGCAAAACACGAAAAAGTGGTGGCAATAGGTGAGATTGGTCTTGATTATCATAGACCTGAATATGACAAAAAATCTCAAAAAGAATTATTTGTTCGTCAACTTGAAATTGCTGATAAACTTGGGCTTCCATTTTGCATACACTGCAGAAATGCTGCTGATGATGTTTATGAAATTTTGAAAGAAAATAAACACTTGATAAATCATGGTGGTTTGATGCACTGCTATAGTGAAGGGAAAGATTATATCCAAAAGTTTTTAAGTCTTGGATTACACATCAGTTTTTCAGGTGCAATTACTTTCAAAAAGAATGATAGGTCTTATTTAAAAGATATACCTCTTGATAAAATTTTGGTTGAAACAGATGCTCCTTATCTTTCACCAGAGCCTTATAGAGGAAAAGAAAATAGACCTGAAAGAGTTAGGGTGACAGCAAAAAAGATTGCCGATGAACTTGAAATTGATTATAGAGAATTCGAAAAACAAGTTGTAAAAAACGCAAAAGAGTTCTATTTTAAGATAAAAAACGCATAAAAATAATGAAAAAGGTGCAAAATTATGGAAAAATTTGATTTTAAAAAGAAGTTTGGTCAAAACTTTTTAAAAGATGTTAACTTGCTTTCACAAATCGTTGAAAAGTCAGGAGTTTCTGCTGAAGATATTGTTGTTGAAATTGGTGCGGGTAAAGGTGCGCTTACAGAAGTTCTTTCAAAAAACGCAAAAAAGGTTTATTCTTTTGAAATAGATAGTGAATTATTTGAGTTTTTAGGTGAAAAATTTAATAACACAAATGTTCAAATGATTTTTAAAGATGTTATGAAAGTGACAGATGATGAACTTAATGAAATGGTTGGTGGCAAGTTTAAACTTGTTGCAAATCTTCCTTATTATGTTACATCTCCAATTATCACAAGGTTTTTGCAAAACGAAAATATGGAGTCACTCACCGTTATGGTTCAAGAAGAAGTTGCTGACAGAATTGTTGCTCCACCAAAAACAAAAGACTATGGTGTGCTGACTGTTATTTGTCAAATTTTTGGTGAACCTAAAAAGGTGATAAGGGTTAACAGAAAAATGTTTTATCCTGTGCCTAATGTTGATTCGGCAGTTGTTCGAATTGATAAAAAGGAAGCGCTTGTTGAAGACTTTTCAAAGTTTATTTCATTTGTCAAACAAGCATTTTCAATGAGAAGAAAAAAACTTTCAACTAATCTTGAAACCGTGAAACTTAAAAAAGGTGAAATTGAATCTATGCTTGCTGAAAATGGTTTTAGTGAAATGACTAGAGCAGAAGAATTATCTATTGAAGATATCAAAAAATTATACAATTTATTCAGTGGCAAAATGTAATAGTAAATGGTGTTTTCATTAAAATTTGATATACCAAATTATTGGTTTTAAACTTAAAAAACGCCTTGACAAAGACAGTCAAACATTTATAATAATATTGAAGTAAAATTATACTTGAACTTGGAAAGAAAATTTTCAAGTTAAACAATGAGGGCTTTATGAAGAAAATTTTAAAACTTACACTTTCAGTTGCACTTGCATTTGTTTGTATTTTTTCATTCACTGCGTGCAAAAATAAAGTTTCAGACACAACTGTTGACACATCTAAAGTTATGTCTGTGAATGGTGTTAATACAAATGGTGGAATGACTGTTGTTCACGATGGTTATTTATATTTTATTAATGGAACAAGAACTAACGATGGAACTAGTTTAGAAGATAACACATTATCAGCAATTTGCAGAGTTAAATTTAATGCATCAACAAATGAGATTGATGATGATACTTATGAAGTTGTTGTTGATAATCTTGTTGGTTTCAAAAATGGTTCAATTCATTTCTTTGGCGATTATATGTATTATGCTACACCTTGTGCTGATAAGAACAATAAGGCAACTGTTCTTTACAACAAAACAACATTTATGAGATATGACCTTGTAAATGAAGAGTCTTATGAAATTTATACAACTATTAAAAATGAAGCAGAAGAAACAATTTCTTATTCATATTACGTTGTTGGTGATAGTCTTTATTTGGTTGTATATGAAAAGAATAATGCAACAATCACAAGTTTGAAAATGGGAGAAGATGTTGAAACAGCTTATGTTTTAAGTGATGTAACATCTTGTGTATTAAGTGAAAATACAGGGAAGTGTGTAACATCTGGTGCATCTAAAGATGCTAACAATTACGTGTTCTACACAAAAGCTCACGAAGATGTAAGTTTAGACCCTATTCAAACAGGTAATAAAGTTTATAGAACTGCACCAAATGCAAACACATCATTTGAAGTTTATAAAGGTGGCGAAAGTATTTCTATTCTTTCAATTAGAAATGGTTCACTTATCTTTGCTTCAGGTTCAAAACTTTATGCAAAGAAGATGGCTGGAACAGAAGCAGATGCTTTATCTCTTACAGATGCATATGTTATTGACCACAAATATGCATCAGATACCAGCTATATGTTCATTGAAAACACTGATGGTTCAATTTCAGTTTTATTCTATGATGCAAATGCTTATAACTTAAACATTATTTCTTGGAAAGATGGTGCTCTTGAAACTGTAACAATTCAAGAATTTACAAAAGATGATAAATTTGAATTTATCACAATTGCGAAATTGACAGAAACTGAAGAACCAGCAAATGAAGGTGATGACCCAATCACTCACGAAGTTACAAATTTAATTTATATCAATAACAAAAAGCTTTATAAGATTGAAATTGCTTTTGATGGTGATTATTCAGAATCAATTTTCGCTGAACCAATTCTTCTTACAAATACAGAAGCTGGTAGTGCAACAGGTATGATTATTCCAGAAGTTATTGGAGATTATATCTACATTATGGCTTCAGCAGATTCAAAAACATATCTTCATAGAACTGATATCACAATTGAAGTTAATGTTTCAGAACTTGAAGAAGATGATGATAAAAAAGCAACATTTATTGGAATTAAAGAATAATATAAAAAACAGGGGAAACCCTGTTTTTTTATTGTGTTAAAAAATAAAACCCTTGCTAACATAGCAAGGGAGTTTTTAATGATTTTCTTTATATTGTTTAAGAGCTTTTGCAAGTTGGTCGGGACAAGAAGTGTTGTTTCTGCACTTAATGCCATCTAAAAGGGAAATAACTTCATCAATTGGTCTGTTAATTGCAAGTTTTGAAACACCTTGAGTGTTTCCGGCGCAGCCACCATTGAATTTAACACTTTTTAAAATATTTCCTTCAACTTCAAAGTCAATTGTTCTTGAACAAACACCTGCAGTTTTGTATGTTTCCATATTATTCTCCATCGATTAAAATTTTGTATAAGTCACCATAAACTTCACTAGCTGTGTTATCCCACTTTTTAAAAACGGTGATAGCTTCAGCACGATTTGCAACATTAAGAATTAATTCAAGTTTTGTGCTGGTAGGGTCTGTGATTTTAAGTCTAACAGTGTATGTGCCATCTTTGTTTTTGAAATAGTCTTTAAAATACTCTTGCTTTCTTTTGAAAGCTTGACGATTTTTTCTTATAAAAGTTCGAATTTCATCTCTTACTGATGAAGGAATTTTCATAAAAAAGTAAGATACACAGTTGCGACCTTCTTGAGTAATTTTGTAATACTCTAAATTTCCGTTGCCGGTTAAAGCCAAAAATCTTGCATCAACAAGTTCGGGTAGAACTTCGGTTAATGTCATATATGATAGCCAATTGTTTTGGCTGCAACACATTTCATTTAAAGTTTCGGCAGTAACGGGAATTTCCATCTGGTCAAAAACGTATAATAAAATTAATTTACTAATAGTTGTGTCCATAAAAAATCCTTAAAATATATAGTGATATAAATATATCATAGAAACAAAAAAAAATAAATACTTTAAGCACAAAATTAAATTTTTATGCAAGTTTTTTAATGTGGTTAAAATTTTAGTTGTGTTATTTTCTTGGGTTTGTTATATTATTATTGTGGGTGAGAGCTATGACAAACGAAAAAAAATTAGAGAATATTCAAGAGTTTTTGATTAGTGTCAAAAATATGCTTGAATCGAAATATATTCTTGTTGATAGAAGGGTGTCGGATATTCTTCGTTCAATTGCCAATACTAATGATGTTTATAACCTTATCGCTGAATGTATGATTAACTTTGATTTTGGTTATGAATGGCGTAAGGCAACAAGCGGAAACTTTTTAAGGCTTCCTGAAACTGATTCAAAAAAAATAGCATTCATATTTTGTATGCTTAACAACATTGACGATAGAAAACTTGATATCACTGAAATTTTGGAAAGATATTTTTCTTATGACCTTGCGTATTCATCTTATGACCAATTTTGTAGATACGTAATTGTTGAGTTTAGAAGACTTATTTTGAAACTTTTAAATATTGAAATTCCTGCACCAAAGCCGGTGAAATTCAAAGCTCCAGAAATTGAAGTTTTAGAAGAAAAACACGAAACTGATGATTTTGAAAAACTTTCAATAGTGCTTCGTGAGTTCATTAAGTTTTTAGGTGAACAAAAGAAACTTAAAAATTGTTTAATGCAAAAATATGACCTTATTGCGGTTGCTTCAACATTTGAGCAAGTTGCAAGAAATAAACAAGTTGAATATTTTTATGCATTTTTGGTGACTTTAAATTCAGTATCACCAAAAAATAAAGAAATTAGAATTATGCTTGCAGATATAAATAAGTTTGCAAGTTCACTTATTTCAAAAGGAAAATAGGGGTTTTTATGGAAGAAGAAGTTGTTCTTGCAAATTATACTGATGATGAGCTTATAGAGGCAAAGCAAAAGCTTGAAATTGAGTATGGAAAATATGTTGATGAATGGGCACGTGAAGTGGCCTATTTAATCAATGAAAAAAATGTTGACCCTTATTCATATTGGGGAGAAAAGAAAGTTAATAAAGTAACCAAGAAATATACCAATATCACTTCAGATATTCAGCTTGCGCTCGAAAAATTGGCCATTGAGCTTCAAAAGAGAGATAATTATAACTACGAACAAAGTTTTGTTGGTGGAAAGAGTTATTTTGATAATACTTTAACAGAAAAAGAATTCTTTGAAAAGGAACAACTCAAAACCTTAAAATATAGAAAAATGATTGGTCAAGAAGATGATGAAGAATAGATTTTGCATCTAGTGATAATAGTGTCAAAATTTATTTTGTAAAAACATTGCATTGTAAATATTTTTATGATATAATGCCAA
>JAZRRE010000010.1:0-83056 GCA_045650505.1 Clostridia bacterium | reverse complement strand
AACTGTTCCATCTTCAACAATTGCAAAACCCTCTGTATCCGTTAAAATAACCACTTCAGCAGATTTATCAATTTTTATTGTATAGTAAAAAACAATACCTTCAACAATAATTTTCTTTACAATCCAATACTTATTTCCATCATTCAGTCTTATAGTTTCATTTTCCTTTAAATCCATTTTACTCTCCTTTTAAGTAAAAAATCGGTTATCTACCTTCATTTTGACACATTTATATAAGCTTGTCAAACTAATATAAATACTTAATATACACCATTATATGCAAATAAAAAAGATAGATTAAATTAGATAAAATCCTAATTTAATCTATCTTTTTTATTATTTTACAATTTTTTCAATCTTTGTTTTTCCACCCATATATGGTCTTAACACTTCAGGAACATTAATAGAACCATCTTCGTTATAATTATTTTCAAGAAGTGCAATAAGTCCACGAGGACTTGCAAGAACAGTGTTGTTAAGTGTGTGAACAAAATAGTTTCCATCTTTGCCTTTAGCACGAATTCCAAGTCTTCTTGCTTGTGCATCACCAAGGTTAGAACAAGAAGCAACTTCAAAGAATTTTTGTTGTCTTGGACTCCAAGCCTCAATATCACAAGACTTAACTTTAAGGTCTGCAAGGTCACCAGAGCAGCATTCAAGTTGACGAACAGGAATATTCAAGTTTCTAAAGATTTCAACTGTGTATCTCCACATTTTTTCATACCAATCCATAGATTCTTCTGGTTTGCAAAGCACAATCATTTCTTGCTTTTCAAATTGGTGAACTCTGTAAATTCCTCTTTCTTCAAGTCCATGAGCACCACCCTCTTTTCTAAAGCATGGTGAATAAGATGTGTAAGTTGCTGGAAGTTCGGTTTCTTTCATAAGTTGGTCTTTAAACTTACCAATCATAGAGTGTTCACTTGTTCCAATCAAATAAAGGTCTTCGCCTTCAATTTTATACATCATTGCATCCATTTCAGCAAAGCTCATAACACCGGTCACAACATCACTTCTAATCATAAATGGTGGAATTGCATAAGTGAAACCTTGTTCAATCATATAATCTCTACCATAAGCAATCATAGCTTCGTGAAGTCTAGCGGCATCACCCAAAAGATAATAGAACCCATTACCTGATGTTCTACCAGCAGATTCTTTATCAAGACCAGCAATTCCCTCTAAAATATCCGCATTATAAGGAATTTCAAAGTTAGGAACAACTGCTTCACCAAATCTTTGAACTTCAACATTTTCACTATCATCTTTTCCAATAGGAACAGATGCATCTAAAATGTTAGGAATAATCATCATTCTTTTTTTAATTTCGGCATCAATTTCAGTTTGGCGAGCTTCAATGCTTACAAGTTTTTCAGCACCAGCTTTAACTTCTGCTTTAATCTTTTCAGCATCATCTTTTCTGCCTTCTTTCATACATTTGCCAACTTCGGCTGAAAGTTTGTTTCTTTGACTTCGAATGTTCTCTGCTTCCGTTTTAAGCGAGCGGTTCTCCTTGTCAAGATTCATAACTTCATCAACAAGAGGAAGTTTTGCATCTTGGAATTTCTTTTTAATGTTTTCTTTGACTAAATCTGGATTAGTCCTGATAAGATTTATATCTATCATATTTTCTTCCTCCTTATATAAGATAGATTAATAATATCACTAATCTATTTAAATTTCAATAAAAAAAGACAGATTCTATGTCTTTTATTTCAAATCATCTGTCTTTTTATGTAAATATTTTTTTGCTCTATCCTTTTTAATTTCTGCACGAACACGCCCAATAACAAATTCATTCGACTCTATGTCTTTATCAACAGTCGTGCCTGCACAAATATAAGCCCCATTTCCAATCTTCACCGGCGAAATAAGGTTGACATTTGAGCCAATAAATGAATCATCTTCAACAATAGTTTTTGACTTTATTTTTCCGTTAAAGTTAACAAAAATCACTCCACAACCAATGTTGCAGTTTTTTCCAACTTTAGCATCACCAACATAAGCTAAATGACTGATTTTTGTATGCCTTCCAATTTCAGAATTTTTAATTTCACAAAAATTACCAATCTTAACAAAATCTGAAATATCACTCCCCGCTCGAAGATGTGCATAAGGACCAATCAAGCAACAAGAACCCACTTTTGCCTTTTCTATAAACGATGAATAAATTTTTGTTCCTTTTCCAATAACCGATGAATCGATAAAAGAATTTGGATAAATTGTAACATTGTCACCAATAACAGAATCACCCTCAATTCGATTATTTTCATAAATAATCACATTAGCACCAATCACAGCCTTATCATCAATAAATATCGAATTTTTATCTTTTAAAACATAACTTTTGCGAGCGATAATCCACCTCCAAACTACTCTATAATATGAAAATTTTAAAATTCTGCCACAAAAGTCATAAAATTATTACTATTTAGGCTTATAAATTACCAAATTTTCAATATTTTTTTAAAAAAAGCATAAAATTTGTTTTGAATTAGATTTTGTTTATGTTATAGTAAATATAGTAAGTAGAGCTTATTAAAAGCAAATTAGGAGGATAATACTTATGAATAAAAATGAATTTTTAAGAGCAATTGCTGACAAGACAGAATCAACAATCAAAGATGCAACAGCATTCTATGATGCATTTGTTGAAACAGTTCAAGAAGCTATGAAAGCTAAAGACAAAATCACACTTGTTGGCTTTGGAACATTCGTTGCTAAACACAAAAATGCAAGCGTTCGTCCTAACCCACAAAAACCAGGCGAAACAATCAATGTAGCTGCATGTGAAGTTCCAGCTTTAAAATTTGGTAAGAGTTTCAAAGATTCTATCAACTAATAAAAAAACCTAGCAAAAGCTAGGTTTTTATTTTGCAAAAAATTATGTAAACTAAAAAACCACTCACCTATTCGTGAGTGGTTTAATTTTATTTATTTAAAAATTCATTAACTTTTTCAACAAGCAAATCTGCATCAACACCGTGAACATCAGCAGCTTCTTCAAGTGTTTCCATTTGACTCATTGGGCAGCCAAAACAATGAAGACCAAAGCCCATTAAAACTTCTTTAACATTAGGGTTAATGTTTAAAACTTCACCAATTTGTGTTGTTTTTGTAACTTCAACTTTCTTCTTTTTCATTATACACCTTCTTTATACTTATTCATTGCATCCATAAGCATTTTTAATTCTTTTTCAATTCTCTTTGATTGACTTGCAGAAAGACCCGATTCACTCTTTTTCATAAGTTTTTCAGCACGAGATAACACTTCGTCAAACTCTTTATCATTTTTAATTATAACTGTTTCATCAAAAACTTGTTTTTTTGGTCTTCCGCGTTTAACACCTTGAACTTCTTCCATATCAGATTTACTCTCTTTTTTCTTTAAATTTCTTGGTCTTGGTTCATTTTCTTTTGTTCTCTTCACAGCAGGTTTTTTAACTGGTGTTTCTTCTTCCTCTTCATACTCTTCATCATAACTTTCGGAATAATCAGGTTCTTCATAACTTGATGTTTGAGAATATCCACCAAAACCTTGCGGTTGAACATTTTGTTGATAACTTGGAACATTTTGCATTCCATAGCCATTCATTTGTTGTGGTTGATTGTAACCACCTTGAGGATATCCATAACCTTGATTATATTGAGGAGTGTTATATCCCGCACCATACATAGGATTTTGCATTCCTGCACCATAGTTTTGATAATCATCATAACCACCGGCACTATTTCTAAATGAATTTAAAATATTATCAGCATTACTTTCAGCACTTAAATGTGTGATTCCGTTTGAAGTATAATTATTTCCTTCATCATAATCGTCTTCTTCATCATTATAATCATTTGTATAAGTTGGAGTTTTTTCTCTTCTTGAAATTGGTTGATTTCTTTCAATAACAACACCACCACTAGCAAGTTTTGATTTTGCCTTGAATCCACCAACAACTGAAGCTATATTTTCTCTTCTTTCATCAGAAATATCATCTTGTGAAATTTCTGGTTCAATCTCTTCAACTTCTGGTTTTTCTATTTCAATAGGTTCAACATCAGGAATTTCAAGCTTAACTTCTTCAACTTCTTCTGTTTCTTCCATTTTTTCAGTTTCTTCAGCAGAAGTTTCTACATTTTCAACATCTTCTTGAATTTCAATTTTTGCATTTTCTGCAACTTCAAATTGACCAAGATTTCCAAATGGGTCATCACTTTCTTTTTCTTTGGCTTCCGCTTCAGCTTTTTCAGCTTCTTCTTTGGCTTTAGCTTCTGCTTCTGCAGCAGCTTTTTCAGCTTCAGCTTTTTCCTCTTCTTCTTTTTTGAGTTTTTTGATGCTTCCCATATCTTGCATCATACTTCCAAGAAGTTCACTTCCGTTTTCAAGATTTGTAATTGTTTTTGAAACAGCACCTTCATCATCTTTGATAACGTAATCACTATCAACATTAATATAAGGAAGTGCTGATGAACTAGACATTGTTGCGCCATCGTTCAAAATTTTATCTACGTCAATATTTTTCTTTTTAAAGAAGTCATATTTGCTTGCAATACTCTCCTCTTCATTTTCTTCTTTTTCTTCAACCACTGCAGAAACTTCTTCTTCAGCAACAGGAATCTCTTCTTCAGTTTCAACACTAACAGGTTCTTCTTTATTTTCAAGCACAGGAAGTTCTTCACCTTCACTTGTTGCAATCATATCTTCACCTTGAACGAAAGAAGTTGGAATTTGAGCCATCACAGCTTTATCCCCTTTTGCAAACACTTGGTCAAGCAAATCTAAAAGTTCATATAAACATTCAATATCAGCTTTATAGAGTTGTTGCTTTACAGATGTGTAAACAAAATATAATATTTTTAAAATAACAAATAAAACAGTTGGAAGCACCATTGATTCTGCTAAAATGTAGAATGTGATTGTACTATTGTTTCCAAGATAAGCAAAGTTAGCAACAAACAAAACAAAAGTAATAATGTTAACAAAAGTTCTCATAATTGTTTTGCCTTGGTTTAAAACACCACCGCTAACTTCAACATCAAGAGCATCTCTTCTTGTGATAAAATCAGAAGGTTTACCAAAAGATGAAGTTTTAAACTTTTTCCAGCCGTGTGAAAAACCACTTGAAATCTTACTTGCTTTAATATCTACAGAATTATTGTCATTTGCATTTATTCCATTCTTTTTCACAAAATTATACAATTTTACGCAATTTCTGTTAAATCTGCGTTGAAAACTGAAAGCAAGTGAAAAGCAAATCCAAATAATATAAATTGCAAGTGCTGCAATAGATGCATAAATTAATCTTTCAGCAGTAATAAGACCGATAATAAGTTTAAAAACAGTTAACAAATAATCATACATAGTTTTTTTAACCTCCGATTACTATACTATTTTAATATAACATAATATATTAAAAAAAACTAATAAATTATGCATTAAATTTTAAATTTCTATTATTTTTTGTAAATCAATTAAGCATAAAAATTTATGAGTAATCTTTTTGTTAAATGCTTTTTCAGCTACATCAGCATAAATATTCATTTGGAAACTATATTTTTCTAATTTTTTATCATCTAATTTTCCTGTTTTATAATCAAGCAAAACAACCTTTTCACCATCAAAAATCAAAAGATCAATAACACCTTGCATAATAAATTTATCGTTTTCATTTGCCTCATTTTTATAAATATTTGCAGGCAAATTAGCATAAAATTCACGTTCTTTCAAGATTATGCTTGTGTCTTTAATTTCTTTGAAAAAGTCTAATTCAAGCACTTTGCAAGCAACTTTTTCATCAATTAATTCAAGTTCTTCTTGCGACAAATAAGATTTTGCAAGTTCAACTGCTTTATCAATATCTTGAAGATTTTTCAAATTAACAAATTGAAATAATTTATGATAAGCAGTTCCCCTTTCAGCCGATGAAATAGCTTCTTCTGAAAGTCTGTATTTTTCGTAATTTTCATCATCTTCATCTTTTTCTGCACAATTATTTTGATTTTTATAAAGAATTTTAGATACAGAACTTTTAAGCGGAATATCAACACTTGCACTATTTTCATAAATGCGTTCTTCTAATCCTTCAACATCTTCCTTCTTTAAAAGCAATTGAGTAATTTCTTTTTGTTTTACATCGATAAGGTCAAAAATTGAATAACTTTCAAAATGAACTATATCATTATGTTTGCCTTCAAGCTCATTATAAATCATTTTTTCAAACCAATTTATAAATGCTGTTGGCCTTGCTGAAAATTCTTCTTTTAAATCTTCTTTTTTCTTTGCACAAACAATAAACAATTTCTCTTTTGCACGAGTAAGTGCAACATATAAAAGTCTTTGTTGTTCTTCAACAAGTTTTCTAGTTTCATAAATTTTAACAGCAGAGTTTACCACCGATGGTTTTCTTGTTCGAGTTCCCGCATCAAAATAATCAAGCCCTGCACCGAAATTTTTATTAAACACAACAGTTTCAGTGGTTGTTCGAAGATTAAATTTCTTTCGTGTTCCCACCACAAAAACCGCTTTAAATTCAATACCTTTTGACTTGTGAATGGTCATAACGGTAACTGCATTACCTGAAAATTCACTTTCAAAAACCATTGATAAATCTTGAAATGTTGACAAATATTCATAAGATGTCTTTTCAGGAAGTTTTAAAATAAACTTATCAATTTCATCGTTGATTTTTTCACCCTCAAGTTCAAACATATTGATTTTATAAAGCTCAAATTCTTGAACCACCATCTTTGCAACATCTGCAAAACTTCTTGTTTTTGCGAGTTTTTGATATTTTTCACAAATCTCTTTAAATTCTTTAACTTTTGCCTTTAAGGTTTCATCTTCAAGATTTTCAAAGAAATTTATAACCTCATAAAATTTAGCACCCATATTTAATTTTCGAAGCTCAACAAGTTCTTCATCTGTAAAATTGAAAAGTTTGCTTTTTAACACTTTGAAAAGCAAAATATCATCATTACCCGCGCAAACATAGGCAATAAAATTATAAATTTCCTGAATATAATTCTTTGCCATTAAATCACTTTTTTCATCACTTGCAATAGGAATTCCAAACCCGCGAAGAACCTCTAAAAATCTATTGGTATCATCATTTCTAGATTGCACTAATATTGCAATATCTTTATACTCTATTGCTTTTTCATTAAGAGGATTCACAAGTTCTAAAATTTTATTTGCAACATAACCAGCTTCAGCAACCGCTTTTTCGGTTTCTTCTTCCATAATATTTTCGTGATTTTTAACCGAATAAACACCACTCGCGTCAGTTTTTTCTTGTGTTTTTTTAGTGGTATCAATAAAACACAAATTCACAGCAAGAGGAGCATCAATATTGTCTTTTCCCGCAACAAATTGTGAGTCTTTTGCGTAGTCAACACCACCAAATTCTTCAGTCATAACACCAGAAAAAACCTCATCAACAAACTTCAAAATTTTCTTATCACTTCTAAAGTTTGCATTGAGCTTTATGAGTTTAGCATAATTTTGTTCACTCGAAAATTCCTTGCTTTTTGAAATAAAAATTTCAGGGTCGCAGTGTCTGAAACGATAAATACTTTGTTTAATATCGCCCACCATAAACCTGTTTTCTTTTCCAGAAACAAGAGAAATTATTTTTTCTTGCACTTCGTTAATATCTTGATATTCATCAACAAAAACATACTTATATTTATCTTGAACGGCCTTTTTTATTGCCTCATTCTCAAGAATTTTAAGTGCATATTTTTCAAGGTCATTAAAATCTAAACCATTCAAATCTCTTTTGAGTTTTGAATAAATTTCATCAAATTCTTCAGTTAAATTAAAGAGTGTTTCTAAAATATTTCTAACCGAAGAAAGCCCCAAAATAAGCTCATCTTTATCACTAGACACAAAATTTGTCTTGTAATTTTTAAGACTATCTTTTATATGCTTTTTAATTTTTTCTGCTTCAGGCTTTAAATAGTCAAACTCTTTTGGAGTTTTCTTTGCCTTATCAAAAGAAATTTCATAAACATTTTTTGCATTTACTAAATATGAATTATTTTTATTGACAGTTTTTAGTTCATCAGCCATTTTAGAAAAATAATCATACATTTCATTACAACCAAGTTTTAGACACTTGTCAGCAAAACTTTCACAAATTTTAACATCTTTCAAAATTGAATTTGAAACATAATTATTTATAAGTGTTGCACAAACATTTGTATCTAAATCTAAATTATATGCCTCATCAAGTCTTTCTTTAAACCAAACTTTTCCATTATTGATTGAGTTTAAAAAGTCGTTAAATTTAAAAATTGTTTCTTTCAAATCAGTGTTTTGTCTTTTCTTTTGAAAAATATCATAAACCCTGAAATAATCAACATCTCCAGACTTTTCTTTGTTTTCAAAAAGTTTTGAAATTGCCCTATCTTTTAAAAGTACACTCGCATCAGCATCAACAATCTTATAAGCTGGGTCAATTCCCACTTCATAAAAATAAGTTGATATAAGTTTTGAATAAAAACTGTGAAGGTCTGAAATGTCAGCAATTGAAACATTTTCAATTTGTTCCAAAATATAGTCATCTGCATCAAGTTTTAAAAGCTCATCAATAAGTTTTTTCTTCATATCAGTTGCACTTGCTTTTGTAAAAGTCACAATCAAGAAGTTTGTGATAGGAGTTTTTTCTGCCTTTTTGCCAAGCATAAGCTCAATGATTCTTGCAATCATAACAGTTGTTTTACCCGAACCAGCAGATGCAGAAACGAGCAAACTTTTATCTCTGTCTGTTATCGCATCAATCTGCTCATCAGTCCAGCTAAATTCTTTTTCTTTACTCATCTTGCACCTCCTCTTTTTTGTTTAAATCAAAACTTGAAACATTTACTTTTGATGAGCAAATTCTTCCAAATTTAAATCTTGATTTTTCAAGACCACAGAACCCCTTGAGCTTGCAATATTCACATCTTGCAAGTCCTTTTGATGCATTTGCAGAAATTGGCGAAGGCTCAATGTAACCCGATAAAATTTCCTCAATTGCTCCCGTGCAAAGTTTTTCTGTGTAATCTTTGGCATTTTCAAAGTCTTTTTCACTTAAATTATGGCTATGTGTGCCCGAAAAATCATATCCTTTGTGTTTATCTTCTTTAATTTTAAACGGAACAAAATTGCTTTCTTTCTTTTCAAGAGAAAGTGTTGCATCCATCTTTAATACAACATCAATATCATCAAGTAAAAAACCTTCCATTTTATACATATCTTTAAGCATTTTTTCACTAGTTGCATAATCACTATGCACCGGAAGATAAAACACGCCAGCAACTTTTTTTCCATCTAATTTTGTAACAGCTGAAACATAGGAAATGAGCTGAATTTTTGTGCCAAAATATATTGAACTAAATTCACTATCAATTCCACCGGTTTTATAATCAATAACACGAACATAGTTTGAATATTCATCAATTCTATCGATTTTGCCCTCAATTCGAATCACATTTCCATTTGAAAGATTAAGAGTAATAGCACTTTCACCCTCAAAACTCCATTCTGACACCTTATGTTTAAATGAAGAATTTATTTGCTCAACAAAAATACTCTTGCAAAGTTTATTGCACTCTGTCAAGATAACACCAAGAATTGCCTGATTTTTTTGCACAATAATTTTAGATTCTTCAACAGCTTGTTTTAACAAATCTTTAACTTTGTTTTCAAACTCTTCATCTGTTGCATTTTCAAGGTTTTTAACCTCATAAATAAAGAGTTCTGCAACTCTGTGAATAATTGTACCCACATCTAAACTTGAAAGTTTTGCATTTTTATTTTCTTTTAAGCGAAGTCCATAAGTTGCAAAGAATAAATATGGACAATTAAAATATTTTTCAAGTTGTGACACACTTGTTTTGTCACCATAAAAATAAAGTCCATTTGAATTTTTCAAAACAAAATCTTTATCTGTAAAAGTTAAGTTTTCTAAATAATTTTTAAAATGTGAACCCAAATGCTCATAAAGTCTGCTATATTCTTTATTTAAGTCACTTCTTAAAGTTTCTTCTCCATTCAAAAATTTGTTTATATTTTTAGCAAATTTTTTAGAATAATTTTCATATCCAACAAACTCTGGCTTTGTGTAATTTTTTTGAATAAACTTCTCTCCAAAAAGTTTATCAAGCCTTAAAACCGCCCTTGCAGGCTTTAAAGATTTTCCATCATAACCATTTAAACTATATGACACAAAAAGTTTTTCTGTTGGCTCTAAAAATGCTTCATAGACTCTAAAACTTTCTCTTTTATTAATCTCTTTTACTGTTGGTTCAACAGGTTTGCCAATAATACTAATAGTTTCTTCAATTTCTCTATCTAAAATAATGCCACTATCATCAATTTTAACAGGAAATTTACCTTCTTCCGCCCCAACAATAAACATATCTTTTATTGAAAAGAAACCATCTGTATTATCTTGAATAATAACACAGTCTATCGACACAGGCGAAACATTGAGCTTCATTGATGAAAAACCTGTGAAATAAATTTGCACAAACTCTTCAAGTGAAAGTTCAAGCTCACCCATAAACACAGCCCCCGCCTTGCTAAATTTCTCTTGTTTTTCAAAGAGCTGTTCAATTATTTCAGCCTCAACAAAACAACCGTTATTTCTTTCATCTTCAGCAAGTTCTTCAAGTGTTTTTTTCACATTAAATTTTTCAAACAAATAGCTTATTTCTGTCGCATAATCTTTGAATTTTAAACAATTTTTAAGCCTGTCTTTAAATTCAAAATAAAATTCTTTAAGCCTATCTGTTATTTTCTTTAATTTTTTGTTTATAGCATCTGAATAAATTGTCACATCTTCAAATTCAAGCATTTGCTCATAAGACATACCTATCTCTTGAACATACTTATAAAACAATGAATAATCATCATTTTTCCAAAGCGGATTTGAAATAAAATTAAGCACTTTTTCTGCCGAACATTTGCTTTGAATTAGCTCAAAAGCACCAATAATAAACCTAACAAAGAAATGGCCAGAGATATCGTGCGATTCATTGATAAAATAAGGAATGTTATATTCCTCAAACACTTCTTTAATTAAGTTTTTAGAAGCCTCTAAATCACAAACAAAAACACCAATATCACGATATTTTTTGCCACCATCAATCTCTAAAACAATTTTAGAAGCAAGTGCATCAATTTCTTGTTTTTTGCTTTTTGCTTCAAAAATTTCAACCTGACCTTTAGGTGTTACTGTCTTTTGCTTTTTTGCAAATAAATAATTTTGAATATTATAAAAATCACCTGATTTTTTAGTTTTCACAAATGTTGGAACATAAGGATATTTAAGTTCTTCGGCAATTCTTTTATACTTTGAATACAACTCATTTGTCTGAATGTGTCTATCTTCTCTATTTTCATTAAAATAAACACACGAAAAAGTAATTTCTTTTGAATGTGTTGCCATTTCTTTTAGCACCGAAACCATTTCATAAGTAATATTATCAAACCCAACCACATAAATTTCAGCATTTTTAATAAACTCATTTGTTTTAGCAAACTTTGCAATTAATGCAAGCTTATCCAAATCATCAAAACTGTCTTCACCAAGCACTTTTTCATACTCTTCATATAAAAGCACAATATCTTCAAGTTTAGCTTTAAGTGCTTCTGCTTTTGTTGCAAGAGAAAGCTTGAGGTCTTGGGCGGAAACCCCACTTGATTTAAACTGTGCAATTGTTTCATACATTTTTTCTGCAAAACCAATAGTTTTTGCCGTTTTTTTATAACACTTTAAATTTTCATAGTTATCATAAATAATTTTGCGAAGCAAAAGTATGCAAATTTGTTTTGACATAGTTTTTTCAGCAGACACAAAACCTAGTCTGTTAATAAGTCTTACAAAACTATAAACATAAATATTTGCAAATGCGCCATTTTTTGATAAAGAAAGAAGCTCTTTTTCAATAATAATTGACTTTGTTTCAGGCACAATCACCACATAATCATTAAAAAGATTAGACTCCGCCTTCTTGATAACATTTTGAAGTGCAGCCGATGTTGCACCTTTTGTTGTATCTGATAAAATATAATTTATTTTCATTTGAATCTCCAATTTTATTTTACATTATTCTAAACGATATTTCAACAAAGTTCTCCAAAAATAGTATCCAATAATAAATTTGACAACAAGAGCATAATTATTATAAAATGTAACCTGTTAGGAGATATATTATGGATTGGACACTTGTTTATATTGTTGCCTGTTTAATGATTCTTCCAGCCTTCATTTATGGTGGAATCAGTCACATTATGGCAGAAAACACTTTTCAAAAATACGCAGAAAGTTTAAATCAAAAAGGAATGCCGGCTCACGAACTAACTAAAAAGCTTTTATCAATTGCAGGAATAACTAATGTTGAAGTCGTTCAAATCAATGGTTTTTTAACTGATTGTTATGACCCAAGAAACAAAGTTATTAAGCTTTCAGATTCAACTTATAACTCAACATCAATTGCAGCTGCTGGCGTTTGTGCTCACGAAGTTGGCCACGCAATTCAAGATGCAAAAGGAACTCTTCTTTTTAGACTTCGCAGTTCACTTGTTCCGGTTGTTAATTTCTTGTCAAAACTTTACATTCCACTCATTTTTGTCGGTGCAATTTTAGGTATGGCAACAACCCTTGTATCTTTTGGTTACATTCTCACATGGGCAGCAATAATAATGTATGGTGCAAACACTATCTTTTATTTAGTAACCCTCCCTCTTGAACACGATGCATCAAAAAATGCACTTTTGCTTCTTAAAGATACAGGAGATTTCACAGGCGGTGAAATTGATAGTGCAAAACGCGTTTTAAAAGCAGCTATTCAAACATATGTAGGAACACTCATTGTTTCAGCACTTTATTTCTTAAGATTTTTAAGTTACGCAATGATTTTTAGAAAAAATGATTAAAAAAACACCTCGCGCCCGAGGTGTTTTTCTTATGTTTAAAATAAAAGTAAAAAAGACATACTAACCCGTATGTCTTTTTCTTATTAACCGAATAATGAACCCGCTCTAGCAATAGAAATAATTTTCTTTGCTTCTTCATTTAATGTATATGTGCTGCAAATTTGAGCATCACCAACAATTTTTGTTTCATTTTGTGCAACGGCTTCAACTTTTGCTGTTCTATTAGCATTTGGTCTAAAACTAAAATCAAAATAATCATCAATTTGTGCAAGATTTGACTTGATTGATTTTTTTGCAGAAGAAACTACATTCTTTTCATATCCAATATCTGTTGTTTTCTTAACTTTGCATTTTGAAGACTTATTTGCAATTTCAACAACACCAAATTTTTCAACTTCTTTTTGTGATTTTGAAACTTGAACTTTTGCTGATTTTGAAGCAGTTGTTTCAAGACTTTTCTTATCTAATTGAACTTCATAAACTTTCTTTTCCATATTGAACTCCTTTTTATAAGAATTTTTTATGTTAAATATAAAATTTATTTATATTGCTTTTGTAATTCTAATTATAACCAAAAAAAATTTTTTGTAAATAGTTATGATTAAAAAATATTAAATTTTATTTTTTTCTTATTTTATTTTTATTTTTCTAGTATTTTAATAAGGAAGTTCATCATAAATTTCGCCATCTTCGGTCAAAATTTTGATAGTTTTTTCATCAATCAGCGCATAGCATTTATCTGTTCCATATCTTGGTCTTGCCATTGAACCAGGACACATAAATATAATTTCACCATTTTTTTGAAGAATTGGTCTGTGCACATGACCAATCATAACAATCTTCGCACCATACCCTTCAAGATACATATCATTGAGTTTATGACCATGTGAAAGATATGCAATTTTTCCATTAATATTTTCATAAGTTTCATTAAAAAGTTTAAACTTTGCATTTTCAGACTCATAGTACCAATCATTATTCCCTTTCACAATAGTAAGTCTGTTTGCAACTGAATTTAAAAGTTCAACCATTTCCTCTGCATCTGTTCCAAATGTGTCACCAAGAATAATAAGTTTATCTGCTTGATGTTCTTTAAATAAATCTAAAGTTTTTTGAAGTGCAATAAGTGAACCATGAAAATCTGAAGCCACTAAAAATTTTGCCATAAACCCCTCCTAACATAAAACATTATAGCGGTTTTATTAAAAAACGCAAAATAAAAACCCTTGAAAATTCAAGGGTTTTTGCTTATTAAACATTCAAAAGTTCAATATAAGTGTTTTTATCAGAAGCAGCAAAGAACAAATAAAGTCTTGGACCAGCATCTGTTCCAAACAACAAGTTATAGAAAATCTTGAAATATTTTTGTTGAATAGCCATATTTTCTTTCTTTGTAAGGTTTGGATTATTCACTGTATCATAAATAAATTGTTGAACTTCTTTATCTTTAACTTCTTCTTGAGAAGCAAGATAATCATGAAGTTTGCGAACAACATCTTTATCAATTTCTGTCATATCAGCAATAAATGCTTCATTTTTAGATTCTAAAAGTTTGAAGAGTTTTTCTGGTTGATATGTGTTGATGAAATATGTTGCCTTTTCAAATCTTTCATCTGCTCTTGGTGTCCAAGGCAAATCAAGTTTTGAAATTGCTTTAACCAAACTATCATGGTTAAAGTTAACAATTGGTGCAAGGCTTGAAATTGTGTTAAACGATGTTTCGTTTTGATATTCTTTTCCTTCAATCAAGCAAAGGTCAAAGAGTGATTTTGTGAATTCATCAGCCTCACCTGCAAGATATGCTTGAAGACCTTTATCAAATTCAGAGTAATGACGAATAATTGTGTCATCAAAATAGAAGTTATAAGCATCTTCTGGTTCATATTTAGCAAAGAGCCAACGAACAATTTCTGGTGTATAGAATTTTAAAACACCTGCAGGAGTAATATTTACACCACTTGATGAGTGCATACTTGAAACACCTGCAAAACCAAGCCAGCCATAACCTTGGAAAAGTGGTGGTTCATGGTTAAAGATTTCTCTTGCAATTCTTGAAGAAACATCATAACTTCCACCTGGTGTTGAATGGTCAATTCCACCTGGTTCAAAGTCAACATCTTCTTCTTGCCATCTCATTGGCCAGTCAATCTTCCAAGAAAGTTTAATTTTAAAATATTCTAAAACATTAACTGTTTCTTTCTTTCCACAAGCCTTGCAATAATATGTAAGTTCATGAGTTTCTTCATTGTAAGATTCAACAACGGTTGAATCTTTGTTACAAGCACTACAATAAACAGCGACAGGATAATATTTTTCTCTGTCTTCATCATTTGCCTCTTGTGTTTTAAAGCTCATTAAAATATCATAAATTTCTTTACGTCTTTCAAGAGAATAAACAACCTTTTTAGCATATCTGCCTGACATATATTCTTTTGATTGATAAATACATTCAACTTCAATACCAAGGTCTTTAAGTGAATCTTCATATTCTTTTTCAAAATGAGCTGCATAACTTTCTAAACCATCATTATATGGGTTTGGAATAAGGTTATATGGGCAACCAACATAATTTTCGTAGCCATCTACAATTTTTGAAACATTCACAGGAACTTTTCTAAATCTGTCAAAGTCGTCCCAAGAAAGTATAAATCTAACCTTTTTACCTTTTTTCTTAAGTGCAAGCGCAACAAAATAAGGCACTGCAATATCTCTAAAGTTGCCAATATGAACACTACCTGAAGGGCTTGTTCCTGCTGCACAAACATAAACTTCTTTATTTGGATTTCTCTCAATAACTTTATCTGCTAATCTTTCACTCCAATGCATAGTGAACCCTCCTAATAACAATAATATATAAAAAATAGCACAAACCACCGAAAATGTCAATTAAGTATTAAAAAAAGCACTTAATTGACTTTAAATAACGCACAAAAATAAACAAACATAAAAAAAATCGAGATTTCTCTCGATTTTTTGTTTAGATTATGCACCAAATACTCTAGTTTCATTAACTTTTCTTTGATATTCATCAAGGTTACAAATTGCACGAACAGCATTAACTGTATCACTTGCAACACCGTTGTAAATTTCTTTATCAGCAGTTGTTAAATTATTTTTAGCATTATCAATAAGCTTATCGATAATCATAGCAACGCTTTCCCAATTTGTAATCAAGTTAGCATCAAGGTCAGCTCTGTGAGCCAATACGAAGTCAGGATATGTTGTTGCACTTCCTCTCTTCTTTTCAAACAACTTAATCATTTGAACCCTCATCATCGCAGTAATCTTCTTTTTAAGAATTGCAAGAGCTGCAAGTCTTTCATCTGCAGGAGCATTGATGAAATCTGGACTTTTAAGTGTTTCAAGTGTGCTGTATAAGAAACTTCCCTTCATTTGACCTGTTGGAACTGAAAGGTCATAACCACCAGTTGTATCACGAATAATTCTTGAACAATGGAAGTTTGGACCAATCGGTGAAGCAAATTTAGGGAATGTGATAGATTCTCCACCAATAGTAATCGTTTCTGTTGGAGTGGTGGTATCTAAATCAGGAATAGCTGAAATAATATCAGGGTCTCTACTATTAATTTCAGTATGGTCAATATCAGAGTTAAGTCTTTGAAGCATTCCAAGAAGGTTATCACTGCTTCCCCTGTCTTTTCTAAAGTAGATGTTAAGCGCTGCTTTAGAGTCAGCTGAATCAGGGTCAATAAGACCAGTATAACCACCAATTGATGATACTGTCATAAAGTTATAAACATTCGCAGAAAGAGTAAATCTTCTAGCCCTGTTCAAGATAGCCTCACTTTCAGGAGTCTTTGTATCAAAAAACTCTTTTAAACCAACCGGAATAGGTTGATTGATAAGGTTTGTGAGCTCTGTTTTCTTTGCTTGTGTGTCTGTAAGGAATGTCTTTTCAAGATTATCAAGGTATGCGTTAAATGTTGTTTTAACTTGAACACTTAATGCTGAAATACATTCTTGAAGTTGCCATTCATCAATAAATTTATCACCCACACCACTTTGAGGACAAAGCGCTCTTGCTTGAAGCAAGAAATCTTTAAGAGTCTTCATTTGAGCTTCAATATTTTCGCCACCAAATTTAGAAGTATCAGTAGCATACTCCATAAGTTCGTGAGTAACTTTATCTTTAAAACGAAGCTCTAAATATTTAAGAAGGTCTGGGTCATCAACTTTTTCAATCTTAATCCACAAATCGTGAAGTTCTTCTTTTTTGAAACTCTTGATTTCATCAATAGCTTGAACAAGTTCTGTGAATTTTGTTGAACCGTGTTTAATTCCTCTTACTGCACTAACTCTAGCTTTATCACGAATATCGGTTTCTAAACCATCAATTTGTTCATCTAAAATTGCATTTAAGTTTGTTTTCACAGCAGTTGAAAGTGAAGAAGCTGCGATATCTCTTCTAATAGTTGCAGCATCTACACTTGAACCAAGTCCATAAATTCTAGTAGTGAATGTTTGAGCTGTGGTTTTTTCTGAACCATGAAGTGTTGTTGTGTAAGTATCATTTGATACTTTGCACGCAATAAGTTTAGAATTAAGTATGTGTGTTAAATAATTTTTTGTTTTAGGCTCTGCAACAGCATTGATTGCTGCAACAACTGCAGGATTAGCCACACGAACAACCTTGCCACCATCAAACTTAACTGAACAAGTATTCATTGCAGCAAGTGCAGCAGCCGCTGCTTGTGCTTCAGCTGTTGTATCTCCAACTGATTCACAACCTTTAATAAGTGAAGTTTCAGACATATCAATTTGATGTTCAACACCAACACCAACACTTTCTGAAAGCACTTTCACAGGTCTAACGTTATTATCTCTTTCAGCTGTAAGGAAACTTACAATACCTTTTAATTGAGATTCGGTTGTTGATGATTGTGTTGTTGTAATCATAGTTTTGAATGTATCAGAATCAATGATAGCAAGCGCATCACCAATACTTTTTGAAGTGTAAGCATTTTCAAATAATGAACCATTAAATGAATTGTTATATGCCTTAACAAACAACTCTAAACCTTGTTGATATTCACCAAGAGCACCTTTTTTCTTGAACGATTCTTCATATCCAACATACTCTTTAAGTCTAGCTGTGATATATGAAAGTTCATCAGGATAATTTTTGTGTTCTTTGATAACATCTGGGTGAAGTCTAGGTTTAGCACCTGTTCCAGAAGTAACTTCTGTTCCATAGTTTAAAATAACTTCATCAGGTGTAAGATCTGAAGTTTCATATCCTTCAACACCGTGAGTCATATATCTATAAAGATTATAGAATCCCATTTCACCTGGTTTTAAATCTTGGTTAGCAACGAATCTATGGTGTTTTGCGTTTGTGAATAACACTTTCGCATCTCTAGCTTTTGGTCCAAACCATTCTTCTTGTCTAGAAATATATCTGTTAAAAGCTTTAAGATATTCTTTTGGAACATAGTCAGCTGCTTCTAATGAATCTGCATATTTTGGAAGCACTTTTCCATTTTTATCCAATTTACGTTGATTAACAACTTTTCCTGAATTAAAGTTTTTATAGAAAATGCTGAGTGCAACCTGTTCATCATAAGCTTTATTAACTCTGTCAAAGCCCATTTTATCCCATTCATCTTCTTTAGCTTCAGCATATTTGCCTCTTGAGCGTTTAAATTGAACAAGTTTCTTTCTATCCTTCCAGTTTTGACCAAGTCTAGACATAAAACCTTGAATACCTTTATAAGTGGTATAACCAGCAGCACCGGTAGCAACTAAACCACCAAGTGTTGCAGCTGCACTAGAAGTTGTGTAAAGTGCGCCAAACACACCGCCAAGAGCATATCCTCCAAGCCCGAGTGTTGCAAATCCAAGACCACCGGTAAGTGCACCTGCACCAAGTGCAAGAGCTGTCCAACCAAGAGCCTTAAGTCTTCCAAGTCGAAGATTTTTCTTCATACCGCGAAGTTTTGTTTGTGCGTTATTTACCGCTTGAGTGAGTGGACCACCAGCAAGTTTACCTTTTCCGTCCAAACCACCAACGTTTGTCAAAAGAGTTCTGTTAGCCTCATAAAACATCTTATCAGATTTTTCTTCTTTGATAAGCATAATTTCACGGGCATCATCATAAGAAAGCATTGTTCTTTTCTTATCAGCGCCATATTTTACTCTGGCAAAATCTCTGGCAAGTGCGACAGTTTTGTCAAAATCTTTAACAAAACTAATGCTTGATACCGGAAAATCATAATCTTTATCTTTTAATGCTTTAAGCTTTTCAGGTGTATCAACTTCATCATCATTGTAAAGCTTGACTATGCCTTCATAGCCATATTGTCTTAAAAAGGCTTCAACTTTTGCCTTTGGTCCTGTTAAGCCTTCCTTAATTTTCTCATTGATAACTGTGTCGAATGTTGACAAATCACCGTCGAAGTTGTTTTGAAGGTCACCCTTAATACGATTGTAAAGCGTTGTATATACACCAATGTTATAGTAAACAGAAGGTTTTTGCCTTGTGTTTGTTGCAACGTGAGGGTAAAATGGTGAACTTGAATAAGGACTTGATGGTCCGCTTGGTGCTTTATCATCTGCCATAAACACATTCCTCCCTTTGAGTTTCTTTTATGTCTCATTATCTAGTTAGACATATTATATCACATAAATACCGAAAATGGAATACCTTTTGATAATAAAATCATAACAAATTTTATTTACCCTTTTCAAGGTCTTCATCATTCGTGAAACCCAAAATTTCTTTAATATAATCAATTGAATCCAAGAGTTCTTTCTCTTGATTTTTGAGTTGTTCTTGAGTTTTTGCTTCAGCTTCTTGAGCTTTTTCTTCAGCAGTTTTAGCTTCAGCTTCTTCTTTTTCTTTCCTTCTGCTAGCAGTGCCTTCAACTTGCTCTTTGTAAGCTTCTTCATCAAATTGACCTTCAAGAACAATAGCTTCTTTGCTTACGCGGCGAAGGTTTTCTTCTTGCTCACGAGTAAGGGTTACAGGAGCAAAATCTTCCGCTCTCATATTTCTTTCATCATCAGTTGCAGGAGAAGTTGTTGTAAACATTTCTTCTTCATTTTCAGCGTACTTTTTATAATATTTATTTGTTGTTTTTAGTCGGTTGATATTTTCTTGAACATCATATTTTTTATTTTTATCGTTAAGTTCAGCTTGAACAATTTTGAGTTCATTTGTAAGTCTATCAAGTTTTCTTTTAAGCGTGATTTCTTGAATATAAACTTCATTTCCACGCTCAAAAATTGTTTTTGTTGCCCTATCAAGCTTAAAATATTTTCTTTTAAATTGTTCATGCAATTTATCAAATAAATAAAATAGTAAAATGCCAACAAACATTAAAATTAATCCGCCGATATATTGCTCATTCCAAACAGGAATAATTTTTCCAACGCTTGAAGCGATAACATTGTTCCAGAAAAAGCTAATGATTCCAAAAACACTAATAAAACAAGAAATAACCATCATAACAAACGCAAAGATGCTTCCTGCTTTTATTTTTGAAAGTTCATTATCAATATTTCTCATTTCGCTTTCACGAGAAAGATAAATATCGTGTTGTTTTAAATATTCGTTTTCAGCTTTGTCTTTTGCCTTGTCAACAAAATTATAATAATGCTTTTGAGCGTCTGCGACATCACTAACAGTTGCAACTTTTTTCTTTACTGAATCAAGCGAACCAATTTCAAGTGCATAGTTATAAAACACCTTAAGTTCAGTTTCTGTTGGAATGCTAACAAAACCAAAATCACATTTACTTATAATTTTAACAAGTTGTGGCCAAGTTACTCTGCCTGTTTTTTCATTAATAGAACTTTCGCCAACTTCTGCCAAAAATTCATTTGGATTGTTAATTATCAAGGTGTAAGCTTGAACAAATTTAGCAAGTTCAATATAAAACTCTGAATCACGCACCATTGAAGCACCAACCGCTTCGCCGTTAACATTTTTAACTAACATAAAATCCCCCAAAATAATCTCAACATAATATTACCACACACAGTCTCTTTTTCGCAAATAAAATAACTTTAAAATAATAAAAAACAAATAAAAAAATGATGGAAAAAATCCACCATTTTTATTTAGTTTATTGTTGACCTGGTTGTGGCGAAGATTGCTCTGCATTATAAATTTCTTTTGCCTCTGCCCCATAACCACAAGCAACTTGAACTTTTCCTTCATAAATCCACATTGCAGTTTTAACAGGAAATGCTCCGTAACTAATTCCCGCTTTATCAGCCGCATCAGCAAGATATATATCAGGACCGTAATCCACCGAAACATAAACCCTTCCAAGATAACCAAGCTCTGTTTTTATTGACTCTTTTAAAGCTTCTGCAAAAACTTCTTTTTGTTCATCACCAACTTTAATTTTTAACGAATTCATAAGCATTAATAAAGATGCAAATTCATCTCCATTATTTTGTTTTGCATTAACACCAATGTTGTTTTTCCACCAATTTGCAGCAATTTGTGCTTCTTTTTCAAATCTTTTTTCTGCCATATCAACTCTCCTTGCCCATTATTTTATAACATACTTAACTAATTTTCAATATCTTTTTAAAAATAACACACACCAAAAATTAAATAAAAAGCAAAAAATAAAAAAACTAGACACGACTTTACAATAGAGTAAACGAGTGTCTAGTTTTTTTATTAGTAACAAAGTTATTCGCTAATTTTTGACTTTATTTCCCGCAGCATTGTTTGTATTTTTTACCACTACCACAAGGGCAAGGTGCATTTCTGCTAACTTCTTTCTTTTTTGTAACAGGAGTAGCTGGTTCGCCACCATTTGTTCGAAGATTTGTAGCCATAGCTTTTTGTTTTCTCATTTGAACAAGTTGTTCTGGAGAAACACCGATTCTAATATTAATGCCCATCATAAAGTTAGCAACATCTCTTCTTGTTGACATAATCATTTCATCAAACATATCAAAACCTTCTGCTTGATAAACAGTGATAGGATTTTTGTTTCCATATCCACGAAGGCCAATACCTGTTCGAAGATTGTCCATATCATCAATATGGTCAATCCATTTTCTGTCTAATGTTCGAAGAAGCACATCTCTTTCAACTTCGCCAAAATTAATACCTTCTTTTTCATATCCAGATTTTCGAAGTTCATATCTTGCTTTTGCACGTTTTAAAATTTCACCTTTAATTTCATCAATTGTGTAATCTGACAAAATTTCAAGAGTGATAAAGTTTGTTTCGGGTTCAAGCAAGCGGCGTTCTAACGCTTGATTAAATGCTTCAATATCAACTTGTTCAGGTTTAGTAAAGTGTGAAAAATCATCAACAACATCATCAACAACATCATCAATCATTGAAAGAATCTTTTCGTGCATATCTTCGCCATTAATGATACGATTTCTCTCTGTGTAAACTTCTTCTCTTTGACGGTTTAAAACATTGTCAAATTCAACAACGTTTTTACGAATAGAATAGTTGTTTCCTTCAACTTTTCTCTGTGCTGATTCGATGCTTCTTGAAAAGAATTTATAATTCACAGAAGTATCACTGTCAAGCTTAAAGAATTCAGCCATTCTCTTAAATCTTTCACCACCAAACACACGAGCAAGGTCATCATCAGCTGAAATGTAGAACACTGAAGAACCAGGGTCACCTTGACGACCAGCACGACCACGAAGCTGGTTGTCAATACGCCTGCTTTCATGTCTTTCTGTGCCAATAATTCGAAGACCACCAAGTTCAACAACTTGTTCTTTTTCTTGTTTAACATCTTTATCAAACTTTGCTTTAAGCTCAAAATATAAATCTCTTGCTTCTTGTTGTTTTTCATTTTCTATTGGGAAGAATGATGCAGCAATGTCGATATCATACTCATCATATCCTTGTTTTTTGAGTTCTTGTTTTGCCATAAACTCACTGTTTCCGCCAAGCAAAATGTCGGTTCCACGACCAGCCATATTTGTTGCAATGGTAACTGCACCAAGGCGACCAGCTTGAGCAATAATTTCTGCTTCTCTTAAATGGTTTTTAGCGTTCAAAATATTGTGTTTGATACCAATTTTTGTAAGTTCTTTTGCAAGTTCTTCAGATTTAGCAACAGAAAGTGTACCAACAAGCACAGGTCTATTTGTTTTATGAGTTTCTAAAATATCATTACAAATTGCTCTAATTTTAGCTTCACGAGAGAAGAAGAAAACATCATTTTCATCAATTCTCTTTACAGGAATATTTGTTGGAATTGTAACAACATCAAGACCATAAATTTCTCTAAATTCACCTTCTTCGGTTTTTGCAGTACCGGTCATACCGGCAACTTTTTCATAAAGCTTAAAGAAATTTTGGAAAGTAACAGTTGCAAATGTTTTGTTTTCACCTTTGATTTTAACACTTTCTTTTGCTTCAATTGCTTGATGCAAACCATCACTATATCTTCTACCAATCATAATACGACCGGTAAATTCATCAACAATCAAAATTTCACCATCACGAATGATATAATCTTCGTCTTTATGCATAATAAATCTTGCACGAATCGCGTTGTTGATATTGTGGTTGATATCAGTGTTTTCAACATCTGCAAGGTTTTCAATACGATAATATCTTTCAGCTTTTGCAATACCACTTTCAGTAAGGTGAATAGTTTTTTGTTTTTCATCAATTTCAACATCATCTTCTTTGAGTGTTTTTGCAAACTTTGCAGCCACCACATATTGGTCAGAAGATTCACCTGAAGGACCAGAAATAATAAGCGGGGTTCTAGCTTCATCGATTAAAATCGAGTCAACTTCATCGACGATTGAATAAATAAGGCCCCTGCCCATGATATCTTCTTTTCTTGTGCACATATTATCACGAAGATAGTCAAAACCAAATTCACTGTTTGTGCCATAAGTAATATCACAAGCATAAGCTTTTTTCTTATCACTTTGCTCTTGTCCTGAATAAATGAAACCAACTGAAAGTCCTAAAAATCTATGAACTTTACCCATCCATTCAGCGTCACGCTTTGCAAGATATTCGTTAACAGTAACAACGTGAACAGGTCTGCCAGAAAGAGCGTTTAAATATGCTGGAAGTGTTGACACAAGGGTCTTACCTTCACCGGTTCTCATTTCGGCAATTCTTCCTTGGTGAAGCACAATGCCACCAAGAATTTGAACATGGAAGTGACGCATATTTAAAACTCTTGTTGATGCTTCACGAACAACCGCATAAGCATCTGGCAAAAGGTCGTCAAGTGTCTCGCCATTTTTAAATCTTTCTTTCAAAATGTCTGTTTGTTTTTTGAGTTCATCATCACTCATCTTTTGATATTTATCAGCAAGCGCTTCAACCTTTGAAGCAATCTTTTCAAGTTTCTTTAAACTTCTATTATTATCAAAGTTTTTAAGTGCAGAAAATAATCCCATAATTTCCCCTTTTATTTATAAATCACTAACATATTACATTATTTTAACCAAAATGTAAAGTTTAGTATCATTTTATTTTTTAAGTAGCTCTAATTTTTTATCAAATTTATGCTTAATTTATCGAAAATAATTTAGTTTTTGCAAAGGTTAAAGTTTTAATAACTTTTGGTTTTTCCTTCTTTAAAACACTTGAACACTCATTAAGTGTTGCGCCTGTTGTAAAAACATCATCAACAATCAAAACATTCTTTCCAACAATTTTATCTTCAAGACCTGTTTTAACCGCAAAAGTTCCTTTCAAATTTTCAAGTCTTTCTTTTTGTGACAAACCTGCTTGTGTTTTGTTGTCTTTCACTTTCTCAAGCAACTCAATTGTTTCAATACCAACAATCTTTGAAATTTCTTTTGCAATTTCTTCCGCTTGATTGAACCCACGAACCCTTTTTCTTTTACCGCTGATTGGAACAAATGTAATCACATCAATATTTTCAAAAATTGACTTATCTTCAGTCATCATTCTTGCAATAAATTTCGCATAATATTTTCTTTGATTATATTTTAACCCTTTAATAATTTTCGAAGATGTGTCATCATAATAAAAAATCGACCTGTTTGATTTAAATGCGTAATTAAAATGCTCACAAAACTCACAATTTAATTTACCATTCTCTAAAGATTCACCACACCTTAAACAAATAGGTTCATTAATTTTTTGCATATTATTTAAACATTTTTCACAAAGTTGAAACTCACTTCCATCTAAAATTTCATTTCCACAACAAATGCAAGAATGTTCTTTTGAAAGTGAATCTTCGATAGAGAGTAACAATTTCTTAATTTTTCTAAATAAATTCATATATCAATTATCCAATTTTATGATTTTTTTGTCAATATTAAAACTGATATTTGACAATATTTTGTCTATTATGTATTATTAAAATAACAAAACACAAAATTTTACAAATTTAAGGAGAAAACCTATGATAAATATAGCAATCGATGGCTACGCTGGAAGTGGCAAAGGTGAACTTTCAAAAGGACTTGCTAAAAAGTTAAATTTAAAACATTTAGACACAGGAGCAATTCTTCGTGCAATGGGTCTATATTTTGCAAGACTTAACATTGAAGACTTCACACAAGACATTATTGATAAATACATTAAAACATTTGAAGTCAAAGTTGTTTTTGAAGATGACAAACAAATCACACTTTTAAATCGTGAAGATGTTTCAAAAGAAATTAGAAGTGAAAAAATGGGTGGACTCGCTTCAAAACTTGCAATCTATCCAGATGCAATGGAAAAAATGAACAACATCAGTCGTGAATTTGCAGAAAATTTTGACTGCGTTATTGATGGAAGAAACATCACAAGCGAAGTTCTTCCAAATGCTGATGTAAAATTCTTTTTAGATGCAAGCGTTGAATGCAGAGCAAACAGAAGACTTCAAGATGACTATAATCGTGGAATTCAAACCACTTATGCTGAAGTGCTTGAAAGCCTCAAAAAGAGAGATTATCGTGATACACACCGTGAATTTTCAAGAATGGTCGTAACACATGACTCTATTGTTGTTGACAACACAAATATGACAATTCCTCAAACCATTGAACATTGTTATAACCTTGCCGTTGAAAAACTTAAAGAACTTGGCAAACTTTAAAATAAATTTATTATGGAAAATGATACATTTCTTGTATCATTTTTTAATAGGCTATGAAAAATATAAACTTAAACGAACTTGAAATATTATCCCCTGCTGGAAACCCAGAGTGTTTCTATGCAAACATAAATAATGGTGCAGATGCAGTCTATCTTGGACTGTCATCTTTTAATGCACGAATAAAAGCTGAAAATTTTACAGAAGAAAATATTCGTGAATACGTTAAATATGCTCATAAATTTGGAGTGAAAGTTTATATCACTGTCAACACTCTTATCGAAAATGAAGACTTTGAAAAATTTATTGAAATGATTAAGGTTTTAATTGACTCAAAAGTTGATGCCTTCATTGTTCAAGATTTTGGCGTTGCTCACCTTTTAAAATCTTCTTTTGATGGCATTGAACTTCACGCAAGCACACAAATGGGCATTCACAATTTAAATGGTGCAAAAGTTGCTGAAGAACTTGGTTTTTCAAGAATAGTTCTCTCAAGAGAAACCACACTTGAAGACATTAAAGAAATTAAAAACAACACAAATCTTGAAATTGAATATTTTGTTCAAGGTGCTCTCTGTGTTGCCTTTTCAGGAAACTGCTATTTAAGTTCACTCGAAAAGAATGCAAGTGGAAATGAAGGCAAATGCTTGCAACTTTGCAGACTTCCTTATGAAAATTCTTTAAACAATGAGACTTCTTATTATTTAAGCACTCGTGACCTTTCCCTTCTTGAAAATCTTGAAACACTAATAAACGCAGGTGTCACAAGTTTTAAAATTGAAGGCAGAATGCGTCACGCTGGCTACACAGCCACCGCAACAAAAATTTATAAAACAGCACTTGAAAAAATTAAAGATGGGGGTTTTTCAAAAGACTTTTTAAGCAAGGCTGAAGAAGAACTTAAAATCACTTATTCAAGGGGTGCTTACAATAAATCAGCATATCTTGAAAACACAAAAGAAGAACCTGTTATTTTCAGTGATTACCAAAACCATATCGGCATTAAAATTGGAACCGTGCTAAAGGTTGAGCCTTTTAAAAATGATTTAGTCAAAGCAACCCTTAAACTTGATAGAGAGATTTCTGCCGGTGATGGCTTGAAAATAATCAATTCAAAAACAAAAACACAAGTTGCTTCACTTGGTGTTGGAAATGTTGAAAATATAAGTAGTGACAAATATATCATTTATACAAAAAATAAATTTGAAGCCGGACTTGACGTACATTTAACACAAAGCTTTAAAAATGAAGAAAAAATATTAAAAAATACCAAAAAAATAAAAATAAATATCAAAATAAATGCATTTGCAGGAAAATCTCTTGAAGTTATTGCAATAGCAAACAGCATAAATTCAACTTTCAAATCAAACTATTTGCTTGAAAAAGCCAGCAAACTTCCTGCAACCGAAACCGACTTTAAAACACAGTTTGAAAAACTAAATGAAACACCTTTCATTCTTCAAAATTTTGAATTTGAAACAGATAACATCTTTCTTCCAAAAAGCAAAATTAATGAAGCAAGGCGTGAAATTATTTCAATTCTTGAAAACTCAATAATCAAAGAAAACGAAGAACATATAAATGCAAAATTTAATGATTTAAACTTTAACACTTTAAAAAGTAATAAAACCATTTCAAAGCCAACAAATGTTGTTCTTTTTAGAAACATAAACGAACTATCAAACATTAACAAAAACACAATATATGTTTTTGCACCAGATAATTATTTGCCAAACGACATTTTAAATGCTTATCAAGCTTTAAATGAACAGTTTGCACTTTTTATTCCAACAATTCTCTCTTTTGAAGATAGAATTTATCTTGAAGAAATTTTAAACAAACTTCCAGAAAAAATTACACTTTACGCAAACAACATTAGTGCAATTTATTATGGCAAGGTGGGTCATAAAATCATTGTTTCACCTCTTCTAAATATAAAAAATAATTACGCAATAAAATGCCTAAACGCCCTAAATATCAAAACAATCGCAGCAAGCATAGAAGCGGATGAAAGTTTTATTCAAGAAAACAATTTAATAGGTTTCGAGGGTGGAAGTTTTCCTCTTATGACATTTGCCCACTGCCCTTATAAAGCAGCAACAAAAACAACTTGTTCATCTTGCAAATTTAATTATGATTTAACTTATAAAAATCCTAATCTTGGTGAATATAAAATAAGGCGAATCAAACTTAAAAATTGCAGATTTGAACTTTTAAAACAAATAAACAAGAAACAAAGTAAATTCTTTGTTAAAAATTTCAACTATTAAACCAAATTAGTTGCAAAAACAAAAATTATTGTGCTATATTTAAATCAGTTAAAAGTACCTTGGAGGAAAATATGGTAGATTATATTATTGGTGGCGTGATAATTGGTATTGTTGTTTTAACAGTTCTTTCATCAGTTATCGCAACAGTTAAAAAAGCAAAAATTCGTGCTGAAGAAAAAACTCGTGAAGTTGACGAAGTTGTTGTTAAACATGGCGTAAGATATACACCTGAAGCAACAATCGTTGATGAAAAAGGTAATGACAATGTTACATACATTCAAGGCGACATCATCATTAAACCTAGAAACAAAATGCACGTTGGCAAAGGCGGAATCAAACCAGGCAAATGGACAGTTCTTGCTTCAAACGATGCAACTTCAGTTTTCAACATCAGAATTGGCAACTATGTTCAAGAATATAAACATGGTCAAGAAATTGTTTTAGCTGAAGGTGATGAAATTTGCCCAACCAGCACAACAATCATTTTAAGATAATAAAAAACAAAAAGCAGTGAACCCCACTGCTTTTTTTGTGCAAAAAATTTTAAAAGAAAACAATATCCCCTATTTACAAAGAGATAAGATTATAGTAGAATAGAATCACTTTGTTTTAGGAGGTGTTATGAACTATTTTGAAATGGCAGAAGTCTATCAGTTTAATAATGCCCGCAGAGAAAAACTTTTAGAAAAAGCAAAACAATTTAACACAAAACTTGAACAAATTAAGTTTGTGGTTGACTATTTTTTAAACAACCTTCCGGTAAGTGAAATTTTAGAAATAGACTCTGTTGACCCACTCTATCTTAAACTTTTCGAATACGATTACAGCTTTTTAGAAGACCACAGAGCAACCTTTCCAAGAAAACAAGTTTACGATTATTACACCCCAACAAAAAAAGCAATTACCCTTCATCAAGCAGATAATGATATTCGAAATGGAAAAATTGCCAAAATTTATCCAACTATATTTGCCCTCAAAAAAGGCACTTGCAAAATTTTTGCAAATGAAATAAAACGTTTTGCGATGGACTTTGACATCGATTGCGAAATTATTGAAGAACCAGCCTATTGCTATGATGGATTTTATGGTTTTAACACAAATAACGAACCTATTGAAATGAATAATTTGAGATTAATGCACCATTATTACAATGTAATCACACTTGATGGAAAACAATATAAAATTGACATCGCAGCATTCTTATCCGCATTAGACTTTTTGAAACAAAATCCTCAAACAAAACCTTTCACAATTGAAGATTTTTATTTTTCACCTAATCTTGAAAGAAATCCTTTCAATGAAATAATGAGTTATGAGTGTCCTGTTAGGGCAAAAGTTTCCGATTAAAAAAGAAGACTAGATTAGTCTTCTTTTTATATTTCAAAAATTTTAAGCTCTGCATTTTTAAATATGCATGGCTTATCAATATATTCTTCTCTATAGCGATACCCATTTTTTATTGCAAGCTCAATAAAACTAGCAACAATATTGTGAGTAACAATCAAAATTCTTTTATCACTATACTCTTTTTTTAAAAACTCAATAAACTCTGTGCACCTTTTAAAAACGGCAGAAAATTTTTCCATTTTTGTTCCTTCTGCTTGTGCCCTTTTAAATGCAATTTCTTCAGGTGTCAAAGTCGATTTTTTTCTTCCAGCAAAAATGCCTTGGTCGATTTCTATAATTCTTTCGTCTTTAACAATTTTCACATTATGAAATTTATTCATTATGTTTGCAGTTTGCATTGTTCGCATAAGTGGAGAGGCAAAAATCAGGTCAATTTTCTCATTTTTAAATTCTTTTGCTCTCTCGCTTGCAATTTCTTTTCCCGCCACACTCAAACGGTTATTTGTTCGTCCTTGAACAATCTTTTTCTCATTCCAAACAGTTGTTCCGTGACGCATTACCAAAATTTCCATAATTCACCTTTAGTTATCAAATTCATAAGGATACACAATCCAATTATCTTTCTTTTCAAACATAAAATAGTCGGGTTTCACCATACTTCTTTCGTGATAATACATCGTTGTTATATAGAATTTATGAAATTGTGTATCGTTTTTTGTAAAGTGCATAAGTGTTCTTCCGCTATCTGCGATATCATCAATAATAATGCAATCTTTTGCTGCATTTAAAAGAAGAGGGATATCCATTTTATAAGAAAGCATTGTGGCAAAAATAAGCCCTCCTCTTGGAACACCATAAACGCCACTAGGCTTTAAACCTCTTTTTTTCACATCTTCAACAACACCGTCAAGATATTTATTAATATCTTCCCACGAAACAAAAACCTTTTGACTCATAATAAACTCCTATTTTTTGGTATTTTTTATAATCTTTTTAAAATCCTTTTCAAGTGTTTTAAGCTCATCATCTGAAAGTTCGTATTTTGTGATATTTTCGCCATCTATTTCAAAAATGGCATCTGTGAAAAGCACAAATATTTTTTTAAATATTTGAACATACAAATCACGCACTTCTGCATATTTTTGTTGTATTAAACTAATCACTTTATCAGGCTTTTCTCTAAACACACTGATAAGTGCTAAATTTATTTCACCATTAATAGAAGCATAATTTCCATCATTTAATTTTTCAAGTTTTTTACAAATCGCTTTTTCAAAAATATTTCTTGAATAATATGCTGTCTGACCGGCTTTTTTCACTGACCAAGCCTCAACTTTGTTTTTGTTTATGAAGAGCATTGTTTCAAAAGATTTAAGCTTTGTTTTTACATAAGTTTTAATCTTTCTTGCATTCCCCTTAAACTTCTCATACTTTTTCCAAATAATATTTGAAACAAAGTCTTCTGGAAATTCAGCCTGCACAACCTCTATACCAAGAGAATTATCTACTGAACGAATGTCTGGAAATTTTCCATATCCGTCACCCACAATAAATTCTTGTGCTGAATAAATTTTTTTCTGCAAAAAATAAGCAAGCACTATTTCTGTGTTTTTGGCACTCTGTTCAACTGTCAATTTAAAATCATTCATATAAATCGTCCTTTTTCTAGCGATTAATCTTCATACCACAATTTCCACAGAATTTATCTGTTGGAGCAATTTTTTCTCCGCAACATTCACATTTTTGTTCAACATCTTCAACCATTATTGTCTCACCAAATTCATTAAATGTTGATTTGTTTGCAAGTTCAGTATTATACAATCCATAAACCGAATATCTGCCAAAAATCATAACAAATATTCCGCAAATGAGTAAACATACACCCACATTGGCAAAAAGAAGAGTAAAACAAGTTAAATCGTTATATAAGAAATTCTCAAACAAAGGACTGCTAATAACAAACATTAAAGCTGTTCCAATAAGCATAAATATAGAGCCGCCAATAAATTCACCAGCAAGTGCAAACATTGAACAAAGAAGTAATATTATCGCACAACTTAAAAATACAATTGCCTCAAATTTCCAAACCATCAATCTGCCATAATCTGCAACAAACTTACCTTCTTCATCAATAAAGATTTTAAGCTCATCAACATAAATTTTATCAGTTGTTGTTGCCTTAATCACAGCACCTTTTGTTTCACCTTTAAACTCATACTCAACAGTAACTTCAATATAATCGCTTTCAGTTTCTTGAATTCCCTCATCT
The DNA here is from genome assembly GCA_045650505.1 of Clostridia bacterium. Taxonomy (GTDB): domain Bacteria; phylum Bacillota; class Clostridia; order Christensenellales; family UBA1242; genus RGIG1681. The sequence continues at coordinate 51,211 of JAZRRE010000010.1, read as the reverse complement.
GTTTCTTCAATCACAACAGTTGTTTCTCCCCATTGGTCAACAACCCTTGAATTTACAATTTCTAATCCTTCTGTTTTTGAAGAATGCAAATAAAAGAATAAGGCTGAAATCGCACCAAAAATAATTGCAATAAACAAAACAATAAGCCTTGTTTTTTTACTAGTTTTTTCTTTTTGCTGTTTGATGATTGTATTAAACTTTTCTTTATTTTTGGTTATTATTTCTTCGACATTAAAATTCGCCTTTTTCATATTTCTTATTGCATAGCCATAAAGAAAAATCATCATTACAATAGTAATAATGTTCCAAACTGAAACAATGCCCTTTGAAACTTGATAACCAAAAAGCATTATTTGCAAAATAAATGGAATTAAATAAGCAATGGTTATATATCTAAATGAAAACTTTTGTTTATTCAAACTTTCCATAAACACCTCTCTATTTTAATTATAGAAAATCAAAGTGTAAATGTAAAACCTTTTTTATTAATATAATCTCAACAACTTTAACAAAATTTATAGGTTCTATTCGTTTTTTATATAACTTAACTACAATTATTTTAAATTTAATCTTGATACTAAATTTTTATAATGATATAATGTAATAAGTGAGAAGAAATAACACTTCTCGAATTTAGGGGGAATTTTTATGGATCTTGTTATTTTAGCAGCCGGAATGGGTTCAAGATTTGGCGGACTCAAACAAGCTGAACCAATCGATGAAAACGGAAACTTTATTATTGACTATTCTATTTTCGATGCAATTAAATGTGGTTTTGACAGAGTTGTATTCATTATCAAAAGAGAACATTTAGACCTTTTCAAGAAAACAGTTGGAAGCAGAATTGAACAATTTATTGACACTGCGTATGTTTTCCAAGAAAACACAAACGTTCCAGCTCAATACACCATTCCAGCAGACAGACAAAAACCACTTGGAACAACTCACGCACTTTTATGCGCGGTTCCTGAAATTAAAGATGACTTTGTTGTTATCAACGCTGATGATTTCTATGGTTATGATGCATTCAAAACCGCAGCAGACTTTTTGAAAGCAGAAAAGAAAATTGAAAAACAAACACAAACTTCAAGAGCTAATAACTATGCAGTTATCGGCTATGAGGCTGCAAACACAATTGGCGAAAATGGAAAAGTTAAACGTGGCATCTGCGCAGTTAACGATGATGGCAAACTTTTAGGCATTGCTGAATCTGTTATTGGTAGAGATGAAGATGGAGTTCTTCGTGCTGCCCCACTTGATTTCCCAGATATCAAACCTTATGAAGTTTCAAATGACACACCTGTATCAATGAATATGTTCAGTTTCAAAAAAGACTTCACTGAAAAATTGCAAACTTCATTTGACAACTTTTTAGAAAATGAAAAAGACAACCTCGCAAAAGCAGAGTTAATTCTTTCTCAAACACTCACAGAGTTTATTCTTGATGGAAGCATCTCAATTGAAATGCACCCAACAACAGCAACTTGGTATGGAATGACTTATAAAGAAGACAAAGATAAAGTTGTTGCAGCTCTTAAAAATCTTGTTAACAAAGGTGAATACCCATCAAACTTATGGGCAAGCCTTAAAACTAAAGACTAAAAATAAATTAAAAATAAAAAAGACTAACATTTAAGTTAGTCTTTTTTTGTTTTAACATTCTTCACCTGGTTGTTTTTCTTTTAAATCATTATTTCTCTTTTCATTATATCTAGACATTCTTCTATTAAATCTATCAATTGCCGAAACTTGTTTTGTCTGTCCATTTTCAAATAATGGTTTTTCCTCTTCAACTATTTTATCTCTTTCGAAAACACCTGATTCTACAAGCTTTTGATAATACACATCATCAACCGCATATGAATGAAGTTTTCCATCTTTTCCTCTAAAAACAAACCAACCATTATCAAACACTAATCCAAGTTTGTTGTTTTTTCCATAAATTTGATAATACATAGACATAAAATAAACATTTGCCTTTCTAACACCATGTCTTAAAACAGCCTGTGTAAAATAATCTTCTATTAATTGTTTTCTATCATAACGACTTGAATAAGTAATTCGATTTCCCTGAATTATTGGAGCAAACTGTCTTTGAAGCACAAAGGTTTCATCAAAAGTATCAGCTGTCTTTATCATTTCTTTTAATTCAGTTTCTGGAATATCAATATTTTCATTAAAAACATCTTCAACTCTTGAACTAATCATTAATCTGCGTGCTTGAATTTCTGGAGAATCTTTATCATAAAATCCCTTTAAAAAAGAATCCCTATCACTTATGGAATTGATAAGATGGTCTTCAAGTTGAGTTATTTCAAACGCATCAATAATAACATCTTTTTGGTCTCTTTTAACTCTTGGAATTGCTTTAACTCTTTCTATTGCTGCATATATATCCTTGCAATAAACTGAAAATAACACAGGAATATAATAACCCCTACCACAATGGCCGCATCTTGCAATAACTGCAAAGTTTTTATTTTCTTCTGCATGCAAATTTGAAACAATTGCACCCTTTGAATCATAAAGCACACCATCTTTTTTAAAGTTTTTTTGCGACATAATCTCTCCTACACCAAAAGTTTATCATAGATATAATTTTTTATCAACACAAAATTTAATTGTTAAATAATATTAATTTCCTACATTTCGATTTTATTTGACATTATAATTTATTTATTCTTATAATTACACCAAGAGGAAATTAATGGCTTTTAACTTATTTAGAAGAAAAAATAAAACAAATAATGAGATAATTGATGAAACTCAAATAAATGAAGTCTTTTCACCTGAAGCTAAAAAAATGTCAAAACGCAAAAAACAGATTATTGCTATCATCAGCTTGCTTATGGTGGTGATAATAGCTTTCGGGTCATACATTTTGAGTCTTTTTGCTGTTAAAAAAGATTACGAATATATTGCTAGCCTATTAAACCTTCCAGAACCGATTCAAATAGAATCTGCAAATATCTTAACGCACGAAGTTGATGACTGCACCATAACATACACCGTTAAGGCAAATTATACACTTGTGGGCCGCGTTGTTAAGAAACACTATTATTTTCCACACAACACACCAAACAAAATTTCTCGCTATGATTTTGGAATGGCTTGGGGCGAAGTTGCAAATGAAGAAAATATTAGTCAAATTAAATTTAGAAATGATGGAAGAAGATTCTTGCACTATGAATATCCTGTCACATTAAATGAAAAACTTGGCAGCCGAGAAGCCATCGTAAACTCAATTTCAAACAATCACCTAATTCATGCCAACAATCGTGTTTTAAAGCTAATTCGAAATGTAAAAGAAGGACAATACATTAAAATTGAAGGCTATTTAGTTTATGTTCACTTTGAATACGGATACGCTGATTGGAATTCAAGTTTAACACGCACTGACCACGGTGATGGTGCTTGCGAAATCTTTTATGTAACAAACATAATATGGCTAAAGCAATCATAAAAAAAAGACCACAATTTGTGGTCTTTTTTTATACATTTTTAAAATAATCGGCAATTGCTTCTTCAACAACCTTTTCATTTGTAAACTTTTTCATAAGCTGTCCTTTTAAAACTTGTTTAAACTTATCTAATTTATCAGCTGTTAAAACATAATTTTTTTCTTTTAACTTCTTAATAATATTATTAATTTCTTTTGTTACATCTTCTTTGTTTTCTTTAACTTCTGCAGCTTCTTTAATTTCAACAGTTGTAATATTTTCAGCACTTTCTATTGCTTTAATAGGTTCACTTGTTACAACAACATCTTTTGCTTCATAAATCAAGCCACTTCTGTTTGCTGCTTTAATTTCTTTAAATTCTCTTTTGCTAATTTCTTTAAACGCTCCACAATTTGGACAAACTTCATAATATTTTCTGCCAAACTTGAAAATCGGAATAAAGAAAATTGTCCCACACTTATAATCAGTGATAATATTGATATCATTAGTATTTCCACATCTATCACAAGTTTCTTTTATAAATACATTAGTATAATTTCTTCGACTTCCAACACCCCAAATAACAAACATAAAATTCTCCTATAATTATATTTATAATGTAAATTATAAACATAATTAAATATAAATCAAGGATTGTTAAATATATTACAATTTTATCCCTCTTGAAAAATTAAAAATATATGTTATAATAATTTTAGTGGAGTGAAATTATGAAAAAAAATAAAAAGCAAGAACCTGAAAAATTTGAACTTACACCTGAAGAACTTGCCGAAGAAGAAAGAAAATATCAAGCTTGCAAAAAGCCTATTAATTTTGCTTGGACAATCTATGCCATTGCCGCTGCAATTTACCTTTTTAATGGCTTATTTGCCCAACATCAAATGAATAAAATTCCAATCAAACAACCTCTTGCAGATGAACTTTCAGGTTATCAAGATTCAGATGCTTATAAAGATTATGTTTCTGAAATTCAAAAAAATGCCATCGATAAACTCACACGTGGAGAAATTACCGCTGATGAATATCAACATATAATTGATACCACAAAAAACAATAAAACTTTTGAAGAATTTTTAAGAAGTTTAGAAGATGATAAACACGTTCAAGAAACTATTTCAAAATACGATGAATACGCCGATGACATTGAAAAAATTAATAAAGTTTATTCTGGTCTTTCAATAGCATCATTAAGTTCAGTTCTTATTTCATCTTTAATTCTAGCAAAATACAGATTACGCGAAATGGATATTGAAGAAAAAAGACAAAAACGAGCAGAAGCAAAAGCCGCTGACCTTAATGATAAAGAAATGGAAAATTAAAAAACAGCCGACTCTATTTGAGTTGGCTGTTTTTTTAACCATTACTTGGTTGCTCTAAACCATGTTCTTTTTTACTATTTCTTTTTGCTTGGAAAATTTGCATTCTATATTGATTTTTATATTCTTTAATTTTTTTTCTTGCTTTATTTAATTCTTCTGTTGCTTGTCTTAAATAAGCACTTGCCATATCAGATTGAAGCCCCCAACCGCTTGTTGATTCTAAACCATAATCTCCACTACCTTTTCTCTTTGGTGCGAAAACAACTTCTAAATCTCCAACAACATTTTGAATTTCAGCAACAATTTCTTCTTTTGACTTTCCTTCAAGACCTTCAAAACAAGCTAAAACATTCCTAGCGGATTGTAATTCTTCATAAACATTTTTTAACGCAGCTTGTGGTTGTGCCATAAAATTCCCTCCTACTAGATATAATATACTTAAAAATTTTTACTATTGTCAAATCATAAAACATTATATTTTCATAATTTATATCATTTAACCTTAAATTTTTATTATTAAGCATTAATTTAAACAAAAAGAAAGAAACAATTGTTTCTTTCTTTTTAATTTCCTTATTTATCTTCTTTTTTTGTTTCTTCTGTTTCAGTTGTTTCTTCAGTTTTAACTTCTGTTTCAACAACATCAGTTGTTTCTTCAGCTTTAACTTCTGTTTCAGCAACTTCTTCTGTTTCTTCAACAATTTCAGCATCAGTAACAACTAATTCATCTTCAATTTCTTTTCCAGCATTTGGGTCAAGGTGTAAAGTTTTTCCAACTTTTTTCTTGAATTTTCTCCAGAAAATAATAACTGATGCACCAATAGCGACAACAATTGCAGTGATTGAAGATAATAATACAGATGTTGCAGCTGGGTCAATGTAAAGCATTCTTGATGCTTCTTGAATACCACTTAAAATACTCATTTTAGTTCTCCTTTTTGTTTTTCTTTTTTTCAATCAATGATTGAAGAATATATTTAGCTCCCTTCTCTGCAGCGGTGCCGTGATTATATGTAAAGGTTTCAAAATATTCCTCAATCTTCTTTTTGTATTCTTTCTTATCTTTAAATAAGTTCTTTATTGTTTCATCAATTTTAACAACATCCTCTTTGTCAACATTCACACCAATAATATTTCTTAATTTAATTTCAATTGGAGTGATTTCAATTTTTTGCCAATTTTGATTGCAAACTTTCATCTTTGTATTGATAAATACAACAGGATTTCCGGTTGCAAATGCAAATTCAGCAGAAATACCTGACCAATCAGTAATTAGCAAATCTGATGAATAAATTGATTTATTGCTTGAAAAATCTAATTCAAATGTTAAAAGCTTTTCATCATAGTCTTTATACTTTTCAATAAGTTGATTTAACTTATATTGATATCTCTTAACGTATTCAGGGTGAGGTCTAACTGTGATGTGATAATCTTTCGAATAAAGTTTTTCAATCAAGCCATCAATGCAAGAGTCAAGCAAGTTATCTTCTTGCCAAGAAGGAGCAATCAAGATTTCTTTCTTGCTTCCAGATTTTTTATCCTTATTTTCCTCTTTAACAGATTTAACCAAATTATCTAAAAGTGGGAAACCAAATTCAACAAGCTTCTTGCTCTTTAAATTATAAACCTTTTCTGTTGCCAAAACTTCTGTTTTAACGTGTTCACCTGAACAAAAGATTGTGTCAAATGCATCAAGAGCACCTTCATTGAATCCCATATGCACACTCATTGAATCGTGTGGAACATAAATATATTCAATATCTTTTTTAATAAATGAACGCTTTAAATAATACTTATCTAAATCAGGTGTTGTCATAATAAAGATATCAGTTTCAACAAGCATCATTAAAATAGTCATTTTCTTCAAACCGATATAATATGGTTTAATTCTTGGTTCTTTTTCAGCAAGTTCAAAAATCTTATCGTTATAATCGTTTGTAACATAATGAATCACAAGGTTTGATTTTTTAAGCAATTCTTCGATAAGTTCTTTATAATATTTATAAAAACCACTCTTTTCTGAATAAATTACAATATGTTTGTTAGCAATATGTTTAAACTTTTTATAGTCTGCCTTTTCCCTCTTCTTCATTTGTTTGTAAAGTGGGTCTTTTTTATCAATTGCACCATAAGCTTTTGAATCTGCAAGTGCTTTTCGACTTTGCTCTAATGCTTCATAATCAACATATTTTTTAGGATTAATTGCAGCATTTAAAATATACATAAGTGCAATAGACATCAAGTTGCTAGCAATCCAATAAAGTGCTGTTCCAGCAGGAACAAAAATTCCTAAATAAAGTGAAAGAGCAACACTCAAAATCATAATTCCATATTGATTAAGCTTGCCTTGTTCGTGTTGAATAACGTTTGACATATTTTGTGTCCAACACATAACCCAAGATGAAGCACCTGCTAAAATTGGAACTAAAATATACCAACCCCAAACATCAGCTGGAATTGTTGTTAAATTCATTCCACAAAAACTTAATCTAAAATCACTCACCTTCTCAACAATTGAAGCAAGTTCTGCACTTGTCACACCTTCAATTGCAGATGACGCTGTTATTGTTCCATTTTTAATTGCTTCAACAATTGATAATTGGAAAGATGAATCTTCCATATTTGCACCAATGAAGTTTGCCATTGATGTCACAACTTCATCAGAAACTGCAAATAAATAGTTCAATGGGTGGTTAATGATATAAACAACACCAAGAAGCAAAACAAGTTGCAAGATAAGTGGAACAAGTGAAGCCATTGGGTGATACTTTTCTTTCTTGAAAAGTTTAGATTGTTCTTCCGCAATAGCATCAATATTTCCGCTCAAATTTGCTTTTATAAAGTTTACTTGTGGTTGAATTTTAACCATTAAAATTGAATTTTTTTGAATCCAAATAGAAATTGGAAGCAAAATAACTTTGGTTGCAAGAGTGAATAAAATTATTGCCAAACCATAGTTTTTAAGAAGCATATAGCTCCACTTCATTAAGTATCCAAGTGGAATGCAAATATAATAAATTATAGTATCCATAAGTAAGTAAATTTCTCCTTTGTTAATCCATTAAAGTTTTATCAAATTCTCTTGTTGAAGTAAGAGTCCAATTTGCAAGGTCTCTTGCTGGGCCTGTGATTGTGTAGTTATATTCAACCAAAAGTTCACCCCAAGTATGCCAAGAATAATATCTTGTTTGGTTTTCACCTTCAACGATTTCAAAAACCGATTTTCCATAATCATTAGTGGTTGTGATGTTTTCAGATTTCATAATGGTTGCCCAAATATTATCATGTGATGTTTGAGCCATTGAAACTGTCATTGCCCCACTGCTTGAGCCTGATGGTTTAACCATTAATGCTGTTGTTTGACGATATCCATCATAAGCAGTTGAGTGGTCGCCTGTAATGATAATTGTCGCATCTTCATAAACACCAAACTCTTTCATTGCTTTAATATATTCATTAATGATTTTAAAATTCTTTTCAACTGTTGGGATAACTTCAACCATATTAGGTTCAACATCGTGACAACCCCAAGTTTGAATATAAGAAAATTGTTTGTTATCAGTCTTTTTGAAACCCATTTCTTTAACAGTTTCATAAACAGAATTTGTGTCAACTGAACATTGTTCATTATTTTCTGTATCAACAATTCTTATATATCTATTGCAAGTGTTAGATGTTATTCCACCTGTAAGATTTTTCAAAAATAAAGGAACCACTCTATAAAGAGCCATTTGAACTAATCTAAACGCAAGGGCAAACTTATTAGTAATGTTATACTTTGTTTTCAATGAAATATTATCAACGAATTCTGGAAAATGTTCTGCTTTTTCATAAACATAATAATTTTCAGTGTAAATATTGATATCATATCCATTTTCATTTAAATCTTTAAATGTATTTGCTTCATTGTAAATGCTTGATAAATTCTCAACTCTTGATTTTTCAGCATCATAAGCAACATTTGTAAGCATACTTGGAACAGATGGATAAGTATGACTATATCTTGAAACATTATCTTTAAACCAGGTAAAGCCTGTGAGTTCACTAAACACTTCTGGCTTGTTTTCATAAGTTTCTTCAGCAAACCTGCCATCAAATTTATCTATACAAAAATAAAAAATATTATTACTTGTAGATATGTTGGTTAAATTCCTATTAGATAAAATTCCAAAATTGGTAAATGAATCATTTTCACTTTGAATTTTAGACTTCATAACATCGGGTTTTGAAATCATCAATGTAACCGGTGTCATCACTTGTGTGATAATTACAACAACTGAAAGAATAACTCCAACAATTGAAATATATCCTTTTTTGTCTTTCAAAATTGATAAAACAACAGCACCGGCAATAATAACTAACCAAATAATAAGGTTAAAAATCTTTTTACCAATTGGTGTTTTTGTTGTTTCAAGTGTATCACCTACTAAAGATTTAAGCCCCGCATTCAAATATAAACTTTGAACAAAGAACATTAAAGCAATTGAAATAATTACTGCACTAACAATCTTGTATGCTCTATTTGGTAAGAAAAAAATTGAAAAGAATAATATTAACGCTAAAACAACACCATAAAGTATGCAAATTGGCATAAAGTCTGCCATTGAAAATAAAAATTCTTGTGAGTTATTTGCATATATTTCAAATGGTATGCAGATGCATAACATAATAGGAATGATTAAAGAAATTAAAGTTGTAGGCAAAATTCTCTTTTTGAGAACTTGCTTTCTTTGGTTGACTTCCATTTTTCACCTTTTTACAAATATTTAATATATCATATATAAGTTTATACATAATTGCCTTTAAAGTCAATTTAATTGGTGTTTAAAATTCACCCAATTTTCACTTTTTTCACAAAAAAAACCTTCTTTTAACCAAGATATTTTTATTTAAAACAAAATTTTATTATTCAACTGAATTCTTGCAACAAAAAACACAGGCAAGTACCTGTGTTTTTATGATATCATTTGTGATTTATCACGAATCGGTTTTAAAAAAAGCCTTTCAATTTCTAAAACACATCTCTTGTCAAGTTCTCCACGACTAACAAGTTTATCAAGAATTTCAATCACTTGCTCTGGAGCATATGCATCTTTATAACATCTGCTCATTTCAAGAGCACTTGTAACATCGGCAACCTGCAAAACTCTATCTAAAAGACCAAGTTTGTTTGCATTTAAGTGCATTGGATAACCTGAACTATTGAGTCTTTCATGATGATGAGCAGCAAGGTCAACAAGTTCTTTATCAAAATATTCACTTAAAATAGCCCTTGTTCCTTCAATGTGAACCACTCTAATATATTCTCTTTCTTCTTCGTTTGCATTTTCTTTATGCAAAATTTCCCTATCAACACAAGTTTTTCCAATATCGTGAAGCAAACTTGCAACATATAACCTTTCTAAATGAACACCTTTAATGCCAAGAACCCTTGCAAGTGCAAGCGATTTATCTGCAACATCAATGCTATGCTTAAAACTTTCATCTGAATGTTCTTTAAGCTTTGAAAGCAATTCAAAAACAATCGGTCTGTGTTCTTCTTTAATTAATTTAATTCTTACATTTTTCATAATATAAATTTGATTATACATTATTTATGCCACTTTGTATATAGTATTTTTGAAAATATTTAAACGCAAAAAAATATAGCACTTTTATAAGCCAAATAAAAAGACCAGGAAATCTGGTCTTCTTTCTAATTTATTGTTGTTCTGATGTTCCTGATATTGTCTTGCTTACCTTTGGCTTTTTTGTAACACCAACATAAACAGCAAGTCCAAGCATCAAACCACCAAGTGCAATAAAACCAAATGAAACAATTCTTGCAATTTTTGCAGGTTTGCACTCATAACCCACATCAGCAGCCTTTCCGTTAAAAACGATTCCTGATTTTATGTGTATTCCATAAACATCAATTTCGCCCCATTTTTCACCTTCAACATAAAGCTCGCCATCTGTAATTTCATAATCTTTTTCAGAAACCACAGTTTCTTCTCCGTCACCTATCTTGTTTGTTGTAACAATCTTTCCACCTTTAAATTTAACTTTCATTTCAAACTCTTGTTCCATAACTGTCATTTCAACCAAACTTGTGTAACTTGCTGCTCTTGGAATCATTTGCAAAACACTAAAAGTTGCAACACCAGAAAGAAAAATGCAAAGTGCCACAATAACAAATTTGTGCTTAAAAAAACTTTTTATTTTGCTCATATAAAAACCTCTTTTGTTTATTTTTCGCTTTCATTATTGCAAAAAACAAATTTATATGTCAAACAAAAAAAGGAAGACTCTTCAGTCTTCCTTTTTTATTAATCAAAACCATACTCAACGGGCTCATATTTTCCAAAATAACCCGCAAACTTTGCCTGATTCACTCTTCTTAAATGTTGACCGTGAATTCCGCAAAAACAATCAAAGTATTCTTCAATAATTTTTCTATCCAAATCACTTGTGTCAGAAAAAATATGACTCAAATCCATTTTTCCCAAACTTTCATCTTTTGTATAATTTTTAAGTGTTGCATCAATAAGATTATATGTGTGAGCATGAAGTGTTGTTTCTATTTTTTCTTTACCTCTCAAATTATGACTTGCCGGAGCACCTTTAAAAGTACTCTCAACCTTATCAATTCTAAAAAGTTGAATTGGTTGTTCTCCCTCTTGGTCTGGATAATAAAACAACATATAACTATATGTGCCCTTTGTTTTATTAACTTCTCTAACCTTGCAGAAATTTCCAAGTTCTAAATTTAAATGAAAAGCCTTTGTTCTGATTGGGTCGTGAGTAACAAATTTTTTACGATAAAGAAGTTTTGTTGTTTCAATGGTGTCACCATCAACAACTGTGGTTGTTTGAACACAATCTTTTCCACGAATTTTAGAAAACTTCTTTGGAAGTGTTAAAAGTGCTCTTGCAAAATCTTCATCTAAAACAAAGTTAGATTGCAAATATCTGTCTGCGTTTGAGAGCATTGTGCTATGCAAATTTCTTGTGTTAACACCAATTGAATTTCCTGTTGTTAAATCAAAAAATCTAAACCCATCAAATGCAATATTTTTTGCGGTGAGTCCAAGTTTGTTTGCCAAGATAAAATTTTCTAAAAATGCAAGTGATTTAAGATGCCCTGGAGTTGCAGCATACTTTGGGTCTTTGCCACTAAATCTAGTTGTGTTAATTTCAATCTTTTGTGTTGCAAGATTATCACCTTGCATAAATGATTCTGGAAGATAAGTCACAAGATATTCATGCAAAATTGTATTTCTAATCTTGGTGTTTGTTTTATCCTTGCCCAACGCATCGATAATCTCATCAACCTTTAATTCTGCCTCATCAATAAAGTTTGCAATTTCTTCAGCACTAGCATTTTCTAAAACTTTAACTGCCGACAAAGTGTTTAGTTCAGGAATAACCTGCGTTAAAACAAGTTTTAAATAATCAAGTTTTTTACCATCATAATATGTCTTTTCTGTTGGGCTCAACACTCTTTTTGAAGCATTGTTATTAGATGGCAAAACATTTGAGTTCACAACATAATTTTTTAACTTTTCAAATAAAGCCTCTGCAAAATCATCAATGGTTGCAAACTCTGCAGTATAAGAGGAATATAAATCTTTCAAGTTTTGCATAGCCTTAACATAAAAATTATAACAATCGCAATAAATATTAGAATTTTCAATCACTTTATCATAAGAAACTCTAAACTTTGAACGAGTTATTCCAAAACCACGACTTTTGTCAACGGTTTCAAAAATATCAATTTTCATCTTTGAAACATCGTCAACAAAATCAATAAAATTCGAATCTTTCAATATGGTTTTAATATCCATAAAACTTCTCCAATCTTAACCGATATATTTGATAATAACATTATACCACAAATCAAAACTTTTCTCAATATTTAAAACACATTCCATATTGACACGAGGTTGTTTTGATTGTAAAATATCTTAAACTAAAAGGAGGTGCAAATGGAAAAGAAAATTGCAGAATTTTTAAATAGCAAAAGTGTTGAAGATTCAGCAAAAATTTTAGGTTCAAAAAAAGAATCAAGATTTGTTAGAACCATTGAAAACTTAAGTCTTTCAACAAAAAAAATACAAATTCCAAACGCACCAAACCATTTTATTTTTAAACAGACCGACAATCAATCTGCCCTTGCAGGAATGGCATCATCAACAATGTATAACGACATTGGCATTTTGACCCCACAAATTCACTTGATTCACGATAACGATAAACAAAACTCATCAACCCTTCAGCAAGACATTTCAAGCATAGATTTTCTTTACACCATTCTTGCTGGCTGTGATTATGAATATAGCCAAATTGTAAAAGATTTTTTTGGCAAAAACAAATGGGATATCTTTTATGACACAAACCTTATAAACAGACTTTTAAATTTTATGACACCAGATTGTTTAGACCAACTTAAAAATGTGTTTTTAATAGATGAACTTCGAACCGATATCGATAGACACACAAGAAACTATTTCTTTTATAAATCTAAATATGCCGACAAATATGAAGGAGTTATCACTTTTGACATTGAACAAATGGCCATATATTTTCATTGTGATGGCGGCAAAGATGACTTTTCAAACTTTTTGCTTATACCTTATGAAAGTGCAACTCCACAGCAAAAATACGACCACATAAATTATATGCAAAGAGTGAAAGACATTCGTGAGCTTATTCAAGATGGTGTTCTTTCAAAACACAACCTTGAAACCTTGATAAGTGCTTTAAAACACGACTTTCCCGCCGACATAAAACAAGCCGTTAAAGAAAAACATCTTCACGGCAAATCAAAAAATAAAATTATTGACCCAATAAATCGCCTTTGGGAATATAATCAAAACACCATCGGCAAAGATTTAGGAATGTAAAAAGAAGACCAAATGGTCTTCTTTTTTTATAATTTCAAAGCCTTAACAACATTGAAAAAACTATCAATGGTTTTAGCCAATTCTTTAATGGTAATGGTTTTAAAAATTGAAACCCCATCAAAATCTAAACCATTTTTTTCTGCAACATTTTTAACGTCTTCATCTGCAAGCTTATAATAATCGGCATCTTCTAAAATTTCATTTAAATCAGAAATTAAAATATCATTTCCATTTTGTTTTGCATATAAAGTTAAAAATTCGTGACTATATTCAATTGAGCAAGTTGTATCAATCTTAATATATTCATAATATTCATAACAATTTGCAACAGTTTTCAGTTTTTTCAATTCACTAATAAGGTTGACTTTCTGTTGGGTCATAATTAACGCCTCCTTTTTCAAAATTGCTTGGGGTTTTAATGTTAACCGTTAAATTTTTAAGCAATTCTTTTGAAACAAAACTCATAAGCAAATTGTCTCTTTCGTTCAAAAAATTATAAATCATCATATATTTTTTAAGGTCTTTTGAAATTGATTCAAGATTAATCAATCCCTTAACATATTTCAAATAAGCCTTATAAATTTTTCGTTGTTCTTCGCCTTCTCTATTTCTTCTTTGTAAAGATTCACCACCTGCTTCCCTATAAATCTCTTTACCATCTTTTTCAAGATATCTAACATACCTTGAAAGTTCTGCCTTAACTTCATAAAGTTCAACAAGTCTTAAATCATCAAGCACAGGAAGTTCACTAATGATATATCTTATGTCATCATCGCGAAGTCTTGAAGCCGGCCCTGAAACAGTTGAAGATGAACCCGAACCGCCACCGGTTGAATCTGTTGAACCACTGCCGGTTGGTGTTGAAACCGGCCCGCCAGAAGGGCCTGAAACTGGTGTTGGTGCATGTGTTGCACTGCTAATATATGAATCAGGGTCAATATTGATTAAAGACTTCATTAAATTAACTGTTTCTTTTTCATACTCCGTAAATTTATCTGGTCGAATTCTTTGTTCTGCCTCAAAAAAACCAACAATATTGTTAAGTGCTGAAAGCATTGTTGAAGAGTATGTGAGTTTTGCATTTTTTAAATCAAGAAAAGGCATACCCATATCAACATTATTGATAATAGCCGATGGGTCAATTTCAGCCTTCAAATCAGCAATATATTCCATCAATTTTTCAATACTAATAGCATTTGCCTTGTCGTGATGATTGAATCTCAAAGTTTGACTTCTTGTGTTGAAATGCATATGTGGCAACTTAACTTGATATTTTTCGCCTCCAGCATCAGGAATCACAATATCAGCCAAATATTTTTTATAAAAAGCATACTCTTTTGATGTTGGAGCATAGCCATAAACATCTAAATGATTTT
Organism: Clostridia bacterium; assembly: GCA_045650505.1. Taxonomy (GTDB): domain Bacteria; phylum Bacillota; class Clostridia; order Christensenellales; family UBA1242; genus RGIG1681. The sequence continues at coordinate 36,170 of JAZRRE010000010.1, read as the reverse complement.
CGTGAGGGTGCCCTGTTTGGTCAAACCTGTTCAAAATTGCAATTTTTCGTGCACTCTCTCTTTCATCAAAATATGCATAATATGTTGCAATAGAAATTTTTGTTGGAATCGAACCTTGTGTTTTCACAGAGTTTACAACCGCAACAGTATCTTCTGTTTTCCTGCAAACAAAATATTCTGCAAAATTATTTGTGCTAAATCTGGTTGCTGTTCCGCTGTTTTCCCCCACTTTAACATAAGGTTTTTGCAAAAGTTTATAATAATTTTCATCAGAAAGAACTGCAATTGTGTGATTGTTTATCACCTGTTCTGTCCAATAGGTTTTGTCAATTTTCGAATTAAATAATGCAATATTATCACTTACACTCATAACAAACCCTCCTAATTTCATTATACCATATTTTCACACTAAAATCAATCCAATAAAATTTCCACAAAAAAAGGAAGACCTTTCAGTCTTCCAATTTGGCTCCCCAGGTAGGGTTCGAACCTACGGCCTATCGATTAACAGTCGAGTGCTCCACCACTGAGCTACTGGGGAATATTAAGTTATTGTTCTTCAAGCGAACAATGGTATTATATAACACCTTTTAAAATAATGCAACACTTTTTATCAATTTTTTTAAAAAATTTTTATCACCCATTTTTATCATATTATTCCCCACTATAAATAAAACTAATCATATATTGACAACAAACTTTTCGTTTCTTATACTGATGCTAAATTCAGGAGGGCTATATTATGAACGAAAATAATATTCCAATGCTTTCAGATATTGAAGCATATAACATTTGCGTAAATGTTTCTTCACAACTCATTTCAATTTCAAAAGATAATTTTAGAGTTCAAGACAAATTCAATCTTTACAAAATCATCAAATCAGAACTTGAATTTTTAAGCACACATTATAAAGGCACTGCTCTTAACGATTTGCTTGAAAACATTTTAACTCAATTTAACAAAGTTGAAAAAGAAACTCTCACAAATTTAAACACATATAAAAATCTTTACTCTGACCCAAGCAAACCAGGTCAAGACGGCTACTGCTAAACAAAAAAAAGACGGAAGTTTTCCGTCTTTTTAATTTTCATCTTCAAACTTATAGCCAAATGTTTTAAGGGTTTCTTTTTCTCTTTGAATATAACGATATCTTGCCTTTTTGAGTTCTTTTTCATAATCTTCAAATTCAGGGTTATTAAGCCCTGATTCAAGTTCTTTTTCAATGTCATAATTAACACTTCTAAAAATGATGCTTAACTCATCACTTTTATCTTCACTGTCAAGTTCGCCTTCTAAAATCAAATAATGCGCTTGCACAATTTCACGAGGCTCTGCGTTATATTTTTCATCGTGAATCAAACAGCCAGAATTTCCCACACTTCCACAGTTGACAAGTGTTCGGTTATAAAACTTTTCCATAAACTGATAATGCAAATGCCCAAACACAACAAGGTCAGCAATTTTGTTTGAAATGGTGAACTCTCCCGGTTCAAACATTTTAAGTTTCTTTTTAAAGTTTGTGTCAAAATGGTTTATGTTAATTTTAAACGATTTAGGGTTTGAATGATACATTCTAACCAAATTGCCAGACAAATAAAACTCTGTTGAATAAGGCAAACTTCGAAGATAATCCATATCTTCGGCGGTCATAAGTGACTGATTAAAAGAGATTCTCATATGTTCAAGTTTGTCATCTTTAAACTCTTCAGGGTTTTCGCAAAAACGCTCATCAACATTGCCCATAATCACAATGTCAGCGTGCTTTCGAACAAGCTTAATACATTCATGCGCATTAACACCTTTGCCAATAATATCACCAAGGCAAATAATCTGGTCAATATTTTGTTTCTTTATGTCATCTAAAACACTTTTAAGTGACTCTAAATTAGCGTGAATATCTGAAATTACTGCAATTCTTGCCATAAATCCCCCTACTCTAACAAAAGTATAACAAACGAATTTTGAACTAGTCAAACTTAAAATTTGCTAATTTGAAAATTTGTCAATTTTTGAATATAAAAACACTTAATAATCTGCTAAATAAAATTTGCTTTCTTTGTTTATTTTTGCTAAACTTTAATCGTATAATTTACAAAGGAATTTTTATGGGAATTTTAGAACTACTTATTATTGCTGTTGGCGTGTCAATGGACGCATTTGCAGTTTCAGTTTGCAAAGGATTATCGTGCCCATGCAAAACACGAAAAACTGCCCTACTTTGCGGAATCTGGTTTAGTTTATTTCAAATGATAATGCCACTAATCGGTTTCCTTATTGGAAGCGTGTTTTCTGAAATGATTGAACGATTCGACCATTGGATTGCATTTGTGCTTCTTCTCTTCATTGGTGGAAAAATGATTATTGAAGCTCTTTCAAAGAAAGAACTTCCACTTGAAGCAGATGACAACGAAGAAGATAAAAATGATTTATCAATTTCAAAAATGCTTCTTCTTGCAATTGCAACCAGCATTGATGCACTTGCAGTTGGCGTAACATTTGCAATGGTTGAAACAAACATTGTTTTAGCCGTTTCACTTATTGGAATTTTCACTTTCTCTTTAAGTTTTGTTGGCGCACTCATCGGCAAACGCTGTGGTGAAAAACACAGAAAAATCGCAACTTTTCTTGGTGGACTTGTAATCGTTTTAATCGGTGCAAAAATCTTGATTGAACACTTATTTTTCTAAACTAAACCAAAACAAAAACTCACGAAATTTCGTGAGTTTTTTATTTTTATTTGTGAAAATATAATTGAACAAATTTACTAATAATGCTAAAATGTGTTTATGGAAACAAAATTATTAAAACCAAATGAAGAAAGCATAAATCTTGCTTGCAAACTTTTAAAGTGTGGCGAAGTGGTTGCTGTTCCAACTGAAACCGTTTATGGTCTTGCTGGTGATGCAACAAACGGAAATGCCATCAAAAAGATTTTTGAAGCAAAAGGCAGACCCGCCGACAACCCACTAATCGTTCACATTGCAAGCATCGATATGCTTGATGGAATTGTGAGTGAATTTAATGCTGACGCACAAAAACTTGCAGAAAAATTTTGGCCAGGTCCACTCACAATTATTATGCCTAAAGGAAATAAGGTTTGCAAAGAAACCTCTGCAGGGCTTGACAGTGTTGGTGTTAGAATGCCGGCAAACGAAATTGCAAGAGAAATTATTTCACGCTCTGGTGTTCCCTTTTCTGCCCCAAGTGCGAATTTAAGTGGAAAGCCAAGCCCAACAACCGCAAGTGATGTTTATGCCGATATGAATGGAAAAATTCCACTCATTATTGATGGTGGCGAAAGTGACGCAGGTGTTGAATCAACCGTTATTTCTGTGCTTGAAGAAACCCCTATCATCTTGCGCCCAGGAATTGTTACAAAAGAAGACATTGAAAAAGTTTTAAACAAAGAAGTCAAAGTCGCAAAAGAAGTAACAGAAGGCGTGAAGGCAGACAGCATTGTTCGCTCTCCCGGAATGAAATATAAACACTATGCCCCAAACGCAAAAGTAACCATTGTGAAAGGCTCACTTGAAAACTTTGTTAAATTTGTTGAACTCAACAAAAAAGAAAACACTCTTGTTATGTGTTTTGATGGTGAAGAAAAACTTATGCCTGTTTCAGCAATTTCTTATGGAAAGATTGATGACCCAAAATCACAAGCCCACAACTTGTTTGCGGTGCTTCGTGAACTTGACAAAGAAAACGCAAAGCAAGTGTTTGTGAGATGCCCTGAAACCACAGGCGTTTCCCTCGCTGTTTATAACAGACTGATTCGTTCTGCTGGTTTTAACATTATTGAAGTTTAAGACACCTTTTTGGGTGTCTTTTTTATTGTTGCAATTCAAATAAAAGTGGTGTAAAATAAAATTATGGTAAATGAAAAACTTTTAGAAAAATCAATTGCAATGGTTGGTCCAAAACAAGTTGGCAAAACTTTTGTTTGCGAAAATCTTGCTATGGAAAAAAATATGCCAAACTTTGTTTTAAGCAGTGATTTGCTCACAAATTTAATTGTTTTTGATATGGCTGGCAGATGGCACGACCTTGTTGAAACCACAGAACTTAAAGATATCGGTGAATTTTATAAGAGAACTTTTGACTTCAAAGAACTTTCACCAATTGTTCAAAGACTTTCAAACTGCAACTATGCAAAATCACTCACTCCAAAAGCAAAAAAAGTTGCAATGAGTTATTGGAAAGCCCGCCTTTTAGAAGATGCTGTGAGTATGCTTAAAACCCCTTTCATTTTAGATGCAGGGGCTGATGTTGGCGCAGTTTATAATCTCACCGGTGCAGAAGCATTAAATGTTTCGCAAGAACTTTATATGCCTTATGATATTGTTGAATCTAGACTTTCAAGATTTTTAAATCGTTTTGGAATGGTGGTTTATTTGAAACCTGGAAAAACCTACGCATCACTTGAAGGCAGAGCGAAAGACTTTGAAAATGCACTCTATTTAGAAAGCGGAAAATCTTATGAACCTTTTGCTTCTTACACTATTGATTGCGACACTCTTTACGCCACAGAAAAGCCAAAAGAAATCACTGTGAAAAAGGCAACAAACGATATCGCAAACAGATTTGTCTGCCAAACCTTTGGAGAATAATAAATGGAAAACAAAAAACGCACTAACATTAGTGCGTTTTTATTTTAACCTATCTTATTATTAAACATAATTTCATCAAAATTTAGATGAAGAATAGACTTAAGTTGTGCAACTGTTTTAAGTCAAAAAATGAATAAAGAACGAGGAATAAAAAAATTTGGATGCAGGAGTTTAGTAACCCTAAATGACTGTATCCAAATTTTTTGTATGACATAGTTATTTGTTTATTTTTTGACTTAAAACTCGCAGTTGTTTGGAGTTCTTGGGAACAACTCTACATCTCTAATATTGCTCATACCTGTCACATACATAACAAGTCTTTCAAAGCCGATGCCGAAACCAGAGTGTTCAACGCTTCCAAACTTGCGAAGATTGAGATACCACCAATAATCTTCTTGTTTGAGCCCAAGTTCGTTCATACGGTTAACAAGTTTGTCATAGTCTGTTTCTCTTTGGCTTCCACCAGTAAGTTCACCAATTCCAGGAACAAGACAGTCAACAGCAGAAACAGTTTTACCACCTTCGTCTTGCTTCATATAGAATGCTTTGATTTCTTTTGGATAGTTAGTTACAAACACAGGCTTTCCAAAAACAACTTCGCTTAAATATCTTTCGTGTTCTGTTGCAATATCACAACCCCATTCAACTTTGAACTCAAAATTATCATTATTCTTTTTAAGTTCTTCAATGGCATCAGTGTATGTGATTCTGCCAAATTCAGAGTTCACAATAAGTTCAAGTCTTTCAATCAAACCAGTGTCAATATTTTTATTGCAGAACTCAAGTTCTGGTCTGCAATTTTCAAGAAGATAATTAATGACATATTTAATCATCTTTTCTTCTAAATCCATAAGCCCGTTAAGGTCGCAGAATGCAATTTCAGGTTCCATCATCCAAAACTCATTAGCGTGTCTGGTTGTGTTGCTGTTTTCAGCCCTAAAAGTAGGTCCAAAAGTGTAAATTTTGCCAAATGCCATAGCAAATGCTTCACCTTCAAGTTGACCGGTTGGTGTAAGGAAAACCTTGCCACCAAAAAGTTCATCTTCTGGATTTAAGTTGGCATTTTTAGCATAAATGTCTTGAGTTGAAACTTTGAAAAGTTGACTTCCACCCTCACAGTCAGACTTTGTTAAAATTGGAGTGTGAACATAAACAAAACCTTCTTTATGCATAAATTCGTGAATTGCATAAGAGCATTCACTTCTAATTCTAAACACTGCAGAATAAGTGTTTGTTCTTGGTCTTAAATATGCTTGTTCTCTCAAAAATTCAAGAGTCATTTTCTTTTTTTGAAGTGGATATTCACTGTCTGTTGCTGACAAAATGTTAACAGCAGTTGCTTGAACTTCAAATGGTTGACGAGCTTCTGGTGTTAATATTAAAGTTCCCTCTGCTGTCACACTTGAACCTGTGTTAAGTTTTGAAACTTCATCAAAGTTTGAAATTTTATCTGCATCAAAAACAACTTGAATTCCCTTAAAACAAGAACCATCATTAAGGTCAATAAAACCAAAAGACTTTCCGCCTCTTGCTGACTTAACCCAACCAGCAAGTTTAACAGTTTTTCCTTCAAATTCTGCTGGATTATCATAAATCTTTTTAATATCTAATTTTTCCATAAAAACCTCTAAATTAAAGATAAATTTATTATAACACAATATTTTAAATTTTCAATAAAAGATTGACTAAAAACAAAAAAATCACCACAAATTGTGATGATTTTTTATTTTACCTAACTTTATTTCTTCTTTGTTTTCTGGTTGCAAACCAATAAATCACAATAAAGCCAACAATAACTCCACCAATAATCACATACCAAGAATAGTCTTCCACGGTAACGGTAACGTAAATATCATCACCGGTTTCTTCAAGATTTGTGCTTAAAACAAGCTTTTGGAATTTTTTAAGCTTAATCATATCTTCGGTTACACCAACAGGTTTTTCACCATAATTAACACGTTCTTCTGCAATTTCACCATTTGGAAGCGCATAATAAACATAGTAATAACCTGTAAGAACATAGTTTCCAGGAATGAAACTAATATCATAGTTTGAAGTGTTTTTATTATAAGTTCCTGTTATACTATATTCTCCACTTTCAGTTTCAGTGAGCCCCGCTGAATAAGTTGAAATTCCAAGAGATTCAATTGGGTCATAAAGCTTACCTTCAACTTTGAATGTGATTTGAGTTCTATAAGCTGGTGAGCTTCTTGCTCTTTCTTCAACATCATCAAACTTAACCACAATAGGTGCTTGTTTAATTTTGAAATCAACAGGCTGATTTTCAACAATTGAATAGTTGCTGTTTGTTACAGTTTTTGCAATAAATTGATAAGTTCCCGCATCGATGAAACCTTCTTTATCAAGAGTGATTGACGCTCTATCTGTTCCAATAAGCCCCTCAATTTCACAGGTTGGTTTTTGCATTTTTCCATTATAGAAAACTTCTTTAACCGGCCAATTGATTGTTAGTGATTTTTTATTAATATAAAGCCAATATTCGTGAGCCTTATCTTCTACATTTAAAATATAATTTGCATTTGTGATATCTTGAACATAATAAGCATACTCACCAGCATCAGTTTGTGCTGAACCATTAAATGTAAGCACTGCAAAATCACTTGCATCTTCTGCATAATAACCATTGAATACAGCTGAAGGCATATGTGCATTTGCATCATAAGTAAAGATTGAAGCATTTGCATCATAAACCACACCAACCTCTTTAGGTTTAACAGAAACCATATAGTTTTGTGTTTGATTAATGCTAAATTTATGTCTAATAACAACAGCTGCAACAAGTTCAATTTGATAATTTCCAACTGTTAAATTTGGGAATGCCAATTTTGCATCATTAACACCACCAAGTTCAGCATAATATGTTGAAAGCACATTTCCCATATCCGCTGCACCAAGCAGACTTATTTCTTTAATAAGTTCGCCATTTATGTAGAAATAATATTTAAATGTAAATGTTTCAGATTTAAGTGCATCTTCAATTGAAAATGTTGCTTTAAGCTTAATTGATTCACCATAAACAAGTTCTGCAGAAGTTTCAAGATTTAAACCCGACAAATCTTTTTCATTATCGTTATAATCATAAATTTTGTCAACTTCTAACTGTGTTGAATAGTAAGCGGTGTTGTTATAAATCCACTTTGCATAAAGTGAAATATCTCCACTTGTGTTTGCATCAAGTTTTGTAATTTCTGTTGTAAAATCTGAATCTTTATACCAACCATCAAACACATAACCAACTTTTTCTGCTTCTTTCAAAGTAAAGTCAGTCATTGAGTCTTTTGTATATTGCGGATAAATATCAACATTTTGTGAATTATTTTTTCCACCATCAAGCACATAGTTGATTTTATATGCATTGTTTGAAGCAGTAACATCTGGTGTTCCACTCACATAATACATCAAATCAAATGGCTTGAAACACACATCGGGATAATATGGTGAACGAATATAAATTTTAAATTTAACAAGCTTTCCAGCATAATCTTCAGTTAAATAACGAAGGCGGAAAGTATAACAGTTTCCTGTTGAAGAAAGATTTCCTTCACAAGTTAAATAGTTGTTGTTTGTATCAGTAACAAACTCACCTGTGGTTTCATCATAAACCATAAAACCCATAATTCTAACAAGCTGATCAACAGGAAGTTCACCTTTCATTCTTGAAAGTTTTCCAATGTCTGTTAAATACATATTTATTGTGTAAGAATTTTCATAATAAATATATTGTGTTTCTGTTCTGTCATCAGTCGCAATTGTGTTCATTGCTGAATAATAAACAGGGTCACTTGAACCAGAAGTTGAGTTTTTGAACTCAATATATGAAACTTCCGAACCTGTATAAATTGTGATACTCTTTGAAGCTATCATATTAACATCTTCATAAAAATGAAGTGCATAACTTCCACCAGCAAAGAGAATAGCTTGTGAACCAAAGTTAGAGTTCTTTGGAGTGAATGAAACATTCACAAGCGAATTTGCATCATCATAAGAAATTGTGAAATATGAAGTAACATCTTCACCTGTTTTATAAATGTTTAAATAAACAGTTTCGAAATTTGTAACATTTTTAACTTTAAATGCCATTGAAATTTGTTCTGTTGTCAAGAAAACATTTTTTAAATAATTGTTTGATTTCTCTAAAATTTCAGTTGAGAAAGAATCTGCTGATGTTGATTGAATTTCAACATTTTCATTTCCTTCATAATTATAACCGCAAAGCCAATCTATATTTTGAGAACCCTCAAACAAAATTTCTCCGCGATAATACTTATTCATAACATCATAAGGAATAACAACTTCTTCATAAGATTCAGTAACATTAACACCCCAACTGTTAAGACCAATAAAACCGGTTTCATTCCAACCAATCAAACAAACTGCGTGGTTTTCATTAAGATTTCTTCCCTCATATTGAGAAGTTACATTATAAACAAACACCCAATCACTTGTATATTGGTCTTGTCTAAACATACTCCCCTTTGGAAGAGCAATATTAAGTGCACCAATGTTTTTTATGTAATACTTAATGATATTTTCTTGATTGTTTGAAGTTTTGAAATTGTTGTTTCTAGACAAATAAATTGGACTAACTGCTTGTGGCAAATTTTTGTCAGCAAATTTTGAAACTTCTGAAAACTGTGTATGATTTGTTTCATTAATTTTTTTATAATTATCATTTGAAAAATCTGATTCATTCACAATACCCATTGTTTTGATTGTTTCATCAAGTTTTCTAAACGAACCAAAAGAATCAATTGTTGAACTCAATTTGCCAAGGTAAGCAAAATAAGCAACTGCCATTTCTGAAAAGTTATAATATTCGCTTGTTTTAAGCATTAAAGTTGTTTCCAACACTTTGAGTCCAGAATACGCCCAACATAAATTTGAAGTTGTTTGATTTTCAGCGAGAATTGGATAATCCTCTTTAAGCGAATATTCAGTGGCATAAACATTTGTATTTTTGCTGCCAATATCAGCAATCAAATCATCTGCTTGTGTTTTAAAATCATCTTCTGTATAAGCCGCATACGCCAAGTTATCTGCTTGATTTTTTACATTTTTATTTGTGCCTGCAAAAGAAAAAACAGATGCCATAACTGCAAAAAGCATAACAAAAGCACCAGCAAGCGATATTATTTTATTTTTAAACTTAATTTTTTTCATAATCATAACCTATTTTAAGTTTACATTATTAAAATAATGTAGTCAAACAATTAAAATAAATTCGCCAAATAAATTAAAATTAATTTTACATTTTTCATTAATAATTAGTTTGATAAAAAAATACACTAAAAATTCATAAATAAATCATAAAAAAATAAAATTAAATAAAAAAGACGCACATTTCTATGCGCCTTTTGTTATCTTTTTGGTTGTTTTTGCACTTTCTGCATAAAGTGCTTTCTTTTGTTTTTCAATTTCACGAACAAGCGTGCTAATAACTTGTGATGGATTGTGCCAATAATCACGACTCCAAACACGGCAAATCTTCCAGCCACGTGACTTTAAAAATTCACTGCGATAAACATCTCTTTCAATAGGTGAAGCCGAACTTGCAAGCACTGATTGGTCAGTTTCAATACCAAGCAAATACCTGTCTTTTTTCTTGTCATAAACAGCGATAGAAATCTTGCTGTTAGAGTTTCCAAGATTAAGTTCAGTTTTATATCCAAGTTTTTCAAGTTTCTTTGAAATCTGTTCTTCAATGCTGGTCATAAGTGACTTTTTTGTAACAGTGTTTGTTTCACCAAACGAATTTAAAATTGTTTTAACTTCATCTGTATTGCCTTCAGACACAGCACGAACATAAGTTAAATAACTGCGAAGAAGTTTTGGTCCTGCAAACTTTGAACCCTCAACTTTAAGTTTTTCTGGTTCAATGCTAGTCACCACATAAATCTTCTTTTTGGCTCTTGTGATTGCAACATTCAAACGATTTTCCCCACCCTCATTTGAAAGTGAACCAAATGTCGCATTAACTTTTCCATAATCATTTGCAGCATAGCCGATTGAGAAAATAATGATATCTCTTTCATCACCTTGCACATTTTCAAGGTTCTTTACAAACAAGCTCACATCTTCGCCATTTTCAATTCGATTGCTTTCTTCAATAAACAATTTTCTAAATTCATCATTACTTCCACATTCTTTGTCAATCAAGTCTTCAATAAGCATTTCTTGCTCTGCATTGAATGTGATGATTCCAATGGTTTCCCTATTCTTTCTTGTCTTCAAAATTTGTTTGGTGAGTTCAACAACTTTCTTTGCTTCAACAAGATTTTTTCTGTCACTCCAAATTCCATTCACCAAAATTCTCTCTATTGGCTTTTGTTTAATGTTTTTAGAAACATTAGGTGCAATTTGAAGCCTATTTTCATAGAACGCTTTGTTTGAAAAATCAATAAGTTCTTCATGTTTGCTTCTATAGTGATAATTAATGTTAGCACTATTAAATCTTGAAACTGCAAGGTCAAGCAAACTTTCAACCTCAAGTGCTGCCTGTGTTGAATAATCAAGATTATCATCAATGTTAGCACCCATATAACGCTTCATAAAAGTTGCTGTTGGTCGAAGTTGTTTAGCATCACCTGCAACAACAATTCTGCTTCCACGATAAATTGTTGGAATTGTGTTTTCGATAAACACCTGCGAAGCTTCATCAAAAAGCACGATATCAAACATATTTCTCTCTAGTGGCAAAATTGTCGAAACATTTTCTGGTGATAAAAGCCAACATGGAAAAAGCTTAAACAAATATTTTCCGTAAACATTCATCATTTTGCGAATGGTCCAGAAACTTTGCTTTTTGCTGATTTGATAAGCATAATCTTTTGCTTCTGCAGTTCCTTTAAGCATTTTGCGATAATCTTCAACAAACGATTGTTCTGCCACTTGCCTGCTGATTGAATTTAATTGTGCTTTAAGAGCAACTATTCTTGCTTTGATATTTTCAAAGTTAACAATAGTTGAAAGCATATCTTTCTTTTCTGCTTCAAAACTCACAATTTCATGATAAATTCTTATCGGCAAAACTTTGTCTAAAATAAGTTTATATTTTGTGTAAGTGTTTGAATTTCTATAAGCAAAGTTCAAAACAATTTTTTGGTTATCTTCCAAATTTTTCAAAATGATGTTAACATCACGAAGTTTAATGTAGTTTTGAACAGCAGATAAAAGCAATCTTAAAACAGAGGTATTTCCATTCAAAAGTCCATCAATCGCCATCAAATAACCTTCTGCTGAAAGCACATTTTTCAAGAATTCATAATCTTTAACATACTCTTCAATCGCACTAACTGTCTTTTGAATTTCATCTTTAACATATTTTTCCTTTTTGCTAATTTTCACTTTTGCAAAAGGATACATTGGAAACATAACTTTGCTCACTTTCAAAAACTTCGCATCTTTTGGAAACTCAAATCTGGCAATAAGTTTAATAAGTGGAGAGATATCTTTCTTTGTTTTGATTTCGTGATAATATGTCAAAACCTGTCTTGAAAATTTATACTTTGCAGTGTCAAAAAGTGGTTTTCTTGAAGTGCAAAGTTTTTCTAACTTGCTTTGTGCTTCTGCAACAGTGTGAACACTAATAGTTTCTTGCAGATGGTCAATAAACGGATTTTTCTTTTTATCTTCAACAAAATTATAATAAATTTCTGCCTTGTTTTTCTCTTGCAAAAGTTCAATAGCTCCAGCAAGTTCTTGATATTTAAGGTTCATAAGTTTGCTGTCTTTAAGCATTTCTTTATAAACCGCATACTCAACCGAATTTTTGCCAATTTTATAAGAATTGCAATACATATCTTGAGCAGAAATTCCAAATGGAGTGATTTCGGTCAAACAGTTAGAAATCATCTTTAAATTATCAGTTTCAACGGCAAGTTGTTTTTCTGCTTCTTCATACTCATCAATAAGTCTTTCATTAATTTCGTGAGAAACCATTTTTTCGTGAGAAGCAAAACATCTTGAATAAAATGAACGCTTTTCTTTTTCAGCATCAGTCAAAAACATTGCCTTATCATTAAGTGTTCCCATACGGTTATAAATAACTTCAAGTGCTGCTTTCTTTTGCGAAACAACAAGAACCTTTTTGCCTTTCGAAATTGCATCAGAAATCACATTCACAATGGTTTGCGACTTACCTGTTCCAGGAGGTCCATAAATAACCATATTTCCACTTGTGTTAACTTGTTTAACAACTTGTTGCTGTGCATAGTCAACACTGTTAACCAAAAACAATTTGCCCGGTTTTTCAGGCTTGCGTTTAATAATTTTTGTATTCAAAAGTTCATTGATTGAATCATTTGTTAAATGCTTCTTTTCAAGCGCTGAATAGTCTGCATAAATCGAATTTGCCAAACTGCATCTTGAAAGCACACAAAGATTTTTAACTTCTAAACTTGAATGTGCATTTGGCTCATCATATCTTCCAAATGGAAAAACATTCTTTCTTGATTGATAAGAAATCTTGATTCCAAATTTTCTTAAATAGTCTAACACACCTTGAATGCCGTTAAATTTTGAAAGTGAATCAAATTCAGTTTCAAGCCCTTCAAGGTTTAATCTGTGCCCATCAGCAATCGCAAGAAGAAGTGCTTTGTTAAGTTGAATTGAATCCCCTTGCTTTAGTGATATGTCAACATTAGTGTCATCAATAACATCAATCACCACTGGAAACATTAAAAGTGGTGCTTTGAATGTGTAATTTTTAGAAGCCCCAAACACAAAAGGATAACACAAATAAAGTTCATATCTTCCGGTTTCTTTTTCAATTTCTTCAATCTCACGCTTCAAGATTCGAAGACTTTGACATTCATATTCCACAAGTTTTTTGCCAGATTCTTTTTTTCTTCTGTCATATCTTGCCTTTTCTTTTTCGTTCTCAAACTCTTTGTCAGGAAATCTGTTGTCAAAATCGCCAGCCTTCAAAATTGAATCTTTTGTGTTCTTTCCAATAATTCTAAAAGGCTCTGCAATTCCATTCCATAAATTGCTTAAAAATTCACCAGCAAACTCTTGATTTTCATAAAGAATTTTGCCTATGTCAAAACCATTCTTTCTGTTAAAATTCTTAAGGTATAAACTTCTGTTTCTACCACTAATTTCAATAAGTCTTTCTTTGTAATAAGTGTAAATACTCTTCATTAAACACTCCTTTAAAGATAAATTTTCAGCACATCTATTATACCATAAATCACCTCTTGTTGCAATGCTTACACCCAATTTAAAACCAACTTTGTAACCTTTGCTCAAAAATGAAAATTATCTCAAATTAAAATGTATTTTCCCTTTCATCTTTACAAAAAAGAAAATATTATATATAATATTAACAATGAAGAGGTAGAAGATTTAGTGGTAATTCTGCACCCCTTTATGGGTAAAAGAGATGTGGGGTAAATTAAACCACGCCCACCTTCATTATAAAAGGAAGTCGTTTGACTTCCTTTTTTTGAACAAAAAACTTGCAATCCTGAAAATATAAAATTTAATCATCAAATAAAAATACTTGTAAAATAAAAATATCAATAAACAAAAAATATAAAAATTTTTCTAAAAAACACTTGATTTTTTGTTCAATATAACATATACTAATACTCGTTAACCAAGTTAACACAAAAACTAAATATGGAGAGTTGGTAGAGCGGTTGAATACACCAGTCTTGAAAACTGGCATAGTGAAAGCTATCTGGGGTTCGAATCCCTAACTCTCCGCCAGACAATTGTCGTTTGAACGAAAAGTCAAACGGCAATTTTTTTTATGTCATTTTCAGTCAATTCCACATCTTGCTTATAAATTGTTGTGCCACTATCATTTGTGTCGTCATCGGGGTCGCTTTCGGGTCTATTGTATATTTCAGTTGCAGGATTTAGACTTGTATTATAAACAATTGTAATTCGGTCATCAAATAAGTTAACTCTTGAAATGAAGTTATTAAAGAAATCATTTCTATCTCTTTTGCTTTCAAATTTCTGTTTTGCATATATTTTTAAAAACTCAACAATTTTAGACTTTTCAAGTGGTTTAAGTTGATGACTTTCTTCATAAGCAATTTTATCTTCAAGTTCTGCTTGTTCTTGTTCAAGTTTAAGCAATCTTTCTTGGGTTGACCTTGTGTAAATTCCTTTTTCAATAGCATCAAGCATAGAGTTTATTGCTCTTGTTTTTTCTTTTAATGCTTCTTGTAGTTTGATTAAAACATAGTTATTAGCAAGTTCGCTATTAAACTTATCTACAACAACTGTGGCTATACTTTCAGTAGTTTTAGGTTCCAAGACATATTCTTTTGTCTTTTCAAAAACAAAGTTCTCAATCTCATCTTTTTTAACATTATGTTTGCCACAATTATTCGCTCGTTTCTTTTTACCAAAACATTTGTAATATCTATAAACAACACCTGTTGAACTTGTTCCTGTTTCAGCAGTCATTAAATGACCACACTCACCACAATAAAGTTTTCCACTTAAAATATAAATATCTTCATCATCTATTTCTTTTCTTTGTCTATGTTTGTGTGAATCCATAATATCATTACATTGTTTAAATATCTTTTCATCAATAATTGGTGGAAAAACATTATCATACTCAACTTCGTTTATAATGCACTTTCCAATATATTTAGGATTTCGTAACATTTTAGCAATTATGTTTAAAGTCCAATCTCTGCCATATTTTGTTTTAAGTCCTTTGTTGTTTAATTCATTAACTATTTCTTGTGCCTTAATGCCATTAGCATAGTTTTCAAAAACTTGTCTTATAATAGCACTTTCTTTTTCGTTTATCACATACTTTTTATTCTCAACATTATACCCATACAAGATATAACCACCTATATAATTTCCCTTAATCAAACTTTCTCTTATACCTCTTTTAACCTTTTGTGCTAATTCTCTGGAATAATATTCTGCCATACCTTCCAAAACAGATTCCATAAGGGAACCGCTTGGTTCGTCTGAAATATTTTCTTTTGCCGATAAAACCTTAATACCATTTTTATGGAGAATATTTTTATAGTGAGCACTATCATATCTATTTCTTGCAAATCTATCTAATTGGTAAACAATAACATAATCAAAGTTTTTACTCTTGCCATCTTCTATCATTCGCAAGAAATCAGGTCTTTTGTCTGTTGTTCCAGAAATTGCTCTATCAATATATTCTTCCAAAACTATATATTTGTTTCTTCTTGCAAACTCATAACACTCACGAAGTTGACCTTCAATAGATTGTTCAGTTTGACTATGCGAACTAAATCTCGCATATATAACAGCTCTTTTTTTCAATATAATACCTCCTAATTAAACATTTGATATACATGAACCTTAATTACTCTTGCAATCTTAAAAAGTGCAATTATTCCAAAGTTATCATCATTAGTCATAATCTTATTTAATGTGCTAGGACTAATCTTACACATTTTACAGAATTTCGTTTTGCTTAATTTGTTTTCATTTATATATTTTTCTATAATTTCAGTTTTAATTGTATTTTTCATAATTACTCCATTTTACCATTTGGTATATGCATATATATTATATATTTACCATTTGGTAAAAGTCAAGTATTTTATTACCATTTGGTATATACTAATTCAAAATAAGGAGTAAGTATGAACAAGTTCGCAGAAAGATTAAAAGAGTTAAGAGAAGAACAAAATCTTACACAATATGAATTATCTAAAAAAGTTAATATAAGCACAGCTTGTATTAACCGTTGGGAAAAGAATTTAAGAGTTCCAAATATTGACAGCATAATTATACTTTGTCACTTCTTTGGTTGCTCATCAGATTATTTAATAGGATTGGAAAATTAGTATGGAAAAAACAAAAAAACATAAGTTTGCTAAAAAATTAGAATGTTTTTTATCTCTAAACAATTGTTTAATTATATTAAATATTTTTATATTGGGGCTTGGAATCTTCTTCATTATCAAAGCCAACGATTCCTTAAATAGTGTTTATATAAGTGTAGGCACAGGACTATTAACTTCAGGCATTGTTTCTTTGCTTGTTGAAATTATTCATATAATTTCATCACATAACACAAAGCAAAATCTAAAGGCATTATTTTATTCAGATGTAAAAAAATTCGTTGCAGAATTTTTATATTATTCTAGTTTTCTTCTTGATAAATCTAATTTAAAAACTATTGAAATGCTAGAATATCAAAGTGAACAATATAAAGAAAAGTTTAAAAAATTTACAAAATTTTCTTATGAAAAACAAATCAAAATTATGGACGATGTACATTTTCTTGTAAAGCAAAGAAAAAACTTTAAATTCTTTTTAAACAACATAAACAATCGCCTATATGCAAGTGCTATTAATGGAATTATTGATTTAGAAATTGAAAAGTTGCTTGAAAATATCATTTATGATTATAACTGGATTATCGAAATTTTTAACGACAATAGGATTACCGAAGCGATTCCTGATACATACCATTTTTTACTAAACTCAGTAAAAACTCTTATTGAAAAAGATGAAAACCTCTCATTCTTTAAATTTATTGAATACTACTCAATAAAAGAGAACTCTAAAGATGCTGGATTTGTAAAAAAAGAATATTTAAAAAAGGTTAATAAAAAAGATTTATCTTACCTACATTATTTTAAACAAGATTAAAAAATCATTTTTTAAAAATATTATCAGGTGTGAGATTATTTATATCTCCATCTTTTTTAATGTAGTCTATTAGTAAATTTGCAAGTGTTGTTCCACAATTTTCAATTACTGACGAATAAAAATTAGATTGTCCTTTTCTTTCTTTGTTTGTGATTAGATTTATGCTTTGTATGTTTTTAGCATAAGAAATTGATTTTAATTTTTTACTCATTGTTACTCCTTAATCATAAAAATTTACCTCCTATAAACTAATAAAATTTACTTGCATCGAGCAATGTAAAAGTGGCTTAATTAAGCCAAAATGGAAGTAGGTTTCCTACTTGCCGAAACAAAGGGAGTGTATGCAAATTTGTAAACAGCGACTTTTGAAAAGTGCATACGTCAAAAGTGCTGATTTTTAGGGATTTTAAACCTAAAAATTTGTCAAAATGCATACAACTCTTATCCTGCTTACTATAAAATAATCCAATATTATCGACTTATATGGACTTTTCATAATAACCAAGACTTTCCAAATAATTTTTACATTCTCTTACACCTCCTTTCGTTAATTATTACATATCCGCGTGTTCACCGTTTAGACACGCAAGAAATATTTTATATATTCTAACATTCCCGTTGTAACCACATTGTTCCCATCGGGAAATTTTTTCTATATTATTGCATAGCCGATTCACTACCCTCTGGTCAAGCGGTTAAAAATTTTTTTAATATTTTAGCACTACCGAAGTATCACCATCTGATACCACGGCAATTAATTTTTAATATTTTATCATGTCCGCTGTAAAGACATCTTTTACAGCGGAAAATAATTTTACACATTATACAACAAGTGATTCGACACCATTTGTCGTATCAGTAAAATTTATTTTATTATAATACAAGTGTTTCACCACCATTTGGTGAAACACTAATTTTTTATATTATACAACTACCGCTGTGACACCATCTGTCCACACGATAAAATTAGACAATAAAAAACGCCCAATCATTAAGATTGAGTGTTAGTTATTTTTCTTCTTCCTTTTCTTTTTCTTCCACATTCCGGACATCCGTGACCAGTTTGTAAGTCTCTAGGGGTGCCCATCCATTCGAAACTACAGACCTTACAAAAACATAAGACTTTTGTGCTTGTATTTTTATATTCTCCTAGTATTTCTATATTAGGATTGATTCTTAACATACGTTCTTTAAAACTTTCTGTATTAATATTTCTTCGCCCCATACAATTAAGGCATTTATTTCCATCTTGAAGATAGTTAGGTGTTGCACATCCTTCATATCCACAAACTTTACACCTATATTTAATTTTTGTTCCAGTATTTATATATTCTCCCAGTATTTCAATATTGGGATTAATCTCAATCATTCTTTTTTTGAAACTTTCTGTTGTAATTTTTGGTCTACCGGCACAATTAGGACATCCACTCCCACTAAATAGAATGCCCGGAATAGTTTCCCATTCATATTGACATTTAAGACATTTAAATTTAATCTTTGTTTTGCTATCTATATATTTTTCTAAAGGTATAATATTAGGATTTTGTGTATGTAGTTTTTCTAAAAATTTTTCTTGCGAAAACCTTAATCTATTTCCAGTAGCTTGATTTTTACATTTCGGACAGCTTCTTCTTTGCATTAAAGTGTTCGCTATAGGATTCCAAATGTGCCCACATATTTTACACTTACATTCAATTCTTTCGCTTGAAGATTTATAGTCTCCCAAAACAATGATATTGCTGTTGATGTTACTTAATCTTCCCACAAACTCTTTGGTTGTTATTTTTCTAGAACATAAATAGGCTTCATTTTTTAACATTAACCAATCTTCATCCGAAAAATTACACTCTATACCAATTTTATCAAAAAGTTTACTAATTAGTTCTTTTAATTCATGGAATGATGTCTCTCTTTCGAAATTGTGAGTATATATTATTAGATTTTCATTTTCTTCAAACTTCTCTTTACAACCATAATATATAGTTATTAATCTAATACCTTTTTCTTTGCATAATCTCTGTTTTTCGATATCTTTTTTCACACCTCTTTTATGCATGCTCCAAGCACCTGGCTCTATCGCAATATTGTAGCTTGGAATAAAGATATCAAGTTCTTTTCCTATTGTTTTTTTATCTCTACTAAAAACTTCTTCAATTCCTAAAACGTTTCTAAATGATTTTAAAATAAATTGTTCTACAAAAGATGTTGCCGAATGAGAACATTCCGGACACCCGCTTCCCAATAAAACATCATGCGCTCTCGGACTCCAAATATTACCACATACTTTACATTTGCATTTAATTGGTTCAAAAGCTCCTGAATATTCACCAATTATCTCAATTCCAGGATTGCTTTTTGAAAGTTTATCAACAAAATCAAGTTGTGTTGTTCTACGATTTTTCCCTCTTACTTTATATGCACAAGACGAACATCCACATCCTTGCAATAAACTTCCACTAATAGGATTCCAAATCTTTCCACAAATTTTACATTTACACTTAATGCGTTTTTTATTAGATAAATATTCTCCTAAAATCTCCACATTAGGATTTAATGATTGAATTGTTTGCAAAAAATCCTCATGTGATTTTTTTCTTAATAAAGCACTATTTATTTTACTACATTTTGGGCAATGAGATTTCCCGCCAATTAAATTTCCAGCAGTTGGATGCCAGACATTTTTACATTTTAGACAACTACATTCAATCTTTGAACCTATGTTAGTATATTCTCCAACAATTACAATATCTTTATCTATACTTTTAATATGCTCTTTTAATAGTTCTGTAGTCCATTTGGTTCTTTTTTTCATATATATTCCTCTAATAAGATTATAACATATATTTTTGTAAATTTCTCTATAAATCTACAAAATTAATAAAAAATATGATATAATTCATTTATAGGAGAATAATATGAAGATAAAAAGTGCGTATTTTGATAATTATAGAAATTTGACAGGACTTACCATTTCATTTAATGATGACATAAACTATATAGTAGGTGAAAATAATATTGGTAAATCCAATATTTTAAACGCAATCAATGGTATATTGAACAATTATAAATTTAGTGAACAGGATTTTTATGATTGCGAAAAACCTATTACTGTTGAATTATCTCTCTCATTATCAGATGATGAGATTGGTATGTTTGGAGATTTAATAGACCCAGAAACTGGAAATTCAATCAATTTAATAATCTCACAATCTATAGATGATTTATATTTGAATTCAAAACATAAAGAATCACAAACTGAAATCAATTCAAAAATATTAAAGCAATCAAATGTAATATACTACGATTCAATTAGAAATCCTAAAAATGAATTGACATTTGACAAAACAAAGGGTGCAGGACTATTTCTTAATTATATTATAAAAAATTATATAAACCAGCAAGGTTCAGAAGAATGCGATTTTGTTAAAAAAGATAATATTAATGAAGTTTTAACATATATCGAAGATACTTTAAACAAAATTAATATTGTTAAAGACAATCAAATAAAACCTAGTTTTAATTTAAGCAATATAGATTTTTTATCTAAAATATTTTCTTTACAAGATTCTAAAAATATTGACATTAAAAATAGTGGATATGGAATACAATATAGTTTGTTAATTATTTTTGCTCTTTTAGAAAAAATTATAAATATCAAAAAAACATGTTCAGAAACAAACCTAAATGCAATCTTAATGTTTGATGAACCAGAAATACATTTACATCCTTTTGCTCAGAGAACATTAATTAACAAGATAAAAAAAATAGCAACAGGAATGGACACCGACTTTAATGCCCTGTTAAAAGATATGTTTGGAATAGAATCTTTTTCTGCTCAAATAATTATTGTTTCTCATTCAGATAGAATAGTTGGGTCAAACTTCAAAAATATTATTAGGTTATATAAAGAAAATTCAAACATCAAATCTATTTCTGGAGCACTTATTAACTTTGAAGACAATGATAAAAATTTAGTGAAACATCTAATATTACAAACCCCTTATTTTGCTGAGGCCTTATTTGCTAGATTTGTAATAATCGTTGAAGGTGCTAGCGAATATGGTGCTTTAAAAAAAATGGCTGAAAAGATGAATATAGACTTGGATGAAAAAGGAATATCTATTCTAAAAGCAGATGGAAAAGATAGTATAATTCCTTTAATAAAACTATTTGAATTCTTCAAGATACAAGTAATCGCTATTAAAGATAGGGATTTAGGAGTGCAAGATACCGATATTGAATATATTGAAAAAGGGTTACTTAAAATTACCAATGAGAGAGATTTTGAAACCGAACTTTTGGCCGATTTTAAAAATTTTGATAATTTAATAGCTGCAATAAATGAATATGGAGTTGGAATAAATATAGATATCCAAGCGCCAATGGCTGAAAAATATAGAAAAAAGTATAACCTTAATAATATTTCAACAATTACATCTAATTTACACTGGGAAGATATTTCCGAAAATTTAAATCTAACCTATTTATTTTTATTAAGTAGATTAACAAAGGAAAAAAGTGTAACACTAGGATTATTAATTGGAGAATATTTAGATAAAGATAATATTCCAGTATTATATAAGGATATATTAAATCTAGCCAAGGACAAAACACAAGATGAATGATTTATTAGAACTAAAAAAGAATATAATAGAAAAACATAATAAGGACCAAGCACAACTACAATTTATTTTTTCTAATTACGATAAAATAATAGTTGAAGCTCCAGCTGGCAGTGGAAAGACTAAAACTCTAATTAGTAAAATTTTTTATTTGATAGTAAATAATAAAATACCATTAAATAAAAAAGTGTTAACACTAACTTTTGGGTTAAATGCTGCATATAAAATTAAAAATGATTTATCTAATGAATTTAATAAAAGTGACTCTTTAATAGATATAAATAATAAAATAGTAGTTTCTAACTTCCACGGCTTTGCTCGTAAAATTTTATCTCTATATGGATATATTATCGATTCTTCATTATCCAATGTTTATACACTAGAAATGGAAGATGATTCTGATGTTCAAAAATTAATGGAACAAAATTTAGGAATTACCGAAACCATTGCTCAATGGATAACTGATTTTAGTCAAAAAATAAAAAGTAATACTATAAATCATTTAGATAACCAAGATGAGTTTAAAAAATATATAGAATACCAAAAAATATTTTTTTTACCACGCAATAAATTAACTTATAATGGTCTTTTAATATTTGCCTATGAATTGTTAAACTCAAACCAAACTTTATTAAAGTTTTATCAAAAACTTTTTCCTATTATAATTATAGATGAATTTCAAGATACTAATATATTATCTTGGGATTTATTACAACTTTTAATTACTCCTACAACTAAATTGTTTTTATTAGGCGACCCTCTGCAACGAATTTATGGTTTTATAGGAGCTATTGAGAATTTAATGGAAATTGCTCAAAAAAAATACTCCATGAGAAAAATATGTTTGAATAAAAATTACAGATATCAAAACAATCAAAATCTTTTAACATTAGACAACAATATTAGATTGTGTGCAGCTTCTTACGGTTTAATAACTCCAACACAGACAGCAAATATTGAATTACTACTGTATGACGATATCCCTTCCGAACTATCTGGATTAGGAAATTATATTAAGTTTATATCTAATCAAAGTTCCGGTGAAAAAACAACAATTCTCACAAGAGCCGGTTTTAGTGTCCAACCTTTAATAGAAAAACTTAATAGTTTAAATATTAATTTCTTTTATGCATTGTTTAATGAAGATGATACGGATTATATAAACTTTCATTATACTGCATACAATTCCTTAATTGAATATAAGAACAGAATAAATAAAGACATTTTAACATTGCCTATTATAAAAAAATGGCTTCAAGAATTTATTGCTAATTTTCAAAATCCGAACAAAACTGAATCATCATTAATTAAATTGTTAACTGTCTTAATTAACACTGTATTACCTAACAATGCCCTCTCTATTAGCGAAAAATATAGATATTTAGAAGATTCATTGCTAAATAGAAGTTTAAAACATAATATTCAGTTTGTAGATGAATGTATTATTATTAGTACAATACATGGTGCAAAAGGTCTGGAATGGGAAAATGTTATTCTTGTTGGGCTAAATGATTATAGTTTTCCTAGTTATAAGAGTTTATGTGAGAATTGTTATAACTATAAAACATGTGAAAGTGGCTATTGTCATATACATTATGACAAATCACAAAGCGACACTTCTTTTACTAAAAAATTTATAGAAGAATTAAGTGTCTTTTATGTAGGTGCAACACGCTGTAGAAATAGTTTAACATTTGTTGCAAATAAAAAAAGAAAAAATTATAAAAATCAAATTTACGATGCCAATATTTCATGTTTACTAACAATCAAAGGATTAAATGTAAACATAAAACCAAATTTTTATTGTGACGCTACAAATGCTTAATTTTAAAAATTAATTTTACTTCAAAATTATCTAATTTCAGTTCAACCTGAACTTTGTTCGCTCCGCCACAAGGAGTCTGTGCTAACCCCAATTTTACGGGGTTTACATAGACTCTTTTCTTTTGCTTTAAAAACCCAACCTAATCGCTGATAATATCAGCATGTACACCTTGCACAAACATCTCCCCTTTCTCACAAATTTGTGTAATTTGACCATATCCCCAAAACCACAATATAGAACACATGATAATCCCACCCATAACAAAAAACGAACACCTTTACAGTAAATGTAATCCAATCAAAACAACAAGAAGAAGCGAAAAAACTTCTTCTCTTTTTTATTAAATTAAATACAATTAGATTGTTTTATGTTATACTAAAAATGTAAGGAGTAATTATGTGTAAAGATAAAAACAAGTATAAAATTGTTGCATTTATTTTTGATAGTGGCAAAATAAATAGCTCTTGCTATGGAGATGTTGTTTTTGAAAATATGTTAAAAAACAAAGAATTGTGTAACAATAAACAAAAAATGATAGTTTCTTTAGGAGATATCCTTGTAGAAAAAAGAATAATAGATTTAGAGCCATACATTATAAATGATGAAAATTGCACAATTAATATAGAAGAATTAACAAATTTCAAAGATTACCCATATTGTTGGATAATAGAAGATGTAGAATTAAACATTGCAAATCTTTTAGATGCTCGTTTAAAAAAAGAGCAACCAGGATACATTGGTTCTTTTGTAATAGATATAACAAATACAGACCCACGAAAACAATTTTGGAAACACTTATGTAGAGATTTCTCTATTTTTAAAAATACTATAACTTGCTTTGAAGACCCTAAAATAACTGGTGGATTTCGTTATTGTTGCACAATAAAAGAATTAGGTTTGAATATTAAATATTGTAAAGAAGCTGAATTTTCTACTATTGATGAGCTTAAAGTATTGCAATCAACTCAAATAAAAAATAGTAACAACTTGAAAATTATTGAGAATTGTAAAAAAACAGTCGATTCAATAGATAGAGATTTAATGAATATGAATTTTATGCTTTGTAAAGAATTGCAAATTGCAGGTGCACTAATATGGAACGCTATAAAGGATATTGACAAAATTTATTTTGGCAAAAATTATTTTACTAACGAAATGAATAATCACTTGTTTGAGTATTCTTTTTTGACATTGTATCATGCTTCTCAGGGTGTAGAGAGAATTCAAAAAATAATTGTCGAAATGATTTGTAAAAAAGAACATTTTGCCATTAAAGAAAAACAAAAAGTTTTTGATTTATTATTTAGTCATAATCATTTGGGATTAAATAATTGGATTTCACAAAAAGAAAATATATCATTTAATAGTGGATGTATCAAATTAATGAATATTATTCAAAAATTTTATACAGAACTAAGATATAATAGATTTTCAGACAATAAAAATGTAAAGTCTACAACAACTGAAATAAATTTATTAATATCATTGGTTGATAGCGAAGCAATAGAAGACAAAAAAATAAAACTCCAATTTGGGAAATATCTAGGTGAAATAGCGCATATTTACTATAAAATAGTTCATAAACTAAGTTTAGAAATGAATCTTTACATATATGAATTAGAATCCGATTCGGTTGCTTCAATTGTATTTCATCTTAAAGATAATGCTAGTAATTTATATGAGGATTTACAAAAAAGACAACAATCAAAAAAAGAATTATTATTTTATATTCTAAAAAATAGACCTAAAATTTTCAATAGTTTGTTTAATGATACATTTTCTTTAGAATTTGACAATGCTTTAATCTATGATTATTTAAATTCTGTAGTTAATGAAACTACTGATAATACTACTTTGTTTGAAGATGTAGATTATTTATATGACGAACTATGTAATGAAAATAAAAATAAATGGAAAGCACATCTTAATTCAATTTCTAATTTCATAGATATATTGTACAACTCTTTCTCTGATGAGGAATAATATATATCAAATGTAATTTATGCTCGTTTGTAGTCTGATTGATAAAACTTTGAAAAGAGGTTTAAAAACTTCTTTTCTTTTTGACTAGAATATATACAATCCGACCACTATTATGTTATAATCTTTTTGGAGAAGATTATTATGCGTACAGAAAATTTTATTGAAAGTATTTTTAGAGAATTGCCGGAACATCATTTAGATTATATTGAATTATATAGCAATATGGGCAATCAAAAATTCACAGAGATTTTATCTACTGTACATTTTGAATTAGTAGAAGAATTGAAATTGTTAAATTTACGATTGCCAACACACAATGAACCTTCACATTACCATGCAACAGATAGTCGAAGACTATTAGCCGTTTTTGAGATTATTGAAAGATTACAAACTAATCTCAAATCAACTCAATATGAGTTTAGTTTAGATAAATATTATGATGAAAAGATAAGACTCTGCAAAGAGTTTATAGTTCAATACAGAGGAAGCACAATTCCACCAAATACGAGTAAAATTGAACTGTATTACACAATACCTATTTTTGTTATTAAAGAAAATAACAATTTTAACAAAAAAAATAAATCATCTTATGCTACAAAATTCATTGGTGCTGGTTCTTATGCTAATGTCTATAAATACAAAGATGAAGATTATGACGAAGTTTTTGTATTAAAAAAACTAAAAAAAGATGTCAGCGAAAAAGACTTAACTAGATTTAAACAAGAGTATCATTTAATGAAAACAAATCCACACCCAAATATTGTAAAGGTTTTTAGATACTTTGACAACAATTCTTATACAATGGACTATTGTGGGACTTCTCTTAAAAAATTTATAGATGCAAATAACACTAAACTTTCAATAGAACAAAGAGAAGACTTAATTATTCAATTATTAGAAGGCGTTAAATTTTTACATAACAAGGGACTCTATCATAGAGATATAAGCTATAATAATATTCTAATAGATTCCAAATATGATAAATTATTTTTAAAAATTTCAGATTTTGGTTTGACTAAAGATGTAAATAATAAAATTACAAGTACAGATTCTTCAATAAAGGGTACATATATAGACCCTTGTTTAGATAAATTCGAAAATTACAATGCTCAAAATGACATTTATGCACTTGGTATGATGATAAATTATATTTATTTTGGTAAACAAAACATTTCTACGGGCACAACAAAAATTCATAAAGTAATTTCAAAATGTATTATCAATGATTTATCAGCCAGATACAAAACAGTAGATGAAATTATAAAAGATTTGTTTAGCAACTCTATAACAGAAGATGAATTTTATTCCAAAATAGAAATTCAAAAACTTAAATCCGAAATAATCGAACATTTAAGTAATTGCTCTGCTAATGATTTACCTAGCATTTGTGAAGGATTAGGTTTAAAATCTGGAACAACTGAAGAGTCTTATAGGAGCAAGGCTGGATATGTATTTAGAAGAATAGCGACATTAACAAAAGCAGAAACTGTTGATTTAGTATTAAAAATTAATGAATCTATGGGTTGTGATATTGACTTATATTAACATACACTTTAATTCACTTAGCATCAATATATAAAATGACGGTCTTCTAGCCAAGTTTAGTCTTATAGTTATCCTAATTTTTAGGATGCTATAAGACTTTTTGTTTTTTTAAATCACACATAATCACTGATATTATCAGCATATACACCTTTCACAAACATCCACCCTTTCTCACAAATTTATGCAATATGACCATACCCCTAAAACGACAATATAAAACATATTACAATTCCACCCAAAACAAAAACGAACACTTTTACTGATGTTCGTTTTTATTAAGTTTATAATTAATTTAACTTTTTTCTAAATTCTTCGTTGTGTAATAGGAGATATTCTTTTCTTTTATCCGTCAAATAATAATTTTGAATATGTGTTTTCTTGTTAAAAATACTGGCACTATTAGATATTGTATCTACTATATTATTTTTAACTATTTCCCCAGTTTGAGGCAAAATCGTAATTAAATACTGGTCAAATAAAGCATCTATACTAGCACTTAAAATCAAACCATTATGAGGATCGAAACATGATTCATAATCTTCATCTTCTATACATTTTGCATAAGGTTTTATATGAGAAGCTATAAAAAATCTTCCCAGTTTATTATGTTGTCCCTTAATTCTTGATATAGCACAAACAGCATACCCCTTTTCATCTAAAGACAGTTCGTCAAGTTTGATTAAAACCTCCTTCCACTTTCTTTGATACCATCTATTTTTTGGTTTTTCACCAAGCGCAACAATATCTTCAATTGTTTTATTATATTCTTTATAATACTTTTTTAAAAGTTCCGACATTTTCGTTTCATTTAAAGTAGTTTGTGGTATCTCTTGTAGTTCATTATTTTCAATTGAATTTATTATTTCAGCCGAGTAAAGCGTTTCAACTATTTCTTGTTTATCTTTTTTATTATAATTACGCCAAATAGGCTTTGTTATAGGTTTTTGATTGATTTCATTTAATATATTAAAATATTCCTCATTCCTCTCTAAAAATAAATAAATAACCTTATCTGTTTTATCAAATAAAATATTAAAAACATCCCCTTTAAAAGCAAAACTTCTTAAAAAAGATAATAATGTGTCTTTTTTTGTACCTATACCATGTGCAGCAACATGTAAGCTTTGACATGTTAATATTTTATCATTAGAACGTATTTGTTTTTTTATATCATATGACTTTAGCTTTCTTAATTCAGATAATTCATAATTAAATTTATCATTATACCTAATAATTTTTTGAAAATCCTTAAAATTAAAGTCTTTACACGCATCTAATGGAATATATGCTTTAAAATTGTATTTATTTAGTATTTCATACTGTTTTTTATTATTTTCCTTATATGTATCTATTCCTAATTCATTAAAAAATTCATCAGGGAGTCCAATATTAGACTGTGCAGCTGTTGGAAGTTTGTCATAATCTTCTATTAACGTTTGTGTGTCTTGATAATATAATACAAACGATTTTACAAAGTCCTCTCGAGAATACAATTCTTTTTTCTTCTTTGTTGGCTTTCCTATTGTCAATAAATCACTATGCGTTAAATATTTGCGACAAAACACAAAATCATGATCAATTTTTGAATTAACCAGCTCAAATAATGTGTTTGAATTATACTCAATATAAAATAAAATATCTTCAATATCACTCGTCATTAAAAAATTTTTTATTCTGGCTCCCATAAACACAAATCTCCTACCTACTAACTCTGCGTTTCATTTCTTTCTCTAAAAAAATTTTTCTATGATCTTCCAAATAATGCATCCTTTGTTCATTTAAAATCAATTTAAATATAGGTTGTAATAACAGAAGCTGTTGTTTCAATAGAACATCATTATCTATTAGGAAAGAAAAGATTAAATCTTTGTTTTCGTTAATACTAATTAAATGTTTATCAAATAAGGCATCTGCATTTGCACAAAGCAATAACCCATTATTTACATCCCATGCCTCTTTTGGACTTTGACAATCTTCAAATCTTTTTATATGAGACGCTATGAAAAGTGAAGATAAATTTTCAAACTGACCTCTAATATAAGTTAAAGGACAGAACACTTCTCCTTTGTTAGTTGTATAATTCATCATTTCTTCTGCTAGTTTAATTTTCCATGGAGATTGCTGAGCTCTACTTTTTATATCTTCTTCTACTAACTTATTAGTTCTCAACGTAGATTCGATCTTTTGCTGTTGTTTCTCAGCGTATTTTTGCCATGCTTCATTATTTTCTTTTATAATTGTAAAGAATATAGGGTTCTTTTCTAATAAAATAAAAATATTAACTTTATCCTCTCTTTTCTCTACTAAAAGAACAAATATATCGTTTTTAAATATTGATTTTCTTAGTTTATGAAACTCAACATCTCTTTCAACACCAAATCCATGTGCAGCTCTTGTAAGTTGTATTGATGTAAAATCATTTTTTGATAAATTTATATCGTTTGCAACACTCACCCAATTAGGAACTTCTCTTCCTAATGATTCAATAACTTTAGATGTATATTTTGAATTGAAATATTTCAATGTGTCATTCACTAAAAAAACATCCGCATAATTATTTATAACTACTTGACTGCCACCAGAAACATGCATTGGAATTCCGAATGTTTCATAAAATTCTTTACAACAGCTAATACATGATTGGTGTGCTGTTGATTGTTCTGTTCCAACCTCTTTATTTTCATCTGGCGTTAAATAATACAAATAATTTTTGTCGAATCCTTGCCTCTCATTTCTTTTACCACATGATATTAAATCAGAATGAGTAACATATTTATAAAATAAAAAATAATTCGATGACTTATTATTATTAATATAGTTAAACATAGACGCTGATTTACTTTCAACAAAATCAAATATAGCATCAACATCATTTATAAAATACATGCTTTTTTGTCTTGCCATACTACACCTCATTTTTTAAGTTTTTATTCATATATTCAAATATTGATTTTGCAACTTTATAAGAAACATCTACAGTAACAGCATTTCCGAATTGTTTGTATGCTTGACAATCAGATACTACTTGTTTCCAATCACTTGGAAATCCTTGTAATTGTCTACATTCATTCGGTGTGAGTTTTCTAATATTAATTTTTGTGTCACTTTCAAATAAACTTCTACTTTCATTGTCTGTAACATAATTATCTTGACTTGCTCTATGCATCTTATGCATCGTAGCTGTCAAAGTCTTAGATATTGGCAAATCTATAGTTGGTTTTACTATATAACCTTTAGTCCCGCAACCTAAAATTGTTTTACTTAATTTTTCCGATAAGAAATATTTTTCATCAACATTTTTATCTAATAAATCTTGAGTTGTAATTTTTAATTCTTCTTTTTCTGGGTATTCGAATTTATCACTATTAAAAAACTCTCTTAAAAAAGCAACTATATAGACTCTATTTCTTCTTTGAGGTATACCATATTCAGCAGAATTCATAATTTTATAATTGCAATCATATCCAATACTGTGTAATTCATGAAGTATTCTTTCAAAAGTTTTTCCTTTATTATGATTCATAATGTTTTTTACGTTTTCTAAAACAACAACTTTTGTTTTATATTTTTTTAATATTTCTTTAATTTCAAAAAATAAAGTTCCTCTTTCCTCATCCTCAAAACCTTTCAACTTTCCTAAAGTACTAAAAGGTTGACATGGAAAACCTGCCAACAAAACATCATGTGGAGGTATATTATCTTTTTCTACTCTTATATCACCCAAAACAATCTGATTGCCAACATTCGCCTTATATGTTTCTACAGCATATTTGTCAAAATCATTTGCCCATATAACATCAAATCCTGCATATTCGAAACCCAAATCAAACCCACCAATACCAGCAAATAAACTAATAGTTTTATATTTTTTCTTCTTTGGAACAATTCTTTCCATATTAACCCTCTAAAGCCTCCTTAATATTCTTTACAATAGACATTAATACATCAACTACAATTGAATTTCCCGCTTGTTTGTATGCTTGAGCCTTTGATACAACAATCTTATAATCATCTGGAAAACCCATCAATCTATGAGCTTCTCTCATTGTTAAAGCCCTCAATCTACCATCGGTTGTTACATAGTTATTAACACTTGCTCTGTGAGTATTTCCCATTGTAGAAACCAAAGCTCTAGCTATAGGCAAATCTGTCTTAGCATCATGATGCATAAAATTTTTTGTTCCAGGACTTAATACATATTTTTTTAATTTTTCTGAAAGGAAATATCTCTCTTCTGGTTTTCCAGGCTCATCGTTAATAGGCCTTAATACTCCTTCAATACTTAATAAATTCCCATCTTTTACTTTATCTTCAAGAAAATCTTGCATAGTAACATTTAACTCTTTTTTCTCTGGAAATTTAAATTTTTCAAAATGTTTCTTATCTTTAAATCCAACAACAAATAATCGTCTACGACCTTGAGGAATGCCATAATCTCTCGCATCCAAAATTTGGTATGAATAATGATAACCCAACTCTTCAAAAACATTTTTTATTGTTTCAAATGTCTTTCCTTTATCATGAGTTGTTAATCCATATACATTTTCAAATATAAAAACTTTTGGTTGAATTTCTTTTACTAATCTAACATAGTCGTAAAATAAAGTACCTCTTGTATCTTCAAATCCCAATCTTTGACCAGCAATTGAAAAACTTTGACAAGGACTACCACCAACAAACAAATCAACTTGATTATTAAAATCTTTTCCGTCCAGTAATTTTACATCTTGAAAAAAGTTATCATCTTTTATCTTATAATTTGCGTTATAGGAAATTTGAACAAAATTTGTTTTTCTTGATAATGTAGAGTATAATCCATCCACATATAATCTTTTTTCTTTTGGAGACTCCATTTTTTTTATTTTTTCTAATTCTTTATCTGAATCAATATCAATACATCTATTTCCATTATCACATGCAAATACTATTTCTGTTTCTATATCCAATCTTTTGCATGCTTGTTCTATTGCACCAATTCCACTAAATACAGTTGCTAGTTTCATAAAAATTCTCCTTACAACTAGCAGTATATCACATAAGAATAAACGGACGCAAATAAAATGACCTGCGTATTCATATTTTTATACCTGCGTCTTTTAAAATAATTCCTGCGTCTTTTTTAAAAAATTATAAAATTTTATTATTTTTTTATTATATTCAAGAATCTCTGGAACAATATTTATATTAACATCCCCTGTTTCCTCATCCACAAAAATTGCATCAATAGGATAATCATTAAAATCTGGACAAATATCAGGTTCTCCAAAATTTATAAAATATGTCCTATAATTCAAATTACCTTCTTTATCAATTGGATACCTAAAATAAGTTGAATCTCCATCAAAATTGTCTATTTGAATAGCTTTTTGTCTATGTCTAATCAACCTATCTCTACTTAAAGCAATACTAAATTTTGACATACCTATAAGACAATCATACAATATCAAAATTGAATGGGTTTCAAATATGGTCTTATTTAGCTTTTTACCATTAATATCTTTCAACTTTACTTTTACTATATCATCTATGATACTATTTTCTTTTAATAATTTTAATAATAACGCCTTTAGAAATAATTCACATGCATGCCTATTTAAAAATATTATTTGTGTCAAAAACATTTGATTTTCAACACATCTCTCTTTCGAATTCATTAAAACATTACCCGCCATTCTAAAATTCTCAGCATCTTTTATCAATTTACATTCTATTAATTCAATTCTCTCATCCATAATTTCATTATAACATATAATCCTTTATTTAAGCTAAAGAATAAAAACCAACAAAACTTAATTTGTTGGTTTTTCTATTTTTTACGCTAATTATTAATCATTGTTTAGTTCAATTATTGTTTTTATAAACATATCAACAACCTCAACCACCTTCTTTTTTCTGGCAGACCCAAATTTACCATTATCAAATTCACATTCAGTTTTACGAATTTTAAATTCTATCTTGTAAACATATCTATTATTTAAAATATCACGTGTGTAAATTTTTACATCTGGTATCAATTCATCTTTTGTTAATATAAAACTTTCACATATATAAAATTCATCATTTTTTCTCACCAAGCAATCTCTATTAAATGATTCAACCCCATCAATAGAAATTTTTTCTATAACAAAATTTGACTGGTCTGAATTTTGAAATGTTAAACCGTATAAGTGACAAACCTTATTATCTCCCAGAATGTCAAAAACATCTTCTTTTTTTGCGATTATATGACCACTTGCCACATCAGAAACATCGTAATATCTAATATCATCTCTTTTTTCTTGTAATCCAGATACTGCAAATGCTGTAAAAAAAGGTTTGAATTCCATCTTTTTTTCGTTGTCTTTTTCTAATTTTTCTTCTTTTCTAACTTTTTCTTGATGTTTTATTTCCATTAAAACACCTATTAAAGTTAACGCACCACCCAAAACACCAGCAAAAATTGTAACAATATTTCCTATAATATTTTCATTATATGGTAAATTTAAAATAATAATGGTTAACAAAAGAATTCCAAACACAAACAAAAGTATTGCAATTAATGAATTCATTTTTTTATTATTCCTATCATTCATAGATATTAATTTTGAAATTGATTGAATTGACATAACCAATAAGATAGAACTACCACCAGTAATTAAAATCATCCTAGCTATTCGAGTTGTTTGACTAATTTCACTTGGTGATTCAATTTGATAAAACCCACTAGCAACCATTAAAATTGATATTATAAATAATAAAGATTTACCCAAATCAATAAAAAATTTCTTTTTATCATTTGCAATAGCTATAATGATTATTACCAACGCAATCATTAATATTGATATTGCTATAGGTATAGTTAGTAAATTAAATCGAGTACCGAAAGATCTATTAAAAAAAGAACATAAAAGAGTACCTGTAACTGTTAATATAGATGTTATAATCGACCAAATGTAAACAAATTTATCTTGCTCATATTCTTTTTGTTTTTTTTCATTATATTTTCGTGTTATTATATCCATCCTTACTGCATTAAACCAAAATAGAGCAATAGATAAACACCACATTATAATCATACCGATTCTTATTGATGACTTAAATCGAATAAATGGAAAAACTAAACTTATTCCTAAAGATGCTATTGAAATTATCATGTATAGTATTGAGGTTAACATCAACCATTTTGATTTATCTTCTTTTATATTAAACAAATTCCAATATTCAACCGCTTTATCTTTCTTATCTTCTGTTTTTTTATCTAACATACCATCCACTCCATTTGTTTTTTGTTAATGATTCATTTAAAGGAAAGACTTCATCATAATTTAAATCTTCTTTTATATGAAATGATTCCTTTATTTCTTTTGAAATTGTAACAAGTTTACTTTCAATAAACCTAAACTTTTCCTTATTTTCTTCATAATAAAATTTCGCACAATCACAGATTTTATTAATTAAATCCACAACACTAATTCTTAAAACTTTAACTTTTTGAACCACTTCTTCTTTCGTCTCTGTATTATATCCAAAATGTGTTTTAATACCACTCATATTACAAGTTAAACTGCTTCTGTCTGGATGTTGAACCAATAATTCAAATTCTTGAATATCAAGATTCTTCCCAATATCAAAACTTGCAGAATGAAGTGCATTATTTCTAAGATTCCAAACAACTTCACCATTCATATAAGGAAAATCTTCTTCAAATTCTTTTTGTGTTGTTGGCGATTTTTCATATTTTCCAATATACTCATCAAACCAAGTAACATATCTTTTTCTAACAAACCCTTTGGGATATGTTGTTTTGTTATAAATTTCTCCATACTCAGCTTGACCACAAATATCAGGAATCGTTAATGCTGTCGAAAATGCCGCCAAAAAACAATTATTATTCATACAAACATTTATTTCACCAATAATTCTATTAATCATTTATCCTATTCCTTATGTTTTATAATCACATTATACCATAAACCATGTACAAAAAAATGGATTTCAATTATTTTATATAAAAAGAAGGATTTAATCATCCTTCTTTTTCACATGCTTAGAAAAATCATATTCACTATTCTCAACATATATAAAATCACCAATTTTTCTTTCTAATCGATCTCTTGTAAATATATTTGCTTCATAAATTTTTGTTCCATCTTCTCGCCTATACTTAATACACATAAATTTATATCCTAACAAATTAAACAACGGATTAATATAATATAAATCATTCGATACATAAACAACGGCTATCAAAAGCATAATTACAGCAAGAACTATTAATTGGTAAGGATTTGATATATCAAAAGACAATGCTAATAAACCAAACAACGAAAAATATTCCAAAAAGTAATTTCCTGTAAGATTTTTAACCTCTAATATTTCAATTTTTTCAGAAACTCTTTTGGATGTTTTATAAACAAAAATCAAACCAGATAACAATGTTATAACAAATAGTATAACCAACAAAATCACAAACCAACATGAAAATCGATCCCACATTAATTCCTTATCTGTTTCTATTTGTATTACACTTTTTACAACTAAAATTAAATACATAGGATTAAATGCAATCAAAAAACCCATTAACTTTTTAAGAAATTTCATTATCATCGTTTTTTTCCTCTGTACCAAAAATTGACTCCGTAAATAAATCAAGGCCAATTTGATTAGTTAAGATTCTCAGAATAATTTTCGTAGATTCAGGAGTTACAACCATTTTTTTATTATCATCAAAAGATAACTCATCAAGTTCCTTATGCTTTTTTATTTTATCCATTATTTGTTCTGGCGTTGCATTTTCAAGAAAATATAAACCCTTCTTATTTAAAGCCTTAACAATTGCTCTTTTAGTATTATAATTCTTATTACATTCATTATAAAAACTTGCTGAATCATCAATAAATTTCCAGTTTTCAATTTGATCCTTTGCTTTTTCAACTTCACTGTCTAATTTTTCTCTAAATTTAAAAATA
>JAZRRE010000009.1:0-25597 GCA_045650505.1 Clostridia bacterium | reverse complement strand
AGAGCATTCTTTTTTGTGATTTGGTTTTGAATATAAATATTTTTTCCACCAAGTTGTGATTCATCTTTATATTTATAATAAAGATTGAAGTTTTCATTATAATTAGCATCATCTTTGCCAATTGAAATGAATTCTTTATATTTATAGTCACTCTTTGAAATAACGGTGTAGTTTAAGTTTTTATAAACTTCGTTATCTTTTTCTTTTTCATAGTTTTCATCAGAAACTACGATATAGATTTTGTTAACTTCTTTAGCAGCTTTTTTATGTTTATAATAATATGTGAAAGTGTTATCCATTTCAGCTTCTTCAACAATAGAATCTGGAACTTTAACATATTGATTGTTTAAAGCTTCATCTAAATCAGTTTGAGTGATTGCTTCATAAGAAGTTGTGTTTGTGCCTTCTTCAGGAATAAATACATAAATTTTTCTTTCAGAAGAGTCCATTTCGTATTCTTTTGAAACAACTTCGTGTTGTTCAAATGGAATGCTTGGAACATTCTTTGTTTCATATTGACCAGCTTCATAGCTAACGCTTTGAAGAGTTTGATAAGTTTCTGGTATTTTCTTGAAATAAAGTTTATATCCATCTACATAATAGTTAGAAAATTTTGAACCATCAATTTCATAGTATGCTTCTTTTCCTTCAGGTCCTTCATCAGGAAGGCTAGCATAGTCAATTACAACAATATCTTTTAAATATGAATAGTTTTGATTATCAATTTCAAATTGAGGTTTTTGTTCGGTTTGAATATAGATAACTTTTCTTTCAGTTGTTTTATATCTTAAATATAACTTGCAGGTATCATCAGTTGTTGCCTCTGTTCCTTTTGTGTCTGTGAAGAGTTCAACAATGTTATCAAATCTAGCTTGCTCTTCAGTTGATGATGGGGTGATGCCTAAAAGTGTTGAGAAGTAAATTTTATCATTGTCATTGTTTGGAAGTGGAACTTCAACATAACTAGAATTTAATTCTGTTGACTTGATAGGATTAACATATAAGAAATCATAAGTTGCTTGTTCATCAGGGGTAACATCATCATCAGTAACAAAAAGTGAATAGTTGCCATCTGAAAGTGTTTGATAAGGAATTGATTCATATTTGTAATATGTTCTATATTGCTCTAAATAACCATATTCACCTTTTTTTACAGGTACATATAAAAGAGGGTATTTTTGATGATTGGTTAAAAGTGAGCCTGTGTCATCATAAATCATAGAAGTTATTGCTCCATTAGGGGCTTTACTTGCTAAATCTTTAATGGTTTCAGTTTCAGCTGTGAAAATATAAACACTCTTTTTATCAACGGTTGTGTTCATAACATACTTTTGAACTTCTTCAATTTTTGTTGCATAAGTGTTATCTTTGAAATAATAGCTCATTGAAGCAGGTGCTTTATTTGCTAAAATTGCTGCAACATTTTTATTTTGAGTTTCGTTATCGTATGTATAGATTGCAATTGTTTCTTCGATTTCAGCATCGATATCAGCTTTTACACGACCATAAGAAATGCTTTGTTCATAGAATTTTGTTCCATCAGCAACGCCGTCTCTAAATTGACCAAGAGATTCACCATCATCACCTTTAACATCAACAGCATCTTCAATAACTTTGTTTTCTCCTGTGATGTAGTTAGCAAGAATGTTATAGAATTGGATTCTATATTCATTGCTTCCTTCAGTGAAAACACAGTTAGGGAATGCATAAAGTGTTTTTGTTGGGTTTTGTGGGTCTGACACTTGGAATTCTGTGTTGTGTGAAACGAAGTATTCAGCATAATCTCTGAATGTGTCACAACCATATTTTGACTTAATGTCGGTTCTATTTTTTGTGTAATACTCAAGAAGGGTGTCAAAACCAACTGCAGTTAAGAATTGAGAATATAAATCTTTATATAAAACTTTATCTCCTTCAGCTGCGCCATCAGGTCCAACTTTAACATCAGGAACATTCTTTAAAAATTCATCAACGTGTCCAGCAAGGATATCGTTGAATCTTGTTTTGTAATAACTTTCAATATTGAAGTTATTGCTACTATCTTTAAAGTAGTCTGAAAGTGAAGAAGGGTAAACTCCTGTACCAATATTGGTTTCACTTGTTGTGCTTGAGTTAGCATAATATGTTTGAACTGTGTTTGATTTATATGCGTTTGTTCTAACCATATCTGCAAGTAATGAAAGTGGAGAATAGTTAAAAGAAAGCATTAAAACTACAGCAAGCATAAAACTAAAAATAGCTTTTTTCTTTACGTTGAATAATTTCTTAATTTTGTTCATTATATACCGTCCCATATTTTATAAAATTACTGAATACATTTTAGTATATTTGCCGCCAAAAATCAACCTTTTATATTAAATTTTATGGAGCGTAACATATATATTTAACTTATTTATACCACAGGCAATATACACGTTTTCTATATCATTATTTTAATTGCAAAAATATTATTGGAAATGGGTTGTTATAATTATTGACAAAAAAAGAAATAATAATAGTGAAGTTATGAAAAATAAAGTTGAAAACAATAACAAAATTTTAAATATTTTTAAGTTTGTTGGTGTGGGTATTTTATCAGGAGTTATTAATGGATTTTTTGGTGCAGGAGGAGGTCTTTTGTTGGTTCCGATGATAACAATGGTTGCCAAAGATGATTCAAAAAAAGCACACGCAACAACTCTTGTTTGTGTGATGTTTATGTGTCTTGCAAGTTCGATAATTTACTTTGTGAAAAAACAGTTAGATTACAAATTGATTTTGGTGTGCGCAATAGGTAGTTTGATAGGTTCATTGATTGGCACAAAACTTTTAAAAAATTTAAAAAATAATGTTATTGATTTGGTGTTTTCTATTGTGCTTATTGTGGCTGGAGTGAGTATGATAATTTTTTAAAAAACGCAAAAATGTGTAAAAATAAATGAAAAAAGCATATAAAAATAAAAAAAAGGAGAAAAATTTTGCAGATTTTACTATTAATTATTGCTTCGGCGTTTTCAGGAATTTTTGCTGGAATGGGTATGGGTGGAGGAACTTTTCTAATACCAATATTAAGTTTATTTTTTAATGTTTCACAACTTATTTGTCAGTCAACAAATGTTGTGTGTTTTTTAATTCTTGCAATTATCTGTTCATTGGTTTATGCAAAAAATAAACTCATTGATTACAAAGTGGTTTTGTGTGTAATAATTCCATCTGTAACGCTTTCTACAATTGCAAGTATTTTTGCTATAAAAGTTAGTTCTGATATTTTGCAAATTTGCTTTTCTTGTTTTATTATTTTGATTGGAATTTTTTATTTTATTAAAGCAATTTTGGATATAAAAAAAGTTAAAGAAAAAGATGAAAAAGATAGTCAAAAATTTTTAAAAATATGATTAAGTTTTTCTTTTTTGAAAGTGATTTATTTTAGCAAATTTTATAATTAAATTTGAGTGTATTTTTTGATAAAATTTTGTCTAAAAAATATAAAATTTAATTTCTTAAAGCATTCAATTTTGTTTTACAATATTCTTTATTTTTGGTAATATATTTATGTATATAAAATTAGAGGTATATTGTGAAATTAGTTAATTTTAAAGGTATCTATCCATTTACAAGAAAGTTATCCGTTGGAATCGACATTAC
This sequence comes from Clostridia bacterium, assembly GCA_045650505.1. GTDB lineage: Bacteria > Bacillota > Clostridia > Christensenellales > UBA1242 > RGIG1681. Next base: position 21,973 of record JAZRRE010000009.1, on the reverse strand, counting down.
ACCAATGCGTCCAATGGAATTTTATAATGTTCCATTAAAGCTTAAAAACATTGCCGAATCTGAACCTGTTGTTCGTGTTGGTGATGAAGTTAAACAGGGAACATTGCTTGCAAAACCAAGTGGTAATTTTGGTATTAATATCTATTCTCCGGTTAGTGGAAAAGTTTTGAATATTTTTAACAAAACCACACTTAATGGTGATTATGCAAAGCACATTCTTATTATGAATAATAATAAAAACGAAAGTATTGATTTGCCTGAAATTGAATCTGTTAGTGATGTTACTTTGATTGGCAGAATTCGTGATGCGGGTTTAATTGACACTATTTCTGGTATGCCAACATATTTAAAGTATGCCTATGTTGGTGGAAGGTCATATAAAACCGTTTTGATTATGATGGATAGCACAGACCCTAATAACTCAATCAACCAAACACTTGCAGAATATAAAACTGAAGAGGTTATTAATGGTGCGAAGTATTTTGTGAATGTTACAAGTGCTGCATCTGTAACATTTGTGTTTACTGAAGCAAATAGAAAACTTGCTGCTAAAGTTAAAAAACATATTTTAGACACAAAGAAAAACTATGATTTTAAAATCAAGTTCATTCCAAACAAATATCCGCTAGACAATCCATACATTTTAACAAATTTAGTTTGCGGCAAGAAAATTAAGCAAGGCTCTTCATTTTTAGATGCTGGAATCACAATTGAAAGTGCGGAAGCGTGCTATAACTTTTGTCGTGCAGTTGAATTTAATAAACCGGTTACATCAAAAATTGTTACAATTGATGGTAACAATGTTATTCGTAAGGGTAACTATTTGATTCAAAATGGTGTTTCTATTGAAAATCTTTACGATTTTATTGGAATTGAAGATAAAGAAACTTCTTCAGTTTTAATTGAAGGTAATGTTATGGCTGGAAAAGCTCATTATAATAAAGATATTTCAATTTCGCTCACAACAGATTCACTTATCTTGCAAAAATATGATGAGTATGAAGAATCTAAAGAATATCCTTGTATTTCTTGTGGAAAATGTGCTTCAGTTTGCCCTATGTTTTTGAATCCAAAACAAATCGATAATGCTTATTTAAACGAACGTTTTGATGAAATTCCTAAACTTAATGCTCACTCTTGTATTGAGTGTGGTTGTTGTTCATTTATTTGTCCTGCAAGGAGATATTTGACACAAAGAATTGCTACTGCAAAGCATTATGATAGAAAAAACAGAGGAGGAAGTAATGGGTAGTTTTATTGTTTTAAATTCTCCATTTGTTCACAGTGGAAACGATGTTAATAAAATGTTTTTATATACATCAGTTGCATTAGTTGTTCCAGCTGTTTATGGGATTATATTTTTTGGGCTTGAAGCTTTGCTTTTAATTTTAGCTTCGCTTGCAAGTTGTATGCTTTCTGAAATGCTTTTTAATTTTATTAATGGAAAAAAAATTAAAGTGGATAACTTTTCATTCTTTGTAACGGGAATGATTTTGGCGTTAACGCTTCCAGCTAAAACTCCAATTTGGGTGGTTGCGGTTTCTGCATTCTTTTCAATTTTTGTAATTAAACAAGCTTTTGGTGGACTTGGATTTAACAAGTTTAATCCATCAAATTGTGGAAGATGTTTGGCGGGTGTTATTGCACCAGCACTTTCTAGCAGTTTATATTCTTTCACTTTAAATGGTGATGTTTATGAATCATTTACAGTAGGTGGTGCTAATAGTATTTCAAATTTGCTTTCTGGACAAGCTGTTGGCGGAATTGGAACAACTTGCATATTGCTTATTGTTGTTTGTGCTATACTTTTAACCTATACAAGGGTTATTGATATTAAAATTCCGGTGCTTGCGGTTGCTGCATATTTTGTAACAGCAATGCTTAAAGTTGGTTATGAACAAGCTATTTTAAATATGCTTTCTGGTTCATTTATTTTTGTTTGTGTGTTTATGTTGACAGACCCTAATACATCTCCAGATACATTACTTGGAAAGATTTTGTATTCGGTTCTTTTTGGTGCACTTTCAGCTCTTTGTTGGATTAACGGAAATATTGGAGAGAATACAATCTTTGCAGTGGCTCTTTTTGTGAATGTTTTAGCTCCTATCTTTGATAGGTATTTAGCAATTAAACCAATTTCTCAAGGAGGTATTAGAAATGCACATAAAAAGTAATATTGAACACAATGTTATTGATGTTGTTATTCTTGCAATATGTCCACTTGTTTTGATTATGAATAATGCAAGTGAGGCTCTTTATTATATTTGTGCAACTGCTTTCTGTTTTATTATTTCAGCCATTGTATGCTTGATGCTTAATAAGTTTTTGAGCAAAACTATGAAGGTGTTTATAACAGCAGTTCTTTCAACTTTCTTGATTACAGTGTTTAACTATTTGATTCAAGAATATTCAATTTTAGGGCTTTCTGCTTCTAATCAAAACTATTATGCGATTCTTTCAACAATTGTTATGAGTATTGATATTTATTACATTGATATCAAGGCAGCTGTTAACAATTACTTTATTCGTGTTTTAAATTCAATTTTTATTTATACAGTTGTTTCAATTATATTTGTTGTTGTTAAAGAATTTTTAAGCTTTGGAACCATCTTTAATTGGAAGCCATTTGCTTATTCAGGTTATGCATTTTTTGAAACAGTAACATTTAGCTTTATTTGGCTTGCACTTCTTTGTGCTGTATGTGAAATTGTATTTAGAAAGATTATTAAATATTTAGAGCAAAAAAATATGGCTTATGCTAAACTTTTAAAGCAAGTTAAAAATGAAAGAGTATTCCAATATGATTCACTCCGCAGACAAAAACTTCTTGCTTCTGAAGTTGAAATTAAATATGTTGACAATGAAGAGTTTGAAGAAATTGTTGATAAAGACAACAAAAATGAATCACTTGCAGAACTTGATGAAAGTAATAACGTAGAAGTTCAAGAACAAAAAACATCAACAATTAAGAAAAAGAAATCAAGACTCAAAGTTTCAAAAGAAACAAAAGTTCAACAAGTTTTTGATAAAGAAAAGAAGGAGGGTAAAAAGTAATGTTAGAAACATTTTTATCGTACCTTGCTTTATATGGTCTCAAAGAAAATATTTTTATTTATAATGGTTCAGGTCCGCTTCAAATTCAAAGAGAAAAAATGTATCGAACATTTAGATATGTTAATGCTTTGTTTTTGATTTTGGGTATCATTTTAACATCGTTTATTTCTTATCTTTTGAATAACTATGTTTATGAAAAATTTGATTTATTTTACATTAGTGTAAGTGTTAATGTGTTTATTGTTGCACTTTATCATTTGTTAGTGGCTCATTTAACACAAAAATTATCGCCATTCAGTTTCTATTTATATGAAAGTTCTTTCTCTTACGGATTTGATGTGGTGTTTACACTTTCGGTGTTATTTGCACTTGATTTTTCTGTTAAGATTCTTCCATTTATTATGTCGCTTGTTTGCATTGGCATTGTTGTTTTTGTTATGAATGTACTTATGGGATTCTATATTAAAACAATGAATAGAGGATACTTAAATATTAATTTTAGAAATATTTCAGTGAGAATTTTCTTATTTGCATTATTTTCAATTTTAATTTATTATGCAAGTTTATTAGTTATTTAAGGAGAGCTTAAGATGAAAATTGTTATTTATATAGCTTCAGTTTTAGTGCTACTAGCTGTGATTATTGCAGTTGTTATTTTCACACGCAAGAATAAAAAATTAAATAAAATTTCTGAAGTTGTTTACGAACTTTTGCCAAATCTTGACTGTAAACAATGTGGAAGACCAAACTGTATGCAGTTTGCAGAAGATTTAACAAAAGGAAAAACTTCTCCTAATGTTTGTCCTTATTTGTTAGGAATTAAATTTTTAAGAGTTAGACAAGTTTTAAAAAGAGAAAGAAAAGTTCATTTTGATGCTGTTGCTTTTGTTAGATGTAAAGGCGGTGTTGATTGCAACAATAAGTTTAAATATGTTGGTGATAAAACTTGTGCAAGTATGAACTTGCTTCACAGTGGAGACAAGTATTGTCCTAATGCGTGCTTGGGTTGCGGAGATTGTGTTAAATCTTGTATTTATGGGGCAATATCCATATCTGAAAAGGGTTGTGCTATTGTTGATAAAGATAAATGTGTGGGTTGTGCAGAATGTGTGCACGCTTGCCCAAATCATATTATTGATTTGATTCCAAGCAAAAAATTTGTTGAAGTTGTTTGTAGCAATACTGCGGATGATTCTGTTGTTGTAAGAAATTGTAAAGTTGCTTGCACACACTGCGAAGCGTGTGTTGTTGCGTGTCCGGTTGGAGCAATAAAAATGGTTGGTGGAACTCCAAAAATTGACTCTGAAATTTGTATTCGTTGTGGAAAATGTGTTGCAGCTTGCCCTGAACACGTTATTTCTAGAATATAGTTTTCTGTCAAATTAAAACCTTAAATTTGCAAAGTTATAAGTTTTTAATATAGCAAAAGTTTTATGTTAAAATATCTTTATAAACATATACTTTTCAAATTAAATATGTTATAATTCTGGTATAGAAAATAGAATATTTTTAGGAGTAGAATTGTGGATAAAATTGCTGTTGTAATGGTTGAAACATATTCTGCAAAATTGGTAATTGCGAATGTTGTTCAAGATAATTATTTTTCTATTTGTGATGTAGAGGTTGAGCCAATCAAATTTGGTTTGGAGATGGATGATGACCATTTCTTAAAGAAAAATCAAATTATGTCAATTATTAGCACACTTAAGAATTTTAGAAAAATATGTGATATGTTTGCAGTTACAAAAACTATTGCTATTGCTAGTTTTGTAAAAGATACAAAACCTATGAACATATATAGTTTCTTTGATGAAGTGTTTGTTACTTGTGGTTTTAGATTTACATTGCTTTCTCCAGAAGAAGCAAATAATGCGATTTACACAGGTATTATGAATAGCTATGATATTGCAAAAGGTTTTATTGTTAATATTGGAGCTGACAACATTCATTTAATTCACTATAATAGAAGAAATATCTTAAACCAAGCATATATTCCTGTTGGACCAAAAACTTTAGTTGATATGTATCCAATTGGAAAATTAGATAAAGCTGAAGCTTTTGAAAAAGTAAGAAAATATATCAAATCACAACTTTCAGATTTTGAATGGATTAACACCATTGAGCCTGAATATACATTTGTTGGTAATGGTATTTATTTTGAAGATTTATCAAGAATGGATAGAATTTATACAAAGTATCCACTTGATAAAGATGATGGATATCTTTTAAAAACAGCTGACATTGACCATATTTCATCACAACTCAAGGCACTTGAACTTAATGAAAATATGAGAATTAAGCATTTGAATGAACCAAGAGCAGATATATTTGCTTATGCTGTTGAAATTATTAAGGCTATAGCTGAAGAAGTTCAAAGAGAAACAATCACAATCACAACAAGGTCTGTTATTGAAGGATTGCTTTTCAATGAAGTTACTCCAACAACACTTGAAAAACCAAATTCAGATATTGTAGGTTTTTCAGTTATGGCACAAACAGCTGAATTTGAAGCAGATTCAACAAAGCATAACGAACAAGTTTATAATTTGTCAATGCTTTTGTTTAAACAACTTCGTGTGCTTCATAAACTTCCAAGGGGATATGTAAAAGTGCTTCGTGTAGCTTCATATATGCACGATGTTGGTAAGAGAATTAGCTATAAAAATCATGCTCAACATTCATTTGAAGTTGTGCTTAATAGTGAAATTTATGGTTTGACCCATAGAGAACTTATTTTAGCAAGTTTTGTTGCTTCACTTCACGCAGGTGGTGAACTAAAAATGAGCGATTGGGCAAAATATACAGGTATTTTAACAGTTGAAGATGTTGATGCAACAAAGAAATTAGGAATTATTTTAAGACTTGCAGAATGTTTTGATAGAACAAAAAATAATTTGATTATAGATATTAATTGTGATATTTTAGGTGATTCAGTTATTATGAAAACTGTTACAACTGCTGATGCTGCATTTGAAATTCAGAGAGGAATGGAAATAGGTAGAGATTTTGAAAAAACATTCCATAAAAAACTTGAAATTTTATAAAAAAAAGAAGCTAATTAAATTAGCTTCTTTTTTTTGTGATTAATATTATGCTACAAAATTACATTTAAAATAAACATTTTCTTCAATTTCAATTTGTGCTGTTATAACATTTGTTTTAAGTGTTAAATCATAATATTCATTAACAACTTCAATGGTAACAGAATCAAAGAGAATGTAGTTATTTTGATTTTCAATTTTTTCAGTAATTAAAATTGTATCTTCATGATAGAGAATATATAATGATTTATTATCTTTAATATAAAATTCAATATTTTCTAAATCTTCAATAAGAGCATCTTCATCAAGTGGAAGAATTTCTGTAAGCTTTTTAATTGCTTCATCTGTATTTAAATAATCATTTGTACTAACAATTTGTGCTGAATTTTCTAAATAAGAGTAAGCTTTAAGAGATGAATCTTGCATTAAATCAATTTCATTATAAAGTGAAACTTCTGTTTTAATGTAAAGTGGGGTGTAAATAATTTCTGTTGTATCTGCATCAACATAATAGAATGGATAAAGAATTGTAACATTATTTGTTTCTGGATTAACAATAAATTCTGGATAATTTTCTTTTGAAACAATTGAATTTTCAGATACTTCATAAACAATTTGGGTTCCAAAACGTGTAAATGTGTTTTTATAACTTTCAAAAGCTGTCAAATAGCCAAGCTCTGAACCATTAGATTCATTTTTATTAAATGTGACTACAACATCATAGTCAACACCGCCAACATTTACAGTTGTTATTGATTTTAAAAATTCATTAAAGCCAACTTTGCTAACAAAATCATAAACACCATTAAAATCTCTTGTTTTGAAGAATGTTAAAACTTCTTGTTCATTTTTGCAATAAATATCATCAAAACTTAATGTGTCTTTTTGAAATTTATAAATGCCAGAGATGATAGGGTAAATGGCAGGTTCTGTTTCATTAACATTTTCGTTTGTATTATCTTCAATTAAATCAGAAACGTTATCTGCAATATCTTCTTCTTGAGTAGAATCTGTATCACTGATATTGCTTGTTGTAATTGTTTGTGTTGCTAAATTTTCTTCATTGTTTGAACAAGCAATAAAGTTAAAAGAACAAACAATGGCTAGTATTAATATTGAAAATAATTTTGTTATTTTTTTCATAATAAATTCTCCTTGATTACCAATCATAAATTTCTTCATCTATTTCTTCTTCAATTATATGTAAATCGTATTCATAAGTTACATTAATTAAGACTAAATCTGGGTCATATTTACTGCAAATTTGTTTAAAAATATAAAGTTTTGTGCCATTTGTTGTTGAAGTATATGATAAGTTTAAAGCAGCGTTTTTAGATGAATAGTTAAGAGAAATAAAAAATATTTCTTTTGAACTTGTTATGGTTACTCTAGAAAGATTGTCATCTCCAACGTATGTTCCTGCACTTTTAGGAACAGGTATTCTATTTTTGTTTGTTCCATAAGTTTTGTTGATGCAACCATTAGATAAGACAATAAGTTCACCATCTTTTGTTGCATCATCTTTTTCTTTTTTTAATAGGTCGAATAATTCATTTTCGTTAGATACATTTTTATTTTTATATAATGCTTGAATTTCTTGTTTTGTTAATTTATCACTGAACTCAATGTCTTTTATAGTGTTGAATTTATATGTTCCATTATAATTTGAAGAAACATCACCATTAAAAATAGCAAGGTTAGTTAAATTTGTGTCAATTTGACTCATATTGCTTGAAATTAAACTATTTTCTTTGTCTTTATTTTTTTTGCGAACAATAAAAACAGCGCTAATTGCAACAACAGCGACTAAAATTAGCGAAATGATGCTTATGACAATAACTTTCTTTTCTTTTTTTGAAACCATATTCCACTCCCTAGAATATAAAATAAAAAACAAAATAAAAAAACTTTGCTAATAACAGGGTAATTATAGCAGTTTTTTATTGAAAAGTCAATACTAACTATAATTATAAGTTATAGGCAAAGTTTATATAATAATTATATTAATTATTTTTGAGAATTTTTTTCAAAAGTTGAGGATATTTAATAAGTTCACCGGTTCCAACAATATTAGATTTTGAGATGTTTGAGAAGTGAATTTTAAATTTTGTATGTTCAGACATAAATCTTTCAAGACCAACAATTCTTGTTGCACCGCCATAAAAATAAATTCCATTTTTAGCAATATCTTCAACAATGGCTGGGTCAGATTCTTGAATGATTGAGTTGATTGCATCTGCGATTTTTGAATAATAGTAATTGACAATAGGATATAATTCTGTTGCTGTTATTAAAGCACGTTCTTTTATTTGTGTTGTTTTATTTATACCCATAATTTCCATTGATGCTGAATAATTTTCAAATAGAGAACAGATTTCAAGTTTTAATCTATCAACTTGTTCAAGGGAAACAAGCAAATTATAAGTTTCTTCAATGTATTTAGCAATTGCGATATTTATGAGTTCGCCACCAATTGCAAAGTTATAACCTTTGATGATTGTGTAGTTTGAAACGGTTGCGATATTTGTTGTGTCACCGCCGATATTTACAACAAGTTGGGAAGTTTCAGATTTTATATCTATTCCGTTTCCAAGAGCATAACAAATTATGTCTGGAACTAAATATACATCGGCGATTCCTGCCTTAAAGCAAACTATTTCTAAAGATTTTTTTTCGGCGGGTGTGATTCCAAGTGGGGTGCATAAAACAGCTTTGATATTATGACCAAGTTTTTTTGCTGGATAAATTTTTTTTAAGAAACCTTTAAGCATATTTGTTGCGTATTCTTCATACTCAACAACGCCATTTACAATAGGTGAATATATTTTTGTATCTTCACCGGTTTTTCCAATCATTCTTTTTGCATCATTTCCAACCGCTTTGACATCTTTGAACTTGAAATTTGATGACATTGCAACCATGCTTGCTTCACGAAGCACGATACCGTTGCCTGGTTTATAGATATAAGTGGTTGTTGAGCCAAGTTTTATTCCTAAATGAGATGTTGCCATAATATTATTCTCCTAAACTAATTATATATCATTTTTAATTTAAGTTACAAATTAAAAGTGATATATATTTTTATTTTGTTAAAATTTAGGACATTTATTGTTTTTATTTAATTTTAGTGATTTTTTTTGAAGTGATAGTTATTTTTTTATTTTATCATTAATAAAATTTGAAAGTAGTTATTTATAGTTAAAGAGATTGAGTTTTTTCTATATAAATTTTAAATAAAAACATCAAAAATGGTTATTATGAAACATATTTTTAATAAAAAAAGTATAATTTTGCAGAAAATCAAAAACAAGCTAGCTTTTTTTAAGATAGATTTTTCTTTTGTTTTATTATTTATATTAGCTTGTTTTTTAGATACTATAAAAGTTTATTTTATTTATGTTTTATTTTTGTTGTTTCACGAAATGTGTCATTTTTTTATTGCAAAAAAACTTGGTTATATGCCAGAAAAGATACACTTAAGCTTTTTTGGTGCATCTCTTGAAGGTTACGATGATTTTAATTTTTATGATGAAATTAAGGTTGTTTTAGCAGGGCCCGTTTTTAATTTTTGTGTTATTATTTTGTGTTATGTGATGTTTTGGTTTTTTCCTGTAACATCAGTTATATTAAGTGATGTTTTAACAGTAAATTTATCAATTTTATTATTTAATATTTTGCCAATATATCCGTTAGATATGGGTAGGTTTTTGCTTGCAAAGTTTTCTAAAAATAAGTGTAGAAATGAATCGGTAAACAAAGTGAAAGTAATATCATTTTGTGTTATCATTTGTTTATTTATTTTGTTTTTTGTTTCATTCTTTTTTGAGTTTAATTTTGCCCTTGGATTTGTTTGTGTGAATCTTATGATTTTATTGTTTTCAACTTCAAAATCAACATCATATAAAAGGCAATTTTTTGTTCATAATAAACTTGAAAAGTTATCGATTGGACTATTAGAAAAAACAATTTACATTGACTCTAAAATTAAGATTTTTAAGTTATTTAAATTTATTGATAATACGCACTATTTTAAATTTGTGTTTTTGAATAAAGCGGGTGAAAAAATTAAGGAAATTTCAGAAATCGAGCTGTATAAGGAAAATGGCTTAATTTAAATATTTATTTATAAATATCTTGACAAAATTTATCCAAAGTGATAGACTATGCTCGTGCCACTTGCAAAAGGTATCTTTTTTCTTGTGAAAAAATAAAAGTCATAACTATGTTATGCACCTTCGCAGTGAGACTGGAGAGAGGAGGAAATGTAAATGTACGCTATTGTTGAAGTTGGTGGAAAACAATATAAAGTTGAACCAAACACATATTTCAAAGCAGAAAAAATCGACGCTGAAGTTGGCGCAAAAGTTGAACTTCCATGTTTGCTTGTTGCTGATGGCGATAAAGTTGAAATTGCTTCTGCTAATGGAAAAAAAGCTAAAGCTATTTGCGAAGTTCTTGAATTCGGTAAAGAAAGAAAAGTTGTTGTATACAAATACAAAGCTAAAAAGAACATTCGTAAGAAACAAGGTCATCGTCAACCATACACAAAACTTAAAGTTGTTTCAATTGAAAAATAATTAAGTTCGAGTGGTAGTAAGATATGACAAAAGTAGTTATTAGTAAAAGAGATAATAAGATTTTCGAAGTTGAGTGTGATGGTCACACTAATTACGGAGAAAAGGGTGAAGATATAGTTTGTGCATCACTTTCAAGTATTGTTCAAACAGCGGTTTTAGGACTTCTAATGATTGTTATGATTGAACTAGATATGAAGAGAGATGATGAGGCAGGTTATTTGAAATTCACTTTACCTGAAAAACTATCAAATGAACAAAATTTGCAAGCTTGTGCAATTTTAGATACAATGCTTTGTGGAATTTCTGATTTATATGAAAGTTTTTCTGACTATATTGAATTGGAGGTTAAAAACTTATGACAATGTTTATGAATATCCAGTTATTTGCTCACCATAAAGGTGGTGGTTCAACAAGAAACGGACGTGATTCAAACGCTCAAAGACTTGGTGTTAAAAAATATTCTGGTGAAACAGTTAAAGGTGGAAACATTATTGTTCGTCAAAGAGGAACAAATGTTCATCCTGGTGAAAATGTTGGTATCGGTGATGATGATACACTCTATGCTAAAATTGATGGCGTTGTTAAATTTGAAAAATTTGGCAAAGATAAAAAGAGAGTTTCTGTTATTGCTGCTAGCAAATAATTAATTGTAAATTAAGGCGAACTTTGTTCGTCTTTTTTTGTGAAAAATTTTGTTTTAAATGAACTAAAATTTGCTTGTGATTTTTGTTCGATAATGCTATATTATTTTTATAAAGTGAGGATATATTATGAGCGCAAACAATGAAAGAATAGTTAGAAATTTAAGACAAGCAAAAACCTTCTTTTTTGCTACAGTTGATGGTGACCAACCACGAGTTAGACCATTCAATGCTGTTGTTGAATTTGAAGATAAAGTTTACTTCTATACAAATAATCACAAATCTGCTTTCAAGCAAATGATGGCTTCTCCAAAAATTGAACTTTGTGCGTTGATTTCTGAAGAAAGATGGATTAGAGTTAGTGGTAAAATTGTTTTTGATTATCGTTCAGAAGCAAAGAAAGCAATGCTTGATGCAAATCCTGAACTTCGTAAAATGTATAACGAAGAAGATAAGATTTTTGAAGTTTTCTATTTAAGCAATATGGCAGCTGCGATTCATTCTTTACATGAAAAGCCAGAAGTTATTTGTTAATCTGTAAATAATTTATAATTAAAACGAGTGATATTTCACTCGTTTTTTATTTGGTATTTACAAAATTAAAATTCAATGTTATAATTTTCAAGGTTAAAGGGGAGAATTATATGAATAATAATGAAGTAAATGATATTAATAAAGAAATGCCAGTTGAATTAGAAAATTTGAGACTTATGTTTGAAAATGGCACAGTAACAGAAAATGATGTTTTATCACTTTTGAAGAAAGAAGTTAAAGTGATGATGTTTAAAATTGTTCAAAATTTATATTATATAATGAATGACCATCCAATAAATAGAGCAAGGTCAATGCTTAATGCTGATTATAGTAATCCTGAAACTTTGCGTGATTACTATAATAATATGCTTGCTAAAAATAGTGCTGCGGGTAAAATTAAAAAGCAAATTAATAGTGTGAAAGATTCTGGAAGTGTTTTTTGCGAGTATAAAAAGTCTGCTGATAATTTTGCAGGTTACTTATCTGGGGTATTAGACTTTACAAGTTGTGCGGTGATTTTAATCGAGCAAGGTGATTTAAAGAATAATCAAGCATATTTAAAATTGTTAAATCAAAACTTAAATTATATGACAACTGCATTAGAAAAAGCATCAAGATATATCAGTTGTTGGGAAAGTTTTGGTGATGATTATGTTTCAATGTTTGATTTAATTAAGGTGTTCTTTGGTGAAAGTGCTGAACTTATCAAGAAAATGATTGATGAGATAAAAAAAGACAATCAAAAGGAAAAGGAAAAATTAATTGAAGAACAAAAACCTATGACACCGGTTAGAGTTGTTAAAATTGAGCAAGATGAAAAAACAAAAGCAAGACTTTCAGCAATCAAAGCAGCAAATGATTTATATGAAAGATTTCAAGTTGATTTTATGAGAGATTTGGAAAAGGAAATTTCAATGATGAATAGAGATATGTATGAGGTACTCATTGATAAAGTTGAAAAATTTTTGAAAAAATTTCCAATGCCACTTTCAAGTGATGTGAGTTTAGGTATGGCTATTGAAGCACATTCACAAATTAATAAATTTATTGACACAGTGCATTATATTTCACAAAACACATATACACCGGTTGTGTTGGGAAGATAAAAACCAAGGAATTAATCCTTGGTTTTTCTTTCGCGTTCATAGTAAAATAAATATTGTTGTGCAATGCCTGAATATTCTTTAAATTCATTCTCAAAGTATTTTTGAATTTCAGGTCGTGACATTTTTTTATTGTTAAAATGATTGTAATAAACTTGCTCAATCCAAGTATCGACAGGAAATTTATCCTTCTTTTGAAAACCGAACAAAAGTATGCAACTTGCAACTTTTGGGCCAACACCTTGAAGAGAAATTAAGAAATTATAAATTTCATCGGTTGATTTTTGTTTAATTTCACTTAAATCTATATTTTTTAAACTTTCGGCAGTTTGTTTTAAAAATTTATCACGATAACCTGCACCAAGTGATTGGTAAAATTCAAGTGGTTGTTTAGAAAGTTCTTCTATTGTTGGAAAGGCATTAAAGTCTTCTTGTTTTGAGCCGATTTCACAAAGTTTATCAATTATTTTTTGAATGCGTTTAATATTGTTGTTTTGTGAAATTATATAAGAGAAAATCATTTCGTGGGCATCGCCATTTAATATTCTAATGCCTTCGCCAAATGGTATCATTTTTGAAAGTGTTTTGTTTTTTGAAAGAGTTTTTTTGATTTTATTGTAATCAGTGTTTAAGTCAAAATAATTTATAAAATAATCAGGATTATTAGATATTATTTCATAACAATTATCTTGTTTAATAATTGTGGCTTTATTGTCTTTTGAAATGACATAATAATTATTGTTTTCATCAATTCCAAAACGAAAAACTTGACCACATTCTAAAATATGTTTTGGGTTGAATTGAGTTTTATCATAAACTTTTATAATGTTGTTTTCTAATTTATATATCATATTAAAATTATATCATTATTTTAGAATATTGACAATAATTTATTGTGTGAAGATTTGTTTTGTGTTAAAATTGAAATAGGTGAAATTATGTTATTTTTATTCTCAAAATTTAAGAAAAAGAAATGGATGAAATATGGTGCAGAAAAAAGACTTAAAATATTGGTTGCACTTGAAAAAAAAGTTGCTAAACAACTTAAGATTGAGCCACTAATTTTGGAGCTTCACGAAGAAGAAGAGTGGAATTGTTTTGGCGCGTTTACAGTGCATAATGGAATGAAGAAAATTGTGCTCAATCAAAATTTAATTTATGAGCCAAGATTTAGATTCCATGCAATGGAAACAATTGCTCATGAAACAAGACACGCATATCAACATGGTATCATTTCAAAAGATTTGAAATGGTATGAATTCACAGCAAAAAAATGGAAACGAAATTGGGGTGCTTATTTCACATCTTCGGTTGATGATGTTATGTATAATAATCAGGCTATTGAGAGAGATGCTCAAAAGTATTCAATTAAGTTTTTGAAAAAACATAAGTATCCAGATGAGGATTATATTGATACATTCAATGCTGTTTGTTATCGTTATGACCAAGCAGAAGTTCAAGCAAAAAAGAAGTATGGTTTCTTTTATAAATTTAAAATTGAAAAGAATATTAAAGATAAATCTAAATATGATTATTAAACCACTGAATTTTTCAGTGGTTTTTTTGTTATAAAAAATTTTATATGTTGTTATAATTTTATAATTAAATTTTTGATTTGATATTGAAATTTATAATATTATATGTTATAATATAGGCAACTTGGAGGGAGTGAATATGTATTTAAGTAGTTTTCAATTAAGTACGGGTTGGATAGTTGCAATTATTATTGCATCTGTTCTTTTGCTTGCATTTATAATCACCGTGCTTGTTATGGTTCCGTTTAGATTATGGTTCCGTGCGTTTGTTTCAGGTGCACATATCTCAATGATAAAACTTATTGCAATGAAACTTCGTAAAGTTGATTGCCAACTTATTACTCTTAATTATATTACAGCAAGAAAGGCGGGCTTAAAGATTACTGTTGATGAACTTGAAACTCACTTTATGGCTGGTGGAAATGTTGAAAATGTTGTTAAATCACTTGTTGCAGCTTATTCTGCTAATATTGATTTAACTGTTCAAAAAGCAAAGGCCATTGACCTTGCTGGTCGTGATGTTTATGAAGCGGTAAAAAATACTGTTGTTCCAAAAATTATTGAAACACCAGAAATTTCTGCCGTTGCTAAAGATGGTATTGAACTTATTGTTAAAGCAAAAGTTACTGTTGTTTCTAATATGCTTATGCAGATTTCAGGTGCTGGTGAAGATACTATTATTGCACGTGTTGGTGAAGGTATTGTTACAACTGTTGGTTCAACCGACTCACATAAAATGATTCTTGAAAGTCCTGAACTTATTTCATCAACAGTTCTTGAAAAAGGTCTTGATAGAGGAACTGCATATTATATTTCATCACTTGATATTGCTGACATTGATGTTGGTAGAAATATTGACGCTGAACTTAATATTGCCAAAGCAGAAGCAGAAAAGAGAATTGCACAAGCAAAAGCTGAAGAAAGAAAAAGTATGGCTATTGCTGCTGAAAACGAAATGAAAGCAAGAGTTCAAGAAATGCGTGCAGAAGTAATTCGAGCTGAAGCAGAAGTTCCTAAAGCACTTGCAAAAGCACTTTCATCCGGAAAGATTTCAGTTAATGATTATTATGAAATGCAAAATATTCAAGCAGACACCGCAATGAGAAAATCACTTGGAAGAGCGGAAGAAGAAAAGGCGGATAAACTTGGTTCAGCACAAAAGAAAGATGCTGCTGCTTCAAGACCACCAATGAGTCCATCTCCAATTGCAACAACACCGATTGGAGGTTTTGGTTCGCCAAGTCCTTATTCACAACAAATGAACCCACTTGCGGCTCGATTTGCGAGTCTTGCTGCTTCACAAAAGCGTAATAATGTGACCACTGATGATAATAAATAATAAGGTGGTGTGATATGGAATTTTTAATGCAAAATCCTTTAATTTTGATTGCAGCTGTGTTAGTTGTTTTAGCTTTTCTTGCTAAAATTATATCTAAACCAAATAAGAAGAAAAAGGCTGAAAATAAGCCTGTGGAAGCAAAAACTGAAAAGGTTGAACAAGTTGAGCAACCTGAAAGTCAAGAACAAGTTATCCAAACAGAAACTGTTCAAGAAGAAACAAAGAAAGAAAAGAAAAAGTTAAGACGTTTGAAACCTGAAATTACAAAGGTTTTTGAAAAAAAAGAATTGCAACCAACTGATAATTCAAAAAATAAAATTCTTGAAGAAAAAAGTCAAAAAGAAGAAGAAATTTTGAAAAGTATGCAATTTGTGAAGTCTTCTAGAAATGTTGAAAGATTGAAACCGTTAACCGCAAGTGAAATAGAAGAAAGAGAAAGATTGCGTTTAGAACAAGAACTTTTGGCACAAGAAACGGAACAATTTGATATTTTAGAAGAAAAAGTTGATTTGGAAAATAAATCCACACATTTTGATAGAACTAGACGACTTTCGAAAATGATTAAAGAAGATTCTTTTGATGATATGTTTTGTTCACATATTTCAGAAAAATATATGAATATGAATGATCTTGAAAAGCATATTCGTAATTGTGATGAAATTCAGTCGAAGTTGTTTAATAGAGTTGCTGAAACAATAGTTAATAGTGAAATTAGACTTACTAATGATACAAATGGCAATAATAATGAAAGAAATCTTCAACTTGATGAACTAGAAAAGAGAAGAAGAGAGCAAGTTTCTAAATTTTTAGCTGAAATGGATGATTCTTTGGATTCGCAAGATGAATATAATTTTGATGAACTTATTGAAGAAGATGTTGATTTATCTGCAAGAAATGTACTTGTTGTTGATGCAATTTTAAAAAGAAAAAGCAGAAAAAATAATTCGTAATAGGTTGACTTATAACTGCTATTTATGATAAACTAACCGGGTTATAAGGTAGGTATATAATGAATATTTGGAAAGAATTTAATAAAGATAGAATTAAAAGCGACAATTTTGTTTGTTTTATTGAAATTGAACAAGGTGGCAAAAATAAGTATGAAATTGACAAAGAAACATCTTTGATTATTTTGGATAGGGTTCTTTTCACAGCAACTCACTATCCAATGAATTATGGCTTCATTCCAAGAACACTTAGTCCCGATAATGACCCTCTTGATGTTTTCGTTATGTGTAGTCAACCAATTGAAAAGGCAAGTCTTGTTAGATGTTATCCTATTGGTGTTATCAAGATGATTGATGGAAATGAAATGGATCAAAAAATTATTGCTATTCCATTTGGAGATCCACAAAACAGTTCATATACTGATATTTCAGAACTTCCAAAACATATTTTTGATGAACTTATTCATTTCTTAACAGTTTATAAGCAACTTGAAAATAAACCTGTTAGAATTGAAAGTATTAGCGGAAGAAGAGAAGCTGTTGAAACCATTGATGAATGTATTGAAGCATTTGAAAAAGAATTTGGTGATGGAAAATAGTAAAAGACGCGAAAGCGTCTTTTTTATTGTGAAAATTATATTATGTTTTAGTTTTTATTTTTTAATTAAATTTGATATACTATAATTGTAAATATTTTATTATGGAGAATTCTATGTCTAATAAACTTGTTATTATTGATGGAAATAGTATTTTTTATCGTTCGTTTTATGCACTTCCACTTTTAACTAATTCGCAGGGTGAATATTCAAATGCTGTTTATGGTTTTGCGATTCAAATTTTGCATATTATTCAAAACATTAAACCAAAATATATTGCAGTTGCATTTGATGTTTCAAAAAAGACTTTTAGAAATAAAATTTATGCTGATTATAAGGGAACAAGAAAACCCATGCCAGATGAACTTCGAAGTCAAATTGAACCGCTTAAGAAGATGCTTTCGCTTATGAATATTAAATGCTGTGAGCAAGAGGGTATTGAAGGCGATGATATTATTGGCATTATTTCAAAAAGATTTTTAGATACTGAAACAATTATTGTGACAGGAGATAGAGATAGTTTTCAACTTGTTGATGATACCACTAAAGTTTATTTTACAAAGAAAGGTACAAGTGATTTAAAAATTATGGACACAAAAACACTTAAAGAGGAGTATGGTGTTGGCCCAAAAGAGTTTATTGACCTTAAAGCACTTCAAGGTGATACTGCAGATAATATTCCAGGTGTTGCTGGGGTTGGTCCTAAAACTGCAACTGAATTAATTCAAAAATATGGAAGCGTTGAAAATCTTTATGAACACATTGATGAACTTTCTGGAAAGCTTAAAGAGAAAATTGTTGCTGGAAAAGAAAATGCGTTTATGTCAAAAATGCTTGCAACAATTTTAACAACCGGTGACCTTGATATTAAACTTTCAGAATGTGAATTTGATTATCCATTCTCATCTGCAGTTTATGATTTCTTTAAATATTATCAGTTTAAAACTTTGCTTAAAAATGAAGATATTTTTGATATGGCGAAGGGTGAAAGAAATGTAAAAACATATAATATAATAAATTATTCAAATAAAGAAAAACTGCAAAATATTAAAGATTTAATTAAAAAACAGCAAAAATATGCCTATTTCTTTAAAAATAATGCAAATAATGATGAAATTCATATTTGTTTAAATAATGAAGAGCTTGTGTTTAATGTAACTAATGATTTATTGAGTGAACTTTCTTTAAATGATTTTTTTGATGTGTTTAAAGATGTTTTTGAAGATGAAAGTATTGAAAAAATATGTTTTGATTCAAAGCAGGATATGTATTTTTTAAAAAGATTTGGAATTGAACTCAATAATTACTTTGATGTTTCAATTGCAAAATATTTAGTTGATGGGACTCCGGTTGATGCTGTTCAAGATGTGTTTTTTGAAGATGATTTAACATATATTGCTTGTAATCTTTATGAATTTTATAATGAATATTCAGTAAAAATTCAAGATGAAAAACTGCAATTTTTATTCAATAATGTTGAAATACCATTATCAAAAGTTTTATTTTCTATGGAAAATCAGGGTTTTAAAGTTGATGTTGAAATTTTAGAAACACTTAAGCAAAAATACACTTTAGAACTTAAAGAACTTGAAAAACAAATCTATGCACTTGCTGGTGAAGAGTTTAACATTAACTCACCAAAACAACTTGCTCATATCTTGTATGATAATTTGGGACTTGCTCACAACAAAAAGCAGTCAACATCTGCAGATAAACTTGAAGAACTTAAAGACGAGCATGAGATTATTAGATATATTTTAAGATTTAGAAAAGTTGCTAAATTTTTGAATACTTATGTGACAGGAATTTATCCACATATTGATAAAAACAATTTGATTCATACTTATTTCAAACAAACACTCACAACAACCGGAAGGCTTTCTTCTGTTGAACCAAACCTTCAAAATATTCCAATCAGGTCAGAAGAAAGCAAAGAAATTAGAAGTATGTTTGTTGCCCAAGATAAAGACCATATTTTGATTGATGCAGATTATTCACAAATTGAACTTCGACTTCTTGCTCATATGAGTGATGATGAAGTGTTTGTTGATTCATTCAAAAACAATTTAGATATTCACACAAAAACAGCAAGTGAGGTTTTTGGTATTCCGGAAAGTGAAGTTACAAAAGATATGCGAAGAATGGCAAAGGTTGTGAACTTTGGCATTATTTATGGAATTAGTGAGTATGGTCTTGCTGATGACCTTAAAATTAAAGCATTTGAAGCAAGAAAACTTATTGAAAATTTCTATGCTTCACATAAAGCAGTTGGTGACTTTATGAAGAATGCGATTGAAAAGGCAAGAGAAACAGGAGTTGCTGAAACACTTTTTGGAAGAAAGAGAAAAATGTTTGACATTAATGCATCTAACTTTATGGTTAGAAGCAGGGCAGAAAGAGCAAGTCAAAATATGCCACTTCAAGGAACTGCTGCAGATATTATTAAAATTGCAATGGTTAACACATTCAATGCGCTTCGTGATGGTGGTTACAAAGCAAAACTTATTATGCAAGTTCACGATGAACTTATTATTGATTGCCCGGTAGAAGAAAAGGAAGCAGTTTGTGAACTTTTGAAAAACGAAATGGTGAATGCTGCATCACTTAAAGTTCCACTTGAAATTGATATTGCAACAAGTTATCGTTGGAGTGATGGTCATTAATAAAATTTTTAAGAAGTCTTGGTTTCAAGGCTTCTTTTTATTATGTTTTTTATCTTATATGGAAATAATAAAATTATGAAAAAGAAGATTTTGATTTTGTTTGTTTCTATTTGTTTTGTTTCAGTTGTGTTATTTGTGATTTTTAATTTTTGTGTTTCAAAGAAAAATTATCAGCAGTTGGTTGAAAAGTATTCAGTCGAATTTGGTCTTGAAAAAGAATTGGTTTTGGCGGTGATTAAAGCAGAAAGTGATTTTCAAGAAAGAGCAGTTTCAAAGTCGGGTGCGTTGGGGCTTATGCAGATTATTCCAAGAACTGCAAAGTGGATAGCAAGTGAATTTGATGAACTTTATGAAAAACAAAAAATGTTTGAACCAGAAACTAATATAAAATATGGCTGTTTTTATCTTAAATATTTATTTGATAAGTTTGAAAGGCAAGATGTTGTGATTTGTGCGTATAATGCTGGTGAAGGGGTGATTCGAGATTGGCTTGATGAACATGGAAATTTGCTCAAAGAAAAGATATCTTATGAAGAAACACGAAATTATTTAAAAAAAGTTACCGAATATTATGAAAATTATAAAAATGTTGCTTAAATTTGGGCTTGCAATTCTTGACAATTTAAAGTTGTTTCTAATATAATGTGAATGTTATATTACATACGGAGATTTTATGGTAGATATTTATTCATTTGAAATTGATAGTTTAGAGTTTGATAGAATACTTTCAGGAAAGAAAACAGTTCAACTTTTAATTAATGAGCCAAAGCGTAAAGATTATGCTGTTGGAAATCAAATCACTTTTAAGAGAAATGTTGAAACACTCACTGATGAACAAAAAGAGGTTAATGAAAAGGGTGAACTTGTTGTTGAAATTCAAGCAACAGTTTCAAATCTTTTATATTTCAATGACTTTGTTGAAGCAGTTAACACTCTTGGAAAAGAAGCCTGTGGCTTTAAACCAAGTGCAACAATCGAAAAGACTTCTGATTTGTGTTTAGCAGAAGATTCTTATGAAAGTGTTGAAAAATACGGAATTGTGGCAGTTGTGTTTGATTTTCAAACTGAAGCAAATTAAAAATTTTGTTAAAAAATAAAAAATTTTCTAAAAAACACTAGACAAATAAAACTTTTGTGACTATAATGAGTATCGTAATTTGAAAAAATTACACTCCCTTTGCGAGGATGGCGGAATGGCAGACGCGGTCGTTTAAGGGGCGGCTTACGCAAGTAGTGAGGGTTCGACCCCCTTTCCTCGCACCAAAAAAATCCTAACGAGAAATCGTTAGGTTTTTTTATTGTTAAAAAATAAATTTTGCAATATTGGCAGACTGATAAGCAATTTAGTAATTATACATTAAACAGTTTTAGATTTTCAAATAGTTCAAAAAAATCTATTAGAAAATATAATAGAAAATTTAGACATAAAAAAAACAACTCTAAATAGCGTTTCCACCAAAATTGTGCCTTTATCGGCTGAGTTGTTCTATATATTATTATATGTAAATTTTTATAAAAGTCAATATAAAAGAAAAAGGGCAGAAGGAATAAATCTTCTGCCAAGGCCGTCTTTCAGGCTCAAAGCAAATTTTGTTTTGCTTATTTGTATTTTATTAAAATGTTTTATAATTGTCAATGTTTTGCAATAAAAAGGGCAGAAGAAATAAATCTTCTGCCAAAGGCAAATCAATATAATTGATTGCTCATTGCAAATTGCGTGTTACCACCAACTGCTTGATAAAATTATTATATGTGATAAAAACATAAAAGTCAATATAAAACAAAAAAGGTGGAAGAAAACTTCCACCTTTTAACATCTAAACTTTTCTCAAAAACAGACATGTCATTGTTTTTAAGTGAATAGATGTAAAAAAGAATTCTTATAACCAACTATTAGATGTTACAGAAAAAGAAAAAATATTTTTTCAATATTTTTTGCTTTG
>JAZRRE010000008.1:0-53388 GCA_045650505.1 Clostridia bacterium | reverse complement strand
CTGACTTTGATAAATTAAACGAAACACATAAACAAAAATATATGGCTGGATTTGATAAATCTATGATTTATAGCTATGCAAATTCAGGTAAATATGGATATGTAAGATTTGATACAAATAGTGGTGTTAAGAAGAAAGAATTAGGTGACTTATCAGAGAGAGATTATATTGCTAAAATCACTGCAACTTATGCTGGTAGACAATATTATGGTTCAATGTCTCATAAAGATAGAGAAAAGATTGAAGGTATGACACTTGATAAATTCACTTCTGGCAAGAAGAAAGGCTTGATTGATGATGCAACCAAAGATGCAATTTTAGCTGCTATGGTTGGCGGTTCAGATAAACTTGATGAAGTTAAGAAAGATTCAGCTGCTTACAAGGCTCTTTTAGATAAATACAGCAAACTCACAGTTGCTGATGCTAGAAAGCTTTCTGGCAACAATGATGCTCTTAACGCATCTGTTGCAAAATTTGCAAGAATGGCTGGTGAAGGACAGAGAGAAGGATTTACACAATCATATCTTGCTAAAGGTTTAGTTGCTGGTCTTAAAGGTGCTGGAATTGGTATGGCTTCTCCATTTGTTGGTTCAGCTAAAGGATTCACAAGAACATTTGTTGGTGGTGCTAAAGACAGTATGGGCAAACGTCATTGGAGCGAATCAGGACTTGCTAAAGCTGGTATCGGTATTGCAAAAGGTGCTGTTGTTGGTTATAACGCAGTTATCTTCAAGACTGCTAAATCACTTCCAAAAATGTGTACACAATATGTGAATTGGAATAAAGTTCTTGAACACAAGATTCAATCAATTAAGAGAGATACAACTCTTACTCGTGAACAAAAACAAAAACAAATTGAAATTTATGAATCACAAAAGATTTATATTAATAAGCCAGCAAATTATGTAAATATGTCAGCTGATGAACAAAATAAATTTGATTTGGCACAAGATAAACTTAAACGACAAGCATTCACAGACCCAGCACTTGCAAGTTTTGTTAAGAATATGGAACGTGCAGAACGAGCTGGAAAACCTGTTGATATTCCAGGAACACTTGGTTATGATGGTGCTCCATCAAAGAGTAGAAAAGAAAGACATCTTCATGACTTCAATGAAGCACGTGCAATTGCTGATAGATTTAGAGCTACAGCGGCAATGCGTAACAGAGAAAGAGATTATGGTGATGATTTCGAAAAATTTGCTCGTACATTTATGAGCAGAAAACGTTACTTTGATATGATTAAGCGTTATAAAATCAAGACTGCTATTCAATATCAAATGCTTAACGCACAACAAAAAGAAAAAGAAAGAAGAAAGCGTGAAGATGCAATTAATGCTCAACTTGCTAGAATCAATAGAGTACTTGCTAAAAAGGTTGCTAAAGATAATAAAGTTAGTGTTAGTTCATATATGGTATCAAGAGGAATGTCTCCTGAAGCTGCAAGATTCAGAGATGGTTCATTCAGATACAGAGATATTCAAAACGCTATTCCTCAAACAGGTCTTGGTTCTCGTACTAGACAAGTGTCAAAGGGAACTAGGTCTAATGCAGAAGTATTACAAATTCAAAATGAAACTATCAACATCAATAACATGATGAATGAATTTATTAAATTTAGTAGCACATTTAAAGGCTCAAGTGCAGAATTTGCAAAAGCATTTAAAGAAGAATTCAAGAAATTTGGTCCTTATGCTCAAAAGATTTATGATAAATATGCTTCAGGTCTTAAAGGTCTTGGCAGAAATGCTCTCGGTCTTGGAACCCTTGACAAGAGTCCAATTGCCGTTCAACAACGTAAGATTATGGAAGGCTTGGCACAAGAGTTAAGCAAGTGTAAACGCAGAATTACCATGGATGGTAAGATTCCTGCTTCTCAAGCTATAAACAATATGTTTATTGGTAAGACAATGACAGGTGCAACAACTCGAGCTGAAGCTGCTCTTCATAAACAACAAGCTGATGAACTTTCAAGACTTTTGAAACTCATTAAAGACCAAAGAGGTCACGTAAGTTACGATAGCTTAACACAACGTTTAGCTGGTGTTCACTTCACAGAATTTATGAGAAAGAATCCAAAACTTAACACTCTTTCTGAAGAAGCTAAAAAGAACAAACTTGAACAATACTTTAGAGCAAAACTCGATAAAGCACTTAAAGTTGTTCATAATGACAGTGTTTACGCTGCTGAAAAGCACAATCTTGAAAAACTTAATGGTAGAAGAGTTCATAGGTCTGAAATTGACCATTCAAGACATTCAGCAACAATGTCTGGTGCAATGAAGACTCAAAGCAACCCTGTATATCAAACTCTTGTTCGTGAAGCTAATTCATCAACAGAGAAACATAAACTTGAAAAGACAAATCTTGATGATTTAACTGCAATGCTTCGCAAGATGCAAACAATGCCAAAGACACCAAAGAACCTTAATGAAATTATTAGAATTGAAAAAGCAATTAATGTTTCTAAAGTAAAACTTAAAACACTTGATACTCTTATGAAGAATGCTCAAAAGAGAAAGAGAGATTATGAGCAAGCATTTGCTTCAACACAAATCAAAGAAGCTAAAGCTAACACAAGAGTTCTTGCTTACAATAACTCAACAAGTGTACTTGACAGATATGTATTCAAGACAACAAAGGGCACAGAAGTTGTTAAAGGAACTCAAGATGCTAAACAAATTCAAATGCTTGTTAATAAATACATCAGTCAATACAAACAAGACATTCAAGGATTAGGTTCTGTTGTTAAAGGAAACGCTGAACTTAAGAGTTATGTTGAAGGCATGAAGAGAAAGTTCACCGCAGACTTTGGAAGAAATATGAAGTACACCAAAGAAGTTAAAGAAGAACTTTCAAGACAAATTGCTCGCATCAAGGCACAAGGCGATAAAGCCGATACAAAACTTCTCACAGAGATTGAAGGATACGTTAGAAAATTCGACGAATCTAACCAAGATTTAGAGAGAAGAATGAAAGATATGGGCATTGATATAAAGTCTATTAGTTTAAGAAAATAAACGTTAAAAATCAATAAACTTTTGCCACTTTTTTGTGGCAAAAGTGGTTATTGATTTGCTAGATTTTTTTGTATGTTATATACTATATATGAGGAGAAAATTTGATTATGGCAAGAAGTATTCCAAAATCAACGAAGGTTAAAGTTCAATTTTTTAAAGGTCTTAACTTTTCAGATATTTTCGTAGTTTTATTTGCTTTAATTCTTGTGGCTCTTGCAATGACCACATCGTTTAGTTTAGTTCCAAAACTCGTTATTTCTGGTGTTATTATCTTTATCACAGTTGCATTGTTTATGAGTTTTGAACCTGAAGTTAGGCTTTATAAACAATTAGGAGATTTGCTTAAATTCTGGTTTGGTATAAACACATATAAAAAGATGAAAGGCAATTCAAAAAACAATGTAAAACAATTGCTTCCTTATGTTGGAATTTTAGAGCAAGAATACGATGAAAAGCATATGATTGGTATCATTGACTATAAAGAGTATTTTGGTGCTGCACTTGAAATCAATTCAATTCAGTTCCATATGCTTTCAGAACAAAGGCAAAACTCTTATATTGAAACATTAGAAAGTGCTTTCAAAACTATTTCAGCTGAAGATTTAGGTGCGTTATATAAATTGCAACGTCCAATGGTTTTTGACCACTATATCGACAACGAATGCAAAAAGAGAGAGGAAATTTTGGATTCAGTTCGTAATGGTTCAACAAACATTAACGAAGCTAGACCTAGACTTGAAATTGCTGAAGCTCGTATTAAAAACCTTGAATCTATGAACGTAGATAGTGAATTCCCATTCTTTAAAGACCATTTATATATTGCGTTCTATAGTAAAACAATCAAGGGATTGCTTCAACTTATTAACTTTGCATCAAGTACCATTGAAAGTGGTTCAGGTGGTGCATTAGAACCAAAAATTTTAGACAGAAAACAAACAGCTATCTTTTTGAAAAGTTATTACACAACAAACTTTGACGAAAGAGAAGTTAAAAACATTGACCCAAAGGACTTGATGGAATGGATTGCTCCAGAAAAAGTTTCTTTTGGTATTAAATCTTGTACTATTGATGGAAACGCTTATGCGTTCTATGAGCTTTCAGAATATCCACTTGCAGTTCCAAATGCTTGGGGAAGAACATTCTTCTCAATTCCAGGTGCTAAAATTTGTGTAAAATTTAAACCTGTTGAACAAGCTGAATCTGAAAAGCGACTTGATAAAGCTATCATGGACGTTAGAATCCAAGCATCAGAAGGTAGCCGTAAGGCATCATCAGTTCTTGAATTCCAAACTCACCTTGAAACTCTTACAGAGCTTATTCAAACAATTAAACAAGGTTCCGAAGTTTTGCTTGATACAAATATCTATATGATGATTGAAAATGAGCAAAAGAAAGCTTTTAAAACTCAAATTATGAGAGCCGGTTTTAGAGCTTATGACCTTTTTGGAAAACAAAAAGAGGCTTTCACAAACTGTAACATTTCAAGACGTATGACAATTAATCGTTTTGAAAGAGGTATTAACTCATCATCACTTGCTGCAATTTTCCCATTTGTTTCAGATGCAGTTCAAGACCCTAAAGGCTTCTATCTTGGTATGAACAGTGAACCTGTATTTATTGATTTCTTCCAAAGAGACAAAGAAAGAATCAATTCAAACATGGTTATTATGGGTAAATCTGGTTGCGGAAAGTCATTCTGTACCAAGTCAATCCTTGCAAACCTTGCAGCTGATAACAGTAAAATCTTTATTCTTGACCCTGAAAAAGAATACGATATTATTGCTAGAAATATGTATGGTAAAGTTATCGACGTTGGTTCTGCGAGAGAGGGTAGAATCAATCCACTTCAACCAAATGCTTCTCAAGATGACGAAGACAGCGGCGGCGGAAACGTTGCTCTTGCGATGCACATGCAGTTCCTTGAAACTTTCTTCGGTATGATTCTTGAAGGTATCACAATGGACGGTATGGAACTTTTGAATGAAGCGCTTAAAGAGCTTTATGCAAAATTCGGTATCAACAACCAAACACAAATTGAAAAGGTTAAACCTGAACAATTTCCAATCATGCAAGACTTATATAACTATATTTGTGAAAAGCATGATAACGCAACTGATGATTATAACAGAAACAACTATAAGATTTTAAAAATCTATTTAAACAAGTTCGCTGAAGGTGGTAGAAACGCCCAACTTTGGAACGGTCCTTCAACAATTTCTTCAGCAGAAAACTTTATCGTGTTTAACTTCCAATCACTTCTCGCTAACAACGCAGGTGCCGTTGCTAACGCGCAAATGCTTCTTATTATGAGATGGCTTAACAACGAAGTTATTAATAACAAAGACTACAATGCTAAATATCATACAACTCGTAAGATTATTGTAGTTATCGACGAAGCCCACGTATTTATCGACCCTAAACAAACCGTTGCTCTTGACTTCATGCAGCAGATGGCTAAACGTATTCGTAAGTATGCTGGTTCGCAAATCGTTATTACACAAAACATTAAAGACTTTACCGGTTCGCCTGAAATCGCTAGAAAATCAACTGCGATTATCAATGCGTGCCAATACTCACTCATTTTCGCGCTTGCTCCTCAAGATATGAATGACCTTGTTATTCTTTATGAAAAAGCAGGTAAGATTAATGAAAAAGAACAAGATACAATCACATCAAACCCAAGAGGACGTGCGTTCTTGATGACTTCAACTTATTCAAGAACAAACGTAGATGTATTGGTGAATGATAGAATTCGTAACTTGTTTGAAAAATTACGTGATGACATAAAAGTTTAGAAAGGAGAAAAAACTAGACTATGATTAAACTATTTTCATTTATCTCGGGATTATTTTCGGCCAGCAATCATGGCTCTAGTTTTGTATCCTCAATTATGATAGTTTTTGCTTATATCGGTAGATTTATTGTAAACGCATTTAGTGGATTGTTAAACTGGCTTATTGCTCGTTCTTGGGATATCATTAAATTCGTGCTTGGTCTTATGGAAGCATTCGAATATATGATAAACTCATTTATTGGTATTAAAACAGTTCAAATGCCAAACGGTTCTTATGAACTTCGTGGCACCACAATTCAAGATATGGTTGACTATGCAAAAGCAGTTTCTGCTGGTTCAACCACTAGCTTTGTTACAATTTTAGCAAACACCTTTAAAGCTCTTATGGGTGTTGCGATTGTACTTTTAATTATATTTACAATCGTTGCAATGATTAAGCAAGAATATGCTCACGCAACAAGCGGGTCTTCAGACCCTGAAGGGAACAACAAGAAACCTATTATTATGGGTATGTTCAAAAAGATGTTATACGTCTTCTTGTTGCCCTTGACAATGATGTTTATATTAACCGGTGTGAATTCCATTCTCGCAGCGTTTTCTCGAGCTATGCAAGGTGAGGCGACAATGACAGTTGCTTCGCAGCTGTTAGCTTCATCAACTTATGACTCGAATAAATATCGTTATTACGCGCAACAAGGAAGAAGAATTCCAATTATCATTAGAGCATATGACCCAAATCAATATGACCCTGATGAGAACGAACTTCTTATAAAGAAAATAAATTCAGGAAGCGTTCAATCAAAACTTAAAGAAACAGCTTCAGCAATTGTTACGAACACAACTCTTCCATTTGCTGAAAGTGTGAAATATGAAAATAACAAACTTGTAAATAGCACCGAATACGGTGATTATTATGAAAACTTTGTTTGTACAGCAGAGCAATATCAAATTATGGCAGACTTTATTGATTATGCTCAAAAAACTAGAATTAGTTTCCAAGTGAAATCAATTGATGACCAAAATATTGATTGGAAATATGTTGATTCTGTTGTATTCAATCCTAGTGATGTTTCACTTAAAATTAATTATCGTGATGCAAGTGATATCAATGGTAATGGAAAAACAAGTGATTCTTATGTAATGGAATTTTCATCAAGTTTTGAAGTTACAACACCAATCTCTGATGCAATGGAAACCATTATGGCACTTCTTGGTGTTGGTGAATATTCAGATTATCTCTATAAGACAATGGAAAGAGATGATGATTATTTGAATGTTGTTAAATGGCAAAACGAAAAAGTTTTCATTCAACTTTCTGAAGATTTTGATGTTAGTAGTCCTTCTGAATGGACAAGAATGGACCAACTAATTATGTATGAGTATTATCACTTTGCATCAAATAATACTTTTGGAAAATATACCGTTGATGATTTGAAGAAGGGTATTGAACTTGATGCCGCTCAAATTAGATATCGTGAATATTATCCTGAATCAAATGCTTATTCTCCAATTAGAACCATGGATTGTGTAAAAATCAATGGCTCATATTACAGAACAGTTCAAGACCCATATAAAACAGATAAGTATGGAAACATCTATTACGTTTTATATGACCCACTTGACCCAACTGACACTCTCACATTCTTAAATCAAGAATACGCAAGAATTGCAAAGAGAGAAGATAAAACCGCAACTTTAAAATTAAGCAGTGGTTTTGATTTAAATGATAAATCAACTTGGAAATATACAGATGAAATTTTGATTTATGAGTTTTATAAAGATTTGACCTATAATAATCAACTTTATGCTTATGATTTCTATGATTTTTATGCTGGTGTTGAAGTTGATGTTTATCGCATCACACACAATAGATTAGATGGTGATGAAAGTGAAAACAAAGACCTTAATGGAAATTATGCTCTTATTAATGGTACATATTATAAGTTAACAGATGAACCATATATCTTATATGGAATGGGAAGCACAGAATCTTTCTTAAATCCAGCTGGAACTTATGAAGATACTTATTATTATAATTTCCACATCGAACTTGATGACCCAATTTATGCTAATCAATATGGTATTTCAACTGACACAGCATCTGATTTAGCAGCAAATAAATTCTTTATTTATGATACTGAAGCTTCTCAATATACATATACAAATGTAGATGCTGATGATTCAAATTTAGAGAAATATAGTTCATTCTCACTTAAACTTTCAGAAAATTTCACTTATCAAGATGTTGATACTTGGACATATAAAGATTACTTCATTTTCTATTTATATTTGAACTATACACAAATTGCTGGAAATTTAGGTCTTGAATCACTTCGTATTTCTGGTGTAAATGGACAAGTTGTAAAAGTTGGAGAGAATTATTATTTCCAAGTTAAATATGGAAAATATAATCCAGGAAGTGGAGTTAAGAATTTATATTTATATATTGATATGGATAAGGTTTCAAAAATTTCTAACTTTATCATCAATAAAACATTAAATCATACACTTCTTCTTCAAACAAATCTTCGTGGTGATTATGTTGATTTGTTTGTAAATGCAGAAGAAAATAAACTTTTAGAAACAGAAACAGAATTAGTTGAATTCAAATTTTCTAGCAAATTTGAAGAGAGCTATCCTGCAAATTGGACAGTTTTAGATTACATTTTATACACATTCTCAAAAAATGGTGTAATCAATACTGTTGAAGAAATAAAAGAAAATGGTTATCACGCACTTTTGTATAAAACAGCATATGATGACCCAGCAACAGGAAATGTTGATGAAACTGAACAATTATATAAATTTGGTTCAAAGACAAATGCATCAAGAAGATATTTAAGCTTAAAAGGGGTTAGAGCTTTAAAAAATATCGATGGTGAATCATTAAATTTTGATACAATTTATGAGTTTTTAAATACAAAACTTATTGATTATATTGCTGTGTTATATAAAACAAATAATTCACAATTAGTTACTGATGACTATGGAATTATTGATAACTTATATAATGAACTTGCTGAATACGTTTTTGATGTTGAGAATATTATTAATAGAATTTTAACAACAAAAGGTTTTAAAATTTCAGGCAACACATTTGATGTTTATGATAATATTGCAGAAGTTACTTATAAATCATCTGCAAAATTTGAAGACCTTTCAACTTGGAATAATTTTGATGCTGTTATGTATTATTTAACAGGTTCAATAAGAAGCTCTTATAAGGGAAGTGTTATTTTGCATAACTCAAAACAATATTTTGTTTATGGAGATTATGCAATTGAAATAACAAATATATCAGGAAATCCTTTAAAAGCCACATTCACTGAAGCAAATACAATTACTTCTAGAGAATCTAGAATTTCAGGAACTGATACAGTGCTTCAATATTATAAAGATAATTATTCTAGCTATGTATTTACTGCAAGTGAAATAGGAAAGAAAATCACAAAATATGCAACAAGCAATTTTGTTTATAAAAAGAACTCAACAACAAAAACAGAACTTGATGTTGTTTACGAAGCTTTAACAAGAACTGCTTTGGCAAATGGTTCTACAACTCCATTTGAAGCTTATTCTGATGGAAATAGAGTTTACTTAAAAATAGATGGTAAAGATTTGACAAATTCAGCAGTTAATAAAACTTATTATGTTGCTGTTGGAACAGACTATAATAATTATATTTCAGCACTTATTGGTGGAACTTTAAATATTACTAACACTGCTAAAATTGCTACAAATGTAGGTTCATATGTGGCATTTAATAACACAATAAATAGTGAAACAAACTTCTCAACAGCAAATTATACAAAGTTAGATTCACTTATCTATACAGATTTAAATTCAACCAATAAAGCAACTTTAAATGTTTATAGATTCGATGGAACAGATTACGTTTTCACAGGTAATAGTTATATTAGATATAATGCTGCAACAATTGCACAAAGAATTGAATCGTTTGATACCATAACACTTGGTGCAGATGATGAGAATATTAAAAATTTATATAATAACTATTATAAAAGATATGTGAAAACTGATGTTCAAAACATCACTTTTGAAGAAAATCCAACAACATTTAAGTTTACTAGAACAGGTGATTTAAATATTACAAAAGTTAGCCCACTTGCAATTATTTTGTCTAGTCTTGGGGTATTTAATTTAAATATCAATGATATAAGCATTTTGGGACACATTGGTACTACTTCTAAATTTACATATTTCCACTATAACGGAATTGTTAACGGAGAAACAATTGATGTTTATATTGATATCACTAATATTGGTGAAGGATATTTTGAATCAGGCAACACTGATACAAAATATTTGAGAGACGTTGCATCTTCAAAATATGAAATGATGCTCAATTACATCTATATTAAAGATTCTACACTTGCAACTGATTATACTCCTGTATTTAATAATTCAATTAAAGCAATTTATGAAAGTTATGACAAAAAGGCAGTAAACTATAAAACATCAATTTCAGGTCTTTCTTCATTTAATCTTTCAAATGCTGCAACTTGGAATTATTTAAACATTTTGTATCATAGTTTGTCAGGTGAATCATCTATTAGCGGTTCTCAAACAATTTATCTTGATGCACTTGGAAATAGATATATTCAAGTTACCGATGGGGTTAAGACTTATTACATTAAAGTTGGAACAAATGTCGGTTATACTGCTGCGTTGACAACTTCATTTACATCAACAACTGTTTCTTATAATTTGAAAAATTATGATAACAGTTATAGCCCAATAGGAATTATCGCTTATAAATTAATGGGCGTAGAGACAGGTTCAATTAGATATATAACTGTTGATTCTGCAATTGATTTAGAGTTTTACTTTATTGTTGATGACTCTGGCTCATCAGCTAACACTGTTTATGGTTTAGGTGATGCTACAATTAAAAATGGTATAACAAATGGATATTATACTTATAATTTTCAAGGCGATGAGGGGGTTGCTGATTGGACATTGTTTGATACTATCATTGCTATAACCAAAAACAGTTCAGCTCAATATGTTATAAGGTCAAATATTCATATTTATGGCAATAGTGCTTATGTTATTGTCAATGGAAGATATTTAAATCTTTCAAAACTTGGATTATTAACAACAGCAGAAGTTAATACAATCTATAATAAAATTAATTTACCAGCAGATACAGGCGGTACAATTACTGATAGAACTCAAAAATTAAGTTCATATTTCAATTCAAATACAGATGGATATGAAGCACTTATCTATAGTGATGATGAACCGGTTTCAATTCCGGAACCAGGGGATACACCTCCACCAGCTAATAATGATGTTGAGTTAGGTTTCTCTGAAGGTTTTAAACTTGATGATTATGACACTTGGCAACTTTCAGATTATATTCTTTTCTATATGTTCTATAAATATCCAGAATATTTCAGATATGACCCTGATAATGCAATTGAAAACTTCAATGATTTAACTGCACAAGGTTATGTTCCTGGAAAATACTGGAAATTTATTGATGAAGATGAATTTGGAAACACTGAATATAAAGAAATTTATTTCATTGGCGTTAAACCAAGAAACAATCAAACAATTCTTGCTGTTGATGCAGAAATTTTCCAACTTTGCTATTCAAGACAATTAGTTGGACTTGGAAGAGATGATGCATTTGCTATGGGTGTTGGTCCCGTAACATTTGAAATTTCATCAGACCCAACAGGTGTTGTTCCAGGAATTGCTGGATATCCAGATATAACAGTTCTTAATGACATCAGTCTTCCAAAAAATGTTGCAATGAATTCAAACGATTTCATTTTTGATAATTATTATTACTTTACATTAAGCAATTATTCAGTTATTGATGCACTTCAAAATGTTTCAAGTGTAACAATTTCAAAAATCAAGAAAGGAAATGCAACAACCACAAAAGCAATTAATATTGCTTTAAGTTCAGGTTTTGACATTAATAATAGGTCAACTTGGACATGGCTTGACTTTATTATCGTTTATGAATATTCAAATACAGCTGTTCGACACAACTATTTTGAAGGTGTTGAATTTAAAGATTTAAGAATTGAAAGTTATCTTCCAATTTTTGAAGAACCAAATGAAGCTGTAATTGAAATTAATGGTAACTATTATAACTTGTTAAATATTGGTTATACAGATAATGATGAAAGTGTTTTCAATGAAACTGATATTTCAAGAATTAGAGCAAGCAAAACATTAAAAACAGCAGTTGGTTCTGTTTCAACTGTTAATAACTTGGTTTCATTAGGTTCTGATAAGTCATTTAATATCAAAACTCTTTATGAATCAACAGATTATTATGTGTCAATGAGTAATGTTAACACATTAGACTATTCAAAAACTCCAGAAAGTATTTTGTTTAGCAAAAACGATGTTGTTACATTTATGACACAAAACACTAACATTATTCAACAATATAACATTAATATCAAACAGCTTAATTGTGGTGATAACTATGTTATTACAAACATTGTTAGACAAGTTAACTGGCCACAAAAGCTTATGAATGATATGCAGGTTATCTATCCTGACCTTAACTGGGCAACTCTTATTGCCACAGATGGTTGGCTTGATATGCTTGGCGAATTTACTTCAGCTCAATCATCAGGGGAATTTGTTACTGAAGGAAATTCCGCAAATATTACTGCTGCTGGTTTAGTTCTTTCTGAATTCTTTGTTTCAGTTGCAAAAGAGAACACAGATGTTGCAGTAGATAGAGCATACGAATACACACCTGTATTTGATGAAAATGTTATTAGGTCTTTAATGCTTTCAATGCTTGGAGAAGAAGAATATAATGACCTTTCAATGCAAGGAACTGTATTTATTGAAATGTTCAACAATATGTTCTTGCCTGTTCTTGAAGATATTGCTTTAGAGCGTGGTGAAAAAATTGTTGACGGTCAAGTTGATAGTTTCTATGTAAGCATTTATAAAGCATACCTATCAACACTCTTACTTGGTTCAGATATGGGAGAGTACTTCTATAAAATTGCCACTCGTGTTTATTCACAATACACAATTTTAGATGCTCTTGCTAGTGCTAGTGGAGATTATGCTGCTTATTTAGATTATATTAAATCTTTAGGTAGCGAAGATGGTGGTTCTGTTACCGCATTTAAATATTCTTCATTCCATGAACTTTGTGTTTATGAAAATAGTTTCACAGGAAACTCAAATCCAACATTTACATTTAACTTTGAAAAAACCCTCAAAGGTTTATATGGTGAAAATGTTACTTATTCAAGTTTATCATCAACTTATGATATATCTATGATTTCATCTGCTGATAGAAACAAAGTTGTTGATTCAGCTGGTGCAAAAAAAGTTTTAGGAAATGCTAACAACTTCTCTAAAGTAGTAAAAGAATTAAATAAAAAATATGAACAAATTTATTTAAAAGGTGGAAGAGTTAGCGACCTTAACACAGATGGTTATTATTGCTTTATGCTTGATGCTTATTGGTCAATAAGACAAACTCTTGACCAAGAAAACAAGTCTAATCCTATTTATTTGGATATATATTATGAATATATCACAGGTGAAATGAAGAGATGGATATATTCAGACACTGTAAGCACTGATGCTGCTTCAGGTTATATTCCAGATTATAATGATTATATTAAGCAAAGAACAAAAACAAAGAAATCTGTAACAAAAGCAGCTCTTGGAATTTACATTCCTGATTTAGACCAAATTGATATGGAAGAAGAAGGCTCACTTTGGGATAAATTGAAAGATTTAGTAAGTGATGCAATGATTACTTCTTGGAATGTTTTAGAAGATACATTTAGTTTTTCTGGAAGTCAATTTACTGATGCGAAGAGAGCGTATCACAATATTATTTACAAGTCATCATTACTTGCAAAAAATGACCTTACAGAAATTAAAGAAATCTTAAATGCTTCTGAAAGTGGTAATTCTTCACTTAAATATAAAAATCTTGTTGGTTATAACAAATATGAAAATGTTGATGCTTGGCAAAGATTGAACTCTATTTATAATGATATTTCTGTTTTATCAACAGCACTCAAAGAGGTTATGAAGTTAAATCCAGGTGAGTATTATGTTGTTGACGGCATTAATATTGGTTATAAAGATCCTCAATATAAAGATGGAAGATTCTCAAAAGCATATACTGAACTTTTAGACCTTTATGATGCTCTTGGAAATTATCTTTCAAGTCAAAGAACACTTGATATCATCAATAAAACCTGTATAACATTCACTCTTGCTCAATTTGGTAAGAACTATGTTACTGATGGTTATACATTCTCATTTGAAAACAGGTCTTACACAATGAAGTCAACTGCTTCACCTGAAAGACTTGCTGAATATGTTTATGGTGGTTCATTCCTTGCAAAATATGGTGTTCCTGCAAGCTATACAAATTCAGAATATAATGGTTTTGTTGAAAGTTATAGAGTTTATGATTCATCAACAAAATCACTCAAAACAAAACTTAATGTTTGGACTGAACTTCGTACATTTGCATCAGAACTTGCTAACTATACATCTAGACTTTATTATTTAAGTAATATGAATGACTTGTCTAATAACGTTGGTGATGGAATATTGTTGACTGATTTAGTTAACGATGGAGAGTATGGTGCAAGCAACGGTTTAAAGACATTGGAGCACATAATCATTAATTATTTAATTGATAGTGATTTGTCGGCAGATACACTTTTAAGATTGACTTTTGGTGACACTGTTCAAACACTTGATAATTTAGGTTGTGCAATTAATGATGTTTATGCTTTAGCACACTACCTTGAAGGAACTAATTATAAATTAGATGATAATGGTAGGGTAGCATTGGGTTCTTCATCTTGTCCTATAATTATTATTGGTGGCACAGAATACGAAATGACAAGTGCATTTAAACGTCAAGCCATTAAGAAATATTTGGATTTAGTTGCAGATGATGCATTTTATTCAGCAGAAGGATATTATAATGATGGAACTGATTTCAAATCAGCTCGTATTCATAAAATATTCAAGAAGACAATTTCTTATTTAATTGTTACTGAAGAAGAAGGTGAAAGTGTTTCTGAAAATGCAGTTAATCTTGATGATATCAACTTCAAGCAATTTAGACAAATTTTGATGCAAGCACTTTCTGACTATCAAAAGAACCCAACAGAATCAGACCTTGAAAACCAAAACAGATATATCACTTTGTTCTATTTGGTTAATGCACAATTTAATCACACTTATCACAATGGAACAAAAATTATTGATGCAGGCACTTCAATTAGCACATTATATTTAAAGAATGTTAGTGGTGTAATGAATCATACATTCACAAACAGTCTAGGTGAAGTTGCTAATGCTCCAATTTATTCATCATTTGATACAGATGTTGCAACAAAAGATATTGTTTTACATTTGGCTGGTGTTGAAAATCGTCCTATTGAAGAACTTGTTGGTCTTGAGTATGACAATTTATATGACAGAAATGGAAACTATGATGAAGAAACAGGTGATGTATTTGTCTTGACCACATATGATGAGGCAGAAGGTAAATATTATCCTATTATGGGTAGGTCTGACAAAACACAAATCACAGGTGATAATAAAGTTTGGGACTATATTAGAGATTATGGTATAGACTTTAAAACAAAATATTATCACACTGATAATGCTTATCCAATTATCGCGAAAGGTGTTATTGATGCCGTTGGTTATCCAACCGCAATTAAGAT
The DNA here is from genome assembly GCA_045650505.1 of Clostridia bacterium. Lineage (GTDB taxonomy): Bacteria > Bacillota > Clostridia > Christensenellales > UBA1242 > RGIG1681. The sequence continues at coordinate 37,849 of JAZRRE010000008.1, read as the reverse complement.
GGTTGATAATGAAATTATTTATTATCGAACCAGCATCACAACATCGGGGAGCTTAAGCGAAGATGCTTTGGCTAGAACCAGAAAGTCTGCTGAAGTTACTACAGTTGGATATACCAAATATGTTGATTTGAGTTATGCAAAACCAAAGAGTGCCGACAGTATGGCAATGTTTGCTGGAAGCACAAGTATGGAATATGCTATAAAAGCTGGCTATGATGCTAAATTTATTCAGATTGAAGATGCTTATACAGTGTCTGACCCTGATAATTTTGACTCTATCATGGTTCTTGATAAATTTTCAGCATTCTATACACTTGAAATCAAACAATACTTTATGTTTATGCTTGGTTTTGCAACACTTATACCAATATTATTCAAAGCTACCGCTCAAGTTTTAAGAAGAGTGTTAGACTTGATATTATTGATTCTTGCAGGACCGGTTGTTATTTCAACAATGGCAATCAATCCTGACCAAAGTGGAAAGGGTAACAAAATATTTGACACTTGGAAAAATAACTTATCCGATACGTTGCTGCATGTATTTGGATATATGATAGCATTTAATATCTATTACATACTCGTTTCAACTGTAATGGGTATGAACTTTGTTTCAGATGCAACAATGCAAGCTCTTGGAAGAGTTGGGGGTCTTACATCAATTCTTTCAGCAAGCAGTATCAACTCACTCATAACTTATGTTTATGTAGTTGCTGCGGCAGGAACAATTGAAACCTCTGCAGACCTTCTTGTAAACATTGTTACTTGTGGAAAATCTTCAAAAGCATTCTCAACAAATATGTCTGGTGAAGTATTTGCCGACATTAAGAAGATGGTTACAGAAGTTAGAGAAATTTATGATGCTGTTTCAGGTATTGCTAGTGGACAGGCATTAACGCAACTTAAAGACTTTGCAATGCAGAGTGCAAAGAACTTCATTCCTGGTGGACAAATGGTTGCTGGTATGATTCAAAAAGGTCAGAACCTTGCAACTGACATTAAGGCAAAAGGTCTTGAAAAATCTGCTATTGCAAATGGAATGTCTCCAGAAGTTGCTAAAAAGATGTCTAAACAATTTGCTAACACTGAAAAAGGTCAACGTGAACAAAAACGTCAAAATAGTGCAAATAATGCAAACAAATTCTTAAAGACAACGCTAGGAACGGGTCCTATGTTCGAAGAACCTAAATCATCTGGCGGCGGTGGAGGCGGCGCAGCAAAGAAGCCAAAGGCACCGAAAAAACCAAAAGCCAAAAAAGGCGGCGGAAAAAAGAAAAAATAAAAAATAGTACCGGAGAGAAAGTAGATGAATTTTATTAGTTCTGTTACAAAAATACCGAATTTAATGGTGAAGATAGCTTCATCTATTTTCTCTGGCGGTTCTTCATTTATATGTGGAGCTTCTGGTTTTAGCAAACTTATAGATGCAGTCTTTAACTTCTTGTCAAAGATATTCTATTTTGTTTCTAAATGGATGCTTTTTATATTAGACATATTATTTTCATTTATAAGACAGCTTTGCGGTCTTGAAATGAAATATGATTCTCTTCAAACAATGGTTTCAAAAGAGTCAGACTTTGTATTTAACTTGCTGTTTACTGCAACAGATACAATAACTCCAATCATCAAAAACTTAATTGGTCTTGCGATTGCGCTTATTATATTCTTTGCAATACTCGCAGTTATCAAGACATCTTTTGAATCATTAAAAAACAAAAGTCCAGCAGACATCAAAGGTGTTGTGGCAAAAACATTGAGAGCTTTTGTGCTTTTAATTATTACTCCAATGCTTGCAATTATTGGTATTGTGGCATCTAATACAATTTTAAAAGCGCTGTATAATGCTACGAACACGACAAACTCAAACAGTTTGAGTGCACAGTTGTTTTCAGCCTCCGCGACGTCGGCAAGTGCATATCGAACATATGCGCAGAATGGACTGAAAATTCCAATGACATTTGATTTCACCAAACAATTAGAAATGGTGGAATATTATAAAGACAAACCTTTAACCGATGAATTTAGAGAGTATGTCGGCTCTGTTGAAAATATAATTTTTACTAATTATAAAGAATTCAACGATGGAGCATTTACTGATTTCAGACTTTTAAATGATACTTATTCTTCAACAGGTTCTGCTGCAGATAGGGCAAAAGTCTATTATAACTATTATGATAGACACCCAGATGCATTCAGCCCAACCGGTTCAGTTGAGGGGGTTAATGCTTTTAAAAAGATTTTAGCATATAGGCCAGAATATTACGTTATGGCCGATGTTATAGATTTCTGTATTAACACAGGAAATAAGGCATATTTTAAAACTGTTCAAGAAATGCTTGATAGTGTTGCTGATGTTGGCGATGAAAACTTATTTGGCTCTGTTATTCGTATGTTTGATATCAAATTTTTAGATGGCGATTTAAAACAAATTGTAACAAGACCGGTAACGAATCCAAACACAGAAATTCGAAGCACATTCACTTCACTTATAGACGTATTCAAAAAAGATAGTTGGCGTCTTATTAGGTTTGAAAGCACATATTATGATGCAGATGACAGCTCTAATCCAACAAGAAAAATGGATATTCAATATAACCACGTTCGTGGTGCGACAGATGAGCTTGCAGGTGCAAAATATATAATGTGTATTGGTAAAGAAGCTAAAGTTTGGACAGGTGCAGGAGATGTAAAACATTTTTACTATTATCCTTTAACAATAGGTTTTGCTTCAGGTGAAGAATCAGGTTTTTCTTCTGAATTTATTCAAATGAATCAAATTATTGCTGCAAAAGGTATATTTAGCGAATCAACTTATCCAACAGCAATTAGACAAACAGAAGATGGTGCAGAAATTCAATTTTATAGACATAATTTGATTACTGTTACCGTTGGTGACCCTAATGCTGTCGGTACAGGTGGAATGAAAGCCGAAGAAAAGAAAAGTGGTCTTGCAAAATTCTTCCAAAAGTTAACTGCTTTATTAAATCCAAAAGTCGATGCAAATATTGATACGGAACAGGTTGTAACAGCATACTCTTATGAGGAAGTCATTGTTAACAATTTAGCTTCAGGAACTTTAAGCTTGAGCTATATGTTTGAAGATAGCTTTACTAGCTTTTTAGGAGGCATTGTTAACGGGGCTAGCAACGCAATTCGTTCTGGTTCAGGTGCAGAAGGAACTGAACAAATTGGTTTGTTTGGTTTAAAACTAGAAAATGTATTTATTCCAAGAAAAATCAATATGATTGTTCTTGTAATGGGTTCACTTCTTTTATTGAAGATTGTTTTCACATCAATATTTGTTCTTATTAATCGTGGTTATGAACTGTTCCTGACGATAATTATTTATCCAACGGCGTGTGCTACGATTCCAATAGATGAGGCCGGTTATCAGCAATGGACTCGAACCTATGTTGGAAGGTTATTCTCAACGTATGGTTTGATACTTGGTTTAAACTTTGTTTTAATGTTATTCCCAATAATTTCAAATCTTGAAGTGTTTACAGCTGCTGAAATTGCACTTTCAAAACCGCTGATGCGATTCAAAAACTTATTCTCGCTGGGTGGAATAATTCCAATAAGTTTAGAATTTTTAGCAGGATTCTTAAATTTAATTTGTGTTATTTTATTTGAACTTGTTGCATTCACACTTCTTGAAACACTTCCTGAAACAATTTCGCAAATTGTTGGTGCTGCTAATGTTAAGGGTATCAACCCAATTGAAACATTTGCAAAAGCATTTAGAGTTGTAATGAGTGTTATTACAACGGTTGCTTCAGAAGGTAGTGGTTTCTTCAAAAGTTTGTGGGATATGTTCCTTGCAATTAGCCCTAATAAAAAAGCAAGAGACCAAGCAAGAGCGCGTATCAAGCAGAAAACGAAAGATAAAATGGACCAAATGAAAAAGAAAGCCAAGAGTTTCGTTCCCGGAAGTGCGCTGGTTGATGCCGCAAAGGATAAAAAGAATCTTAATGAAAAGAAAAATGCTCAAAAAGATGCAATGGCAAACTTGAAAGAGTCTATGGCTGGTGGTAAAAAGGTTCCAGATGAAAAGAATCCTGGAAAAGAAAGAGATATGACACCAGAAGAAAGAGCTAAAGATGTTGAAGATTCATTCAATAAAATGCTTGAAGCTCAATCATCTTATTCAGCTGCTCTTAAAGACCCAAGAGGTAACAGAGAAGCAGAAGATGAAAAGAAAAAAGACGCAGAAGAATCTGGTCTTGATGAATCTTCAAGAGATGATGAAGATATGGAACACGATGAAAATGGTGAAGAAACCGGTGAAGCTGCAGATGTTTCTCACAAATCAAAACGTCAACTCAAAAAAGCCAAAAAGCGTCAAAAGGCAATTGTTAAGAATTTAAAGAGAAAACAAACTCTTGGAACAATCACTCCTGAAGAAGAAAAGTCACTTGCACGTCAAGAGAAAAAACTTGCAAAAACAGAAGATGCTTTGGGTGAGAAAAAAGATTACGCAAAAGCTAAAAAAGAAATGACTAAACTCCAAAAGAAACAAGGTGCTGGAGCACTTACAGCTGGAGAACAAAATGAGCTTAATATGTACACTGCTAAAGTTGAACAATTTGAAGCGGCTCATGCAAAAGGAAAAGACAAGCAGGTTGCACAAGAAAGAAAAGCTGAATCAAAAGAAAGAAAGAAGGGTAAAGCAGCTGCTGCAAAAGAAGCTGAAAAACAGAAGAAGATTAGACAGAAGTTTACTTCAGGTTCAAAAATATCTCAAAGAATGTATATGAAAAGCAATGAGAGAACTCAAGCTCGAATGGCTAAAAAACTTGGAAAGAATGGTATTAGACCTGAAGATGTATCAGACCCTTCAAACTTAAGTGCAAAACAAAGACGTCAACTTGCAAAATATAATCAAGCTGGTTCGCAACTTGATAGTGCTAGACAAGTTATGACAGATTATGCTGATACAAAGGCAAAATATGATGCACAACGTCAAGCGCATTATGATATGTATAGAAACAGAAATAAAGCTGGAACTAGAAGTGGTAGTAAGATTTTGGCTAAAACTAGAGGTGGTGAAGCAGACCGTGACACTCAATTAAAGCTTATTGAAACTCAACTTGAAGCAATCAAAAAACAAGGTGTTGATGGTTCTAACCTTAAAAAATATCAAGAACTTCAACAACGTAAAGCTAAACTTGAGGGTGAACAAAAATTCCAAGAAAGATGGGCTACACAAACCACAAAACCAAAAGAACAACTTAAAGCTGAATCTAAAGCATATAGACAAAGAGAAAAACAAAGTGCTTATCAGTATGACACAAAAACATACGATAAAGCTCAAGCAGAAATTGAAAAAGAGGCTCGTAAGAGACTTAAAGCAAAAAAGAAACCTAATCCAACCGATGCTGAACTCAAAAAAGAGATTGATGCAATTAAAGAAGAAAGAAAGAATGGTGGAGAAAAGAAATAGTTTAATTTCTGACAATTTTCTTGAATTAAAAAAGACAAGGTATTATTATATCTTGTCTTTTTTTTATTGCTATGCTAAAATTATGGTATGATGGTGATTATAGGTTTTGCCCTTGCACTTGTTGCTGTTGGGGTTGACCAATTAACAAAATTTTTAATTTATGGAACAGCCACAAAAGTTGTTTTAGGTGACTTATTGTGGTTTAAAAGCACCTTAAACACGGGTGTTGCTTTTTCTATGTTTGAAGGCAACAGTGCTGTTTTTATAGTGATAACTTCGCTTGCTGCACTTGCTTTAGCATATTTAATTTTAAGCAAAAAATTCTTAAATAAAATGCGTTATAAAGTTTGTTTAGGGCTTATTTTGGGTGGTACAATCGGCAATTTAATTGACAGAATATTCTTCAAAGGTGTTCGTGATTTTATTTACTTAAAATTCCTAAATTTTGCCATTTTTAATGTTGCTGATGCCATTATTGTGGTCGCAGTTGCAGTTTTTTGCGTTTTTATGATTATTGATACATTTAAGAAAGAAGACAAAAAAGAAGAAAAAACAAACGATTTAAAGGAAGAAGAATGATTGAATTAAACACAGAGTTGGTTGTGGAAGATTTAGAAGAAAAAACAAGACTTGATGTTTTTCTTTCAGATGAAGTTGATTGGAGCAGGTCACAAATTAAACTTCAAATTGATGGAGGAAGAGCGCTTGTTAATGGGGAAAAGAGAAAAGCAGGTTTCTTGGTTAAAAATGGAGATGTTATAACACTTTCATTTTCAAAAGAAATTCTTGAAATCAATGCTGAAGCAGAAAATATTCCACTTGATATTGTTTATGAAGATGATGATTTTGCAATCATAAACAAACCACAGGGAATGGTTGTGCATCCAGCACCAGGGGCTTATAATCACACGCTTGTCAATGCACTTTTATATCACTTTGAAAATTTAAGCCAAGGTTCAAACAAGATTAGACCAGGCATTGTTCACAGAATTGATAAAGACACTTCAGGACTTTTGGTTGTTGCAAAAAATGATAAAGCACACGAAAGTTTGGCTGGACAAATTGCAGAGCACAGTTGCTTTAGGCACTATTTAGCACTTTTAGAAGGTAACCTTAAAACTGATGAGGGAAGAATTGAAACATTTATTGGAAGAAACCCTCAAGACAGAAAAATGATGGCTGTTGTTGAAGATGGCAAAAAGGCGATAACTAACTTCAAAGTGATTGAAAGATTTGGCGATTACTGTTTGGTTGAATTTATTTTAGAAACCGGCAGAACACACCAAATTAGGGTTCATTCAAAACATTTAGGGCACCCAATTGTTGGTGATAAAACTTATGGAATAAAAAATCAAAAGTTTAATTTAAATGGGCAACTTCTTCATGCTTATAAACTTGAACTCACTCATCCAACATCTAGAAAAAGAATGACTTTTGAATGTGATATTCCTGAATATTTCACAAAGATTTTAAATAAACTTAAAAATCGATAAAATTATCATTGACTTGAATTTTTTATAAATTATATAATAAAATTGCAAATAAGGAGGTTTTTATTATGGCAACAAATACAAGTGCAAAAAGCACACAAAAAACAACAACATCACACATCTCATCTTCAAAAAGAGGTTTTTCATTCGGCTATATTTTAAACATTTTATCTTATGCAGCGGTTTGTATTGGTGGTTTAGCATTATTTATCGCTATGATTTTGGCTAAATTTGGGCTTTCATCATCAATAACAGGTGCTATGCAAACAATTGCAAATGCGATTGGCTGGGCAGTTCTTTGCTTGCTTTCAGCAGTTTATATTTCTCACAGAAGAAAAATCTGGATGTGGGTTGTTTGGGCTGTTGCAGTGGTTATGATTATTACAGGTATAATTTTATAATAGGTGCTGTTTATGAATAAGAAAGATATTTTAAAAACATTAGACATTTCAAGTTTTGTTTCGGCAATAATTGCAACTGTTTTGGTTTTAATTTTTCAATTTACCGGAAGCGTTGCTGTTATGAAATATTCAATAATTATGTACACCGTGTGTTTCTTAATTTTGACAGTTGTTTTATCAATCAAAGTTTATATAACATTTTCAAAAAAACATCAGGCTGAAATGGTTGAAGAAAATGTCGAAGGTGAAAAAACTGATGAGAATGACACAAAAAAGAAAACACTTTCAATTGTTTATTTAGTGCTTTCAGCATTAGCCTTTATTTTTACATTTGTGATGTTAATTTTATATTAAGAATTAAAAACTGCGTTAAGTCGCAGTTTTTTTGTTGGTTAAAGGGGCTAAATGAGATATAAATCTTGACAAAATGAGAGATATTCATTAAAATAAGAATGTTAGTTAATTATTAAGGAGAATTATAATGACATACAAAATTGGTGAAAAGAAAGACGGAAAACTTACCGTTGAATTCAAATTAAACGCTGGTGAATGGGAAGCAGAAATTGAAAAAGCTTACCAAAAAAACAAAGGAAAATATAAACTTGATGGTTTTAGACAAGGCAAAATTCCTAGAAAAGTTTTAGAAAAAACTTATGGTGAATTTTTATTCTATGAAGATGCATTAAACGCAGTTTGCGATGATTCATTCTTTGAATTTTTAGAAAAAGAAACAGATGTTCAAGCAGTTGATTATCCTGAAATTTCAGTTAAATCAGTTTCTAAAGATGGTGTTGAATGGGTTGCAACAGTAACACTTCTTCCAGAAGTTACACTTGGAAGCCTTGAAGGTCTTAACGTTAAAAAATCAAAAGTTTCAGTTTCTGAAAAAGAAGTTGATGAAAAAATTGTTGAATTGCAAAACAAACAAGCAAGATATGTTGATGTTACAGATAAACCTGCTAAAATGGGTGACCTTGTAAACATTGACTTTGCTGGTTCAATGAATGGTGTTGCTTTTGAAGGTGGCACTGCTAAAGATTTTGAACTTGAACTTGGAAGCCATTCATTTATTGCTGGTTTCGAAGAACAAGTTGTTGGTATGACAATTGATGAACAAAAAGATATCAATGTAACATTCCCAGATGCATACCACGCAAAAGAACTTGCTGGAAAGCCTGCAGTTTTTGCTGTTAAGGTTCTTGCTATTCGTGAAAAACAAATTCCAGAAATTGATGATAAATTTGCTGCAGAAGTTAGCGAATTTAACACACTTGCTGAACTTAAGAAAGATACAAAAGAAAAAATCAAAGCAGAAAAAGAAGCAAATGCAGAAAAAGAACTTGATAACGCACTTGTTGATGCATTTGTAAAAAATGCAACTGTTGAAATTCCAAAGTGTATGGTTACAAACCAAATTGCTCGTGGAATTGAAGAAACAAAGAGAGCTCTTGCTGCACAAGGTATGAGTTATGAAATGTATCTTGCTTATATGAACACAACAGATGAAGAGTTCAGAAAATCAAGAGAAGCAGACACTGAAAAACAAATCAGAACAAGCCTTGTTTTAGGTGAACTTGTTAAATCAGAAAATCTTAAAGCAGAAGAAGCAGAAGTTGATGCAAAACTTGCTGAACTTGCTGAAAAAATGAAAAAGACTACTGAAGAACTTAAAAAGACAATGACTCCAAATCAAAGAGATGTTATTGAAAACAACATTGTTTCAGACAAAGTTATTAAACTTTTAAAACAAAAGAACAATATTGACTAATTAAAAAATTTAAAGTGCAATAATAATCGCAGGGTTTCACAAATATAATTAATTGTGAGATTTTGCTTATAATTGCACTTTTAATTGACTAAAAAAATATTTATTGTAAAAACTTAAATTTATAAACATTTAGGAGCGTATTATGAACGAAAAAGATATGCTTATTCCTATGGTTGTTGAACAAACCAACCGAGGAGAGAGGTCTTACGACATTTATTCAAGACTTTTAGAAGATAGAATCATTTTTTTAACAGGTGAAATTAATGACCAATCTGCAAACCTTGTGATTGCACAACTTGTGTATTTAGAGGGTAAAGATTCAGATAAAGATATCACTTTATACATCAATAGTCCAGGTGGAAGCGTGGTTGCTGGTATGGCAATTTATGACACAATGAACTATATTAGATGTGATGTTAGAACTGTTTGTATCGGTATGGCTGCATCAATGGCAGCAATACTTCTTTCTAGTGGTGCAAAAGGAAAGAGATTTGCTCTTTCAAATTCAGAAGTGATGATTCATCAGCCACTTGGAGGTTTCCAAGGTCAAGCAAGTGATATCAAAATTCACGCTGCACATATGGAAAAAACCAAAAAGACAATAAACAGAATCTTGTCAGAAAACACAGGTATGCCTATTGAGACCATTGAAAAAGATACTGACAGAGATAACTTTATGTCTGCTGAAGAAGCTAAAAAATATGGTCTTATCGACGAGATTTACGCAAAAAGATAATGTTTGTCAAGATATACAAAAGACGATTTGTTTTTTTGCATATCTTGATTTTATTTTAAGGAGAATTTATGGACGACAATCAAACACCAAACACCAACAATGAACAGCCAAAAAGAAATGGAAATTGTTCTTTTTGTGGAAGACCTCGTGGTGCGTTTAAAGAAATTGTTGAAAACCCAAACGGAAGCGTTGGAATTTGTAACGATTGCATTAGAATTTGCAGAGAGATTTTAGACGCTGAAGAAAGAAAAAGAACAAAAGAAAAAGTTTTTGACCTTTTGCCACCTGAAAAAATCAAAAAAGAACTTGATGAATATATTATTGGTCAAGACAAGGCAAAAGAAGTGCTTTCAGTTGCGGTTTATAACCACTACAAAAGAATTAATTATTTTATTTCAAAACGCCAAAAGAACGAAGAACTTGCAAAGCAAGGCGAAGCAAAAACTAAAATTTTTGAAGACGTTGAACTTGAAAAGAGCAATGTTTTAATGCTTGGACCAACCGGTTCAGGAAAAACTTTAATTGCAAAAACACTTGCAAAAATTCTTGATGTTCCATTTGCTTCAGCTGATGCAACAACTCTCACTGAGGCTGGTTATGTTGGTGATGATGTTGAAAACATTTTATTAAAACTCATTCAAAACGCAAGTTTTGATATCAAGAAAGCCGAAAAGGGAATCATCTATATTGATGAAATTGACAAGATTGCAAGAAAGTCTGAAAATATGTCAATCACAAGAGATGTTTCTGGTGAAGGTGTTCAACAATCACTTTTAAAGATTTTAGAGGGAACAGTTGCAAATGTTCCTCCACAAGGTGGAAGAAAACATCCAAATCAAGAATGTTTGCAAATTGACACCACAAACATTTTGTTTATTTTGGGTGGTGCATTTGTTGGCCTTAACGATATCATTAAAAAGAGAACAGAAAATGCAAGTCTTGGTTTTGGTGGAAATGTTAAATCAAAATCACAAATCAAAGATGATGAAGTGCTTTCAAAAGTTGAACCTCATGACCTTATTAAATTTGGTTTGATTCCAGAATTTATTGGTCGTGTTCCAATCACTGTAACACTTCAAGAACTTGATGAAAAAGCATTAAAGAAAATTTTAACAGAACCAAGAAATGCTCTTGTTAAACAATATAAGAAATTGTTTGAAATGGATGGCGTTAAGTTAGAGTTTACAAACGAAGCAATTTTGAACTTTGCAAAAAGGGCAATTGAACTCAAAACAGGGGCGAGAGGTCTTCGAACAATAGTTGAAACAACAATGCTTCCTGTTATGTATGAAACACCAAGCAATAAAGAAAATATCAAAAAAATTGTTATGGATGTCGATGAAAAAGACGATTCAAAGGTAACACAAACAGTTATATATAAAGAACAAAAAACCGAAACCGAAGAAACAGTGACAGCATAATAAAATAAAAAAACACTGCCAAAATTTATTTAAAAAAATAAATTTGGTGGTGTTTTTTTAATAACTATTGATTTTTTGAAAAATTCGTGTTAAAATGTTAAGCGTATAGTAAATTAAAAATAACAACCACTTTAAAAAACGCAAAAATGGTTAATTTTTAATAAAAAACGGGAGAATTTAGATATGAAATTGATAAAAAATGCTGTTTTTTTAAAATCTCAAGCAGATTCAGAAAATTATGAAGGTTTTAATCTTCCAGAAGTTTTGCTTGTTGGAAGAAGTAATGTGGGAAAGTCTAGCATTATAAATATGCTTTCAAATAATTCAAAACTTGCAAAAGTTTCTTCAACTCAAGGAAAGACAAAACTCATCAACTTTTTCTTATTTAATAAAGAATTTATTTTGGTTGACCTTCCTGGTTATGGTTACGCAGAAGCAAGCAAACTTGAACAACAACGCTGGGGAAAGATGATTGATGGTTTCATTGAAAAAACTCAAAACCTTGCTTGTGCAGTTCTTTTGGTTGATATAAGACACACTCCAACAGCTCAAGATATTCAAATGTTAAATTACTTAACATTTAACAATATTCCTGTTACAATAGTAGCAACAAAGTACGACAAAATCAAAAAGTCTGAAAGAATGTCAAAACTCACAACAATTGCAAGCACACTTAAAGTTGGTGTTGAAAACATTTATATTGTTAGTTCAGAAACTTCTTATGGTAAAGACAGTTTGGTTAATCGTATCTATCAATTTGTAGATGGAGAATAATATGAAAATTTATGCAATAAGTGATTTGCATTTGTCTAACTCTTGTGATAAACCAATGGATATTTTTGGTGGACATTGGGAGGGTTACACTGAAAAAATAATTTCAAATTGGAAGCAAAAGGTAACTGGTGAAGATTTGGTTTTGATTGCTGGTGATATAAGCTGGGCAATGAAACTTGAAGAAGCGCAAGCTGACCTTAAATGGATTGATGAACTTCCAGGAAAGAAAATTATCATTAAAGGCAATCATGAATATTGGTGGAAGTCAATTTCTGCTGTTCGAGAAATTTTGCCAGAATCAATTATGGCAATTCAAAATGATGCTATTAAAATTGATGATTATATCATTTGTGGCACTCGTGGTTGGACTGTTCCTGAAAAAGATAAAGAACTTGAACCTGAAGACTTAAAGATTTATAAAAGAGAAGTTGAAAGATTAAAGTTAACACTTATGTCAGCAAAAGTTTTAAAAGGTGAAACTGATTCGAAAATTGTTGCAATGATGCACTTTCCACCATATAACACTGACAAAGAACAAAGTGAGTTCACTAAACTCTTTGAAGAATATGGAGTCGATAAAGTTGTGTTTGGTCATTTGCATGGTTATGTGAACTGTGATTTGGTTTCAACCATCAACGGGGTGACATATTATTTCACTTCTTGTGACCATATTAAAAACGACCCAATTTTACTTTATGAATAACAAAAAAAGACGCTTAAAAACAGCGTCTTTTTTTGTGCAAATTTTTTTGACCACCATGTGACCACTTTTTGATTTTTTTGAAACAAATTTATGGTCAAAATGACCAAAACACTATTTTTTAGGAAAAATTGACCACTTTATAAACACTGATATTTTCAGCATTTACATAGTTTTTAACAAAATTGTTAATAACTTTGTTAAAAAAGTGGTCAAAAGTGGTCATTTTTGGTTGCAATTTAAAACTTAAACAAATATAATTAGTTTATAAGCTTAAAAAGGAGGGTTATCATTATGCTAATTGGCACCTATCGTCATTCTGTTGATGCAAAAAAGCGTATGCGTATGCCTTCTAAATTTAAGTCGGAACTTGGAGCTAATTTTGTTATCACAAAAGGAAACTCTGGAAACTTATTTGTATTTTCAAATGAGCAGTTCTCTGCGCTTTATGAAAAGATGGTAAGTCTTCCACTTTTTGATGAAGAAGCTCAAAAGCCAATCCGTAAATTCTTGTCATCAGCTTTTGAAGCAGAAGAGGATAATCAAGGTAGAGTTCTTCTTCCTAAAGAACTTGTTAAACACGCTGGCATTGAAAAAAATATGGTTTTTGTTGGTGTTGGTAATCGTGTTGAAATTTGGGCAGAAGAAGTTTGGGATAAACTTGATGCTGATGATGAAGAAAGTGATTTTAGTGTTCTTGCTAAATTTGGAGTGTAAAAATGACAGAGTTTTCACACATTCCGGTTTTGTTAGAGCCAACCATTGAACTTTTAAACATAAAACCAAACGGAATTTATGTTGATGGAACACTTGGTGGTGCAGGACACTCAAAAGAAATCTTAAAAAAAGCAAAAATTAACAGACTTGTTGGAATTGACCAAGATGAAGAGGCACTTGCTGCTGCAAAAACAAATCTTAAAGATTTTGATAATGTGACTTATGTTCACGACAACTTTAAAAACATCGATGACATTTTAGATGAACTTGAACTTGAAGAAGTTGATGGAATTTTAGTTGATATTGGTGTTAGTTCTTATCAAATTGATGCGGCAGAGCGTGGGTTTTCATTTAGATTTGACGCTAAACTTGATATGAGAATGGATAAGTCAAAGTCATTTTCAGCATATGAACTTGTCAATGAATACAGTGAAGAAGAACTCACTCGTGTTATTCGTGATTATGGTGAAGAGAAATTTGCAAGAAGCATTGCTCGCCATATTGTGAAAAAAAGAGAAAGTGGTGCAATTTCAACAACTAAAGAACTTGAAGATATTGTGCTTAAGTCTGTGCCTAGATATCGTGGTCAAGATGGAAAGAGTAATGTTCAACGAACATTCCAAGCTATTCGCATTGAGGTGAATCAAGAATTAGATGTTTTGAAAGAGTTTATTGATAAAGCTATTTCAAAACTTAAAAAAGGTGGAAGGCTTGCAATAATTTCATTCCACTCACTTGAAGATAGAATTGTAAAACAAAAATTTAAAGAACTTGCAACCGGTTGCATTTGTCCACCAGATTTTCCAATTTGTGTTTGTGGTCATAAGCCCGTTGTTAAACTTGTAACAAAGCATCCTGTTGATGCGACTGAAGAAGAACTTAAAAGAAATCCAAGGTCTGCACCAGCAAAGCTTCGTGTTATTGAAAAATTATAAAAATAAAGGAGGGTTAAAATATGTTTGATGACGATTTATTTAGTATGTTTAATAACTATACTTCAACAACTGACACAGAAGAAGAAACTTCTTCAACAAGCACTTATAACCCTTCTAGTTATACAGAACCAACACAAACCAGCTATAATCCTTATGCAAGTGATAATAGCTATCAAGATGACTATTCAGTAGCTCAAAATTATGAAGAACAATCTTCATATAATTCAGGGGTTAGAAATATTGAGACAGAAAAAACTGAACAAAGAGTTTTCTCTCCAATGCAAACTCCTATGATTAAAAAAGAACAAGAAGCAGTAGTTTTAACAAAAACCAAATCAAAAGTTTATCTTCAAGCAAGAATGAAGATTATACTCGCAATGTTTATTACTATTGTTTCAGCTTTATTATTTGTTTCAATATTTAATTTTGTTAACGCGGGAAGAATAAATGCATCGCTAGCAGAAAAGCAAATCACAATTGAAGAACTTCAAGCAAGCATAACTAGCTTGAAGGGTGAATATAATAAAATGACTGATGATGGTTATTTAAAGGGAGAGGCTTCAAATTCGGGTTTTGTTGAATCAACTGATTCCAATACAACCGTTCTTGAATACGGTGAAATTTATACTGAACCTGTTATTGAAGAACTGCCATCAAATTGGTTTAATGATGTTTGTGATTTTTTCAGCAATTTATTTGCTGCGTAATGTTGTGACTGTGAAAATCTCGAACTGATACAAAAGATATTTGTAGAAGGTTTGAGGTGAAAATGGCAGTTAAATATAGTTTATATTCGATGAAAAAAAGGTTACTTGCACTTATTGTGCTGGTGGCCTTTTTTGTTTGTGGAATTAGTTTTAGAATTTTTTATTTACAGGTTTTAAATAATGATTTTTATATAAAAAAAGGACTTACAGAGTGGCTTCGTGATTTGCCACTTTCTGCAAGTCGTGGCTTGATTACTGACCGAAATGGTGTTGTTTTGGCATCAAGTTATACAACTTATGATGTGTATGTTAAAAGTGCAGATGTTGAAAATGTAGAAGCTGTTTCAAATGTGTTGTCTGAAACTTTGAATATTGATTATGATGAGGTTTTTAAAAAGGTTTCAAATAAGGTTCAAAGTGAAATAAAAATCAAGACAAGTATAGAAAAAAAATTAGTGCAAAATATTTTAAAAAAATATCAAAAAGGTATATGTTTCACGGTAAACACTAGCAGAAATTACACCTACGATGAAATGTTGTGTCAAATTTTGGGCTTTGTGGGAAGTGATAATGTGGGGCAAACGGGGATTGAGTCGTTTTACAATACATATCTTGCGGGAAATGATGGATTAAAACTTGTTGAAGCTGATTTAAAAGGAACAACATTAGATAATTCAATAACTTATTATGAGAATCCAATTAATGGTCTAAACTTAACTTTAACTATTGATTTTAAAATTCAAGAAATAGTTGAAAATAGGCTGAAACAAGCAATGCTTGAAACAGGTGCAAAATCGGTTTCTTGTATGGTTACAGACCCTAGAAATGGTGAAATTTTGGCAGTTTGCACACTTCCTTCTTATAATTTAAATGATATACCAAGAGACGATATTTCTGCTTTAAATTCACTTTCTAGAGCTTCAACAATAACAGATACTTTTGAACCAGGTTCAACCTTTAAGGCAATAGTAACTGCTATTGCTCTTGAAGAAGGTGTGGCTGTAAAAACGAATCATTTTTATTGTGGTGGTTTTAGAATAATTAATGGTGTGACAATTAGATGTTCAAGAAGAACGGGTCATGGAAGTCAGTCTTTAGAAAAAGGGCTTATGAATAGTTGCAACTGTGTTTTTATGGATTTGATTCAAAAAATTGGACTTCGCAGATTTTATGATTATCTCAACAAATTAGGTTTTACAGGTTCTATAGGAGTTGATTTTCCTGGAGAAGTTGCAGCAGTTTTAATGCCTGAATCATTGGTTACTGCGCCAGATTTAGCACGTATGGGTTTTGGCCAAACAATAGCACTCTCATCTCTTCATATGATGGTTGGTGTGGCATCGGTTATAAATGGTGGATTTGTTTATCAACCACATTTTATAAAAAATATTCATACAGAAACGGGACAATTGGTTTATACACGAAATGCTACAATTAAAGAAAATATTTTTAGCCCTGAAACAAGTAGAATTATGCGTGAAATGATGTTTTCCGTTGTAGATAAAGGTGGTGGAAAATATGCAAAAGTTGATGGTTATAACATTATTGGAGGCAAAACAGGAACTGCTCAAAAATATGAAAATAACGCAATTGCTGAAGGGAAATATATTGCATCGTTTATAGGATTTGCACCTATTGATGAGCCAAAATATTTAGTTTATGTAACGGTTGATGAACCTCAAGGTGCGTATTATGGTGGCATTGTTGCGGCTCCAATTGCTGGTGATATTTTTAAAAAAATTCTTGAGAATGATGTTGATATAAATAAAAGTATAATGGGAAATCAAAATGAAAAAATTATTGAACTTGATACGCTTATAGGAATGACGCTTACTAATGCAGCAGGTTATTTAAAAGAAAAAGGATTGGATTATTTAATTCAAGGTGATGGAGATTATGTTACGTCTCAAATTCCTGCACCAGGTGTTATGGTTGCAGATGGTGATATTGTACTTTTAAAATTTGAATAAAGGGGAGTTTATGAAATTATTTAAATTAATAAAAAATTATAAATGCAGGGTCATTGGAAATTTAAATGTTGAAATTTCTGGATTATATCACAAAGATACAGAAGTGAAAAATGGTGGTTTATTTTTTTGTTTAAGAGGAACAAAAGTTGATGGAACTGACTATTTGAACAGTGCAATAAGAAATGGAACTATTGCAATTGTTACCGAACAAGAAATTCCAAATCTATATAAAGTACCTCAAGTTATTGTGAAAAATGCAAGAGAGGCAATGAGTTATTTATCGGCTGAATTTTTTGGGAATCCTGCATCAAAATTAAAAATTATTGGTGTGACAGGAACAAATGGAAAAACAACAATAACTACAATGATAGCAAGTGTTTTAGAGTTTGTGGGTAAAAAAGTTGCTCTTGTAGGAACAAATGGAGTGTTTATTTGTGGTAAAAAATATAATAGTGAAATGACAACACCTGACCCAATTGAACTGCATAATTATTTTGCTCAAATGGTTAAAGCTAAATGTGAGTATGTATGTATGGAGGTTTCAGCTCACGCTTTAGATTTACTTAAACTTGAAGGATTTAAATTTGATGTTGCAGTATTTACTAATTTAACAGAAGACCATTTAGATTATTTTAAAACAATGGAAAAATATTTTGCTGCAAAAGAAAAATTGTTTACAAATAAACATACAAAATTTGCAATTTTAAACAATGATGATAAATACTCAAAAATATTGTCAGAACGTATAAATGTGCCTTATAAAACATACTCTATAAATGATAAAGCATCATATTTTGCAACAAAAATAAAACAAATAGAAAACAAACAAGAGTTTTATTTTAATAACTCTTATCTAATGAGAGTTAATATGGTTGGAAGATTTAATGTGTCAAATGCTCTTGCAGCAATTTCAGTTTTAAATCATTTTGAAATTAATATTTTAGATATTAAAAAGGCATTTGAAAAAATGCCTGCTGTTGATGGAAGATTTAATTTGTTTTTAATAAATGGCATAAATGTAATTATTGATTATGCGCATACTCCAGACGGTATAGAGAATCTTTTAAAAGCAGCTATTGAACTTAAAGAGGATAAAAAAATAATTATTTTATTTGGTTGTGGCGGAAATAGAGAAGTGCAAAAAAGAGCAAAAATGGGCGAAATTTCATCAAAATATGCCGATTTTGTGATAATTTCTAGTGATAATCCAAGATTTGAGCCGCGTAAAAAAATAGCAAGTGATATTGAAAAAGGAATTATTGGTTCAAATTATATAATTGAATTAGACAGAAGTTTAGCAATAAAAAAAGGATTTGAAATGGCAAGCTCTGGTGATGTCTTTATTATTGCTGGAAAGGGTTCAGAAAATTATCTTGATGAAAATGGAGTGAAATTGCCGTATAGTGACTATGAAGAAATTGAAAAGTTTAGGAGATAAAAATGAGAGATTATTGTTTGATTGTTGAGTGTTGTGTTTGGGGATTTTTGTTTACGCTTTTGATTTCTCCATTTATAATTTCAATGATTAAACGAGAAAAAGTTAAACAAGTTATTTTAAATTATGTTGAAGCTCATTCATCAAAATCTGGAACGCCAACAATGGGTGGAATAATTTTTTTAATTTCAATATCAATCGTTTCGCTTATATGCTTTCAAGGAGAAAGCAGTTTGGCAAAAATGTCAATTCTCATATTTTTCGCTTATGGATTTGTTGGTTTTTTAGATGATTTTTTAAAATTTAAATTCAATAGAAATTTAGGTCTTCGTGCATATCAAAAAATAGTTTTTCAACTTGTAATATCAATTGCAATTGGTGTGTTTGTTTATAAATCAAATTATCTTGGTGGAGAATGTGTGATTCCATTTACTAATTTTGTGGTGGATATTGGGCCGTGGATAATTCTTTTGGTTGCTGTGGTTTATCTTGCTTGCACCAATGCTGTGAACTTAACAGATGGTCTTGATGGTCTTGCGACTTCAACAACATTTTCATATATGTTTATGTTTACAATTTTAATGCTTGTTTTGACTAATAATATTTTTATTGGTCTTGATGAAAAGGCACTTCTTGAAGTTAAAAATATGGCAAGGCTTTCAAGTGTGGTTTGTGGAGCATTATTAAGTTTTTTGGTATTTAATTGTTTTCCAGCAAAAATTTTTATGGGAGACACAGGTTCACTTGCACTTGGAAGTTTGGTTGCAAGTATTGCAGTGTTCTCAAAAATGATTTTATATATTCCTATTATTGGGATAATGTTCGTGCTTTCTGCTGTGTCAGTTATTATTCAGGTGGCATATTATAAACTAACTAAAAAGAGGATATTTTTAATGGCGCCACTTCATCATCACTTTGAAAAGAAAGGTGTGCATGAAGTAAGAATAACTGTTTGTTATTTTCTTATAACTTTATTTATTGGTATAATTACAATCCTTTTAAATATCCTCTAAAGAGAGGGAAAATGAAAGTTTTGATTGCAGGAAGTGGAAAAAGTGGTAGAAGTGCATACGATTTTTTGAAGAATAAAGGATATGCTGTTGAGTTTGTAAGAGATGAAGTTTTGAATTCAAAATTTGAAATAAAAGAAGTTGAAAAAGATAGACTTTTTAAGGGTCTATCTTTTATTGTGTCAAGTCCTGGAGTGAGTTTGGATTTGCAATTTTTTAAAGATGCTAGAAAACGAAAGATTGATATTTTAGGTGAACTAGAACTTGGTGCAATAAATACAAAAGGAGATATTATTGCAGTGACCGGAACCAACGGAAAAACAACGACAGTTACTCTTATAAATTATCTATTGAGAAATTATAAATCAAAAGTTTTTCTTGGTGGCAATGTGGGGATTCCTGTAACAAGTTTTTGTGAGCTTGTGAAAAAAGACGACATTGTGGTTTTAGAGTGTTCAAGCTATCAACTTGAAAGTGTGAAAGATTTTCATGCGCATATTGCGTGTATTTTAAATTTTTCAGTTGACCATTTAAAAAGACATAAAACATTAGAAAGATATATGTGGTGTAAAAACAAAATTGTGAAAAATCAAACAGCTGATGATTTTTTAATATTAAATTTTGATAACGAACTTTTAATGAAAAACAAGCCTAAAACCAAAGCAAAAATTTATTATTTTAGCACAAAAAAGAAAGTTGTTGGTTGTTATGTGAAAAGGGGTTGCATATATTTTAATGATAATGAAAAAGAAGAAAAATTATTATCTCTGAAAAAAATAAAACTTGTTGGAGAGCATAACCTTTCAAATGTTTTGGCTTCGTGTTTAGCTGTTTATTTGCAAACAAAAAATAAAAGTCTTTTAGTTGATGTTGAAAATTTTAATGGTGTTGCACATCGAATTGAGTATGTTGAAAAAATAAACGGAGTTTCATTTTATAATGATAGCAAAGCTACAAATATAGACAGTACTTTGGTGGCAGTATGTAGTTTTAAAAACAAAATAAACTTAATTTTGGGTGGTAGTGATAAAGGTTATGATTTTGAAGATTTGTTCAAAAATTTACGAAAAAATGTCAAAAACATAGCAATTTTTGGTGAAACAAAGCAAAAAATTGCATTTTTTGCAAATAAATATAATTTTAAAAATTTATATATTTGTGATTCTTTAAGAGCTGCAACAGTTTGGTGTTTTGAAAAGGCCAAACAAAATTATATTGTTTTATTATCACCAGCGTGTGCGAGTTTTGACCAATTTTCAAACTATGAAGAAAGAGGTAATGTTTTTAAAAATATAGTTAAGGAGATTGCCTTTGATGAAAACAAAAAACAAAAAATTGAAAAAGATTTTAAGATTTAATTTTGTTTTATTTGTATTAATGATAGCACTTCTTTTTGTTGGTTGTGTTTTTGTTTATAGTGCAAGTTTTTATTCAACTGAACTTGTTTATGGTGATAAATTTTTCTTTTTGAAAAAACAGGTTTTAGGGGTTATTGTTGGTCTTGTTGGTTTCTTTTTCTTTACATTTTTTGATTATAAAAAACTTGAAAAACTTAAGTGGGTATTTTTAATTGTTTCAGTTATTTTGCTTATTTTAGTTTTTGTTCCAGGAATTGGAATGACTAACTATGGTGCGACTAGGTGGATTAATCTGCGAGTGACAACGCTTCAGCCTTCAGAAATTGCCAAGTTTGCATTCATTGTTTTTTCGGCAAGTTATCTTTCAAAATCTGCTGAAAAGGTGAAATCTTTTAAAGGCATTTTTCCTGTTTTGATTGTTGGAGCATTATTTTGTTTGCTTATTATAATTGAACCAAATATGTCAATTACAATTTGTATGGCACTTTTAGTTGTTGTTATGCTTTTTCTTGGTGGGGCGAGATTAAAACATTTTTTAATGCTTGCAGTTCCTGCTGTTTTGCTTGGTGTGATTTTAATAATTTCTGCACCTTATAGGCTTAAAAGATTGGTGGCGTTTGTTGACCCATTTGCGTCTAGCAAAAATGAAGGATTTCAACTTGTGCAATCACTTCTTGCTGTATCACTTGGTGGAATGTTTGGCTCTGGAATTTTTAACTCAAGACAAAAATATTTATTTTTGCCATTTGCAGAATCTGATTTTATTTTTTCAATCATAGCCGAAGAGATTGGATTTGTTGGAAGTTTGTTTATTATCACACTATTTGTTTTGTTATTTTTAGTAATTATGAAAGTTGCAAAAAATGCTGATTCAAAATTTGGATTTTTGCTTGCTGCTGGTGTTGGTACAATTATAATCATTCAAGTTATGCTTAACATTTCAGTTGTGACAGGAATTGTTCCGCCGACAGGTCTTCCACTTCCGTTTATTTCAGCGGGAAGCACATCAATTATGATTTTTATGTCAATGCTTGGCATGGTTCAAAATATATATAGGCAAAGTTAATGGTTTATAAAATAAAGACATAATTGATATACTTTTAATATTTTATTTGTTATACTTTAAAAGTGAAATTAAGTAAAATATATTGTTTTGGTGGGATATATATGAAAGACTTTAAGATAAAAAAAGAAGATATAAAGAAAATAATAGATGATAATTCAGCGTGCATTGTTTCTAATAAAATTTTGATAAATGGAAAAAGTGTTGGATATATGTATAGAGAAAAACCAAGTGAGTCTTACAATGATTCAGGTTGGAGATTTTTTGCAGGTGATGAAATAGAAGAGTTTTGTGATAATCCTGATAATTTTAGCATTGTTGAACTTAACACATTATGCAACTATGATAATTCAGTTATAAAGAAATTAAATGCTGATATTGGTGTTGCTTATAAGAAAAACAAAAGAGGCTGTTTTGTGAAAGACAAACTTGATAATAAATAAAAGTAAAAACACATACATTCGTATGTGTTTTTTTGTGATTAAAATTTGGGTATTGTATTGAGTTTATTTATGTGTTAAAATTGTTTTATGGATAAAGATTTATATTATAGTTTAATTTTAGATAAGTGTTTAGATGAACAAAATCTTTCAGAAGAAGATGCAAAACTTTTAGAAGAGGCTGAAAAATATTTTATTGAAAAAAGCAAGCAAAATATGGGTATTGGAATGATGTGTGCAAGTTACATCTTTGTGCGTGATGGACAAGATATTTGGCAGGAATATTCCAAAATTATGCAGTTTATTCAAGAATATTTGACAAAATTTGCGAAAAATAAAGGAAAAGAACTTCAAGATTTTAATTTTGAATTTATCAATTATGGTAGAACTCAAATAGTATATGTTTTAACAGATAAGGCAACTAATGAAAAGATTACCATTTTGGTCAAACAACCTGTTGTTGAATACGGAAAAGTTAAACAAGAAGCAGATAATTTGAAAAGTTTAAAATTGGTTGATGATTTGGTAGTTGCACCGATTGATTATTATTCAAATGGAGAGCAAGAGTTATATGTGACACCTTACATAGAGCAGGCAAGATGTGTTGCAAGTGACAGAAAATGGGGAATGTATGTTCCAGAGCCATTTTACAGATTTGATGATTTCACGCCAGAACAAGAAAGTGTTGTGAATTCTTGTATGATTGCAAAGCTTGTGAGTTTATATGATTTTGAAAAGAAGCAAGGAATTGCGGCTTGTAAACTTGGCGGTGGAGATTTTATGCTTCCAAAAGGCTGGGAACTTGAAACTCCAACCACAAATAACACTTTTAATAGTTTATATTTAATTGCGGCTAGAGAAATGCTTAAGTGTTCCTTTGAAGAATATCTAAATATTTTAAGAAGTGAATTTTCAAGAGCAACAATAAATGAAAATCAAGATGAACTTTTGGTTAATATTCGTGGAAGAGTTGCTATGAATAAAAATGATATTGAAAGTGGAATCGAACTTGGAAAACAAATAATTTCAAAAAGAAAGTCTGCAGAAGAAAACATTTTTGCAAAATAAAATTCGTGTACAAATTTATATGTGTGTGATATAATTGGCATAGATTATTTTTTGAGGTTTTTATGAAGTTAAGAGAAATTGAAGAAATTTTGTTAGATTATGAATTTAAAGACAAAAAGTCAAAGTTTAAAATTTTTGAATCATTTGTAGAGTTTAGCATTTTTGAAATTGAAAACAATGCAAACATTGAAATTTCTGGCAAACTTTCGCCAGAGTGTCTAGAACTTTATGGATGTGGAGATGATTTGTTTTTTGACTCAACTGAAGATGGTTTGAAAGAGATGATTTCAAAAGCTGAATATCAATTTGAAAATTGTTTTAGGTTTGAGTTTTTTGACGAAAATGGTGAAATGCCTTTTTACACACAAATGGTGATTGAAGAAGATATGACAGAAGAAAGACTTAAATCAATGTGTGAAAGAATTAAAAACGAAGATGAAAACATTGTTAGAGCAAAAATTACAAGCACAAAACTTTCAAATGAAATTGAAGTTTTAATGAAATAAAAGAAGGAATATAATTATGAAAATTTTTGATAAAATTAGAAGAAAGAAAAC
Source organism: Clostridia bacterium (assembly GCA_045650505.1). Classification (GTDB taxonomy): domain Bacteria; phylum Bacillota; class Clostridia; order Christensenellales; family UBA1242; genus RGIG1681. Next base: position 13,859 of record JAZRRE010000008.1, on the reverse strand, counting down.
AGAAACAGTTGAAGAAGAAAAAACAGCAGAACAACAAACAGAAGCAGAACAAAAACCATTTGTTTCAGATATTTCTATGTTTGAACTTGAAAGAGCAGATTGGGTAAATTTTGCAGGAGAGTTAAAGAAAAATAGAATACTTCCAAATTCTTATATTAAAAAACCAGCAGATGTGAAAGTTTCACTTGGAAAGAATAACAGACCGATGATTCTTTTAACATTCCACTCCGCAACATCTAATAGTGTTAGAGAATTTTTGTTTTTGCAAGATGGTGTTTTTCAATCTGTTAATGGTGCTATTGATGATGGCAAAAATCAAGCACTTATTGATATGTGGAAAAAGTTTCAAGAAGAGATAAGATATTTGAATTATTTAAACACAAACAGAGAAGGCAGTTTTCATAGAATGCGTGGTGAGCGTATGATGAAAATGGCGAAGAAACTTATGGGAATGGAAAATATCTATGTGCTTGAACAAGAATTTTTAGAAAAATATAATGATGCCATTTTTGATGATTTTTATTATGACTTTTCATATGAAACAGGAGAAATTCCTGCTTTTGAATTGTTGAAACAAAGAGAAGATGGCACATATTTTAATAAAGAAAAAGTTACACCATTTACTCCAAAAACATTAGAACTTTGCATTTCAAAAATGACCAATGGTTGCAGGGCTGAACAAGGTGAATATGCTCCTCATTTCACAAAGAAATGCAGAAGAATTCAAGAACTATCATGCTTTGAATCTCCTGATTGGGATAGGGTTATTGGTTATGGTGAAGATATTGTGAAAACAGCCTATCAAGCAGCTGTTCTTGATGGAAGTTTTGAAAGATAAATTGAACACTAAAATAAATTATTAGTGAGGTTTTTATGGTTGAAACCGATAAGTTTAAAATTGCTGATTATATTAGAGATTTTGCAATTCAAGTTGGAAATGTTAAAAATAAAATAAACTATATTGACCAGAATAAATTTTTGAATGATTCAACAGAATATACTGAAGAGTCATTTGATTATTTTGTTAACAAAAAATTAAGAGAAGTTTTTGAAGAGTTTTATAATTATGCAAAAAATTTAGATAAAACAAAAACAAAAGAAACGGTGTTTCCAATTTCGTTATGTTTTTATAATCAAGATTGGGATTATATTTTTGAAGTTTTGAAAGATTCAATTGGTGATTTATTATTCGAATTCACAAAAGATAGTGCAGGCAAAAAAACTGAAGATATTATTAGTGTTAAAAGTTGGGGTCATATTTATCAAAATTATGATGCAAATTTATTAAAACACATAAGAAACGGCTTGGCTCATTCAAAATTTGATTATGATGCAGACACACAAAAAATAGTAATCAATATGTATAAGGGCACTTTTGTTGTTGAAATAGATTTAGATTTTATAACTCAACTTACAATGGAACTTTGGCAAATTACTGAAAGTTTAAATTTTGAAAATTCTAGACAGCCGGTAGTTATATATAAAGATAATGGTTTTAAAGATGCTGTTTTATTATCAATAAAAAATGGTGGTATAGTTACAGATGAAATATTTAATAAGTTGAAAAATTTAGGTTTTAGTGATATAGAAATTACTGGTATTATATCAATGTCTTCTATATATAGAGCAGATGAAAAATTTACACTTGTTGATAAGTTAAAAGCAGCTAGTAGTGTTGTGGATAGCTATACAAATAGAGAAAGAAAAGATAAAAAACTTGTTGAAAAATGCAAGTTAATTCTTGAGTGTTTTGGTTTAACAGTTGAAGACGAAAAAGAAATTAGCTTGGAAAATGATTTATATAAACATAACTTTTTCTTAAAAGCATATTCATTCAATATGTTAAATTCAAAGGGGCTTACAGCAGATGAAAAGCAGGTAAATTTAACAAGAGCAATCAATATGAAATATTATGATTTAAATAAAAATTTCACTGCTTATATAAATCTGTTATCAATGATTCATAATTCAAGTGATTGCACTTGGGGAAAGTTTAGAAATGAACTTAAAACTACAAATATTCCGTTTTCAATGGATGAAATTAGTCTTTTAGTTGATAAATCATATTTTAACTATATCTATAATTATCTTAATGAAAAGTGTGGAGCACCTCAAGGGTTAGCGAGTGTTTCAGCAATAAATTATTTTGCGGAAAATGATTTTACAAAAAATTTGAGTATTGCAGATGTTTTTTATTACATAAGAAATTGTGTTGTTCATCCAAATAGACTTGTTATAAATAATGATGTTTATAAACTGACTGATTATGATAGACGAGGCGACTTGGCTTTTGATGCTGAAATTTCGCGTGAAAAATTTATTGAACTCACTAATTTAGTTAATAGTATGCTTCAAACAGAAAACACAAAAGGCACACAAGAAAATCAAAATGCTGAAAGTTTGGCTAAATAAAAAATGACAATGAGAGGAATTTGATGAAAAATAAATCTTACGAAGAATACATTAAAAATGTTGATGGTAGTTTGAGAAAATATATTGAAGAAAACGTGTTTCCAGAGTATGAAAAAAATGACAAGGGGCACAATATTTTACATATCAAAGAAGTTATAAGAAGGTCGTTCGAATTAAATGAATCAATGAATTTGGGGCTTAAAGATAACATTGTTTTTGCGATTGCTGCTTGCCATGATAATGGAAAATATGTTGACCACAAGACTCACGAAAAGATTGCTGCCGAAAGATTTATTGCAGATGAAAATTTTAAAAGATTTTTCAGTGATGATGAAAGATTGATTGTCAAAGAAGCGATTGAAGACCACAGGTCATCTTTTGAAGAAGAGCCAAGGTCTAATTATGGAAAGTTGGTTTCATCTGCCGACAGAAACAGTACTATTGATATTGTGTTTATTCGTAGTTTTTTTGTGGGCAAAGAGAGAACTCCTGATATGACCATTGAAGAGTTTTTAGATTTCACAATCAATAGGCTTCGCAAAAGATATAGTGAAGAAGATAGTGAAAATATGTTTTATGAAGATGAGATTTATGCAAAGTTTTTAGTTGATATGCGAAGACTTTTAAAAGATGATAAAGCTTTCAAAGATAGATATTGTAGAGTGAATAATATTCAAAATCGAAATAACAAAGTTAGAGATGAGGCTGGTTACAAAGAAGAACCGGTGGGGTTTTCTATGCAATAATGAAAAATTAAAAGGCTGGTTCAAATTATCAAACAATAACTAAATATTTTTATAAAATTAGAAATTAAAGCAAATAAACCCTTGCTTTAATTTTTTCTTTATGTATAATAAAGTTATTAAATAGTTATTTTTTTATAAAAAAGACAGGTTTAAAAACGATAACGATTTAAAATATAACAAAAAAGAGGGCTAGAATTATGAAAGTTATTGAAGTTAATAATTTGAGAAAAGAGTTTGTTAGCAAAAAGAGGATAACAAAACCTAATGGAAAAAAATCGCTTTTTAAACGAGAAAAGTGTGTTAAAAATGCTGTTGATGGCATTTCCTTTTCTGTGGAAGAAGGTGAAGCATTGGCTTTCATTGGTCCTAACGGTGCAGGAAAGTCAACAACCATAAAAATGCTCACCGGCATACTTTATCCAACATCTGGCGATATCAAAGTTTTGGGTTTAAACCCAAGCAAAGACAGAATTAAACTTTCTTATCAAATCGGTTCAGTGTTTGGGCAAAAAGAGCAACTTTGGGTGCATTTGTCAGCAATGGAAAACTTTAAGTTTTTTGGTTCAATTTATGATATCAAAAAAGACAAACTTGAAAAGAGAATTGATGAACTTGCTAGCATTTTTGAAATTAAAGAGTTTATCAATCAACCTGTTAAAAGTTTGAGTTTGGGTCAAAGAATGAAATGTGAAATGGTTGCAAGTTTGCTTCATGAACCAAAAATGTTGTTCTTTGATGAACCAACCATTGGTCTTGACCCGATTGCAAAAGAAACACTTCGAAAATTGATTAAGAAAATAAATAGAGAACTTGGCACAACTATTTTCTTCACATCTCACGATGTTGGTGATATTGAAGAAGTTTGTAAGCGTGTTATTATTATTAATGATGGTAAGATTGTGCTTGATGATAGTATGCGCAATTTAAAATATCATCACTTAAACAAAAAACTTGTTGAAGTTAACTTAAAGAAAGATGTTAAACTTAAAGAAAAAGATGGTATCAAAGTTTTGAAATCGAAAGATACACTTTATAAAATTGAAGTTGATATGAATAAAACCACAATGGATGAACTTATGAGTTTGTTCAAAGCAGATGATTTGCAAGATATCACAATATCAAGTGAACCACTTGAAGAGATTATCAAAGACATTTACAGAGGCAAAGATGAGTAAATATTTAAGCATTTACAGAACGAGTTTAAAACAAGAGAGTAAAACACTTGGCAACTCTCTTACTTCTGTTGTGTCTTTTGTGGTTATTATTTATATCTTTCAACAACTTTGGCAATTTATTTATGGCGGAAACGGTGGTGGAACATTAATTTATGGTTATTCTGTCAAAATGATGATTTGGTATATGATTATGGCTGAAGTATTGATGTATTCAGTTAATGCAAGGGGAACAACTCGTGCATTTGCAAATGACATCAAGTCAGGAAAGATTGCTTATCAATTAAATAAGCCATATAACTATTATATGTATCAAATCAGTTCACAAGCAGGTGCTATTTCTTGGAAATTATTGTTCTTGGTTCCAACCGGAATTTTGATGGGGCTCGTGCTTCTTGGTCCAATTCCTGGTTTTAGCATTGCTTATGTTTTACCACTTCTTTCAAGTTTGCTTCTTGCCGTCATCTTGACTTGTATTATCTATGGAACAGCAGGTTTATTATCTTTCTGGGTTGAAGAGGCAACTCCTTTTGCGTGGATTATTCAAAAATTCCAAATGTTATTTGGCTTGTTCTTTCCACCAGAGTTCTTTTCAGCTTCGCTTCAACCATTTATCACATACAGTCCTGTCTATGCAATGATGAGTGGTCCTTGTAAACTTATGGCAAACTTCTCTTGGGATTTATTCTGGAAGGTTAGCTTTTCACAACTTATCTATATTGCAGTGTTTGTGATTATTGGGCTTATAATTTATAAAATTGGAACAAAGAAGGTGAATATACATGGCGGTTAAAAATAATTTAAAAATGATTTTTAGTTATTTCAAGCTGAATGTAAAGAAAGAATGGAAATATAAAACATCATTCTTTATGCAGATTGCCATGATGATTTTGAATGACTTGTTCTTCATTATTCAATGGTATATCATTTTTCAGTTAGTTGATAACATTGGTGGCTATGGCTTTAATGAAACAATGCTTCTTTGGGCTATTGCTGCTGGTGGTTTTGGATTTTCACATGCTTTCTTTGGCGGCGCTTGGAATATAAAAGATATTGTTTATGATGGAAAGTTAGATGTGTTTCTAACTCAACCAAAAAGTGTGCTATTAAATGTTAGTTGCTCATCAACTGACATTTCTGCAATTGGTGATATGATTTATGCTTATGTTGTGCTTGTGATTATTGGTGCACCATGGTATTGGTATTTAATAATGATTCCTGCAATGATTATTGCTGGGCTTATATATGTTTCAGTTTATGTAACTTATGTGGGCTTATGTTTCTATATGAAACAAGGTGACGCTATTGCAAAATCTATCGAAGGAACAGTGAATAAGGCTGCAAACTATCCACCACATATTTTTAACTATGTGGTTAAAGGTTTGTTTTTAACACTTATTCCAACATTCTTCTATACATTCATTCCTGCACAATATTTCTTTATATCATTTAATATTTGGTGGGTTCTTGGTGCAGTTGCTGTGACATCAGTGTGGATAGCGATTGCATTTGCAACATTTAACCATGGCTTAAAGAAATATAATTCAGGAAACCTTATGGGTGGAAGATTATAAAAATAAAAAGGCAGTTAGAAATAACTGTCTTTTTTTGTTGCAAAAATTTTGTGGCTAGCAGCAAACACTTTTTATGCGTTTTGAATAATCTATATATTAGATTGAGGTGTTTATGAAATATGTGATTAATGGTGGAAACAAACTTTTTGGAAAACTTCAAGTTGATTCTGCTAAAAATGCAATACTTCCAATTATTGCAGCAACTATTATGTGTGATGAAGATTGCGTTATTGAAGATATACCATTATATTTAGATGTTAATGAAATGGGGCTAATTTTAGAAAAACTTGGCAAAAAGGTGACGGTTAGTGGCGGAAATATGATTATTTCTGGTTCGCTTTCAAGCACATCGGTTATTATGGCAGAAACCAAAACCTTGCGTTCAAGTATTTTTATGATGGGTTCAATTCTATCTAGATATAGAAAGGCAATATTCACATATCCTGGTGGTTGTGATATTGGCAAGCGCCCGATTGATATTCATCTTGCAGGGCTTGAGAGGTTGGGAATAAAGTTTTCGTTTGCCAATGACCTTATATATTCAGATGCAAGCAAAATGAGTGGCTCTGTGGTTGAACTATCGTTTCCTAGTGTTGGGGCAACAGAAAATCTTATGATGGCAAGCACACTTATTGATGGAGAGATGACGGTTATTAAAAACGCTGCTCGTGAGCCAGAAATTGTTGAACTTGCAAGGTTTATCAATTCAATGGGTGGAAAGGTTTTTGGTGCGGGTTATGAAACCATTGTAATTTATGGTGTAAAAAAACTTCATGGCACAACTTTTAAATGTATGGGTGACCGAATTGCTGCTGGAACTTATTTGATTGCTGGTGCTATGTGTGGTGGTAAAATTGAACTTCAAGGCATTGACCCAAATTTTTTATTACCACTTATTGTTTTTTTGCGTAATTCTGGTTGCAACATTGATTTGTTTAGTGATAAAATAACACTAGAGAACTTTTCAAGGTTAAAATCTGCTCAAAAGATTGAAACGGGGGTTTATCCAGGTTTTCCAACAGATTTGCAGTCACCAATGCTGGTTATGCAAACAATTTCTAAAGGAACTGCAATTATTCATGAAACTGTGTTTGAATCAAGGTTTAAAGTGGTTGCAGAACTTTTGAAAATGGGTGCAAAAATTAATGTTAGTGAAAGATATGCAACGGTTGTTGGTGTGCAAAAATTAAAGCCAGCAGAAGTTGAGAGTCCTGACCTTCGAGGTGGTGCAGGGCTTGTGCTTGCTGGTCTTGTTGCGAAGGGAAAAACCACTGTTGACAAAATTTATCATATTGAGCGCGGATATTATAATTTAGATTTAAATCTCAAAAGTTTGGGAGCAATTATAGATAAGGTAGAATAATTTGCTATGGAAAAAAGACGAAAGAAAATTTTAATAATACTTGGCATTGTTGGTTTGTCGCTTATTGCACTTTGCACGGTTTTTGCATTGACTTTTAGGCTTAAAACTGTGAATGTTGAGTTTAGGTCAAGAGCGGTTAACACAAATCTTCCAGCCGAAATTCAAAACAGGGTTTTTGAAACGGGTGAATTTGATGTTGGAAAAAATATTATCTTTATGAACTTTGATGATAATATTGCAAAAATTGAAAAGAGTAATCCTTTTGTGAAGGTTGAACAAATAATTCGCAGGTTTCCAAATAAAGTTACAATTTATATTTCGGAGCGTATTCCAAAATATAGAGTTAAAGAAGATTCAAGAGAAACTAATAATTGGTATATTTTAGATGAAGATTTTAAAATTTTAGATAAAGTAAGTGAAGATGAGCTCACAACAAAAAAAGTTTCTGGAAATTTGACATATTTCAAACAAACAACTGAAATTTTAAAAGAAACAATGACTTTAAAATCTGCTATTATTGGTGAATTTGTGACAGAAGCTGAAGAAATTAAAAACTTTATGACAGCAATTTCTTCTGGAGCTTATGCAAAAACTAAAGACTCAACAGTGATAAGAAGTATTAATTATTCAAAGATTAACAATAGATTTGAAGTTGTTATGAGAAATCAAGGACTTGATGGTGAAAATGGTTGTATGCTTTTAATTTCTGGAGAATCTGACCTTTATGAAAAAGTGCTTGCAGGTGTTGTTGTTCATTTGAGTAATAATGAAGCAAACACTCCAGGTGTTGTGATTGAGATTTATAAAAACGCCGCAGGTGACTATTACGGTGTGACAAAAAAATAAAAGACAAAGAGAAAAATCTTTGTCTTTTTTTGTGTTTAATTACAAATAAAATCGCACATAATTTGATAATTAATAACTTTTTTGTTTGACACAAAAACTTTATACGAATATACTTAAAATATCATAGAAATATTGTCGGCAAAAGGACTTGTATGAAAGAAAGTACAGCAATTATTGATATTGGCTCATCAACAATAGTTACGCTTATTGGGGAACATGGCGTTAATGACACCTTTAAAATTTTAGGTAAAGGTGAGGTTTCTTATGCTGGTTTTCAAAATGCTGAATTTTTAGAACCTGATAGTTTAAAGTATGCAATTGCACAAGCAATTTCTAATGCTGAAATCACTTCTGAAACAAAAATTACTAGTGTTTATGTGGGTGTTCCTGGTGAGTTTAGCACTTGTGTAACAAAGTCTGTAAATCTCACATTTCCGCGTGCAAAAAGAGTTTCAAAATTTGATATAGACAATATTTTTAAGACAGGCGACACTTTTCAAGATGACAAAAGATATGTTGTCGTAAACAATACCGTTGTGTATTATGAACTTGATGGCGCAAGAAGGGTTATTGAACCACTTGATGAAAAGGCAAGGTCAATAACAGGTTTCATTTCTTATATTCTTGCTGAAAGAAGTTTTATTTCTCTTTTAAAATCTATTTTTAAAGATTTAAGAATTGAAATTGCAGGATTCCTTTCATCAACACTTGCTGAATGTTTATATTTGTTTGAAAACAGTGTTCGTGATAGATATGTGCTTATGGTTGATGTTGGTTACATCACCACAACAGTAGCATTATCAAGAGGAAATGCACTTTTATATATAAATAGCTTTTCACTCGGTGGTGGATACATCACTTCAGATTTGTCACAGTGCTTAAAAATCTCATTCTCTGAAGCAGAAAGATTAAAGCATAAAATTGTTTTAGGATGGAATCCTAAAGATTGTGACACTTATGAGGTTGAAGGTGAAGAAGTTATGCAATCGTTCTCTGCAAAGGCAACAAATGAAATTGCTGCTGACAGGGTTGAAATGATTTGTGATTATATAAATAAGTGTTTAGAACGTTGCAAATATGATTTGCCTGAATTTTTACCAATTTATTTTGTTGGTGGTGGTTTTAATTTTATTCACGGCATAAAAACGATTATTTCTAGAAAATTAAAACGAAAAGTTGAATTTGTTAATACAATTAGAAATCGAGAAATAAGACCTTATGATGCAAGCGAAGAAGGTTTGCTCAATATGGTATTAAATTATGGTTATATGCTCGATGATATAATAGTAAAGGTATAAGGAAGATATAAATATGGAAATCAATAATATCACACCGATTTGTAAAATTTTGGTTGTTGGCGTTGGTGGCGGTGGTTGCAACGCAGTTAACAGAATGATTGCCTCTGGTTTAAAGAGTGCATCTTTTATTGCTGCAAACACAGATAAACAAGCATTGATGTTAAGTAAAGCACCGGTTCAAATTCAACTTGGTGAAAAACTTACAAAAGGTCTTGGTGCGGGTGCTGACCCAGAAATTGGAAGAAAAGCTGCAGAAGAAAGCAGGCAACAAATTTGTGACAAACTTCGTGATGTTGACCTTGTGTTTATCACTGCTGGTATGGGTGGTGGAACAGGAACAGGTGCTGCTCCTGTTATTGCAAGCATTGCTCGTGAAATGGGTATTCTCACCATTGCAGTTGTAACAAAACCATTTGAATTTGAAGGAAGAACAAGGTCTGCAAATGCAGAACTTGGTATTAAAAATTTAAGCAAATGTGTTGATACACTTGTTGTTATTCCTAACGACAGACTTTTGTCAATCGCTCCAAAGGGAACATCAATTGTTGATGCTTTTAAATATGCTGATGAAGTTTTAAGACAAGGCATTCAAGGTATTTCAGACCTTATTGCAACACCATCTCTTATCAACCTTGATTTTGCTGATGTTAGAACAGTTATGAAAAATCGTGGACTCGCTCATATGGGTATTGGTGAAGGAAAAGGTGAAAAAAGAAATGAAATTGCCGTTCGTCAAGCTATTGCCAGTCCACTTCTAGAAACTTCAATTAATGGTGCAAAAGCGGTGATTATCAACGTTAAAGGTGGTTTTGATTTGACACTTGAAGAAGTGAATGATGCTGTAAAACTTGTTAAAGATGTTGTTGCTCCTGATGCTAACACAATTTTTGGTGCTACAATTGATGAAAATTATGCTGAAAGAATGATTGTGACAATCGTTGCAACAGGTTTTGAAGGAAGTAAATTTGAAAATGCAACAGCTCCATCAAAACCAAGCTTTTTGCAGCCACAAGACAGACTTTCACAAATTTCAAGACCACAAGACACAGGTAATTTTGATAAATCAAGATTCAATGATTTTGTTGCGGGTAAACCAACAGCTGTAGCTTCACTCTTTGAAAAGAATTTCGGAATGCCAGAACCAAAGATGATGAGTGTAGAACCAAAAAGAGAACCTGTGTTAAATCAATTTGTTAGTGCAGAACAAAATCAAGCTAACGATTTAGATTTATGGAACAGACTTCGTGGAACAGGTGCTGGTGAGCAACCGATTGAAAAACCAAAACAAGTTATTCCAAATCAAGCAGAAATTGATAGAATTTATGGAATCACTCCGGAACCATCTCAATCAGCATATGATAGTAGAATGAACTCAAAACCTGTTCAAAATCCGTATGAGGGAATTAATAATAATCAAGTTCAACCAAATGCAAATATCAGAGTTGAAGATGCCGATATTCCTCCATTTTTAAGAAGAAAATTCAATAAATAAAAAGCAGGCAGAAATGCCTGTTTTTTTATAGTCGATATTCAAATTATTTATGTGGAAATTTTAAAACCTGGCATATTTTATTATGAAAAAAAGTTAAGATAATTTATAATGGAAACATATAATGTTTTAGAGGTGTTTATGAATTATCAAGAAAGATATGATTTTTGGCTTAAAAATGTTGAAGATGAAAATCTTTTAGCAGAATTAAAGCAAATGTCTGATGAACAAATTCAATCAGCATTTTTCAGTGAATTAGAGTTTGGAACAGCTGGGCTTCGTGGCATTGTTGGCGCTGGAAGTAATAGAATGAATGTTTATAATGTTGCAAGAGTAACTTTAGCACTTGCCGAGTATGTTAAAAATATTAATGGTAAATCTATTGCTGTTAGCTATGATACAAGAAATATGTCTAAAGAATTTGCTGAACTTGTGGCTGAAATTGTTGCAAATAAGGGCATTAAAGTTTATCTTGCTGCTGATACAATGCCAACACCATTTTTATCATATATGGTTAGATATTACAATTGTGATGCTGGTGTAATGATTACAGCAAGTCATAATCCAAAAGATTATAATGGTTATAAAGTTTATGGTAGTGATGGTGCACAATTACTAGAAGAACCTTCTTATGAAATTATGAAAATCGCTGATAGTATTGAACTTTTCAAATATGATATTTTAAATTTAGAAGAAGGGCTTAAAACAGGTGTAATAACATACACAGATAATAAAATTTTAGAAGATTATATTAGTGTGGTTGAATCGGTTTCGCTAAATAGAGTTGAAGATATAAAAGTGGTTTATTCAGCACTTAATGGAGCAGGATTTCAAACACTTCCAAAAGTTTTGACTGATAGAGGGGTGGAAATTTATTTGAATACAACCCAATGTGTCCCTGATAAAAATTTCACAACTTGCGCATATCCAAATCCTGAAAAGATTGAAGTTTATGAAACCTCACTTGAAATTGCAAAAAGATGTGATTCAGACCTTATTATTGCAAGTGACCCAGATGCGGACCGTGTTGGTGTTATGGTTAAGCATATGGGAGAATATATTCACTTAAGCGGAAATGAAATAGGAGTTATTATTGAAGATTATCTCTTTGCAAATAAGAAATTTGAAAACGGAATTGTGGTTAAGTCGGTTGTTTCAACCGGACTTGCTGATAAGGTTGCAAACAAATATGGTGGCAAAGTTAAAGATGTTTTAACAGGTTTCAAATACATTGGAGAATATTTAACCGGTCTTGAGAAAAAAAGTGAAGAACATAGATTTGTTTTGGGCTTTGAAGAAAGTTTAGGTTATTTGATTGGAACTCACGTTAGAGATAAAGATGCAACTGTTGCAAGTATGTTTATTTGTGAAGTTGCAAGTAATTTAAAGAAACAGGGTAAAACAATTGTTGATAGACTTAATGAGATTTATGAAGAATTTGGTTATTATCAAGCGTATGTAACAACTTATAGATTTGAAGGCAATGCGGGTGATGCAAGAATGAAACAAATTTTAAAAGAACTTCGAACAAATCCTCCAAAAGAATTTGCAGGTTTTAATGTTGTTAATATTAATGATTATTTAAAGGGTGTTGAAGATTTGCCAAAAGCAGATTTGATTAGTTTTAGATTAGAACATGGAATCAAAGTTATGATTAGACCATCTGGAACTGAACCACTTATTAAAGTCTATTTAACGCTCACAGAAACAAGAGAAAAGAATCAAGAAAATAAACCAAAAATGCAAGATTGTTTTAAAGAAATGTTTAAATAAAAAACAAGGCGAATGACTAGAAAAATTGAAACTAGCAAAATAAAAGAGTTGGATTATTAAGTCTAACTCTTTTTTATTACAACTTTATTCTGTGATATGTTATAATTATTTTTAGTAATTACAAAATTTGATTGACTCTCTCGTTACGAGATACTTTAAGATGTGTTTATGAGGAGAAAAGATATGTTTTTTATTGGTGAATTTTCTAAACTTGCAAAGACAAGTATAAGGACCTTAAGATATTATGATGAAGCCGACCTATTTAAGCCAAGTTTTGTTGATGATAATGGATATAGATATTACTCTATGGAAGACTTTAACAAACTTGTAAGAATATTAGAGTTTCGTGAACTTGGTTTTTCAATAAATGAAATTAAGGAAATATTTAATGGTTCAGATATAAAGAATGCACTTTTGAATAGGTCAAGAGAAATAGAAAATGAAATATCCAAAAGCAAAAAAAATCTTTCCTTCATCAAAAATTTAATTAAACAAGTAGATAAAGGAGAATTTATGAACAAGTATCAAGCAAAGGAAATTATATTACCAGAGATTAAAGTTTATTATAGACACGGAATAATCGAAGATATGTCAAAATTATTTGAGTTTGTTTTAAGTGCAGGACAAGAGTGTGGAGACAATAATCCAAATCTCAAATGTAAGGATTATTGCTTTGTAACCTATGAAGCACCAGAGTACCAAGAACACAATATAGAAATTGAATATTTAGAAGCTGTTGAGGAGTTTGGAAAAGAAAGTAAAAATATTAAATTCAAAACCATACCTCAAACAAAAGCAATAAGTATTGAACATAAAGGCTCTTATTCTAAACTTCGAGATGTTTATGCATTTGCAATGAATTATATTAAAGAAAAGGGATATACCATTGCTGACAAACCAAGAGAAGTTTATGTTAATGGCTGTTGGGATTGTGAAAGTGAAGATGATTATCTAACGCTCATTCAAATTCCTATTAAATAATATCATAATTAAAAAAGATAATGGAAATTAAACCCATTATCTTTTTTATATAATTATTTTATTAGTTTTAAAAATTTGTAACTAAGGCCTTGTTTTTTTGTTGCAAAATTTTTGAGAAAAATATATAAGCTGACCAAAAACATAATAATAAAGTCGGATCGTAGCCATGTCGTTCTGTGAGCCAAGGAGGTGTTATCAGGTCTTG
>JAZRRE010000007.1:0-6797 GCA_045650505.1 Clostridia bacterium | reverse complement strand
TGGTTTTATTATATGAGATTATATTATAAAAGTCAATGTTTCATAATTAATTTGTTTGCTTTGTTTTTTCTTATTTGATATATTTAAAATAGATTATTTTGGAGAGTAAATATGGAATTAACAAAACAAGACCAAGAACTGATTAAAGTTGCAACTGAAGTGGTTATGCAAAATTCAGACCTTTATAAAGATAAAAATATGCACGTTGGGGCTGCTGTTCGTGCTTCATCTGGCAAGATTTATAAGGGCATAAACATTTGCACATCTCACTCAATTTGTGCAGAGCAAGTGGCTATGGGGCAAGCATTTGCTTGTGGTGAGCGTGACCTTGAAGCAATGGTTGCTGTTAAAATGAACGAAGATGGCACAACTCGTGTGGTTTCACCATGTGGGCTTTGCAGATATACTTTTGACAAGTTTAACGACAGTTTTGATGTTATTGTTGAAGATGTTGAAACAGGTGATGTTTTGAAAGTTGATTCACTTGAACTTTTGCCATATCCTTATAAAAGAGATGTTGCAGAAATTGTGAAGAAAAAGAAGAAATAGTCAAAAAAGTTTGATTTTGTGTTAAATTTAAACTTTAAATATATTGACAGGCTAATTTTAAGAGAGTATTATTAAATTATGATTAGAAATTATAAAGAAGCACAACAACAACGATAGACTGTGTGTGAAAGCACACAGGCATTTTTGTTGCTTGTGAAACAATATATCACCAAGCAACAGATTTGTTTGGTGATTTTTTATTTTCAATTTATTTTGGAGAGCGATTATGGATATTGTTAAAATGAAAGAAATTTTAGAAAGAATGAAAGCAAACAGACCAAAATTTCCAAAGCGTGCGATTGTGACTGCTGGTATGCCTTATGGAAACAAAGAACTTCATTATGGACACGTTTGTGGTATGTTTGTTTATGCAGACTTCTTTGCAAGATTTTTAAAAGACAAACTTGGAAAAGATAATGTTATTTTTGTGTCTGGAACTGACTGTTATGGTTCACCAGCACTTGAAACATATAGAAAAAGAACAGCAGAAGGCTATGACAAGTCTATTTTTGATATGGTGCTTGAATATAACCAAAAACACATTGATACACTTAAAACATTTGAAATCGGTTTAGACCATTTTGAAGGTTCTGCTATTGGTGAATCTGCTGAAATGCATAAAAAGGTTAGTGAAGAAATTTTTGAAAGACTTTATGAAAATGGAACACTTTCAAAACTTTCAACATATCAATTTTTTGATACAAAGGCTAACTGCTTTTTGAATGGCAGACAAGTTATTGGAAAATGCCCGATTGATGGTTGCAAGAGTGAAAAAGGTTATGCTGATGAGTGCGATTTAGGTCATCAATATACACCAGAAGAACTTATTGACCCGGTTTCAACACTTTCAGGAACAAAACCAGAACTTCGCAAGATTGAAAACTGGTATTTCAATTTGCAAAACTATACCGAACTTTTAAAGGGTTGGATTGAAAAACTTGAAAAAGAAACACCAACTCGTGATTTTGTTACAAAAGAAATTAAAGAATTTTTGAAGAAGCCGGAAATTTATATCAAGAAAGATTTTATGGCTGAATTTGAAAAGATTGCGGGCAGTCTTCCAAAATTTACACAAATTGAAGATAAGAGCAAGGCAAGTTTTGTTATTCAATTTGAAACACTTGCTGACCGCGAAAAAGCGTGTGAAATTTTATCAGGCAAGGCTGCTGCATCTTGGGAAAAGAGTGAAGTTGCTCCAGAAGATAAGGTTGAGCCAATTTCTGCTGGTGCAATTCGTTACAGAACCGGAAAAACACTTGTTCCATTCCGTTTATCTGGTAACATTACTTGGGGTGTGCCTGTTCCTGAAAAAGATGGGCTTGGCGATTTGACATTCTATGTTTGGCCAGAATCACTTTGGGCTCCAATTTCGTTCTCTAGAACATATATGAAGAAAAAAGGTATGGCTGATGATGAATGGAAGAATTGGTGGTGCTCAAAAGATGCTAAAGTTTATCAAGTGCTTGGCGAAGACAATGTTTATTTCTATGGACCAGCACAACACGCTATGTGGCTTGCAACACAAAAGGGTGAACCAGTTGTTGATGCACCAGAAGGCGATTTGCAAATCAGTCAACTTATTGTTAACAAGCATTCACTCTTTATGGGTAACAAGGCAAGTTCTTCAGGACAAATCAAACCACCAATGGCAAATGAACTTTTAGACCACTATACACACGAACAATTAAGAGCACATTTCCTTGCGCTTAATGTTGGAAACACATCATCTTCATTTAACCCTAAAGTTTATAATCCTGACGCTGACCCAAATGAAGTTGACCCTGTTGTTAAAGATGGAAATCTTTTAACTAATGTTTATAATAGAACACTTCGAACACTTTTCTACACTTGGCAAAAAGATTTTGATGGAGTTGTTCCATACGGTGAAATTGATGAAGAAGTTGCACTTGAGTGTGAAATGAGCACAGTTAAGTTTGAAAAGTGTATGATGGAAAACAAATTCCATATGTGTATGTATGAACTTGATAGTTTGCTTCGTGGAATCAACAAGTATTGGACAAAGAACTTTAATCAAGAAGATAAGACCCAAGAAGCAAGATGTATCATCAACACATTGCATTACGCAAAAGTTGCTATGGTTATGCTTCACTCTGTTGCTCCAAAGAGCATTGAGAATTTGGCTGATTATTTATGCGTTTCAAAAGATATCTTTACTTGGGACAGAGTGAATGAGCCAATCTATAACTTTGTTGAAGATAAAGAAAACTATAAACCAAAATTTATTGAAGCAAGATTTGATTTCTTTAAAAAGCACCCAAGTCAATTTGAAACACAAAGTGCTGAATAAGTTAAAATAAACAAAATAAAAGTCTGCAACGATTGTTGTGGGCTTTTTTGTTTGACAATCACATAATGGCTTGTTTAATATAAAGTTGTATAATAATTAAAGGGATAGTGACTTATATATGGCAAGATATAAAAAAACTAGAGGGGTTTTGCTTAAAAGAATAGGAAGTTTTTTTAGAAGAATGTTTGGTTTAAAATCAAAGGAACAATATCTTGATAAAAAGAAACTTGATGAAATGAATCAAACTGATAAAGATGAACCAGAAAGACTCACAATTGTTCCAGAAACCACAGAAACTCAAATTGAAACAAAAGATGCTGTTGAAGTTAAAACAGTTGATGAAGTTGTTGAAGAAAAAGGTGATAGAGAGCCTGAACCTGTTATTACAGAAACTGTTGCAGCAGAAGTGACAACAGATGTTTCAAATGATTCAAGTGATTTTGCTCAAGAAGACACATTTTATGCGGAATATTAAAAAACTCACGGAAATTGTCCGTGAGTTTTTGTTTTATAGAAAGTTTATTAAAACAAGACCTAAATTTAAATATAGGGCATAGATGAGCCACAAGGTATAAATATTGAATATAATTCCGGCAGGAAGGTTGCAATAAAAATAACGATACATAACAATGCAAGCAGAAGCCACATTTAAAATCAGCCAGATGACGGCAAACACAGGAAGGTCTAGTCTAAAGAAAATTAATGGCCACAAAATATTAAAGAACATATGAATGAAATATAAAATCAGGTTCAATTTTCGGTCTTTTTCTTTAATTTCCTTATCTCGCCACATTAAAAATGTTGAAACGCCGATTGCAATATAAATTATACCCCAGGCAAAAGGAAAAACTATTTTTGGAACGGTTGCTGGTGGCATTTCATAGCCTTCAAAACTAAACATTTTTCCACCAAGAAGAGAGGCAATTCCACCAAGTAAAAGTGTGCCTCCAATAAAAATTATGGCATCAAGCCACCATATATGTTTTACAAAAACTTTGCTTTTATTTGTGCTATTTTTTGAGTTTGTGTTTTGCATAGTTATCTCCTAAATGCAATTATTGACAAAATAAATTTTATTATACTTATTTGTGGGGCTAAAACATTGACAAAATTTGGTTTTATAATCTATAATTAATGCGAAGTATTTATAATGAGGGATAGAAATGATTAGTGTTAATAATGTAAGATTACAATTTGGTGGCAGAGTGTTATTCGAAGATGTTAACTTGAAATTCGAAGATGGTCACTGCTATGGAATTATCGGTGCGAATGGTGCTGGTAAATCAACATTTTTGAAACTCATCACTAAACAAATTGAACCAAGTTCTGGTGATATTGTTATTGATAGAGGTAAGCGTTTAAGTGTTTTGCAACAAGACCAAAAAGCTTGGGATGATTACACAGTTCTTTCAACTGTTATGCATGGTTATGACAGACTTATGGAAATTATGAAAGAAAAAGATGAACTCTATGCAAAAGCAGATTTCACAGAGGCTGATGGTATTCGTGCTGGTGAACTTGAAAATGAGTTTATGGAAATTGGTGGTTGGGAAGCAGAAAGTGAAGCTCAAAACCTTCTTAATGAACTTGGTATTCATGAAGAGTTTTTTGATGTTTTAATGCGTGACCTTGAGCCAAAACTTAAAGTTAAAGTTTTGCTTGCTAAAGCACTCTTTAAAAATCCTGATATTTTGATTTTGGATGAACCTACTAATAACCTTGACGCAAAAACTGTTAACTGGCTTGAAAACTTCTTGCTTGAGTTTGAAAACTTGGTTATTGTTGTTTCGCATAACCGTTATTTCTTAAACAAAATCTGCACAAACATTTGTGATATTGATTATGGCAAAATTGAAATGTTTGTTGGTAACTATGATTTCTGGTATGAAACCAGCCAACTTTTACAAAGACAAGCAAAAGAACAAAACAAAAAGTCTGAACAAAGAGCAAAAGAACTTAAAGAGTTTATTGCAAGATTTGCTGCTAACGCTTCAAAGAGCAAACAAGCAACAAGCAGAAAGAAAGAACTTGAAAAACTTGAGTTTGTTGATATTAAGCCTTCAATGAGAAAGTATCCTTATGTTGACTTTAAACCAAACAGAGAAGTTGGAAATGAAATTTTGAGAGTTACAAACCTTACAAAGAATGGTTTGTTTGAAAATATTTCATTCACAGTTCATAAAGGTGATAAGATTGCGTTTATTTCAGAAAATGCAAATGTTATCACAATGCTCTTTAAAATTTTGATGGGTGAAGATTCTGCTGATGGTGGAAACTTTGAATGGGGTTCAACTGTAACAGCAGGATATGTTCCTGAAAACAATGACTCTTACTTTAAAGATTGCGGTCTTTCACTTGTTGATTGGCTTGCTCAATATTCAGCAGAAAAAGACCAAACATTCCTTCGTAGTTGGCTTGGAAGAATGTTATTTTCTGGTGAAGAAGCACAAAAGAAAGCAAACTGCATTTCTGGTGGTGAAAGAGTTAGATGTATGCTTGCAAAAACTATGCTTTCTGGTGCAAATGTTCTTATTATGGATGAACCAACAAACCACCTTGACCTTGAAAGTATTACATCACTTAACAAAGGTATGATTAATTATAAATCACCACTTATGTTTACAAGTCAAGACCACGAACTCTTGCAAACTGTTGCAAATCGTATTATTGAAATTGATAAAACCAAGATTTATGATAAAGAAATTTCTTATAACACTTATCTTGGACTTGACTAGTTTTTTGTGAAATATATCATAAAATAGGGAATTTAAGAGGGGTGTTGAATATAAAACACTCCTCTTAAAATTTTTAAAAATATTTTTAAATTTTTTGTTGACAATTAAGTTTAGATAGTGTATTATTATCTCGTTAGTCTAATGCAAGCACCTATATCGGGGTGTGGCGCAGTTTGGTAGCGCGCGCGGTTTGGGTCCGTGAGGCCGTGAGTTCGAGTCTCGCCACCCCGACCATAAGTTTGCACTAGATTACTGATGGGCCTTTAGCTCAGTTGGTTAGAGCGACCGGCTCATAACCGGTTGGTCCGCGGTTCAAGTCCGTGAAGGCCCACCAACAAATTAAAAAAATATTTGGCCCAGTAGCTCAGTTGGTTAGAGCGCCAGCCTGTCACGCTGGAGGTCGACGGTTCGAGCCCGTTCTGGGTCGCCAAATTTTTTTTGTTATTTTTTCGCAAAAAAATAACATTTGCCTCGGTAGCTCAGTCGGTAGAGCATGAGACTGAAAATCTCAGTGTCGGTGGTTCGATTCCGCCCCGCGGCACCAAACTCCGACTGAAAGGTCGGGGCACACTTGCCGGTGTGGCTCAATGGTAGAGCATCTGACTTGTAATCAGACGGTTGTTGGTTCGATTCCGACCACCGGCTCCACTTGGGTAGATTGCAGAGCGGCCAAATGCAACGGACTGTAAATCCGTCGACTTTCGTCTTCGATGGTTCGAATCCATCTCTGCCCACCAAAAAAACCGAACTAATGTTCGGTTTTTTTTATTACTATTTTGTATTTAGGAGGATATTATCAAAAAAGATTTCACTAATTTTATCAAATTAATTTTATAGAGGAGGAATTTATGATTGAAGTAGATTTATTAAAAAAAGTTTGCACTATGGAATGTTCTTTTGAAAAATTAGAGAAGTTTAATATTGAAATTGATAATATTGAGTTTGATAATATTGATTCATTTTCTAAATATTATAATTTAAGTTTAATTATAGGTGCAATTGAAAAATATAAATGTGGTGATATTGATGATTTATATTTATCTTATTGGGCGAATGCTTATAATTGGATAATAATGGCAAGTAATTGGAATAATGAATTAGATTTTGATTTTAAAACACTTATTCAAAATAAAATTTCATACATACTTGATAGTTTATCATTTTTTAATGAAAGGGAAAAAGAATATTTTAATTTAGATGCTTAT
>JAZRRE010000006.1:0-46530 GCA_045650505.1 Clostridia bacterium | reverse complement strand
TTAAACAAATTTGATTATTTTTTGCGATATTTATAACATAAAACAATTTATCAAATTTACTAAAAATCAATCTATAACCAGCATCTATTTTAGTTATTAAATTATAAATATTAAATTGGTCTTTATAAAATTCATATTTATTAAAATTCATAACCATCTCCAATTTTTTTATATTAAATTAAATCCACACAAATATGTGTGGATTTAATAATTATTTTATGATTCTTGAATACCTGTAATTTTTGCTTGACCGCTAGGCTTGTTGCAAATGATATCAGCGTATTTTACAAGAGTAGCTTGATAAGTTGGTTTACCTGGAGTTTGTTTGATGATTCTTCCATTCTCGTTTTCAAGCCACTTCCAATCACACAATTGATGTAAATTGAATTCACTTGTATTCAACAAATACATTGTATTTGCTGGAACAAATCTATCAGAAACAACAGGAATTCCATTATAAGAAATTGCCTTAAATCCGCCTTCAAGATTCATAACATCGACATTGCTCCTATATGATGCAAGATAACTTTGATAATTTCTCTTTACACCTGCTGAACAAACAATGAAATCAACTTTACTATTTGCTGCTTCATCAAGTTCATCAATTGCTTTTTGCATAATAATTTCTGAAATATCAGTTTTTGATGAAGATTGTTCAATGTTCTTCATATATGGAGTCATCCAACTATATGATGAACGTGAAAGTCCATAAAGTGAACCGGTGCTTTTGAAGATTGCTCCAAGACCTGTGATTTCATTATTATAAGAACCCTGAACGCAAAGTTTATAATTTGCAAATTCATTGTTTGTAAATGTTGCACTAACAAAAGTTACAAGTTTATTTGCTCTATCAATTGATTTGATGCGAAGGCTTGATTTTTCAACATTACCTTCTGATGAGATAATATCAACAACCATACCTTCAATTAAATTTGTGATTGAATCAACTGACACGCTATTTGTTGTATTTTCTGAAATTGTAGCTAAAAATCCTGTGCCATCACCATACAACATTCTTCCAAAGTTAAATGCAGAGGCTCTAATAAGTCCCTCCATTTCAGTATTAAGAAGGTTTACAAATGCACCGCTAGATGTTTCAGAAGCTCTAATTGCTTTATCGGAAATTTCAAGCTTTCCATAAAGGTTTTTTAAAGAAAGAATAAATTGTGCATAATTGTTTCCTGCTGATGTTGGAAGGTCACCATCTTCGGTTCCTGCACCAATACCACCATTAATTCCATATGGTGCAATTTTTCTAATTTCTTTACCCCATACATCTGAAGTAGTTTGATTAATTTTTGAAAGAAGTGGATTGATTGTGGTGTTTAGTTGATTTGAAACGACACCCAAATAGACTTCTTTTAATGCGTTATCCGCTGTTGCTAAAGTTACCATTATTTCTCCTAATTAAGCATTTTTGAAAATATTTCCCCAGCTTCTTTTAAAGTTTTTGGCTTACTATTGTTTGGTGAAAAATGAATATTTGTTGAGTTGCCAGAAATGACTTTTGGTGCTGTTGAAATATTATTTAGTGTAGATAAATAATTATTAATGATTTGAGATTTTATATTTTCATTATTTAAAATATATTTATCTAAAAATTCTTGGCTATTTAAATTTTCGGCAAGTTTACTTTCTGTTTCTTTAATAACTTTATAAGCAACTTGATATTTGTTTGGCAGATTGTTTAATTCATTATCTTTAACTAAAATCTCCATAATTTCATTTTTATATTTATCACTATCAATGGTATTGCTTATAAAATCATCTACATTATTATACATTTTAAAATTCGCATTTTCTTCGTATTCTTTTTGAAATTCAGCCAATTTTTGACTTTTTCTAGTAAATTCTGATTGTAGATTGTTGTATGCTTCGAGTAAAGTGTTTGCGTCTTTAAATTTGCCAATCATAGAGCCTTCTTGATTTTCTGAAGAAATTAAATCATTATGTTGATTGTTTTCAGGTTCAAGATTTGGTTGTTCTAATTCATTTTTATTCATAAAATTCCCCTTTATTTAAGAAGAGACTTGTGTTCTTCTATATGTTTAATTATTTTATTTTTAAGGTCTGATTTTATACTTTCACCGCTATCCGAAATTAAGAATCTTATATGTTCTTCAATATGAATATTGTGGTTATCGATTGAAAGAGGTTTTTCTAATTTTATTAATTCTAAATTTTCACGGCTAGCTTTCTTTTTGTGTAGTTCATCAGTTGTTTCATAAATTTCCCATGAGTTCAATCCAAGAATATTTAATAATTTATTTTTTGTGTTAGAGCTGATATTACCATTTTCATCGGATAGAATTCCTGCGTTAAATAATTTTAAAATGTATTCGCGCTTATTTTTGATTGATTCTTCTAATTCGTTATCAAATTCTAAAATTACATCATCACTATTTAAATCTAAATTTGTCCAATAAAATAGTTCTAGTGTTCCACTGTCATCTAAAATTTTATTCAGTCTTTTTGTTGTTGCATATTGTTTATAAAGTTTGATGATATAGTTGCCGATTTTTTGAATGGAATTTCTTATATGTTCTGCAGTTAATGATAATCTGGATTCATCTTGTGAAATTAATATTGATAGTGCAGAACCACTGTTTAAATTTTTAGGAATATTATTTGATGTTGTGATGTCGCTAACACAGCAAAGATTATTTAATTCGGTTAAAAGCTTTTCTTCTTCATTTTCTAATTCAGATGGTATAGTGCCAGGATTTAAAAACTCTGGTGGAGTTGCTCCGTTTCTATATATTAAAATTTTTCCTGGTGCAAGTCCTTCTTCTTCAAGGTTATCTATATCAACAGAACCATCTTCGACACTTAAAACGCCACTTGCAAGTCTAGAAATAAATTCGTGTTTTTTGTTCTTGATTGCATTATAGGCTCTTTGCAAAGGAATGCATCTTTCGATAACGCTTATTCCCCAAAAGTTTGCTAGTTGTTTTGTTGATACTTGTTTAATGAATGGGTAACTTCTCTCTCCATTTTTTCCTAATTGATATGGAAGTTCCCCATCATATAAAAGTTTATTTCCGCACACAATTGTTAATTTTCCGTTTGGATTTTTTATTGTGGGTTTTTCGTATCGTTCAAGTAATAAAACGTGGTTGTGTTTTGTAGAATGAATTATTTTTGTTATATTGCTTCTTCCGGCAATGTTAGACAAAAATGCATTGTTATTTAGTTCATAAATGTCAATATCTTCACCTTGTAAATTTATATTCCAAATTTCATTAATTTGATTTACAGGAAATGCTCTAGCTTCAATAATAGATTCGCAATCTTCAATTTCAACTGAACTGTTAGAATCCGGATAAATTTCAAATGGTGAACATACTGAAATTGATACATCACCATTTTTAATATCTTTTTCATTAAGTTTTCCAATTGTGTTTCCCAATGAGTTATCCCAACAAATTTTATAAAAACAAGTACCTGTAATTTCACTCCAATGAGTTGCTGTTGAAATTAAATTTGAAAGAGAGTTGTTTTCAATTGTTGATGTTAAAATTGATTTTGTAAGTTTGCTTGAATAAATATCTTCATCGGAATTACCAGAAGGTTTTACTGATAATTTAGGTTTTACTTTTGAAAGTTTTGCTAGTCTTGCTTCAATTACAGGTGCGATATGATTAAATACTTCTCTATTTTCCCAATAATATCTTTTTTCTATGTCTGAAAGCTCACCAGATTTTGAAATATAACTATATTGGTTTCCTAGATAAAAATTCATATTAAGTTCCCATGCGAGTTCGTAAGGTCTTCTTTCTTCTTGTCTTTGTTTAAAATCAGAATTAACGAAATCTACAATAATTTTATCTTCTAATTCTGAATAAAAAAATTTTTCTTTATTTGACTTTTTCATTATTAGATGTATTCCTTTTAAATAATTTTTGAAATTCATTAAAGCATTTGCTGCACATATAAAAATCTCCTTTGTAACTATTTGTTGAGATTTTGTGATTGGCAATTTGATTACATAACACTGAATCGCATTTTATGTAATTTTTAATTGTTGTTATGTTCATTTGATAATTCCTCTATAAGTTTATTTTTTAAATCTAATAATTCTTTGTCAGTTAAATTTTCAAGATTAGATTCACCTACCTTCTTTTCAAAAATTTCAAACAAAATTTTAATAGCATTAATATCAGGCGGAATATAGTGAGTGGCGACTTTCTTTTTGATGAGTGATAAATTTTTGTCGTTTTCTCCTTGAGATTTAATTTCATTTGATGATTTTATTTTATCATTTAATGAATTGAAATTATTTTCACCCCTGTCAAAATTTTCAAAAAAATTTAAATTATTTATATATTTATCAGTAGTTTTAGAGCTTTTTTGCGTTTCATACTCAAATTGTTCTTCTGAATAATAATAGCCTGTTGCTTTTTTTATTAATATTTGAATCAAGTCATTTTTTGTAAAATTTTCATTCATACTCTTTTATGTTTTAACTTATTAATTAGTTTATTTTTGTCTTTTTGTATTTCAGATAAATTTGTTTTTTCATATTTTTCACATGAAAGACTCATAATATAATATCTTAATTCATCTAAAGCGTGGTCATCATTTTTTATTGGTGTGCCATCACCATTCCATCTATAAGTTTTAAATTCACGTATTAAATTAATGCAATTTTTAAAAATAAATAATTTAGTGTCTCCATTAATATTTTTTAAATATGTTTTAACTTTTGAAATTCCTGAAAGAATGTCTTTGTTTACTTTTGGATTAGTTATGATGCCTTGTTCATAAAATAAGTCTGTAACACATTTAATGGATGCTAGTGTTTTTTGATTTGCTGCGCTATCAATTAATGTTTCATACATTCCATTTGATAGTTTTTTCCAATTAAGATTATTAGATATTTGTTTAATTTTTTCAGCGTGATATTCAATTGTTTTATTATCTTCAAAATGTTCTGCAATAACATAAATATTACCATCGAAATCACGAGCATACCAATGACAAGAAAGAGGGTTTGATAATCCTGGGTCAATTGAAATTTTATCTTGCCAATCAATTGGAATTTCAAATGGCTCAATTATATGGGTATTGATATCAAATTCTGAATAAATTAATCCTTTGTCAAATCCGGAAAATCTTCCATATTTTCGACTTTCTATTTCGTCATTTGAAAGTGAATTTGTGAGGCGTTCAATTTCATTTTTGTTTAAGTATGGATTATCTTCCCAAGAAATAAAAAGATAAAAAACCTCTTTATCGTTTTTTGAATTTAAATATATTTCATCATAAATATATGTGAATCCTTTAAGTGGTGTCATTGTTCCAAAAATTTCACCACATTTATCAAGTATTCTCATTTTACATTCGTTATAAATTTCTTCTGGTGGTTCTTCATCAAACCAAATAAAATCCAAACTTGAACCTTGAAATTTTTCGCGACCTTCTTCACAAGATTTGAACCAAATTTTACTAGTGTTTCCAAAATAATTTTTAATGATGATGCACTCAATTATACCATTTTCAGCATTACCCTTTTTACCTTGATTCATCACAATATCTATAATGGTATTTTTGGGAAGATATTTTAAAATTTTAGCTTGAGCAACTTCTTTTTGAACTCTGTTTGATAGGCTGACAACCCAACATTCAGTTTTTTGTTTATTTGTTTTAAATGGATGAATTCCTAATGAAAGCCAAATTGTTTCAACTGCTCCGCACTCCGTTTTACCTGTTCTATTTCCGCCAAAAACCCATCGGTTTCGTTTATTTGATTTGTGAAATTCAATTTGTTTTTTGTGGATAATTTTTCCTGAATTATAGTTTAAAAGTGGTTCAATGTTTCTTGAATCTATTTCTTTTTTTACGTTTAATAATTTTAAAATTTTTTGTTTATTCATAAAGATTTATATTAATTTATAAGATTTTATAAAAAGACATTTTTCGCATTTTCTTTATAAAACGTATGAAATATAATGAAAATATGAAGAAAATGTGTAGTATTTTGTTAATTTTTGTATTTTTTAACTATCCAATAATTTGTAATCAAAAAACAAATTCATACGAAAATAAAACACAATATGCAAAAGCATTGGATAATTGTGTTTTATATAAATCTATTGAAATGAAAGATGATTTTGATGATGTTTATTTTTTCGTACCAGAAAGTTATTTTGTTGTTGTTTTGGGTTGTGTTAATGAGGAATGTTTTAAAGTTCAGTACGATAAATATATTGGGTATGTTAAAGTAAGTTGTATTATTCTTGCAAAATTTACTCCTATAGTTAAAACTCTTAATAATATCACGTTGGATATTAAGGAAACTGCAGGAACGCAAATTTGGAACAAACCCACAACAAGTGGTTTAGTTTTAACAACAGTTCCTGCTGGATTTAAAGATGTGAATTATATTTCAAAGACTGTTGGAAGCATACCTTATGGTGGTGAAAGTAATATTTGGTATTACGTTAGTTACGTTCCATTTAAAAATTCAACTAGTGTTTATGAAGGTTATATTTATAGTGAAAACACAACTAATTTAAGCGAAATTATTTATAACGCTGAAACAAATGCAGATATTCAAGAAAATGAATTTAATGAAAATAATAATTTATTAAATGTTAGTTCCACTATTAAGACAATTATTGTTGCTTTGATATCAATTCCAATTATTTTGTTTTTTGTTGTTATTTTGTATAAAATAGTTAAAAAAATCAAAGATAATACAAATAAGAGAAATTTTCAAAATAATTCAATTGTTGAAAATATTAATGATTATGATAATGTAAACTTTAAAAATAATGATGAATTAAAATTAAAAATTAATCAAATGAAAAGTCAGGTTTACATAAAACAGAATAAATCTTCTGTTAGTGGAGAAAATTCCCCAAAGTTTCCTTATTATGATTCTGAAGATGATTTGCTTTAGATTTTTCTTGTGAATCATCAATTTTGTAATTTATACTTTTATAATAGTCGCTTATGCATTTTAAAAATTTTTCTTTCAACCATTCTTCGTTTTTTGTCTGTGATTCAATAAAATTTAAAGTCCATTTAAACTTTAAACATTCACTGTAAACTGTTTTAATTAGCGAATCAATTTTTCTATATACGGTTCTGATAGAAATTGAATAGTATTCAGCAAGTTCTTCGGCACTCCAATTATAAATAAAACGCCTTTCTAAAAAGTCGTGATTGTCTGCAGATAAACTTTTTAACATTTTCTTTGTCATTACATAGAGATTGATTAAAGAGTTTTTTCTTTCTGTTAAATCAATTACCTTTTCAACTTGATTTATTGTACTTCCGTTTCTGTTAAAAATTTCAGTAGAAAATGAAACTGAAGATGCTTGAATTTCTATAATTTTATCAACAGTTTTTATAATTTCTGGTATGGTGCTTTGTTCTGAAATTAATGTTTTTATCCAAAATTTAAATTTGGTTTCAGAGTTCATATTTTTCATACATTCTTTTAATTTTAAATAATCGGCATTTGTATTGTTTAAAAGAGATTTTTTATTTGTATAGTTAAAATTATTTTGACTCATTAACTTCTCCTTTTTGCGGCTTGTTGTGATTTTATTTTAACTTAAAATTTTGCAAAAATGTTTAAACCCCTGACATAAAATTTTAATAAAAACAAAATATGTGCAAATTGCACAAAAACGAATTCATTTTTTAATACAAAATGTTATAAAAAAGACACTAATTTTTTTCAATTAATTGTATGCATAATCCATAATTTCGTAAATGATATGAATGGTTATATTTTCGTAATTTAGAAAAAATTATTTGTTATAATTTCAATTATATAACAAAGCAAAAAAAAATTAAAATTTGGCATTTTTTTTCTTTGAAAATTCGACCAAAAATGATAAAATAAGTAAGAACTAATAATATTATTATTGGGCGAAAAAAAACAAACTATTAAAAGGTGGAATTTGTATGAACAAACAACAGAAAAAAACAAAGTCTAATGTCATGAAGAAATGCGCTAGATTCCTCACAATGTTTGTGATGGTTCTTGCTTCAATTTTCTTTGCGGCATGTGGAAACACAGGAGATGCAGCAGCTTCAGAAATTGATGCTTATGGCAAGTATCGTTTGAGTCCTGTTACTGCTGTAATCAACTATGCTAAAACCTCTACGGGTGAATTTAACGAATATACAGGTTCGTTTATTGTCCCTATGGAGTATTATTGCGAAGGTTTGCTTAAACGACAAATCGATGAAGCATATGAAGATAGAGAGGATGCTGATTTAACTATCGATATGGTTAAGTCTGCTTTTGCTCGTGAATACGACCAAGTTGGTAAATATGCTGTTCCAGGTCTTTCAAATGGAACATCTCTAGCTACAGTTAATAATACACTTGGAAGTATGAGTCTTGCCTACCCTGACTATTATGTTTGGGTTGATGGAAGCATTTATCAAGTGCATGTTTCAGTTGATTTGAATAAATTGCAAATTTATCATGAGATTAACCAAACAGGTGGAAATGGAACTGCTTATGATAGCAAAAACTACATTAAAGCGGCAGATGATTTATCAAACATCTTCCATTTTTCTTATCGCGTTGGTACATCTGGTCAATGGTATGATGCCGATGAATTTATAACCCCTGTTTATATGCAAAATAACAACGGCCAACTTGATGCCGTTAACGGTTCAAGTGCTAACCAAACAGGAGCATCTTTTGATAAAACATTCTATATGTGCTTCCAACCAATCTTAAAAAATGGTGGAACATCAAGAAGAATGAGAATTAAAGCTGTTCCAAATCTTGGTATGAATCTTGATGCTGATGCAACAGGTTCTAATAAACTTACCACAGAAATGCTTGAATATTCAGAAGAAGAAGATCAAGGTGCAACTAGAGGTGATTCCCTCTATTCTTCTGTTGTGAAATTTAATGCATACAAAATGACCTTTAAAACACATTCTGCCAATAGTGCTGATTTAGACTATGGCGGTCTTTCATACAACCACAAAAAGTTTTTCTTTTATGAAACACTTACAACCTATTCAAAACAAACAACACAAACATACCTTTCTTCAATTACAGGTTTCTTCTCTGAAGGAAGAGTTGTTAAATTAACTAGACATATGGAATCAGGTGGTTATATCACAAATAATGATGGAACAGTTGACCCTATCAACACAGCATCTATTCCAAAGTCATATAATAGTGGTGATAACTATGCTTTCCAATCATGGTCAGCTAATCAAAAGGCACAAAACTCATTAGCTGTTTCAGGAACACTTGCATACAAGAGTCCATCACATAACAGATATAATAAAACTTATGGCCTTTATGAAGATTATGATAATGGTTATGATTGTCTTTTCCACGATAACAAATTGTCAAGAGCTTATACTCTTAAAACATATTTGAGTAATGATTCAGCTCTTAATACAATTAAATTGTCAGAAAGTTTATATGCATATGAAGTTTATACTGCAACAGAAGCTAGTGGAATTCTTTCAAGAAAAGGTGAACTTAATATTGTTTCTAATAAAGATTATGATGAAGACACATTCTATGCAAACTATGTTAAGGTTTGCAACTTCAGACTTGCTGGTTCAATATTTAATGCAGAAGAAATTTTAAATTCCAAAGATGCAAAACTTAATGATGTTTACTATTATGTGTATGACAAAGACCATACACTTATCTTCCCTTCACATGGAACTGCTTCAAGTGAAAATAAAGTTTCTTATACATTTGATATTGATGGATTAAACTTTGGTGATTATATTCTTTTTGTTAAAGAAGAGTTGACTATTGTTAACCAAGAAGAATACGATAAAGACCCTTATGATTCAAGCACTAACCCTGATGGTATTCATAAAGAAGAAATAATGCTTTATTATAATTTCTATGGTAATGATGTTTCTGACCTTTCCCTTTCAAATGATTCAAACAAAACTGTTTTGAAGAATTATGTTACTAGAGATGAAGCACTTGTTGCTTATGTTATTACTGATAAGGCGGCTAGCAACAAAAAATACTATGCTACACCAAAAGAACCAATGTTCCTCATCAATGGAACTTGTTATTATTTAGATGGTAAATCAGTTTTTGATAAATATGGTGTTATCTATCAAAACTTTGTTGTAGATTATGTATATAAGTCAGCTGATATCACAAGCACAGCATTACTTGCAACAAAATATGACAAAGACAGTTCATTGGTTGTTGATGTAAAAATTGTTTCAGATATCGTGTCAAATAACGCAACAGCATCAAAACCTGCTGAACACGGAATTTCTTATGAAATTATCACATCTGTAACAACATATGTAAACTCACTCGGTTGTGCAAAAACAACAGTTTATGCATCAATCGTTGTACCTTCGAATGTAACTCTTGAAAGATTTAATGCAATGACAGATAACAACATTATTTCATCAAGAATTTATACAAACGAAAACTCTGAAAATAATAGAATCTTAAGAATGTCAACATTAAAAGATAATAAAGTTGATACAGGATACTATTATTATAATGTAAGTAATGTAAACGTTAGCACTGTAACAAAGAGTGTTGATGATAGCTTTATTGTTTACACAACGGGTACAGGTAGTGATAAAAAATCTGAATACTTCACCTATTACTATAAAAATGCATATGCTGCAGCTTCAGGTTCTACTTCTGTTATGTATCATATGTATAGGTCTTGCACAAGCGATAATATGTTTGCAAGATATGAAGTTGGTGGCAATGTTAGATATGATTTCATTGAATTAAGTCGTATTGTTGGAAGTGATGATAGTAATGATATCAACTATATTGGACCTTATTCTATGACAGCTACCGGTGATTGTGATGTTATTACATATAATGGTTATTTCTATTTCTGTTCAGAAAATGACTTTTTAGTTAGAGATGATTCTGATGCTAGTGTTCCAGAAGAAGAAAGAGTTTTATCATTTGTTATCTCTCCTAAATTTAGTTCAGTTGATGGAAGAA
Source organism: Clostridia bacterium (assembly GCA_045650505.1). Lineage (GTDB taxonomy): Bacteria > Bacillota > Clostridia > Christensenellales > UBA1242 > RGIG1681. Next base: position 35,582 of record JAZRRE010000006.1, on the reverse strand, counting down.
AAACAATTACAAACAAACTTACTTCTGGAAATAATATCACATCAGCAAAATATGTAATTAATTTTGACAAACCAAATTCACTTATTAACAAATTATTACATCCAGGCGGTATTACTGACCCTATTTATTATACCGGTGATGGTGTTGTTGGTGGATTTAAATATTCTGGTCAATTAGTTGATAACTATTTCTATGATGTTACAATTTCAAAAGACTTTAATATTTCAACAAAAACAATAACAAAGAATCATACAGACATTGAGTATTTAACCTGCTCTATTGTTGAAATGAAGAGCTTTGGTTTTAACTATTTCAAATTTACATATAATAGACACGACTATTACTATAATAGTGCTGATGGCAAAACCTATGATGGTGAACCAGCATTTAATGAAAGAAGTGATGGTACATATGAAATTGATTGGTCTAATTGCAACGAACTTGATGCAACTCACCCACTTGGTCTTTCAAAACCATTGGAATATGATTTTGCAAAGAGTATGACAGTTAAAATGCAAAGACCATACATTGATTTCCAAGGAACAAGATTCTTCTTTAGTTTTAGTGCTGAAAATGCATTATTCTATGATTTTGGTTGCAACGATGAAGCGGATTTAGCATCTAAATATGGTTTTAAATCTGTTAATGTTGAAGCTGATGGAATTGGTTTTGATTTTGAAGCAGTAAGATATGTAGCAAATATTAATAGTACAGATTATTATGTATTTAAAAATGATGGTTCTGAAGAAAACCAAAACAAAGCAAAAATTTATTCAGATGAAGAATGCACAAACCCTTACCCTTATGATGATGCGGTTAGCATTGAGGGTAACTATGAAAAAGTTAAATTAATGACTTATTTCAGTTCACATATTTGGTTTAGTGTTAACGAAACCGGATATAGTTCATCATCTGTTGGTGGTTATTTATTTACAGATATTTCTTTACAGTTAAAGAAAAATTCAGATAATACCCCTGTTACATCATTCACATATTATAAACTTTCTATTGAAGTTAATGGTGCAACACCAAAAATTTCATTTGATGTTGGTTCAGAAAAACAAACAAAAGTTACTATTCAAGTTAAAGAACCTAATGGCAATAATGTTGGTTCAACAGCTTCTAGAACTATTGATAACACAGGTTCTGATAACACATACAAATTTTCAGGTACAACGGGTAGATTGACATATATCACAAACATTAATGTTGGTTTAACTGATACAAGAAAATATTTTAGTTCTACAAAAACATCGATTGTTGCAGAAAGTTATGTAACCCAAATGAATTTAAGCTCATTTATTATTAAAGGTGAAGCTTTTGTTATTCAAGATGGAACAGATACTGATGCAAACAAAAGGTCAATTTATTTCAGCGATAAATTTGACAAAGATTATATGATTGCTGATAAAATTGTTACTGATATTTTCACAGGTAAAGAAGATGCTAAACCACTTTACTATTCAACTGAAATTTATAAGAAAATTACACAACAATCACAATATAGAGGAATGGTTGATGATGTTGCTAGATATGAAGTTTCTAATTTAGGAACACCAATGACAGTTCATATGCTCTATAATGATTCTTGTGTTGCTGTTGGTTTTATTGATAACTATGTTCTTGTTAGACAAGGTTCAACATACTATAAAGGTCAAAAAGTTACATTCGATACAGCTGCAATGGAAATTGATCTTGAAGGTACAAAATATGCAATTTCTCCTCAAGTTCAAGTTGGAACAGTATTTAATATTGATGGAATTTCATCATCTAACTTTATTTATTATAATGTAGGTACAATTTATCAAATTACTAAAATTGATAATAATGCAACATTACATGAAGAAACTGTTTACTCTATTTCTAAAGGAACAGATGCAGATGGTTTACCATCATTTAGCATTAGATTCTTATCAAATTCTTCATATTATAGTGGCATCGACTTCTGTAAAACAGTTGTTGCTAAAAATGATAGCTATACATCATATTATTCTGTTTGCTATTCATATTATGGCAACCAAAATTTAATTGAACAAGTTGATGGAAGCAACGTTAATGTTTATTACTCAACTACCCCATATGCTAGACATCATGAGGTAACTGATATATATGGCACCACAACAAGTGAAGTTATTTACTTCTATGCAATTTCAAACTTCAAGCAACTTTTAGATAATGATTCTATTATGCTTGGTAAAGATATTGCTCAAAGTACTAATGTTAATGCTAAAAACTTTATGAAGCTTGTTGGAGCTAAAATTATTAGCAGCTATTATTATTACATCTTACCTTTCACAGATGCTGATAAGAAAGCAGTTCAAATTATTCAAGAACCAGACCGTGTTTCTAACGGTACAATGGAATTCTTCCAAACAAAATACTATTATAATGGTGTTGAACACGAAGGAACAATCTATAAAAAAGAAACATTCTTCTATGAAACAACCGTTAATAGTAGAAAACCATTTGGTACAATTGCAGACCTTACCGGTTGGAGCTCAAATATCAATGAATCAATGCACGTAATTGAAACTGTTGACCAAAATAGAGTTTTCAATGGTAAGAGAATTTATAGCATTACCAGCCCTAAAACTGCAGTTGTTTATTATTTATACTTTGATACATTTAATGTTGGTACAAATTATGAACTTTTCAGTTCAATTGCTAATTTGGAAAGCGGTAAAAAATTGCAAATTTCAGCAGTTGGTTATGATACCAAAAATGGTAAGAAGAGAGTTCTTTTGAACTATATTTCTTACAATATTGGTAATGAAAGTGGTTATTTATATACTGATTCAGAGGGATACTATATTAATGACTCAATTTCAGGACAAGTTGCTGAAGGTTCTAACTATTATTCATTAGTTTCTAACCTCTTAACAATTGATGATGACTTTGTAAACGCAAACAAAGATACAATCGCTACAATTTATAGAGTTAGAAATACAAACATTAGATTTACAGAAACTGAAATTAAATATCACATTTCTTATGATAATGGCGACCCTATTACATTTGAAGAATTAGACCACAACGGTGCTCCAATTCAAATTACATATGATATCGTTAAAATTTTATTATCATTTAAAGTTATTAAATGTTATAACGCAATTGATTCTGTTCCTATCGAACAAACTGTTTACGTTGCAAATGATGGTAAAATTTATGTAAGATCAGCACTTGTTTCAACCGAAGTTATTGGTGACAAAAACTATCAAGTTCAAAATCTTGAACCACTTCAAGATAGCAGTGGAAAAACATTGACATTTAATATGTTATATGAAGAACTTACTGCATCAAAGAAGAGTATCAACAAACAATATTTATTTGGATATTATGTTGATAGAAATAGAATTTTGGAAGTTGAACAAGGTGGAAAAACATTCTATCTTTTGGTTGTTTATAGTGGAGATACTCCAAGTGTTTATGAATATAACAAACTTACAGGTGAATTCTTGACATATACAGGAAATGCTGTAAAAATTCAAGGTAATGAAGTTGTTCAAAATACAGCAACAAATCCACCTGTTGTTAAAGACTCAATTCAAAATACAAGCTATGCATTCTATTATAACAATAAATATTATTATGCTGATGCACTTGATATTCGCGGTAATGATAGAAATGTTTATATTAGCGATAACCCTCCAAGAGTTCAGTCAATGTCATCGTTAACTAACTCTACTCATTATAAATATTCTTCAGGCAAAATTGTTGATAACAGTGACCAAGAATACGCATCTATTGATTTTAAAAATAGTATTGTTACATTTAAAACAGGTAAGAAAGTTACCCTTTTCCATGATTCAGGTTATTACTATTTCTTGGATGAAAGAGTTGTTAGTGGTGCAACTGATGAACTTAAAGAAATGCGTTATTATTACGTTCAAACATCAAAACGTAATATTGAATATGTTTTTGTATCACAAAAATCTAACACAATTAATGCTAAAACACTTTTAGATTCAAATGATGCACAAGAACAACTTTATTTTGATGTTGAAGCTGGTAAAATTTATAATGTTGAAAGACACAGTGGTGAAATAACATACACAAGCACATTCGCAACATTTGACCCAAATAAAGGTATTGTAAATATTAATACAGGTTCAAACACTGTTGAAGCACGTGATTTAACTAAATTTGTATATGATTATTTCTCTGAAAATATTTACTTTATTGGTGGTTCAACACTTTATAACGGCATTACATTCAATATGGATTTACAAGAATTTGAATACTCATCAAGTGATAGTGTATTTGCATTCAACTATATCTATTATTCAGGAAATAACACATTTGAATTTAGACCATCAGCTCAATATTATATGTTCTCATCATATAAGATGTCTGCTCTTGCTGGTGATACTAATCCTACAGATAATGACTTTAATGATGCATTTGGTGAAAATGTTCAAGATGGAAAATATGTTAAACACTTCTCTGGTAAAAATCTTTATGCAAAATATATGATTACCGGTGATATGATTAACAACTATTCAATCTCATCAAGATATACAACAACATACTATAAAGATGCTGCTTATACTCAACAATTAACATTACAAACTATTACAGAATATAAGCAAGTTGCAAACCTTACACGTTTTGCATACACAAACTCTGATAGTGCAGTAACAATTATTGGTAAATTTGGAATTTCTGATACAACAGGTGAAGTTCAAGTTATGCCAAGCTTCTCATCACTCCTTCCAAATAGTGGTAAGAACCCTCTTATTGATAATAACTGTTATTACCCTATCGATTATACTGTTGCAACAAATGTAACAGAAAACTTCCCTGGCGTTGTAATTAAAGATGGCGCTCCATATGTTAACGCTATTTATGTGTTCGAAGTTTATCATAAACAAGGTGTTCCTGCTAAAGTTGATTTAGCATTCACAACAAATAAAGGTTATTATGTTGAAATGGTAGCAAATATTATTGATACCGGTGAAACTGTAATAACTGATTTCCAAACAGTAACATTTAAGGCTACGCTTGCAAACCTTCAAGGAAATAACTATCTAGATAATATGTACTATATTATTGATGGTATTACCTTTGTTCCATTTGCAAGCTATAGAATGATTGATAATATTCCTAGTCCAGATTCTGGATTATCAAATGCACCAAAGATTGTTAACTTTAAACAATATTATAATCGTGATGAAGATGCATCTCTTACAAGTATGTATATGCCACTCACTGATTATTGGGAACTTTCAGAAGATGAAAAAATGCTTTATTATGCACTTATCTATGATGGTTCTAGATATTATCAATTATATACAACAGCTGCAAAAATTTCAGATGTTGCTATGAATGAAGGAACTGATAGCTATATCTATTTTGCAGATAAGACAGCAAATGTATTTAACCCTGAAACAGGTTTAATTGAAGAAAGATATGTTGATAATGTATATCGCTTCAAAAATGGTGCTTTTGTAAAACTTGATGATTCTACAGTTTCAATTTGGGGTTCATCAACAAAAACCCTTTCAAATGTTCCATATTATGATATCCATACATATTTACAAGATAAGTCAACAGGTGCTATTTATTTAACATCAGATAGTATTTATGGTGACCAATCATTCGATTGTATCGGACTTCAAGGAATTGATTCAGGTTTATTAAATTCATCAACTGCAGATGTTAACTATGACAATGTTACTATTGCTGGTTTAACTTCTGGTTATAAAATTGATGCAAACATTGATTTCTCAATGTCACAAGGTTTCTGGCTTGAAAACGCAATTTCTGTTTTAAATAAATCAGAAACTGTTTATTTAGAATGTGGAAAAGAAGGTGTTGTGTTTACAGCTTCTCCACTTATCTCATTTGATGGTGAAGTATTCTATCGTTTCAAACAATGGAAGATATATCAAAGAGAAAACGCAGAATCTATCTTTTTAGATGGAAAATTGATGGAAGAATATAAGAATGAAATAGTTAATCCAATCTTTAGATTTGCTCAAAAGGTTAACGGATATTATTTAATTCTTCCTGTATATGAAAAGATTTATGCTCTTTCAATCGCTACAGAACTTGATGATGATACTATCAACGTTGGTGGTTCAGTTAATATTGTTTCTTCAAGTCAATCAATTAAAATTGACCCTGAAACATATCAAAAAGAAATGTATTTTATTGAATATGTTGAAGGAACCGAGGTTGAATATTCAAACATCTCAAATGAATCATATCTTTACTTTACAGGTAAATTTGCTTCAAATGGTTACCCTATTTTCAAAAAATTAGGTATTGCAGATAACTATACAGGTGAAAATGCTTATTCATATATTATTTATGAAGAAGTTGATAAACCTGGAACTTATACACTCGTAACCTTTAGAGGTGGTGAATATCAAAAACACGAACAAACATTTGTAAACTATGAAGGTGCTCTTGAAGAAGGAAAACCATGTTTAGTTAACTTGCAATTATATGCAACAACATTAGATGCAAGCACATACTCATTCTATATGAATAAGAAGATTGATTCTATTGCTGATGCTGTTGATGGAGTTTATAAAGTTGTTGTTAAAATGAATCAACAAAGATTCAAAACAATTTATGATAATGAAACCGGTGAAGTTTGCTATCACTACTCTGATATTGAGAACATTAACTATGCAACAATCACAGATATTTTGACATATGTAATGATAACAAGAGTTGCAATTGATGCAACAAAAGAAAGCTCTGCTTTAAAGAACTCAAGAAGATTACCTGTATTGCTTGAAAATAATTCATACTATGCTGTAACTTCTAACGAATTTGTTAAAAATAAAGTTATTAGAACTTATAGTCTTGGTGGAAATATCTATTCAGCAAGTATCGAAGGTACAACTTATTACTTTAAGAGAACTTCTGGAACTTCAAGATATCAATTATATGCAAAACTTTCTGTTGATAAAAATGGAAACAATGTATTAGAAGATGAATTTAAATTACCTATCTACGTTAGAAATAAAGATAGTAACAACGTTTATTACAGCACTTCAATTGGTATTCTTACTTCAGCCAATAAAAAAGTTGCTGAATTAAAGATTGAATTGTTTAACGATGTTTCAAGAAATTCAGATAGCCGTGCTACTAACGGAAAATATTTCAACTCTGCAAACAACTTGTCAACTGGTGAATTGTATTCAGATAAGAATGGTAAAGTTTACTCTACCCTTCAATACAAAACATCATATTTTGATAGAGATAGTTCAATTACACTTACAGCAATTCCAAACTCTGGTTATCGTCTTGATGGTTGGTATCTTGCAAGATTTGATTCAACTTATGGTTGGGTTGTTTCAGATAAAACCATCGATGAAGAATTAAATTCAACTTATTCAGACCAAATTGTAAAAACACAATTTGTAACATCTTCTGATGTAACAACTTATGTTCTTGACCAAAACGGTATCTACCCTGGTAGAGTTGCTGGCTCAAAAGAATATAAGAGAAGATATAGCATTTCTAATTCAAGCACAACAGCTGCTATATTCTCAAATGACTTCACAACTATTCCTGATTCAATCAAAGATGATTATGTTGGTATCTTTGCTAACATTGGTGTATCAAGAACATCACCATACTTTGTTCAAGTATATATGAAGAACAACAGTGTGAATGAATTATATTATGATGCAGAATATACTAGAAAAGTAAGAACATCTGACTTTGCTGTTTCTGCAGATTCACTTGATGTTTTATGGGCTAATAACTATATCGGTTATATGAATATTTATGATGCAGTTATGGCTAGTTATGCACTTGGCGAAGATGGAAAACCAAAAGTTGATTGGACAAAGAATGCTGATGGCACTTATGTTCAAAAAACAACAAAATATACACTTAATGGTAACACCGTTTATGCTGTATTTAAATACAATGACAAATCTTCTATATATGATATTAACTATTATTTAACAAAAGATAATGCAAACATTGAAATTATTGAAAACTCTATTACAGTTTCAAAATTACACTCAAATATGAGACTTGTTGCAAAATTTGTTGAAAGTTATCAATCATATATCTTCAATGAACTTGAAGAAGATTCAGGTATTTCAATTGAAGCTCTCTACTATTTCAATGAAAATAAAAATAGTGAGATTAGAACAAACTCAAACGGCACAAATCTTACTATTCAGGATGAAGATTTAGCATTATCTGGAACTATTAATAAGAACTATTTAGGTGGTTCTGTTGGTGATTCTGAAGATGTTAAATTCTATCAAGATGATTATGCTGTTGAAAAATATCGTGGTGACTATAAGTTCAATGTAAATGAACTTGGAACATCTACTTTATTTGATATTGTAACTGATGATGAGGCAAAAGACCCATCTGAACAAAGAACGTTCCTCGAAGCTTTCTATACAAAAGAGTCTATCAAAAACTTTAAATCATTATCCGCTCTTGGTGGTTCAACTGATGGTTATGGTAATGGTTCATTTGATAGAAACGCATTTGCTATTTATAGAACTCCTGAACAAGTTCTTTCACTTAAAAACTTCTATTTTGATTCTCAAACAACAGTTTATTATTTAATTAGAGTTCAAGTTGAATTTGAACTTTCAATTCACTCTCTTGGTTTGGATTCAGATTATGCATTGAATTTCATTATTCAACCAAATATGAGTGCGGTTAAAGATGCAAATGACCCTGAACTTGAGTACGTGTATTATTTATTGAAAGTATCATACAATCGTGATATGGCACAAACAGATGGCATTACCCCATCTGCTGGCAATGAAAACCCAGAATATTTGGTTCACCCAGATAGAGGTAAAAATATTGCATCTGACATTTTGTCAGGTCATAACATCGATTATTATGACAACTTCTTCGATACATTTATCAATTACAAGACAACAGTTGATACTTATAATGATGACATCTACTTCTCTGAATATAACTATATTCACTTCTCATATAATGGACAAACTCCAATCAAACTTAAGATTGCATTCGACAACGTTCCAGGCGTAAGCAAGTCTAAAGCATTCAGTTTCTCTAAATATATGGCTGAATATATGTTCTATGAACTTGCAAAGAGTCGAGCATTTGTTAGTTTGGTTAACGATGAAAACTTCGCAATTAAAGAATTTAATAGGTCAAGTGGTAAATTTGTATTTAAAGTTTCTGATTATGTTGATGGTGTTCCAACTATAATCGAAAAATATGAAATTATTAGAAAGTATTTTGTTAGAGCGTTTAGTGAAGTATATAAGACACAATTGTCATCTTCTGCTTCATTTAACTTTAGCACTGCAATCTCAACCTTAACTGATTGGCTTAATGCGTTGCTTGGTAAAACAAATTCAGCTAGTTATTTAATTAGATTCAAAGATTATTCTGGTTCATATGATATTAACTATGCAACACTTAATAAGATGAATTATTATATGACTGCAAACGGAAATATTTATGTTACTGAAGAATTTATTAACAAATTGATGAATGTTAAAATTCCTGCAATCAACCCTGCTCATAAACTTTATTATACTGAAGATGAAATCGCAGCTAATGCTGATTTAAAAACAAAAGCAGCACTCACTGATTACACTCAAACAATCATTAGAGATTTGGCTTTTGTTGGATTCAAATCTTTTGGTGAGTTTATTGGAAAATTAAACCAAATCATTTATGCAGCAACATATGTTGATTCAGTATTTTCAATCGATTATGTTATGAAATCTGAATCTTATTATCAACTTGATAAAGAAGAAGATATTGATAATTATGATGATTACATTTCAAATAAAACACAATTTAGCTTATATACAATTAATGAATTATTCTATAAAATAATCTCAAATCTTAAGAGTCATTCATTAAGTGAGAAAAATGATAATGGCGCAATAGAAATAGAACATACTGACGGAAGAATCTTTATCTTACCACCAGATAAGTTCTACAAGTTTGAAGGTCCTTTTGCTACAGGAAGAATTAACTATATCAACCTTTCAACTGTTATCATTTACACAGTTAGTGTTTCAACATCAATTGTAAATAGTGTTGAATTCAACTCTAACACAGGTCTTGATGAATCTGTATTATATGATGTTGGAAACTTTAAGATTAATCCATACTATAAACTTGATGACACCATTTACGTTGGTGGTGGTGTAACCTCAAGTCTTGGTGAACTCACATATATTGGTGAAGCAAAGAAATTTGATATATCTGGTAGCCCTATTAAGTACATTGATGGTTATAACAAATATCAAACATTCAACACATCATATAGACATCTTGAAGGAAGTTCGGGTTCTAACCCTATTTACGAAACAATTATTAATCCTGATTTAGACTATAACCCACATGGTTTAGCTGATGAATCTAATATTTATAATTTCAGCACATATGGTGATATGTCATTTGCAGAATATTCAATTGTTCTTTGGGGCGGTGTAAGAGCTGCTTATTTACCACAAAATACTGCAATAGTTACAGGTCCTCATGCAAATGCAGCATCAACAACAAACTATACTGGTTATACAGCTGAATATAAAAAGATTGATAATGGAAAGTATTATGTTGTAAACAAAGGCGAAGTTAATGGTGAATCAAGTGATGACCCATACTATAGCCCAAGTTCAGAAGTTTATATTTACTCATCTGATTTTAAGACAGTTTATATTGCTACTCCAGACCCAGACATTGCTGACCATAACACATTTGATTCATACATTGTGTCAAAAGCATATACATTTGCTGGTTGGTATTCACAAACTTATGATAGAACAACAAAAATTTGGTCTGAAATGGCTTGTGTTTCAACCGATATGGTTAATCCATTTGTTACAACAGCTGTAACAGATACAAATATTTTGGCATTATTCACAGAAATTACTAATTTAGAGATTAGATATAATCCTGATGAAGTAACAGTTAAATTTGATGTTCAAACAGACTCAACAGGTCGTGAAATTAGAGTTTATAATGAATACGATGCTAATGGAAACTTACTTGAAGTAGTTTCAGGTTGGTTCAACTTTAACTCTGTTCCTACTGCTCTTATATCACCTACCGGTGGTTATAGAATTGCTGATACTTATTCATACTCAATTGATGGTGCAACAGTTCAAACAGTTTCATATAATACTGATAACTTTACCTCATTCAGACATTATAATGGTGCTGGCGAATACGTTGATACAAACTTTGATGGTTTATCATTAACTGATGTTTCTTACATCAAGTTTAATTTGTTGAACTTAATGAAAGCAAAACAAGCTGCTGGTGCTACTGATGATTATGGAATTTTAAAAGGTTATAATTCTATAGTATTTAACCTTGATATGAATTTCGTTGTTCTCACTTATTTTGATATTACAGCTTATACACTTGAAGATGATGGAACATTAAAAGTTCCTAATGATTTCATTCTTTACATCACAGATATGAGTGATAATATACTTGACATTCTTGTATTTACTGATGGATTTGCTTCAGGAAAAGCAACATTGAGAACTACATATAAAGATGATTCAGGTTCAAATCATACAATTATAGGTAAAGATTCAGCACATAATAACATTGTTGTTAAATATGATGGTGGCGACTTACTTGTTTATGGTTACTTTGATTACGAAGTATATAATGGCTCTGATATTGTTGCTCAATCAAAGAAATTGTGTACAGCACTTATTTCTAGAAAGAATGTGACATTAACATCTTCTGAAGCAAATAAGAACTATACCCTTTGGAAAGCAAATGACACTTCTAAACTTGTCGGTGAAGATTATACCAATCTTGATTTGGCGGCATATTGGAAGAAAACAAATAATTTGTCATCTAGTTATAGTATTTCTGCAAACGTTCAAAAGAGAGTTGTATTCTATTATTATGGTGATGCAACAGCTAACAACGAGGCTCAACTTTCAACTAAAAACCACGTAATTTATTTACAAGCGGTTAAAGAATCATTTAAAGTATTGAATATTTTTGAAGAGTTTTATTACATTGATAACAATGGCGATTTACAATTATCATACGCTGCCAACTCAATGGATGACCCAAATGTAAAAATCGACTTTGTATATAATGTTCCATATTTCAGCAATTCAGAAAATGAAAGTGGTGCTTATGGTACAACTGTTGGTGACCAAGGTACATTTAGATATCATTACAATAAACCTGTTCAATATAAATTCCAAGATGATGGTTCTGGACTTACAAAGAACAAACTCACAGCAACCCTTTCAAGAGACTACGAATATATTAAATTTGATAATAAATATTATATCTTCGTTGGTTATAAATATAATGGAACAATGGTTACAGGAGATGATAAATTTAAATTCAACTTTAACAATAGTGTTCCTGCAGGTGATTTTGTTGCTGTTTATGTTGAAATTATGCCTGTAACAATTTATACAAGTTCAGGTGGAACATTTGATGCAAATGTAACAACAACTAAAGTTGTAAGTTATCCTTATTCATTATTAATGGATATAGGTATTGCTACACTTATAACAGAAATTGCTGCTGATAAGACAACTGCTAGCATTTATACTGATGGTGATGCTAATATTAAAATTAACTACGTTGTTCGTGGATTAAAATTAACAATATTCCCTACTTCAAATGCTGGATATACAATTACAGCTGCTCAATATAAAGAATTTGAAGCTGCAGATTATATTGATATTCCAAGAGGTGATGTTCCAGGAATCCCACCTTATTCACACACAATCAATTGTTATAATAAACATTATGCATTTAACTATGAATATACTGATGCATTTATCTTAACAATGAAACAATTTATGCTTTCATCAATAAGTGCTTCAGCAACTGCAAGTCTTTATGATTCAAAAACATTATCAATGATTTTTGCAGACCCAATTTCAACTACAAAAATTCAATCAATTTATAACGCTTTGGTTGATGGAGATAACACAAATGACTATTCATATGAAAATATGATATTAGACCTTGGCTACAATCAAGATATGTATATGTATTATTTTGATGTTGCTCCTATTTCATTTGTTGGTTTCTATAGCAACGGAAGACTTCTTGTTTCATTAGCTGACTTTGAAACAGATGCTCGCGTTATTGAAGGAACTATTGATGAAGTTTCAACAGCTCTTGCAACTTTGACATACACAGCTGAAGATTCAATTATATTAAAAATTAAAGATAATTCTGGTAATCCATTGTATAGTGTATATATCGCAAGATATTCAGCATACTCATCAGGAAACCATAAAGTTACTTCAGATTTGTCAGTTGAAGCAAGATATTCTTCATATATTGAAATAAAAACACAAATTGTTGGTTTAACACCTGATAAAGGTATCTTCAACTATGAAGGTGTATTTGACAAGAATCAAATGACCGTTACTGAAGTTACAACACCAGATAACGATACAATTCTTGAATATACAATTTCAACTTATAAAGAATTATCACAAACCCTTAACAATACTCAAAACTTAACAAACAAAATGAAAATCTCTGTTGGTGATATTGTTAATTACAATATTAAGACATTAGAAGGAACAGAATATTCATTTGTTTACTACTATTATTATAAGAAATACCCTATCAGTGTAATTTCTGGCGCTGATGATACAGATTCAAACTGGTATAGACTTGAATATAATGGTGCAACTTGCTATTACTACGCAACAACAAGTACAATTTATGCAGAAAAGAATGAATCTTCACAAGTTATTCTTTCAAACATTTCAATGACCAATGACCACAAATATGTATTAATTGAGTCAATATTGAGTTACAGTTCTTCAACAGGTATTGCAATGAGCTCTGTAATGCTTGAAAATATGGAAGAAGGTGAAGAATTAATCATTTATGCAAAATTCTCACAAGTTGTTAAGTTTACATTCGTAAAAGATATTGAACCTCATCACGATGATGAAGGATTTAGAACACTTAATCCAAAAATCTTTAACGGATACTTCAATGCTGCTATTGTATTTACAAATCCAAGTGGTGTTGAAACCCGTGCAAGCTTCGGCAATGATGCTGAACTTACAATCACTATTCAAAGTGAATCAATTGTAAAAATTTATCCATATATTGCAACAAATGTTTCAAATCGATATGTTTATGGAACTTATTCTGCTGTTTATAACATTGAAAATACACCTATTATCTATCGTTCGATTGAAAATGGTATGTTTGTTATCAACACAAGTTATAACGACCTTAAGATTCACAATCACTTAAAGATGATTTTGAATTATACAAGTGCTTACACTATTACAATTGATAAAGTAATTGATGGTACAAATGCATACGATGAAATTACTGATGCAAATAATGGTAATGACTACTCACCTCTTATTAATGTTGAATCTAGAACAGAATACGTAACAGATGACAATAAATATGTAAATGATATTCACTACTTGTCATTTGTTGACCGTTACGAAACTATTCCTACTGATAAAAATATCAACAATGTAACTTATCATAAATCAAATATTATGACACTTTCGTATGTGTTTAAGCGTTCATCTGCTACAGGTACTGCTTATACAACACAAATTCTTTCAACATCAGTTCTTAAGAATGACCTTGTTAATAATTTGGTTTTCCATGGTTGGTATTTAAACGGATATTTATATTCACAAAATGCAACAATTAATCTTCCACTTATTAAAACAGTTGGAAACCCTACAGACCCTGAACCTGAAGGCTATGTTATTATCTTTAATAAAACAACAAAAGTAATTGATGCGTTAATTCCACTTATGTATAACGGAACACACTATTCATTTACTTACGATAGACTTCGTGAAATTTCAATTCCAACAAATACTGAACTTAACAACTTCAGCGGTTCACTTGATGCAGAATTTGGATATGAATATATGTCTTCAGATAATATTAAATTTACTGCTTCATATGGAACATTTACAAAAGTTACTTATGAAACAAAACCAGAAGGTTCTGAAGATAAACATTTGGTTTCTTCAGCAATTTCAAGTAACTTACTTGGAATTACAACAAACAACCCTTCAATTACTAAAAACCCTAACAACTATTATGTAATTGATGATGAAACAATCTTTAATACTTTATATGATTCAAAGTCATATATGCAAAATGTTAAAGATGTTAACAATTTGGGTTCATATAGACTCACATCCGCAATTGCAACACATACAATTGATAGAGATTGTGTTTATATTCAAAGTGGTTCTAATGCACTTATTACTGCAGGTCATACACTTGGTTACAGAATTACAGGTTATACATATTCCGGCAAATATGTGAAGATTACCGGTAGCGGTGAACTAGGTTATACATATGAACTTGTTGAATTTAATGATAACGACCCTAACCACCCAATTTCAATTATTTCTAGTGAAGGTTCAATGGGTTACGTTTCTATTGGAAATGGTGAAATCTTAACAGAAATCACAATTAAACCAATTTATGAAAAGGTATTCCAAATCAACACTATCCTTTCAACTCTTGGTGAATATGATGATGAAGCATCAGATGACACTACAGCATCAACCGGTGGTTCAATCAAACTTTACACATTTGAAAGAGATAATAAAGTAAATGTTAGTGATGGTGTATTCTATTCAAATACATACCCAATGATTTCTATTACTTGCACACCAAATAATGGTTATACATTTGTTGGTCTTTATATTAATGGTCTTTATATGTCATCTTCATACGTGCTTTCATCTGAAGGCGCAATGGTTGAGTCATATAACAACACCAATGAACTTATTATTGATACCAGCAGACTTGGATACATTATTAGTGAAGAAAATGGTGATGTAAGAAAAGATTTAATTATTGAAGCTAGATTTGCTAAAAATATTAAATTCTCTGTTAGACTTGCAATGCAAACAACTGACAGAAGCAAACTTGAAGCATATGGAATTAATGCAAGTATCAGAGATAAATTCGATGTTGGCATTAGACTTTCATCAATTTATCAAAGCATCAATTATGGTGCAGCTGGAAACTTCCATACAACTCAAATTCTTGAAAAGAGCATTTGGTCTATTTATGAGAAGTTACCTGTTGGAACAAGATATGATGCTTACTCAAGTTACAGTACATCTGAATTTGAAAATATTCCATATACTGCTCACCCATCAGTAAATGAACAATATTGGGAAGCAAAAACAGATGTTAATGGTGATACATATTATGTTTCAACCAGAAACAACCCATTATATATTGTTGATAATGATGATGATAATAAGATTTTAAAACTTGAATACGAAGTTGCTTATGGCACATATGTTGATTTGAGTGTAATGGAAAATATCTTCACTATTGGAATTCAAGCATACAAGTTTGATGGTTGGTACTTATATAGAGGTAACCAAGCTTCAACATCAATCTCTGCTATAAACTATTCAACAGCAATGGGATTCTATGCTACTCACGATTACTATAGTGCATCGATTGATATTATTGCTAAATACTCTCCAACACAAAACAATGGTAACTATGGTGGCACAAATACAGTAACAACAAATAAGAAAGTTGAACTTATCGATGAGACAAGCAACTATCACGTTATTTCTGAAATTGACCTTAATAAGATTACTGTTAGCAAAGAAGGCGTTCTTGGTAACTTGGAAAACAATATTTTAACCTATTCAGGAAACAGATATTTGTTCACCGGTTGGTGGGAACCAATTGCTGACTCAATCAGACCTACAACATACATCTTGGTTGCAAGCAACTTTGATGATAAGCTTCCAGAAAGTTATGTTGATAACTTGGTTGCACGATTTGTTAGAATTCTCCCTGTTGAAATTGTAATGCCAAAACCAGAATCTGGTTATATTCAATCAAGACTTAACTATAGATACTTCTATACACAAGGTTCTATTATTGATAACAGACTTGGTGCATTTGTTACAAATGGAACAAATGAAGTTATCACCCTTGAACTCCCTGTTGATACTTATTTCAACGGAGCAACAATTAATGCTTATTCAGGACATTACTTCAATATCAGAGTAAATGGTGGAACATCTTCTAAATATGATGAATTCATTATTACAAACCCTGAAAACAGAATTAATAACACAACTGGTGAAAGATATGCTCTTAACAAAGTAAGTTATGTAAAGAGAGATGGTGTTGTTTATTACATCAATGGAACAACTCTTTATAAGAAGATTGAAGTTAATGAACATGATAACAATATTAATTTCACAGATGAATTGCTTGGTATTGTTTATAGTGTAAAGAAAGAAGAAGGCAATGTTATCTTCTCTATTGGTTCTGGAACATACTATGACACAATCACTGATGTTAACTATGTTGTTTATAACGATGTTATTTACTATGTAAGAGGTTCAAACTTACTTGATAAGATTGATTCACTTCAAAGACTTGAAACTGTTGATGATGATGTTCATTATCTTGTTTCAAATAGCGTTGTTATATTTGAAAAGCCAAATAATGAACTTGTTGGAAACTCTAACCCTGTAGTTATTTCTTCAGTTGAAAAAGTTGGTTACAAATATGCAATTGAAAGTGATTATGATTTACTTACAATTGTTAATGGTGGACACACCATCAGCTATGTTGTAACAACAATTGATGAAAATCAAAACTATGGTAATGTTGCAGATAGGAATGTTGGTGGAACTCTTACAGCTACAGTTAAAACTGTTGGTGGAACTGCTTCAGAAAACAACAGAGTATTCTCTAACACTTATTCAATGCTTTACTTAAAAGCAACTCCAAAAGACAAAAACTATAGACTTATTGGTATCTATATCAATGGTAAATATGTTGATAATACATACAATAAAGAAAATATTACAATAAATCTTGAATCTTATAATGAAGATATTGTGATTGAAGCTAAATTTGCAATTTTAGTTCAAGCAACTTATAGACTTGTTGTTGACACAACAGACTCAACATCTCTCATTAAAGATTATTATGGAATTTCTGATTTATCAATGGCTGGTAACCTTACCAATATTTATAATTCAGTTTCAGCTTCTTATCAATTTGGTGATAACAAGATTACTTCAGCTTCCGTTATTATCAATGATATGGATTTGTATTTAGATTCTACTGCTATGTATTTCACAGTAACTGTTCCATATGGAACACTTCTCTCATTTGGTGTAACAAAGTCACAAACACAAGGTAATGTTTATGCACAAGACGGAACACCAAGTAAGGCAACTTATAAATTTAATGGTTGGTATATGCTCAACGGTAGTGTTTCTAACTCAACCAGCAATTTAGTTTCATTATCTGAAGTATTTAACGTTTATGCGGTTACATCTTCAAATAGCACATTGAGCTTCTTTGCTAGATACACAACAAGCACTCCATCAGCAGCAGCTCAACCATCTAAACAAATTAAAATTTATTCATTTAATAAAGAAACAAACCAAATGGATATTGAAATATTAAATGAATCTGATAGTGAATTCACTGATAAATATGGTGAAATTTCACAAATCAAAACAATCGGTGATAAGAGATTCTTATTCACAGGTTGGTGGCAAAATGTTAACGAAAAATATATTCTTATTTCTAACTCAATATTAGAAAGCAATTTAAGACTTAACTGTGTTGGTATTTATGTTGAGCTTGAAACAATTTCTATCAATTATTCAGAAAGTTCTTCAATTGCAACTATTGGATATTTACACCAAGCATTCGCCTATGTTCAATCATCAACAATGGGCAATATGGTGTTAGGTGTATCAATTGATTCAGTAAACACATCATTAAATATTTCAACATTAGTATTTAGTGCACTTACTAATGTAACAATTTATCCTGAAAATGGTTTTGAACTTCGTGATTCTGTTGGTAACTATTCAACTCAACCACTTCAAAATCTTGAATTTAAACTTTATTCAACAGGCTATAATAATAAATATGCTATTGCAAGTAACCTTGCTGAAGTTGCTGACACATATATCAGATATTCAAAAATCCATCAAGACCTTGACTACTTCTCTCTTAATATGACTGAAGCTGAAACTGTTGTTGATGATGTTATTGAAATTAGTGTAATTAATAACAAGAATTCATTTGAAGTTTCTGTTATTTCACAAAATCAAACAATTCTTGATAATAACACTAACCAAACATCTCAATCCCCTGTTTATGTTGTTGCAAATAACATTTCATTAAACAACACAGCAAATGTTCAATATTATGCTGAAGGTGTTATGTCAGCTTATGATGTTGAAAAAGGAAAACTTTGGTATATTCATAATGGTGATGAAACAAAAGCTTATAAGAAATTAGATTCATATAAAGCATTTATTGCAGGATATTCATATCAAGCTAAATTTACATATAATTCAGTTGAATATTCATTTACAATCAACACTTCTAATAATGTAATCTTTAGTGATGAAGAAAGAGCTGCTCTTTCAGCAATATTTGGTGACGATTTCAGAGTTGTTCCATTAATGAGCAATAATAAGATTTATATTTATTCGAATGTTGATGGATTATATCCATATACAGTACATAGTCTTTCAAATGTTTCATCGGTAAGAAACTTCTACTTCTCACCTAATGGTTTAACAAACTATGCATTTACAATTAATGCAGGAAAAGTTGTGTTTGATGCAGATACAACAACTGAATTGGTTGCAAGATATGGTGCAGGATTCAAAGCTGAAATTACTGAAGATAACTACACAATTTACATTTATTCTGAAATAGATACAGATGCAACTGTTGAAATTTTAGAAGATGGCGTATATTGTTCAATTACAGATGCAACCGTTGGTGCAAATGATACTAGATATGTAATTAGAAATAATATTGTTGGAAGATATTATCCAAGCTATACTGAACTTACAGTAACACTTGCTAAAGAATATCAAACCGAACATTTTGTTGGATTTGAATTAAGATATGATTCTGGTGAATCAGATAAATATCCATCATCAATCTATGGTTATTCATTCTCACTTGTTATTACTGAATCAGTTCAAATCATTGCTCAATTTGCAACTGCAGTTAATGAACCAACTTCTGCAATTGGTGCAAGTGGTTCAATTGAAGAAGTTCCAGAAACAGGTGCTGGTTCTGGTGAATATGGTGAAGGTGAAGAACCTGTAACAATGGTTGTTGTTAACAACAATGCAAGTTTCTCAACAACACAATATGTACATTCTGTTACAATTAGCATTCCTTCAAAGTATCCTAACGATGTTGAATTTAAATTCCAATATGCATTAGATTCATCTGGAGAAGTTACACAAGTAAATCTTGCTGCAACTGGTTCATTCTTTAGTGAACTTCTTGCTTTAGGATTCTCCGTTGTTGCTAAAGACCCTGTTGTTGATAACTTTGGTAGAATTTTATTCAGAAAAGCTGAAGTAACAATGCCACAAACATATAAAGATATTACAACAATCACATTCAATACTTATAGCATTTATACACTTAATGTTACCCTTTCACAAAATGAAGGTGCTGGACTTGGTGATGCTGGTTCAACTGAAGTGTTAATGTATTATCCATATAATTATTTGGACTTATTAACATCTGAAGAACTTATAGCTCTTGGCATTCCAACTTCTGAAGTAACAGTGTTTGATGGAAAGCATGTTAATAATAAGAAATTATATTATTATATTAAATATTTCCTTGAAAATGGTGTATATTGCAACGTAACTCCTGAAATGACATT
Source organism: Clostridia bacterium (assembly GCA_045650505.1). Lineage (GTDB taxonomy): Bacteria > Bacillota > Clostridia > Christensenellales > UBA1242 > RGIG1681. The sequence continues at coordinate 14,923 of JAZRRE010000006.1, read as the reverse complement.
TGATGCCACATTAAATGCAACAGGATTTATTGATGGTTTCTATTTTGGTGAAATTTGCCCAACAGCAAATCCAGCAAATGGTTCAAAAATTGATGGTGATTTAGATACTTCACCATCACCTGTATATAAATACACAGCAAACGTTATTGAAATTAGTGATGCTAACCTTAATTACAATGTTATTTACAACTATAAGATTAGTGGAACAATCAGAATTTATGTTCACCCAATGTATAGAGATGGTGCTGATTATGACCCATTCTTAAAAGAAAGCACAATGAACACAAGTCTTGATGAAGTAGGTTTTATCGCAAACTCTATTCATGCAATTGATAGTGATGGTAATGATGTTGCATTTGGATTGACATACACATTAGATAGTTCAATGAAGAGAGCTCCATCTGCTAATGGTAGTGCAGAACAAAATGGTGCATATTATATTGATATCGAATACTTCTTCTCAACCCCACTAGTTCTCTATTTCGATTCAAGTAACCTTGCATTTAACAGATATTATTATTATGATTCTAATGATATTGCTGTAGATTTAACTACTGATAGAGTTCCTCTTTTAACTAACGATTCAGCCCTTTCAATTTCTTATGAAGAATATTGCAGCTTGAAGATTTCTGGTAGAACATACTTTGAACTTCATTGCGAAGCTTCAGAAAGTATTAGAGCAACAACTTTAACTTTTGAATATGAATTACCAAAGATTCAGTTAGCTGCTCAACTTGATGGAAAAACTTATTCTTCTGAAAAAACAGGTGCTAATGTTATTACAGGTCTCCCATCAACAGCTGTTTCAGCTGAAACAAAGAAATATTTATTAACAAACAATCTTGACCCTGATGACACTAAAGAAGTAACTTTATTGTTCTCAAAAGATGCAAATTATTATTATATGCAAATTATTACCGGTGAAGACTTGATGTCTGCTGGCTCAACAAAATTCCAAGTTTATTTATTGGATTTTGAAGCTAGAATGCAATTCTCAACCGATGACCCAAATGATAACACAAAGAAGAAAGTTTATGTTAAAGCTATTAAAGATGAAACATACTTCCTTGGTTATACAGGTGCTTATTGTAATAATGCAACACAAAAAGTTACTCAAGGTGATACCGGTAACGCTTTAGGTTCAGTTCCTTTGATTGAATACACAATTGGAGATAACTTCTCTGAAGGTACCGAAATTATTATTAATACTGAAAAGTATTACAAAGTATTATTCTCTAAAAACTATATTGTTGAAAGTAATGCGATTCCTCAAATCACATTATCTGTTACCCGCCCTGGAAGTGATGAATACTCAATTACAACAGTTAATGGTATATTAACTTCAGCAATTGATGGTGGCACAGCATTCACAATTAAAGCTTCTTCTGCAATGAATAGTGGAGATAATTTAAAAGGTATTAATGATATCCAACTCGCAGAATTCTCTATTTGTGCATATGTTCAAGATGGAAGCATTGTAAATATTCACGCAGCTCAACTTACAGCTTGCGGACACTCACACGTTGTTAAAGTTTATTATAAAAATGGTGTAAAAAATAATGATTCTGGTGAAGTAAGCAGTAGATTATTTGATAGTTTAGTATCACCATACTTATTATCTAATGATTCTGGAACAGGAACAAGAGATGTTATTGTAAACTTATTCAACAACAAAACAATTGATAGCATTTCTACTAGAAGCAATGAATATACATTTGTTCCAACTTCTAACTATGCATTCCTTGCTGACTATGTAACAAGCGAATCTGTTGTTAGTGATAAATTTATCGTTGGTGTTTTAGCACCAGGTAATTCATCACAATTTAAACCTACACCAGGTGATTCATACTTTGCTCAATCTTATGAACCAGGATTCAATTTTATCCTTGCAATTAGAAGAGCAAATGACTTTATGAATATCAACCAAGATATCGCAGCTAATCCTATCACCTCAACTGATGATATTAGATATTCACAATTTGAAGTATATGAGCAAAATAAAGAATTGTATATCTTTGAAGAATCAGATGAAAAAGTTAATTCAATTGAATATTCTTCATTTGAAGACTCTCTCCTTACATTCTATATGTATGGAACAGTTGCAAAACAATTTATGATTTTGGTTAAAGCAACAACCAATATCAATGATGCATCTTCAACAGACTACAAACAAACAACACTTGCTATTAGAAATAATGGAACATTAATTGATTACATCTATAAATCAGAAATTGAACAATTTGAAAGTGGTGTATCAACTGATGAACCAACACACACTAATAACAAATATCTTGCATCTACAGGCAATTCAGGTGTTGTGAAACTTGAATCAATTCCTTCAACATTCAACAAAAATACTGATGATGATAAATATGCATTCTTCACAACAGTTAATACAGGTTTATCTTCTGAAGTATTAACCCATGCTTTAACACTTAACTATAATAATGCAAGTTATTATTTTATTAACGGTGAAGTTTATATGGAAGTTAAAGCTGAAAATGGTTCAAACGGAACTGACCTTAATGAACCATACTATCTCTTCTATGATAATTTACACGTTAACGTTAAATATACAATCAATGCTGCTAACAAAATTTGTTATCCAACAGAAATTGAAGTATTTAAGTTAATTTATAGATATACAGATGGTGGCGATAAATATACTGTTGATTTTGAAAGAACATACGATGCAGTTCAAAAAACTTATGTTGGCGAACATATCATTAGTAAAAATGGTTCAGTCATAAATACAACTGATGTCAAATTTAAAACAATTGATGGAAGAATGTATTTAGAAGTTTCAGGTAAGAGAATTTATAACTGTGAAGTTCTCGTTAAGAAACTTGATACCAATAAATATAGTGATAAATACCCTGTATTAAGCATAGATGAATCTAAAGGAAAAACCGGTAATTTTGCATCAATGTCAATTAATGCGAAGTTATATGACAGCAAATTCTCTGAACAAGAATACAAAGGTGGTCAATTTGTTGACAAAGAACCAGGTTCAACCTATTCTTCAAATGTTGACTTTACAATTAAAGCAGAAATGATTAGAAAGCTTTATTACTTCGAAAAGAGTTCTAAAAAATATTATGTTTCTAATAACAAAGTTTATATTGATGAAGAATGTATTAAAGAAGTTGATTCTAACCTTGAATTCAGCGGTGATGAATATAGAGTTGTTTATAGCAAAATTAAGATTGGTAAATATACAAACAACGCAGCACCTGTAAATGCTCATGGTGGCAAATATATTTATACAATTAACAGTGTTCAATATGAATATGATATAGGAAATCATTCTTTAATAAGAAAAAGTGATGGACATATATTAGAAGAAAATCAGGATTTTGTTTACTTATTACCTTATGTATTAATTGGTGGCTCTGATGGTGAAGGTGCAACAAAATATGATTGCTTATCTGGCAACTTGTATATCAATTCTGCGAACTTTAAGGATTATTCAAAAACTTATTATTATGCATATAATAAACTATATGCTGCTTATCCACTCACCACCCCTATCTTAAATGAAGGTGCTACTGAAGATATCTTTAATACATATTATGTAGTTCCAAATAACTATGAAGTTAATGCAATTAGCTATTCAATGGAAGATATTAGTGGTCGTACAAGTTGGAATGCAAAAGTTGATGGTTTGGTTTCATTTAAATATTCTCCAAGCGATGCAAGTGCAGGAAATTTATATCATTTATATGATATTGATAATAATAAAGTTTATCCTGTACCAGAAAAATTGACATTAGAAATTGATGGTGAAACAAAAACATATTCAACAGTTGTAGCTGACATATTAAAATCATCAATCACAGAAATTCAATATGAAGCTCCTGGTTCGGTAATAATTTATTATTGCTATAATCCAGAAACTAGATCTGCTGTAATTAAAAATTCTTCTAAAGATGAAGTACTTACCTTAAATGTAAAAGCATCAAATAATTTGGTAATGTATTATCAAAAAGGTTCTGGAACTTCAATTATAATGAAAGAATTATCTAGAGCTTATATAACAGAAGAAGTAAATGAAACATATAATTCAAGTTTGGAAACAACTTATGCAACTGCAACCCTTACAACAATATCAGCTCCTGTATATTCAGGTTACTATATTAAAGGATTTATTATTGCATCAAATGTTAGTGATATTTCAGACCATAATGTATGGTTAGATTATATCTTTGACCTTGAAGACAGTGTGTTTGGTTTACAAAACAAAGCAAATTACTCAATGCTTAACTATTACAACTTTATACCTGTTGAATATTTCAGTGCTGGAGGAAACTTCAGTGCAGTAACAGATGGAAATGGAAATTACACAAAAATTAATTGTGAAGTTAACATTAAACTTACAAGTTCATTTAAAGTTTATGTTATTTATGCCCCACTCATTTACACTGTTTCTGTTTTAAAACTCAATATTCAAGATTTGGTAGCTGATGTAAAAGATAATGTAACTTCAGTACTTAAAGATGATATTACAGATAGACTTACAGGTGTACCTGACACTGAAAACCCTGGCGAACTTCTTGCAAAAGATTCAGATGCTGGTTATATCAAAGGAAGACTTCTTGCTGAATACGGTAAAGATACTTGGATTAAAGCAACCCCACACGATGGTAACTCTTATCTTGGTTATTCTCTTGGTTATTCTTCTGATGCAACACAACTTAAAACTTCATACATTTGGTCAGAAATTAATATGAACACAACATTAGATGAAATTAATTCTGTATTAAATGGTGGAGCTGATACACTTGGTATTGGAACAAAGTTCGAAACAGGTAAAACAATAACAAAATATTTTGATACATTCGATACATCAAAACAATACTTTATGACAAATTCTTCAATTGTAATCAATGGTTTATATATTGATTTTGTTGATAAGAATACACAAAGTAATAATATTGTTATGCATGAAATCAAGAATGATATTAATTTATTTGTTTACTTCCAAGCTATTTCATATGATTTGGAAATTCAAATTGGTGAAATGGATGAAGGTGCAACAAATGCAGAATCTGATGCATTTATTAGTCATGCTGATAGCAGTAACCCTGGCTGGTCAAACCCAGCAAGTGATTCAAGTAACTTAAGTGCTTATATTCCTACAATTAATGCAACACTTAATTCGGAAAATACTGAAATTAAGTTTACAGGCCTCAGTGAAGGAAAAGCTACCGGCGACTATGTAACACACGACATTAAAACAGATAAATCAAAAGAAGTTGAAATTATCAATGGTGTATCACAAGAAGATACTAATGTTTATACGCTTTATGATAATTATGGAAAACTCATTCAAAGAACTGACACAAATTCTACTACAAACCCTAACATTTCAAATAACTATAGTGATGAGAAAGAAATGGCTAAACTCACTAAACTTAAAACAAGTTTAATTGATTACAACCTTTCAAGGTCATTTGGTTTCTTGGTATATAAGAGTTTGAATGCAACTAAAAAAGTTAGTCTTATTGGTGGCAAACCAGAAGATGGTGTTTCAGATTTAGCGAATGATTGCTATATTCCTTCAACTTATGTAGTTCCAGAAGATAGCCCATATCACAACTTTACTCTTGTAGAGTATGGTGGAACAGCTCAACTTGGAATTAATATTTATGATAGAACACATATTTCTCAAAACTTCTATGCTGATATAGATGGTCCAAAAAATGGTGAATTAAAGAACAATGTAGTATTTGATATCTATTCTGATGGAAAATATTATTATGTTAAACTTCCAGTTAACCATAGACAATTTGGTTTCTTCAACCCTGCAGCATTTAACCCAGAAAGAGAAATTGAAGTTCAAAATAATCCAGGCTGGTGGATTTTCACCGGTGGTGATTATGATGAAGCTCAAATCAAAAATATGACTAAATTCCCTTCATACGCTAATATAACTAATGAAAATATGATGTTCAGAGTTATTCCATACGGAGAAACTGCAACCTATTCTGAATATAGCGTTGAATTTTCAGAAGAAAATGAAAATAAATCAAAACTTCTTGAAATTTCAGAATCTAAATTCTTAAGCAAAGATTCAGGCAAAGTAGTATCAAGTAACAATAAATACATCTATACCCCATTCAAGATTCAACCAGAAAGCAAGGGTGTTGATGCTCCAACAAAGATTGTATTTACAAACTTTGAAAATAGTATTGACTATCAAGTTGAACACTTATTGTCAACTGATATCAACGACTTGTCTTCTCAATCATACGGATTCCTGGTTTATGAATATAAATATGAGGATGAAGAAATTATTATACCGGCAAACCTCAATTTAGGTTATCCAGAAGATGGTTTAGATGATTGGTGGAAAAATTACACTGTTAAGAATATTCAGGAAGTAATTAGACTTTATCAATCAAATCCTAAAGATAAAGGTTATGAAGAAGAATATAAGAAAGTTATGAGCACTATTATTGAATACAAACATTTAGACCAAAATGTTCACAATAATACAATTTATAATATTTCGGCAACAAATATTCAAACAAGCTTTGAATATTACACCAACTACGTTGATGTAACTTATGTAAATAATCAATATGTTTACACATTAAAGAAAGATTTATTTAATCTCACAATTGCAAAAGTTGAGATTAACAGTAACAACTTCTCAAGCTCAACCCAAAAAATTACTGTTACATCTGGTTTGCAAGAAGAAAACTTCTTTGGTGGACTTAAAGTAAATCTTTCACAATCATCAGATGGTGCATTAAAAATGTCACTTGTTGCAAAAATTAAAGTCTTCTATGGTTCAAAGAGTTTCCCTGATGTTACTATCGTAGCAAATAGTCTTAAGACTGATACTGCTGGAAACACATATGTAACTGATAAAGATGAAAATGAAAATGGTGACAAGCTTATTGCTAGAAGAACATTCTATGGTATGACTGTTGATTATGCTACAAAGACAAAGGTTGATGGTAACTTTAGTACATATAAAGCGGAAACAGATATGATATATAAACCAACTGCTTCTGAAAAATATGGTACTCATTCTGTTTCAACATTTGATAGAGATACAGCTTCTGGTGTAAATGACTCATATTTCATTTATACAGGTACCCCAGCCAATGGTTTCTTACTCAATATGTTCGCACTTTCACCAAAAACATGTGAATACTTTGAGAGACCATACTTAAATGTAAATGTAAAACTTATTTACCATACCAATACAGCTGTTCGTGCTATTCACCCAACGATAACAATTAATACACAAGAATATACAAATGCTTCAAATGATGAAACTAGAATTAATAATTTCAATTTATTACAGACCGGTGATAAGTCTATCTTTGGAAGCAATGGAAAGAATGATGCAGATTGGTGTGCAGGATTTAACGCACTTTATACTGACTCAATCAGAAACCCATCACCTTCTGACCAAATGCAACAAAGATTATCACAATGGTCATTTGAACACTTCTATGTTTATGTGGTTGTTGGTGCAAATACTGTTCTTGATATGTTGGATAGCATATTTAGAGATGGTTCTCAAAAATTATCAATTGTTTCAAAAGCTTATATTATGATGGATTATATTTTAACATTTGATCCAGAATTATATAAAGATTCAAAAGGTAAATATCCAAATTCAGTATTTGATAATAATCATAACGCTAGTTCAGAATTCTATTATACTTATACAGAATTGTATGACTTTATTGACCAATACTATTTGGGTGGTTCGCACACACACGGACTTCCTAAACCAAGTGCTCAATACACATCATACTTAAGAATTAGAGAAGTTGATGCGTGGACATTCGCAAAATATTCAATTGACTCTAACTTCTCTGATAACTATTTCACACAACAAGATTTATTCATAACATCTATGCTTGTAAAAGAAAAATATCAAATGCAAGTTCCTTGGACTTGGAAACATACTGGTATTTTAAGTCATAACTGGCAAGCTAATAAACCTTATTCATACTTCGACTTTGCATTCTCAAAAACAAACTTCAAAACCGGCACTGAAGCTTATAGATTTGAGCATTGTCCAGCAGTTCTTATGTCTGTCTCAATTGCATCTGAAGATGATGAAAAACTTATTAGTGATGTAACAGATACAGAATACTTCTCATATATGTGTGAAAGAAACGTTCTTCGTGAAGAAGTTAGACTTGCTGGTGGAAACGCTAGTCAATTCTTTAAAATTCTTAACACGGCTCTAGCCGTCGGAATATCGGAATTCCATTCAGTTGATGACAAAGAAAATGCTGGTATATTCAAACCGTCGATAGAAATATATTCAACGACAATTCTAAACTATGATGAAGACTTCCCTGCATATGACAGAATTAGAATGGATATATATGATTATATTGATGAACCTGGTGCTGTAACTGCTGCAAATGTAGGTAAAGCGTGCGGTTATGTTGCTGCTGCGATTGGTCTTGCATTCCTTACAGTTGTAACCTTTGGTGGTGCTGCCGCTGTTACAACCGGTGCTATCGTTGCTGTATCTGTAACTTGTGGTGTGCTTGCAATTGCAAGTACAACGCTCTCAATTCTTTCAGATATTGGAACAAATAAACCATGGTATGAAAGAGCATTCAATGTTGTTGCTAACCTTGCAGGTTTTGGTATATGTATTGACCCTGATGACCGTGTATTCTCTAATAGTAATAGTTTAACGAGAACAGACTATATGTCAGAAATTGAGGAAAACTTACCTCCAAGAACATATATTCAAAATGCTGGTCATTAATTGTTAACATATAATTTTATAAGTTAATAAAACCAAAAATAAAAAACCGATTTTATAGTCGGTTTTTTATTTTTTTTATGTTATTTATTTGTAATAATCTTTAAAAGTGTTATAATAAAAATATGAGAAAGTCTAAAAATTTATACAATAGAATAGTATGCTTTGTTATTGCACTATTTTTATGTGCAATACCTTTTTTGCCTAAATTTATAAATAATTATTCCTCTGCAGCAACAATTATGCCAGAGAATAATCAAAGAACTATTAGCACAAGAAGCACATTTATACACTCTCCTACTTATTCTGTTATTTACCACAACAATGTATTTTTCTTTGATGAATACGACAACAAAATTAAGAAATATAGTTTTGATGATTCTGCATTAGAAGAAAATACATTAGATATTAGTTCTTTGGGTGAAATTATTGATGTTTGTTATATTGATGAATATATATTTGCATTATCAAAAACAAATAATAATCAATTAGATTTATTAAATATAACAATAATTGATTTAACTGATTTTTCGATTGAAAAAACAATTGAATTAGAATCATTAAGCATCAAATATAAAAATATATCTATTTGTGATATAGATTCAGATTATTTAATTTCGTTGTCACCGAGTGAAAATGAAGATTCACTTTCACCAATGGTAATCACTTTAAATAAAAGTAGTTTAGAAACAACAAATAATTGTGCTATTCAAATTGATGAATCCGTATTAAATAGTCTTTTTAATTTATCAATAATTAAATCAGCTGGAACAAATGAAAATGATGTTTATTTAGTTTTAACTTTTGAAAAAAATATTTATTTTTTTGGAACTGTTTTAGAAAAATTGACAGCTGAATCAAGCATAACTATTGATATATCAAAAAGTTCACTTTCAGAAAATTTAGATACAACCAATCAAAATGTTGAACTTGTTGATGTTAACACAATCAGTATAAATAACAATTTAATGTTTTTAATAACATATAACACAACAGAAGATTCTGGCGAAACCATTGTTGGAACATACTCAAGTTTATATAATTATTCAATTGATGTTACAGATGAATTAAAATCTTTTAATTCTGAATTAAGATTAACAACATATGGAAATAAATATATCACAACAGCGAATAGTTGCCTACTCTACCCTTTAAAAAATGAACAACAAATTGTTTATACTGAAATTACTTATAATTCAGAAAATAAAGTTTATAGTGACACAACACCAAAACCATATATAAAAAATCCAAACATTTCTCACAATTATTATTTAGAAAATGATTTTAAATATGCAATAACAAATAAATCAACAATTTTATTAACAACAACACCTTGGGCTTTAAACAATGAAAATAATGTTACACTTGAAAATGCAAAAGATATTATCGTTATTGGAAAAGGTAAAATTTCGGGCGAAAATTCGGTCATTGAAGGCTTTGAATATTGTATGATTACAACCGAAGATAAAAACATAAAAGGATTTATTAAAACCGAAGATTTGTCTTTAAAAGATGAAATTTTAGTAGATAATTATGATTATAAGGTATTTAAAGTTCAACCAAAAACAAATCTATATTCCCTTCCAACAACAATTGAAGAATTTGGAATAACAGACACATTAAATTCAAGAATTATAACTCAAATTGAAGAAAATTCAAAAGTTGAACTTATTGATGCAATTTGTAAATACAAATCAAATGAAAAAATTATGTTAAAAGTAAAAGTTAACAATAATGAAGTTGGTTATATTGAATTTGATAGAATAATCAAACCTAGTGATGCTAATAACTTTGTCATTACAAACGCATCAATCAAAAGTGACAACACATATATTTACCTAAATTCAAGCAATTCCAGCCCGATAATCTGCACACTTAACAAAGGTTATAGAATTAGAATTAATGGACCAAGAAACACGGAAACCGGTTTCACCTCCATCACCTTTAATGACGAGTATGGTAACGAATTTACCGGTTATATTTTAACCGATGCTGTTGGTTCGGATAGCTGGACAACTCTTCAAATTATTGGTTGCATTTTAATCGCTATAAATGTTGGACTGTTGATTTTAATCTTAAGATTTAAAAAGAAAAACATTGGAAATGATGGTTCAAAATATATAGAAAATGAAAATAAATAAAAAAAACACTAGCCAATGGTTAGTGTTTTTTATTGAATTTTTTAAATTTTTTAGTTTTATATGAAGTAACATTAATTGGTTCATCATACTCATCAGCTTTATATAATAAAAATTCATTCATTGCTCTTTCAATCATAGACTTGTCACGTTTTAAAAGTCTTGCAGAAATTGCATCTTCGTAATCTAAAAACTCAATTTGAATATCACCTGCATCAAACTCTCCTTGAATTCCAAGATTTTTTTCTTTAAATGATTTGAATCGACAGAAATAAAAATATTCCACTCTATCAGAATCAAATGTTATTCCATCATAATTAAAATTTTTTGATGTGTGATAATATTTCCCTACAATTTTTATTGGAATAATTTCTGCACCGGTTTCTTCAAAAACCTCACGAATAACTGTATCTTTAATAGATTCATTTTCTTCAACAGTTCCACCTGGAATTGAGTAACCATTGTGTTTATTTGAGTGCAATAACAAAATTTGCCCCATTTCATTAAGAATAATACCTCTAACTTTCTTGGTGCATTTATTATTTAAAAAATTTTCATAATATAGTTTTGATTTATCTTCAAAATATTCTTTAGATGCCATAAGTAATACCTATTAATGATTATATACTATAGAATTGTTTTTGTCAAAGTTAATTTTGTTTTGCCCTATTTAAAAGATTTGCAACATACTCACTTTTAATTTTTCGATATTCAGTTCTATCGGTTGTTTTTGTTAAAATATACTTTTTAAAATTGCAATAATCATTGCGTACATTTTTATTATTTAAAAGATAATTTTTTAGTATTAAAAAATCATTGAAACGTTCCGTGTTTTTAATTACTAAATGTATGTGAATATCTCCACTTGTTGTTTCTTCTTTTTTTGATGCAAAAAATTTATATATTTCAGTTGAGTTTTTGCCAACAAAAAATCCATTATTAAGTAAAATTTTAGTAAATTTTTCAAAATCATTATCATTATTAACGCCAATTAAAATATCAATAATATTTTTCCCAAACATATCTGGAATAGATGTTGAGCCAACGTGTTCAATAAAGATATTTGTTCCTAGCAAATTTGTTAACGTTATTTTTGATTTTAGATATCTTTTGAAATTTTCATTAAAATTTTGCTTTATTAGTTCAACCATAACTCACCTTAAATTTATAAAAATAAAAACAAGCACATTATTAGTGCTTGTTAAAGTTGGTGCCGATGACTGGGGTTGAACCAGCACGAAGTTGCCCTCGGCAGATTTTGAGTCTGCTGCGTCTGCCATTCCGCCACATCGGCATATTATATGCTATCAACGAACATATAATAGCATATAATTTTAAAATTTGCAAGAATTATTTAATATAAATTAATAAATTCCAATATCATTATCATCAGCGTGTGATTTAAATGTTTCAGTATCTTCTCTTTCATCAAGATATTTTTTTAGTTTATCATTTTCACGTTGTTCTTTTGCCTTTTTAAGTGATTCGGTGCTTATTAAGTTAACAACGTGACTATATTTTGTGTATGTGTCTTCAGTTGGGTTTGAGAAAATATTATCAACTCTAATAAATGTTTTTTCGTTAGAAACATTTCCACCTGGAAGAACTAAATTTCCAACAACTTCACCGGTTCTTGTGCTAATTAAATTTAAAATACCTTTTGCATTAGCTTTAACCAAACCTTCAGTATCAGGGCTAAAGATAAAGAAGTTTGTGCTGTTATCAAATTCACCAATGTAATCAATCAAAAAATAATTATCGCGAAGTTCAGAATTATCAGAATAAACCCTATGCACTTTAACTTTTCTTGTGAATGCTTGAGCTAAATTTGATGTTGCTGGAAAGTGAATGCCAAGTTTTTCAAACATTCCCCTATCAAAACAACTTGAAACACTTTCAGAAGAAAGCATATGAACTTCATTAATGCAGTCATACTTCCCATCATTTTTTCTGATACGAAGATAAATATTTCCTTCATTATCATAAAGCCAAACACGGACAACTTTATGCCATAAACCTTTATAATGAACATCATGTTCATCTTCCGAACTTAAAAACACACCATCTTCATCAAAAGTATCATAATAATTCATAATTCACAATTCCTTATAATTTTTTATCAGATATGCTGATATTTAATTTTCCAAGCTCATCTCTAACAAAATCAGAGAGTTCATAATTTTTTGAAGCACGAAGTTTTTCACGAATTGAAGAAATAATTTCTAAAAGTTTCTCTTCATTGTTATCAGCTGCTTTTATTGTATCATATTTAAAGTCAAAACCCAAAACATCTTCGAACATTTTAACAATAAAGTTTGCTTGTTTAGCTAAATTAATATCATTTGTATCAATGATTTTTGAAGCCATTTTAACAAATCTTAATAATTCAGAAATTGCAACAGGTGTATTAAAATCATCATCCATAGCTTGAATAAATGCATTTTGAACAGAAAGAATCTCTTCATTTGCTGGTTTTAATGTGTTGCCGTTTGAAACTTCTTTAATTTTTCCAAATACTTCACTAATTTTTTCAAATTGTGGTTTAATTTGACTTATTGCATCTTTGCTAAAATCAACAGGCTTGCGATAATGAAATTGAAGTATAAAATATCTAACAAGCATTGGGTCAAATTCTTTAAACAAATCTTCTAATGTAATAAAGTTTCCAAGACTTTTTCCCATTTTTGTTCCATTAACAGTAACAAGGTTATTATGCATAAAATAGTTAACAAATTTTTTACCATTAGCTATTTCACTTTGTGCAATTTCACTTTCGTGATGAGGAAAAATATTATCAAGTCCACCACCGTGAATATCAAAGGTGTCACCAAGAAATTTTTTGCAAAGAGTTGAGCACTCTAAATGCCAACCAGGATATCCAACCCCCCAAGGAGAATTCCACTTCATAATGTGGCCACCAACAGCAGATTTCCAAAGTGCAAAATCTTCAGGATTTTCTTTATCCCCTGCAATTTCTATTCTTTCGCCAGATAAACTATTTTCCAACTTTCTTCCTGAAAGTTTACCATAATCAGCAAGTTTATGAACTGAAAAATATACATTGCCTTCACTTGTTACATAAGCATATCCCTTATCAATAATCTTTTGCACAAGTTCAATCATTTCAGGAATAAACCCTGTTGCTCTAGCACTGATAGATGGTCTCTTGATTCCAAGTTTATCCATATATTCAAAATAAACAGTCTCATATTTATATGCAAGTGCGAATGGGTCAACATCTTCTTTCTTTGCTTGAACTAAAATTTTATCTTGTCCATCATCAGAATCACCCACTAAATGACCTACATCTGTTATATTTTGAACATACTTTACTTTATAACCTAAATAATCAAAATATCTTCTAACAACATCAAAATTTGTATAAGACCTAGCATGACCTACGTGAGGTGGTCCATAAACTGTTGGTCCACAAACATACATATTAACCTTTCCATCAAAAATTGGAATAAATTTTTCTTTTTTTCTTGTAAATGAATTATAAATTGAAAGCGCCATATAAACCTCCTAAAAACAAAAAAAGTGAGCAGTTATCTACTCACTTTTAACTTAAAAATATTAGACAACTGAAAACAACCTTTAAACTATAAAGGTTATATTAAATTATTCAGTTGCAACAACATTTTTTCATATATTCTTTTCCTTAATCTAATACAAGTATATATCAACAAAAAACTATTGTCAACATTTTATCCTATAAATTTTTTGCAACAAAATATGCTGATTTAATACATTCCGCATCATCACAAACCTTTAAAGCATTTCCAATCATATATATTTCACCCATGTATCCACTTGAAACAATATCATAATACAGTTTATTATTTTCAGATAGTTCCGGTTCATAAACAAAACAGTCATAATCAATTGATATTAATTTTTCTTGTTTTTTTATTTTACTATTACTTTTTAAGTTTATTATTGTTGATAAAATGTTGTGCTTATTAATATTTTTATTAACAATAAGTTCAATAAATTCTTGCTCAATTTTTTTAACTCTTGCATCAATATAAAT
>JAZRRE010000005.1:0-12032 GCA_045650505.1 Clostridia bacterium | reverse complement strand
GATATAATGATTTTGTAATATATTATGAGGTGTTATATGGAAATTTTAAAAAGTTTATTATGTGAAGCTAATGCTGTTATGATTGCTTGCTATGTTTTAGATGTTGTTTTAATTTTAGGTGCGATAATCTTCTTTATTTGGTATTTTGCAAAGAATTCAAAAAAGAATGTTTCAACTCAAACAAAAACTCCTGAAGATGTTGAAAAAATCAATGATGATACATATGTTATTGCTAGTGAAGATAAGTCGGCTGAAGAAGTAGAATTTGAGCCAGCTAGACAAGATAATGCTGTTGAACATTTCTCAAATCAACTTACTGATATTTATGAACCTCACACATCTGAATTAAAATCTACAGCAGTTATTGTTAATCACGAAGTTGAACAACCTGTTAAAAAGATTGTTAAGAAAGATGAAATCAGCAATTTTGTTATGATTGATGGTGTTAAAAAAGAAAAGACAGAAAGCGAAGTTGAAAAATCATTTAACCGTGGTTCAAATGCTTACAAAAACGCTACAAACTTCTTAAACACAATTAAAGAAGTTGCTGTTGAAGAAAATAAACCTGAAGCACCAGCTAAAAAAACAACAACAAAAAAGTAAAATAAAAAACCACCAAAACGGTGGTTTTTTTATTGTCTATTAAAATTTGATATCAATTTGATTTACAAACTTTGTCATATCAGTTTTGTTATCGTGATATTTGATTTTATATTTTCTAGTGAAATATTCTCTTTTTAATTCAAGTTTTACATATACATTTTGATTTAAATGAATGAGATATTCTTTTGTTGAAGAGTGATTTAAAGATTTTATAGAATATTTGATAATACTGATTGAATTTTCTTTGAAATAACTCAAAAATAATTCGAGCAATTCACTCACGTTTTCTTTTGTTGCAAAAACAACGATTCCATTTTTGCAGTAAGTTATTTGAGGAAGATTGTTTTCTTGAAACAATTTATCATTTTCTTGTTTTACAAATGTTTTTATATTTTGTGAAAATAAATTAGGTTTAAAATTTTTTTCAATAAATTCTTTGAAAACTTCTATATTAGAATTTGTTTTAGATGTATCAATTTGCAAATGAGATACATTTTTTTCATCAGGAAGATTTGGAAGTTTGTTTAATTTTTTATTAACACGCTTATTTATCTTATTAAATTTTGCTTGAAGTTTTAGTGTTTGTTTGTCAAGTTTTTCAATTTCAGCAAGTTCTTGTTTTGTATCAATATTATTTGCTTGTTTTTTTATTAGTTCACCACATTTTTTGTTGCAAAGTGCTCTAGAGTGTTCAAATTCAAGACCTGCGGTGCGAAGTTTATTTTCGAGCTTAACAAAAATATTGAGATTAATATTTAACCCCATAAGTTTATAAGCAGTCTTATATTTTTCAATATCTTTGATAAGTTCGTTTAAAGCTATCATAAATTTCCCCATTTAGAGTTTAATCAATGTTAACGATTTTGTCAATGCTTTAAAACTATTCGCAAAATATTTGACATTGTGCAAAACTAGATTTTATAATTAGTTTATGAAAAATCAAAGTTATTATAATGAACAAAAAATAATAAACACTAGAAAACTTCGAAATGTGCTTAAAGACTTCCCTGATTTTGCACTTGATTTTTTTACAGGAATCGAAAACACAACAAGTGCACTCACAAGGCTTAATTATGCTTATGACCTTCGAACTTTCTTTAATTGGGCTGTAAATGAAACAAATTTGTTTCGTGGTAAGCAGGTTTTTGACCTTGAAGTGGCTGACCTTGAGAAATTTCACACAACACATTTTGAAAGATATATGAGTTATTTAACATCATATACTGATGAAAGTGGTGAAATTATAACAAATGGTGAGCGTGGAAAAGCAAGAAAAATTGCAGCAGTCAGGTCTTTCTTTAAGTATTATTTTAAGCGCGAAATGATTAAAGTTGACCTTGCAAGCAAAATTGAAATGCCGAAAATCCACGATAAACCAATCATCAAACTTGAAGAAGATGAGGCTTATAGATTTTTAGATGTTGTTGAAAGTGGATATGGCCTTAACGGAAACGAAGTAGGATTTCACAAACATACTAAAATTCGTGATGTGGCAATTATGACACTTCTGCTTGGAACCGGTCTTCGTGTTTCTGAATGTGTTGGACTTAATTTAGATGATATTGATTTCAATGTTAACGGTTTAAAAATAACCCGTAAAGGTGGAAATCAAGTTATTTTATATTTCAGTGATGAAGTTAAAGTTGCTCTCTTTAATTGGCTTGAAGTGCGAGCTTCTAATCCACTTTTGGTTGATGAGCCTGCAGTGTTCACATCACTCCAAAATAGACGAATTTCGACTCGTGCTGTTGAAAAATTAGTTAAAAAATATGCTAGTATTGTGACCCCATTAAAACACATCACACCACATAAACTTCGAAGCACTTATGGCACAAGACTTTATCATGCAACACAAGATATTTATGTTGTTGCTGATGTACTTGGTCACCGAGATGTTAACACAACCAAAAAACACTACGCTGCAATCTCTGATGACATTAGACGTCAGGCATCAAATGCTGTTAACTTAAGAAAATAAAAAAAACAGGTTAAAATTAACCTGTTTTTTGTTTTAATATTGAATTCCCCAAACAACATGGTGTTGTGCAGGTTTTTCGCAGCAAACACATTTGCCTGTGATAAGTTTTTCATTTTCCAAAATGCAACGAGATTTGGTGCCTCTAATTTCCTTAATTTTGATTTCACATTCATCATTTCCACACCAATCTGCATGAATAAAGCCTGGTGTTGAGTTCATAATTTTTGCAAATTCATCAAGATTTGTTGCTGTGAATGTCATGCTATCTCTTCTTTCAGTTGCACGAGCAAGCATATCATTTTGAATTGTGTTCATAAGTTTGTTAACTTCTGCCACAATGTCGCAATCTTTTGAAACTTGCATTTTTTGTTTTGTGTCACGGCGTGTGAGTGTGATTTGACCATTTTCAAGGTCACGTTTTCCAATTTCGATACGAACAGGAATACCCATAACTTCTGCTTCAGCAAACTTAAAGCCTGGTGATGTTTGGTCATTATTGTCAAGGTCAACAGAAACCCCAGCATTATCAAGTTGTTCAAGGTAACCATTTGCAAGACCCATAATTTCATCACTATCACCAATAGGAATAATTCTAACTTGAGTTGGAGCAATTCTTGGTGGAAGAACCAAGCCGTCATCATCACTGTGAACCATAATAAGCGCACCAATCATACGGCTACTAACACCCCAAGATGTTTGATAAGCATAATCAAAACCATTTTGACGATTTAAGAATTTTATATCATAAGCCTTGCTGAATCTTTGACCGAAAAAGTGGCTTGTTCCTGATTGAAGAGATACACCGTTATACATAAGTGCTTCAATGGTTAAAGTGTAGTCAGCACCGGCAAATTTTTCTTTTTCAGTCTTTCTTCCTGTGATTGCAGGAATTGCAAGATAATCATTAAAGAATGTTTCGTAAGTTTTAAGCATTCCTCTTGTTTCTGCTTCTGCTTCTTCTTTTGTTTCGTGAACTGTGTGACCTTCTTGCCACCAGAATTCACGACTGCGAAGGAATGGTCTTGTTTCCTTTTCCCATCTCATAACAGAGCACCATTGATTATATTTAAGTGGCAAATCTCTGTATGATTTAACAACAGTTGCATAATAATCACTAAAGAGTGTTTCACTTGTTGGGCGAATACACATACGCTCTTCAAGTTGTTTTGAACCACCCATTGTTACCCATGCAACTTCAGGAGCAAAACCATTAATAAGTTCACCCTCTTTTCTCATAAGGTTTTCAGGAATAAGCATTGGCATTGCAACATTCTTATGTCCTGATTTTTTGAACATTTTATCAAGTGTTTGTTGCATTTTTTCCCAAATAGCATAACCATTTGGCTCTAAAATAATGCAACCTTTAACATTTGAATAAGATGACAAATGAGCAGCGTTAACAACATCTGTGTACCATTTAGCAAAGTCGATATCTCTGCTTGTTATTTTTTTATTTGCCATAAATTTCTCCTTTAGTCGAGAATAGCCTTAATTCTTCTAATGCCTGAAGAACTACTCTCTTCTTTTGTAATTTTAAAGTGATGAAGGTCTGCAGTGTTTTTAGCATGAGGTCCACCACAAATTTGCTTATCAACATCACCAATAATATAAACTTTAACTTTTTCGCCATATTTTGAATCGAAAATACCGTGAGCACCTTTTGCTCTTGCTTCTTCAACGGTGTATTCTTCGCAGGTCACATCAATGCCTCTTGCGATAACATCGTTAACAAATTTTTCAAGTTCAGCAATTTCTTCAGGTGTCATTTTGTGGTCTAAATTGAAGTCAAAACGAAGTCTTTCAGGAGTGATGTTTGAACCTCTTTGTTCAACTTGTTCACCAAACATCTTTTTAAGACCTGCAAGCATAATGTGTGTTGCAGTGTGAAGTTTAGCATTTTCATAAGATGAATCAGCAAGACCACCTTTGAATGCGCCAGCAGAAGCACTTCGGCTTAATTCTTGGTGTGCTTTGTTTGCTTCTTCAAAACCAACTGTGTCAACTTCATAGCCTTTTTCAGTTGCAAGTTCTTTTGTGAGCTCAAGTGGGAAACCGAAAGTATCAAAAAGTCTAAATGCTGCTTTTCCACTGATGATGTTTTCAACAACTTCGCCTTCTTTTGCAAATTGTTTGTGTCTTTCAATTCCGTTTATAACTTTTTCAAACTCTTTATAACCTTGGTCGATTGCTTTTGCAAATTTTTCAACTTCAATATTGAGTTCGTTTTTGATTTGTTCTCTGTTCTTAACTAAAATATCATAGTCATATGCATAATAATCAATGTAGTGGTCAACAACATCATTAAAGAATTTTGTGTCAAGACCAATCTTTCTTGCGTGGTTAACTGAACGACGAATGAATCTTCTTAAAATATATCCTTGACCAACGTTTGATGGTTTGATTGCTTTTTCATCACCTAAAATGAAGATTGAACTTCTTAAGTGGTCAGCAAGAATTCTGTATGATTTAACAGTTTCATCACTGTTTTTAATTTCAGCCTTTGAATCCATAAGGTCGATGATTTCTTTAAATGCACCAACATCATAACTGCTTTTCACTCCATTAAGAACACATATTGTTCTTTCAACACCCATACCGGTATCGATATTTGGATTATCAAGAAGTTTTGCTTTTTCACCAGCATTGTCAACTCTGTATTGCATAAATACATCGTTCCAAATTTCATTGTATTTTCCACAATGGCAACCAGGCTTGCATTCAGGAGAACATTTTTCTTTGCCTGAATCATAGAACATTTCAGAGTCTGGTCCACAAGGTCCAACACCGCTTCCAAGAGCCCACCAGTTGTCTTCTTTAGGGTTGAAGAAAATATGGTCTTTTGCAATACCACACTCTTCCCATGTTTTTGCTGCAAGTTCGTCACGAGGAGCAATTTCATCACCTTCAAAAACTGTAACTGAAAGTCTTGCAGGGTCAATTCCAAGATATTCTTTGCTTGTTAAAAATTCATAAGAAAGTTTAATCATTTCATCTTTTGGGCAAGCACCAAGATACCAGTTTCCAAGCATTTCGAAGAATGTGTTGTGGTTATAGTCACCAACAGAATCAATATCACCTGTTCTAATACATCTTTGAGTGTTAAAAAGTCTGTTTCCAGATGGGTGCTTTTCACCTAAAAGATAAGGAACTAATGGGTGCATACCTGCAGTTGTAAATAGAACAGTTGGGTCATTTTCAGGAATAACTGAACTGTTTTGAATTTGAACAAAACCATGTTTTGTGAAAAAATCTCTCCAAAGTTGTTTTAATTGTTTGTCTGTAATCATAAGTAACCTCTTATATATAAATAATAATTCATTTTGTATTATAATGCATACGCACAAAAAAATCAATAAAAAGCATATTTTTATTGTTATTTTCTTAAAAAATGGCATAAAAAAACACTCCAAAATTGGAGTGTCAATTTTCTTAAAATTAAATATTAAGAAGTCTGCAGATTCTTGTATCTTTAATCACGAAGATAAGGTCAAGAAGCCAAATGAGCCATCCACCGAAAATACGGATGATACCAGCAACAATTTTACCTTCTTGGAATCTGATAACAACGCCTAAAATCCAAGCAGTAAATGGAATAATTGCAAGAATAATACTTACAAGTCTGCCTAAACCAAAGTAATCAGATGATTTTTTTGCCATAAATCTTCCTCCTAATTTTATTTGTTAATTAAATTATAACAGCAAAATTTGACAAAAAGCAAATAAATAACAAATAAAAATCATTATTTGTAACTAAAATTTTTTAAATTATTTCAAATCTTTATTCTAAAACAAAAAATGAAGTAATAGAATTTACCATAAAGGAGAACAAAATATGAAAGAACTTGTAAAATCATTTGATAATATGCATTGGGGTTTGAAATTGCTTTTATGCTTGCCTGTTTTGAATATTGCGTGGGCAATCTATAGAATCTGCAAAGGTGTAACAACAAAAAACACATTAATGCTTGTTATTGGAATTTTATGGATTTTTATTGGAACAACTGTGCTCTGGCTTGTTGATTTTATTTGCACAATCATTTCAAAACGCCCAACTGTTATTGCGTAAAATTAAGATATGGAAATTTCCATATCTTTTTTATTAGCAAATTGTTTTCAAAAGTTTTTCAAATTTGTAATCATCAAACAGCATATTTGGCGCAATTTCAAGTGGAGTGAATGCCCCACGTTTATTTTGTTTTTTAAGGTTTAAAATTGCGGTTATATATGCCACAACAATGCTTGCAGTAAAGTCTGGATTTGATTTCATTATAGCTTTAAATTCCATTTGTGAGTTTGTGTTTGATTTGGTTTTAAAAGTGCTGAAAATAAAGCCTTTATGTGATGTATTTGATTTTAATTTCATAACTTTTTCATGTGACACAAAATTGATATTTGTGGGTTGTCCCTTAAAGTAATTTGGAATGCTTTTGATGTCTTTTTCAATCTGTTTATAATGTTTTTCTTTTGCATAAACAAAGCATTCTCTCTTGTGCAAAAAATCAGTTTTTTCAAGAGTATCATTTTTGGCTTTTTCAATAGATTCTTTGATTGGAATGGTAAACTCAACTCCGTCATCAACATTTGCAACCTGTCTAATTGCATCACTGTGCCCCATGCTTAAACCCTTGCCCCAGAATGTAACAGGTTCTTTGTTTGAAATAGCAAGAAAGAGTGCACGAATAATGCTAAACAGTCCAGGGTCCCAGCCACAGCAAATGACTGCTCTGTGATTATGTTTTTTTGCTATCATATTTAGATTTTTATATTCTTGAGCAATTTTTGCATGAGTGTCAAAAGTGTTTATAACATCAAAGTACTCTAGCATTTCAGGAGTTTGAATAATTAAATCACTTTTTGAACCACCACATAAAATCATTACATCTATTTTTGATTTATAGTTTATAAATTCACTGTATGGTTCAATTATTGTTCCGTGTTTAGACTTGACTAATCTTCTTGAAAAAATGGCTTTAAGATTAAATTTTGGGTTTGAAATTAATATTTTTTCAACCGCTTTTCCAAGATTTCCATAGCCAACAATTCCAACATTAATTTTCATAAAATTTAATTACTTCCCTAATTTGTTTTTTTATTTCATTTTCCGGTTCGGTTAGTGGAAGTCTTGGTTTTCCCACTTTGAAACCGATTTGATTCAAATAATATTTAACGCATATTGGGTTAACATCTAAAAATAGAGTTTTATTAATTTTTGATAAAAATGTTGCAACTTTTCTTGCGTTATAATAGTCATTTGCTAGTGCGTATTCACATAAGTTGCTGACTTCATTAGGATAAACATTTGCAGTGACAGAAATGACACCTTTTCCACCCATTGCAATAATTGGAAGTGTTAAGCCGTCATCACCGCTATATACAAAGAAGTCATTGTCAACCAAGTTTATAATTTTCTCTGTTTGAAGCAAATTTCCACTTGCTTCTTTTATGCCAATGATATTTGTAATTTTAGAGAGTTTAAAAACTGTTTCTGGTGAAACATTAACCCCTGTTCGTGCTGGAACATTATAAATTATTATTGGAATATTCACACTTTCGGCAATTGCTTTGTAGTGTAAAAAAAGCCCAATTTGATTACATTTGTTGTAATATGGCGTAATAATCAAGAGTGCATCTGCGCCAAGTTCTTCGGCAGTTTTTGAGTTAATTATTGCAGTTGTTGTTGAGTTTGAACCGGTTCCAACAATAAGCGGAACTCGTTTTTCAACAATGCACGCAGCAAATTTAATGATTTTGTTTCTTTCTTCATTGGTGATTGTCGAAGATTCGCCTGTTGTTCCAAGAATAACAATGGCTTTTGTTCCATTTGCAATTTGAAATTCTATTAAATTTTTAAGTTCAAAATAATCAACTTCGTTATTTTTATCAAAAGGAGTAACAATAGCAACAGCACTGCCAGAAAAAATCATAATTTACCTCTTTTATAGATTATGGATTTTAATCAAAATGCGTGCATAAAAAAACACATACCATTTGGTATGTGTATAGATTAATATTTTTTATTTGCTCTTTCTTCTTCAAGATGATTGATTGTTGGGCAGGTTCTAACATTGTGTCCGTAATAATCATACACTTCAGGAACACTCATTGTTGTGAGTGAGTTAAAGTTAATTTCAAGTTTTTCACAAAGTGCTTTAATTTTGTCAGTTGATTCAGCCTCAAATTCAACATAAGTTGGAATGAGTGGCCAAAAATCAATATCTATTTCAACATCATCTAAAATATATCTTATTCTTCTGTTGGTTTGACTTCCACGGGCGTAGTAGCCAAGTTTGTTTAAAATTTCATTAGTTGCATCAAAGTCTGAAACCACAATTTCTGTTTCAAGAGTTCCTTCAATGTCTTTGCTTTTGATTTCTTTGATTGTGAGAGTTGTTTCTTTACCTGTTGTTCGAAGGCGAATCCACTTGTTGTCATCAATAGGATTAAAGTCATAAACATTTCGACTCATAAGCCAATCACCAACAAAAGTTGCACCATGTTTTCTCATAAGTGCAATGAAATCTTCTTCGTTGATACCAAGAAGTCTTGCTTCAATTTCTTTTTTCATAAAACTTTCCTTTTTTATTTTTCATCATTTTCAGTAAGCATTGAATAATATTGCTTAATTCCAGAAGCGTATTTTGAACTATTATAAACTTTTTCTGGAGAATATTCATCAAAATAGAAAGTTGTTCTTTCTTTTTTAACTTTTTGTGTGAGTCCCAAGAGTTTCACAATATATTGTTCTTCAAATTTGCAACAAGATTCTATTGCGATATATTTAATTCGTGTGCCTTTATATGCAAGGTCTAACACTCTTCTTGAAAAGATGTCTTCAACGGCTTCGTGAAGTTTTTTAATGTCATAACCGGTTATGTATGCTTCACTTCCTAAAAACAAGTTTATCACTTTGTCGCTATAACTTGAAAAGAAACTTTCTTCAAATTCGATAAGTGTTTTGTTTGATTTAATAAAAGCATTGAAAACTTTTGTTTTTGTTGGAAACCAGAAGCTGTATCCCACAATAACATTTTTAACAATATCTTTAAAAACGAAACACATTTGACCAAATTTCATTACGCAATTTTTTAAATTTGCAGGGTCTTGAGAAAATCCTTCAGGATAAAAGTTTTTTTCAAGAATCATACATTCATCGAGCATTTCTTCAGTGATATGCTTGCCGCTATATGCCACAACATCGGTATATCCGTATTCTTTAAACTCTTTATCAAAAATCATATTATCACCAACTAAAATTTATAAAATAACCTATTATTATGATAAATTTTTTAGTTCAAGAATGTCAAATAAAAAAGCCGCAAATTTAATTTTCATAAAGATTTAACTAGTTTAAAATAATAAGAGATTGTCAAAAATTTTGATATGAAGAACATTCTTTTATATTTAAGTGCTTTTGTGCCAATGTATGTTTTGATTTTAATAAAACAAGTCATTGAACTTTTGGTTGGAAACATTAAACTTAATTTTTTAGATATATTTGTAATTATTTTGTTGATGACGGTTATTATTTTAGGGTTTATTGGTTTAAAACTTGAAATGACAAGAAAAAAGCAAACAGTTAAAATGATAAAAGTTATAGAAAAAACAAACACAACTGATGAGCATTTTCTGGGGTATTTTTCATTATTTGTTTTGTTTTCAATAACCTTTGACCTTTCAAAAATAAGTATGCTTGTTGTGTTTATATTAATAATTATTATGATTGGAATTGTTTATGTTAAAAATAAATTATTTTATATCAATCCACTGCTTAATCTTTTGGGTTTCAATTTTTATGATATTATTTATAAGACAGATAGTGAAGAATCTAAACAAACAACAAAAATATTTTTTAAAGGCGATTTGCTTATAAATAAAAAATATTATATTGAGGTTAAAGATGAAAATTTTAGTTTTTTAGAGAAAATTAATAAATAAAATCAAAATAAGGCACGGTTTTGTGGAACGCAGGTGAAACAAAAGTGCCGGTAACGAAAAACAAATAAAAAAGAGATAACATTTCTGTTATCTCTTCTTTGGTGCCGATGGCCGGACTTGTAAGGAGCAAATGCGACGGAATAACGAGAGCGTTGCTCGAGTGTCACAAGGCACGGTTTTGTTAAGTGTAACGCAACAAAAGTGCCGGAAACTAATAACAAATAAAAAAGAGATAACATTTCTGTTACCTCTTCTTTGGTGCCGATGGCCGGACTTGAACCGGCACGGACATTGCTGCCCGAGGGATTTTAAGTCCCTTGCGTCTGCCTATTTCGCCACATCGGCATATTTAATTGAACAAACTTTATTATACTCAAATATATTTAAATGTAAAGAATTTTTTTAAATTTAATTAAAATTTTAGAAAAAAAGTTCTCTGCTATAGTTAACAGAGAACCCTTTTCGTTGTTTTTTGTTATTAGTCATCAAGTTTAATGATGATATCTTCTTTATTCATTGGTTCAAATTTGGTATATTTCACACCACAACTGTCAAAAAGTCGTTTAGATGCGATATTTCCCTCTGTGCTAGAATATTTGTCACTTTTATAGATAACTTCTTTGATTCCTGCTTGAATGATTGCTTTTGCACACTCATTGCATGGGAATAAGTCAACATAAATTTTAGCATCTTCGAATTCTTTTCTTGAACCACGATAGTTTAAAATCGCGTTAAGTTCTGCGTGGCAAACAAACATATATTTTGTGTCAAGAGCACTTCCTTCTCTTTTCCATGGAAAATGGTCATCGTGAAAACCATTTGGAGCGCCGTTGTAGCCGCAAGCCAAAATTCTATTATCTTTTGAAACAATGCAAGCGCCAACTTGTGTGTTTGGGTCTTTGCTTCTCTTTGCTGTTAAGATTGCAATAGACATAAAATAGTCGTCCCAAGAAATATAATCTTCTCTTTTATCCATAAAATTACCTCAAAATATTATTAATCTAATTTCATTATAATATATCAAATTCAAATTATCAATAATAAGTTTAATAAAAAACAAAAAACACACCAATAAATTGGTGTGTTTTATATGGAGGCGACACTCGGAATACTCGTAAAATTTTAATTTACAATCATAGACTATATGTGAATTTGATATTTGTAAAAACTTAAATGATTACCTTACTCGTTGGCTAATGCCGAACGAACTGCCACAATAATTTGTGTTTTAAAATAAATCACCATTAGTGGCGTTCAATTTCTTCGTGTCACAAAAAAAACACATCAACAAGTGATGTGTTTTTATTGGAGGCGACACTCGGAATCGAACCGAGGAATAAAGGTGTTGCAGACCTGTGCCTTACCGCTTGGCTATGTCGCCATAATATTTTTAAGTAAAGCAAACGGCAAGTTGTTCACTTGCCGCTCGTTTAATATGGAGCGGGAAACGAGATTCGAACTCGCGGCATCTGCCTTGGCAAGGCAGCGCTCTACCACTGAGCCATTCCCGCATAAA
>JAZRRE010000004.1:0-34313 GCA_045650505.1 Clostridia bacterium | reverse complement strand
ATCTGAATAATGTCAAACAAATAAACTATTTAATAAATTTAAAATAAAAAGACTTCCGGTTAGAAGTCTTTTTCAATCTTTTAAATAATTTCTACATCACAAAATAGTTTTCTTCTTCAACTTTTTCAAAAACTATTAAACATTTTGGCATTTCAACACCTTTATATTCTGTTTTGTTAAGTGTTAAAATTTCTTTAACAATTGCAGCAATTTCTTGTTTTACTTCTTTTGAAAAATTATTTGAGTGTTGAATAACAACATAATCGTTTGATTGGTCAGGTCCAACAAAGCCATAATCTCTTCTATCACCAAAAGTATAGAACATTTCTTCTTTCATAGTTTCTAAATATTTTTCAAGTTTATTAAAGCCTTGTTTTACCTTATTTTGATTATATGGTGCATCAAACATATCATAATTAAATCTAAATCCAATCATATTTATCTCCTTAAATTACACGACTTAAAGCATTTGTTAATAATAAGTATCTTCAACAAATGTTCCAAAAGAATGTTCAAGTTCACTTGGTGCAACTTCACCTAAATAATTTGATTTTGCATCATAAACATCAACAGGAACAATATATTCAGGAATAGAAACTAATTTATTATATGCTTTACTATGATAAAATCCTGTACCTTTAAGTTGTTTTAACATAGCCTCATCAAAATTAAACTCTAAAACACAAAATTCAACACCTGGTGCAACATCTTGCATTTCTTCCAAATATTCTCTTGCATCACCTAAAAGTTTAAAAAAGTGTAAATATCTAACATCATCTAAATATTGATTTTTATTCATACTTTCAAAAGTCTTTTTCATATAAGCCCCATCTAAATTTGGAACAGCAGAAAAATCACCGGTTTCATAAGCAGAAACAGTATCTCTTGAAACAATTCTATATGCATTTGCGTATTTTTTTGCCATAACAACCTCCTTATAAGTTGTGAATATATTATACCACAAATTCAACCTACTTTCAAGATATTGTATTTGATTTTTAATTTTAATTATAAAATCAACAAATATTTTTGTTTTTATTGCAATTAAAAGACCTCATGTGCTATAATCACTTTATACAAAAGGAGTTAATATATGGCAAAAAGAGAAACTGTTGTGGTTGTTGACTTCGGCGGTCAATACAGCCAACTTATCGCAAGAAGAGTTCGTGATATGAAAGTTTATTCAGAACTTATCCCTTGCACAACATCAGCCGAAAAAATTAAAGAAATTGACCCTATCGGCATCATCTTCACAGGTGGACCATTAAGCACTTTTGATGAAACTGCCCTTACTATCGACCCAGAAGTATTCAATCTTGGAATTCCAATCTTTGCAATCTGCTATGGAATGCAACTCACCGCTCAAATGAATGGTGGAAAAGTTAAAACCGCAAAAATTGGTGAATACGGCAAAGTTGAAATTGAATATCAAGACCACATTCTTTTTGAAGGTGTAAACAAAAAAGGCACCGTTTGGATGAGTCACCACGATTCAGTTGACAAACTTGGCAAAGGCTTTAAAGTTATTGCAAGCACAAAAGACACTGAAATTGCTGCATATGCTAATGATGAAAAGAAAATCTATGGTTTCCAATTCCACCCAGAAGTTGTGCATAGCATTCAAGGTTTAGATATTATGAAAAACTTCCTTTACAAAGTTTGTAATGCTAAAGGCGAATGGACTATGGACGGTTTTGTTAACGACCAAGTTACACGTCTTAAAGAAAAACTTAAAGGAAAGAAAGTTCTTCTTGCCCTTTCTGGTGGTGTTGATAGCTCTGTTTGTGCTGCCCTTCTTCAAAAAGCTTGCCCTGAAGGCTTGATTTGTGTGTTTGTTGACCACGGTCTTCTTCGTAAAGGTGAACGTGAAGAAGTTGAAAAAGTTTTCAAAGAACAATTCAAAATCAACCTCATCACAGCAGATGCTTCAAAAATTTTCTTAAAGAAACTTAAAAATAAATCTGAACCAGAAAAGAAGAGAAAAATCATCGGCAAACAATTTATCAAAGTATTTGAAAAAGAAGCAAAGAAAATTGGAAAAGTTGACTTCCTTGCTCAAGGAACAATCTATCCAGACGTTGTTGAAAGCGGAAACGGAAAATCACAAGTTATCAAGAGTCACCACAATGTTGGTGGTCTTCCATCAGTTGTTGATTTTGAAGAAATCGTTGAACCACTTCGTGACCTTTATAAAGATGAAGTTAGAAAAGTTGGTTTCGAACTTGGTCTTCCTGAAAACATTGTAATGCGTCAACCATTCCCTGGCCCAGGCCTTGCAATTCGTGTTCTTGGAAATATCACAAAAGATAAACTTGACCTTCTTCGTGATGTTGACTATATCTTTAGAGAAGAAATCGCAAATGCTGGTCTTGACAAAGAAATCTGGCAATACTTTGCAGTTCTCACTAATATGCGTTCAGTTGGTGTTATGGGTGATGAAAGAACTTATGACTACACTGTTGCCCTTCGTGGTGTTAGCAGCGTTGATGCAATGACTGCAGATTGGTACAAAATTCCTTATGAAGTGCTTGATAAATGTTCAAACAGAATCGTTAATGAATGCAAACACATTAACCGTGTTGTTTATGACATCACATCAAAACCACCTTCAACTATTGAATGGGAATAATAAAAACAACAAAAACTCACTAAATTTTAGTGAGTTTTTTCTTTGCACAAAAAAAGACGCTTAAAACAAAGCGTCTTTTTATTATTAAATTTCAGCAAGTTTTGCTTGAAGTGAAGCAAGTAATTCTTCATTTTTAGCAAGTTTTGCTTTTTCAGTAGCAACAAGAGCTTCTGGAGCTTTTGCAACGAAACTTGGATTGTTAAGCATTTTCTTGCTTCTTTCAATTTCAAACATAACCTTTTCAATGTCTTTGTTTAAAATTGCCTTTTGTGTTTCAGCATCAACTTCATCTTCAACTAAAACAAATTCACCAACTGAAAGAACCAAAGTCTTTCCTTTTTGTTCTTCACTAAATTCAAGAACAATATTTGCAAGTTTTTCAATAACTGCCTTATGTTCTTTTGCAAATGTTGTTTCTTTGCAAGCAAAGTTAACTTTGTCAGAAGATTTTTTGCCATTATCAATCTTAAACTTACGAAGTGCAGTGATAAGTTCAACAAGTTCTTCAGTTTTTGCCGCCTCTTTCTTAAATTTAGCAAAATCAGAAGTTTCTGCATAAGCGCTAATCATAATGCTTTCAGCTTTGTTTACAAATGAAAGTCTTTCATAAATATATTCTGTAACATAAGGAATGAATGGGTGCAATAATTTCAAAACTTGTTCGAAAACAAATGCTAAAACGCTAACCATTTTTTGTTTTGTTTCACCACCAGCAAAAATTGCAGGTTTAGAAAGTTCAATAGCCCAATCGCAGAATGTGTCAAGTGTAAATGAAACAGCATTTGAAAGTGCAACACCAACATCAAAGTTATCAATATTTTTATAGATATTTTCTGAAATTTCATCAAGTTTAAAGAGAATCCATTTTTGAACATCATCAAGTTCAATGTCTTTAACACTTAAAAGTTCGATTCCTTCTTGGTGCATTGAGATAAACTTGCTAGCATTCCAAACTTTATTGATAAAGCTTCTAGCATCATCAATTTTATTTTGGCTAAATCTAGTGTCAATACCCATAGCCATATCTTTAACAAGTGCTAAACGCAATGTATCAGCACCATAATCTTTCTTAACTTCAAGTGGGTCAACACCATTTCCAAGACTCTTTGACATCTTTCTACCCTGTTCATCACGAACAAGACCATGAATTAAACAGTTAGTGAATGGAACATTCTTATTACATTCAATGCCCATATAAACCATTTTTGTTACCCATTGAGTCAAGATATCAAAACCGGTAACAAGAACTGATGTTGGATAGAAATAATCAAGGTCAGCATTTTTGTTTGGCCAACCAAGAGTGGTCACTGGCCAAAGTGCTGAAGAGAACCATGTATCTAAAACATCTGGGTCTTGATAAATATTTGTGCTTCCACATTTGTCACATTTTGCAACATTTGTTTTTGAAGCCATAACATTTCTGCAATCTTTGCAATAATAGATAGGAATTCTGTGACCTGTCCAAATTTGTCTTGAAATGCACCAATCGCGAATATTGCGAAGCCAATGGAAATAGTTCTTTTCAAATCTCTTTGGATGAATTTTAAGTGAACCATCTTCAACACATTTAATTGCAGGTTTTACAAGTTCTATCATTTTAACAAACCATTGTTCTGTAATCATTGGTTCGATTGCGGTGTGACATCTTTCACAGTGACCAACAGAGTGAGTATATGGTTCAATCTTCTCTAAAAGACCAAGTGCTTTAAGTTCTTCAACAACCTTCTCTCTAGCCTCTAACAAGCCTAAACCCTTGAATTTATCACCTGTTATGTCAGTCATAATACCCTCTTTTGAAATACATTCAATGATTTCAAGATTATGACGCTTTCCAACTTCATAGTCATTAGGGTCATGTGCAGGTGTGATTTTAACCATACCTGTTCCAAACTCTTTTTCAACATAAGAATCGGCAATAATTGGAATCTCACGATTAACAAATGGAACAATTACCTTCTTGCCAACAATAGCCTTATATCTATCATCATCTGGGTTAACAGCAACAGCAGTATCACCAAATAATGTTTCTGGTCTTGTGGTTGCAAGAATAATCTCTCCACTACCATCAGTGAATTTATATCTAATATGCCACATTGAACCTGATTCATCATTATAAACAACTTCATCATCAGAAACTACTGACTTACAATGAATGCACCAGTTTGTTTCTCTTGAACCTTTATAGATATAACCTTTGTTATAAAGATTGATAAATGCTTCTAAAACTGCATTTGTGCTAGTTTCATCCATAGTGAAACGATATCTATCCCAATCAGCAGAAAAGCCCATTTTCTTGAATTGGTCGATAATAGCATTGCCGTATTTGTCATACCAAGCCCAAGCTTCTTTATCAAATTCATCACGGCCAATCATTTCTTTGGTTTTGCCTTCATTGCGAAGTTTTTCAACAATCTTATGTTCAGTTGCAAGTGCTGCATGGTCAGTTCCAGGAAGCCAAAGAGCTTCAAAACCTTTCATTCTCTTATATCTAATTAAAACATCTTGAAGGGTCATATCAAGAGCATGTCCAACGTGCGCTTTGCTAGTAACGTTTGGTGGAGGCATAACAATAGTAAATGGTTTTTTATTCTTATTTACTCTTGCTCTAAAATAACCTTTTTCTTCCCAATTTTTATATATATCATCTTCGAAATTTTGAGGGGTGTAAGAACCTTCCTCTTTCATAATACTCATAAGTCAATTTCTCCTGTCCATTTATAACAGCTATAATACCCCTTTTATCAAAAAGTTTCAATAGCTAATTTATTTTTTCTTATTGTTTTTTTGATATTCGTAACTTGACTTGCACATATCAGCAAGAGTTTTTGTTGCTTTGAAGCCAATTTCTTCTTCAGCTCTCTTTGATGATGCATAACATTCATCAATATCACCTGGTCTTCTTGCGGCAATTTCATATTTAACTAAATCACCGTTAACCTTGTTAAATGTGTTAACAATATCTAAAACACTATAACCTGTTCCTGTTCCAAGATTATAAATTTTAAGCCCTGTTTCAGGCTCACGCACCACTTTTTGAAGTGCTTTCACATGACCATCAGCAAGGTCAACAACGTGAATGTAATCACGAACACCTGTTCCATCTTTGGTTTTATAATCATTTCCAAAAATGTTAAGGTGGTCAAGCTCACCAACTGCAACTTTGCAGATATAAGGCATTAAGTTATTTGGAATTCCATTAGGGTCTTCACCAAGAAGCCCACTATCGTGTGCACCAATTGGATTAAAGTAACGAAGAATAATCACATTCGTATCTTTGTGCACATTTTGATAATCTTTCAAAACATACTCATTAAAAAGTTTTGTTCTGCCATAAGGATTTGTTGCAGAAAGTGGAAAATCTTCTTCAAGTGGCATAATTTCAGATTGTTGATACACCGTTGCTGAAGAACTAAAAATTATATTCTTACAATTATATTTTTCCATCATACGAAGCACATTAAAAGTTGAAATCATATTATTTTCATAATACATAAGTGGCTCACGCACTGATTCACCCACAGCCTTATAGCCAGCAAAATGGATTACGGCAAAAATATCCGCATTTTCTTTAAACACCTTCTCAAGTGCATCTTTATCACAAACATCAATTTGATAAAATTTTACATCTTTTCCGGTGATTTGTTTTATTTTATCTAAAACACCAATTTTAGAATTGCTTAAATTATCTGCAACAATCACATCAAAACCTTGTTCTAAAACCTCAACTGCTGTATGCGAACCAATATATCCAAGTCCACCTGTAAATAAAATCTTCATAATTGACTCTCCTTTTCTATATGATATTCTAACATTCTAAAAAAACATACAAATAAACAAACATACAAGCATAATCACAAAGCAAATCAAACGAATTTTAATAACTGTTCGATTTTGATGCAAATTTTTATAGTCTTGTTTTTTGTATTCTTTCTTATTATTTTTCTTTGCTTGCTTTCTTTCTTTTCTTTCAACAAAGAAACCTGCACAAAGTGCAATTGCAGCACACACAGTTATAGCAAGCAGCATTATAAGTTTTAAAGTCATTATTCAAAATCTCCTTCTTCTTCCGCTCTAATTATAGACACAATATCAAATTCATTTTCTTGTTCTTTAACTTTTTTGTGTTTCTTAAAAATAATTATTGTTTTAAGCACTATTATTGCAACTTCAAAAACTAAAGCACCAATCACAAAAAATAACTCTGAAACATTGCAAAAATAAGTTAAAATGCAAATCATAACACCCAGATTTAAAAGCCCAATAAACACACTATACTTTTTAGAAATATCTTTATTCTTTAACAAATTCACATCTATTAAAATTAAGAACAACAAAACCGCCATAAGTGCAATAAGCATAATATTTAAAAGTTTTGAATGTTTCGTAAATTCATAATAAACAACCGCAATTATGGCAATCAAATTGATAATATCAAACAATAAAAACGCTAACTTATAGTTTGCCACACTATCACCATATTTTTTATCTAACATAAAAAATACAACCGATACTAAAATTGCAATAAAATAAGCACTTGCAACAAATTTAACATCAAAAAACATTCCAATAAGCATTATAAATGTGATTGGAAGTAACATTAAAATAATAAATCTTGGAAATCTCGAATTCTTGTCAAACATATAAACTCCATTAAACATTTTAATTATACCAAATTAAAGCAAAAAATAAAAATGTTTTTATCACATAATTAATTCACAAGCTGTTTATTTTCCACATAAAATGAGTTATAAGGAAACAATTTGATTTCCTTATAAAAAATTTAAGGAGGAATAATGAAAAAAGTATTAACTTTTGTTTGTGCTATTGCATTATGTTTTGTTTCTTGCATATCACTAGTTGGCTGCAAAAAGAAAAATAATGACATTGCAAATGGAAAAATTCGCATTAACGAAGTAACACACAGCGTGTTTTATGCTCCATTATACCTTGCAATAAATCTTGGATATATGGAAGATGAAGGCATCACCATTGAACTCACAAATGGCGGCGGAAGTGATGCAAGTATGACTGCACTTCTCTCTGGCTCTGCCGATATTGCTTTAATGGGACCAGAAACTGTTGTTTATGTTGAAAATAGTGGCAGCACAAACCACCCTGTTGTTTTTGGACAATTAACTAAAAAAGATGGTAGTTTTTTAATTTCAAAAACACCTATAACAAACTTTGATTTCGCATCAAGTTTAAATGGAAAAACTGCAATAATCGGTCGTGAAGGTGGACTTCCTGCAATGACATTTGAATGGATTTGCAACAATGCAGGAACTTTTGATGATGTGAATACCACTCTTGACACCGACACCTCATTTAATATGATGGTTTCAGTTTTTGAATCGACAAGTGCAGAATTTTGCACAATGTTTGAGCCAACCGCATCTGAATTTGTTGCCGCTGGCAAAGGATATTATGTTGGTTCAGTTGGTGAATTCTCTGGTGAAATTCCATATACTTGCTTTATGGCATACCCAAAATTTTTAACTGAACACAAAGACCTTGCAACCGGCTTTTTAAAAGCAATAAAAAAGGCTTATCTTTACATCTATGAAAACTCATCAACTGATGTAGCAAAAGCATTAAAACCATCGTTTGATGGTTCCAGCGTTGAATCACTTGCAAAAGCTGTTGAAAAATATCTTGAAATTGACGCATGGTCAAGTTCTCCTGCTATGTCAAAAGATTCATATAACAGACTTTTAGATGTACTCAAAAATGCAGGCACAATAACAAACGATGTAGATTTTTCAAAGGTTGTAGATAACTCAATCGCAAATGAAATTTAATTTTTGCTTTCTATATTTTTTCTCCAAAGGAGGAATTTTTGAACGCTTTACTTGAAATTAAAAATATCAGTTTAACCTATCAAACATTAAAAAGTGAAACTGAAGCAATTAAAGACATTAGTTTTAGTGTAAATCAAGGAGAGTTCGTTAGCATTGTTGGGCCAAGTGGCTGTGGAAAAACAACAATCCTCTCAATGATTGCAGGGCTTTTAAAGCCAACCTCTGGTGAAATTTTAATAGAAAATGA
Source organism: Clostridia bacterium (assembly GCA_045650505.1). Taxonomy (GTDB): domain Bacteria; phylum Bacillota; class Clostridia; order Christensenellales; family UBA1242; genus RGIG1681. The sequence continues at coordinate 25,639 of JAZRRE010000004.1, read as the reverse complement.
AAAAGTTTCAAAAGTTACAACCAATGTTGGATATATGCTTCAACGTGACAATCTGTTTGAATGGCTTTCTGTTTCTCAAAATGTGTGTGTTGGAATAAAAATAAATAAAAACAAAAATTGTTTATCAAAAGAACAATTGCTTTCTTTGATTGAAAAATATGGTTTATTAGGTTTTGAAAAATCTAAACCCGCAGAACTTTCAGGTGGAATGCGACAAAGAGTTTCACTGATTCGAACTCTTGCTTTAAACCCAAAAATTCTTTTACTTGATGAACCTTTTTCTGCTCTAGATTATCAAACAAGACTTTCCGTTCAAAATGATATTCATTCAATAATTAAATCTGAAAATAAAACTGCTATACTTGTAACTCACGATATATCAGAAGCAATTTCAATGAGCGATAAAATCATAATCTTAACTAAAAGACCTGGAACTATAAAAAAAATTATTACTCTTGAATTTGCAAAAACATTAACTCCTCTAGAGCGACGTGAAAACCCTGTTTTCAACGAATATTTTAAAACACTTTGGGAGAAACTTCAATGAAAAGATTTACTTTAAAAACAAACAAAGAAAAATGTTCAATTGCTCATCAAAAATTCGTTAAAAAAGAACATATTAAAACCTTTTTTATTCACTTTGCAAGAGTATTTCTTTTAATTGCAATTATCGGCGTTTGGGAACTTGTTGCACATCTTAACATTGTTGACCCATTCATCACATCTTCTCCATCAAGAATAATCAAACAAACCATTGAGTTATATAACTCTGGAAATCTTTTTAAACATATATTAACCACATTAAATGAAACCGTTTTAGCTTTTGCTTTAAGCACTATTATCGGCACAGCTGTTGCAATTATATTATTTGTAATAACTCCACTAAAACGGGTTTTAGAGCCTTATTTAATTGTGCTTAATAGTCTACCAAAAATCGCACTTGGTCCACTCATCATCATTTGGGTTGGCATTGGAACAAATGCAATTGTTACTATGGGAATTTTAATTTGCGTTGTAATCACGATAATAAATCTGCTCAATGGTTACCTATCTGTATCAAATGAAAAAATTATGCTCTTAAAAACAATGGGTGCAAACAAACTTCAAATCTTAACCAAACTAATCATTCCTGCAACCCTTCCAAATTTTATTGCCACACTCAAAATTAATTTAGGTATGGCTTGGGTCGGTGTTATTATGGGAGAATATCTTTCAAGCAAAGCCGGTCTTGGTTATCTTTTGGTTTATGGCGGACAAGTTTTTAAACTTGATTTAGTGATGACATCAATCATCATACTCTGCATTTTATCGGGTATTATGTATGGCATAATATCGGTACTAGAAAAAATTATCATTAAAAAAAGATGACGATTATTCGCCATCTTTTTTGTTTTTTCTTATTCAAAAATTGAAACATTTTCAGGACATTCTTTTGAAAAGAATTTTTCCATATTTTCTTTTTTATACCCTCTTAAAATCATATCTTTTTTAATTTTATCTCTTTCTGCTTCAGACAAAACTCTTTCATCTAACAAGATTCCTCTAATCAAGTCAAAAACATAATCTTTAGCTTCTTCTCTAACACTTGCTCCTGTATATGATGGAGTTGAAACAAGGTCTGGTTCAAAAGTTGCAATTTCAATATGATGTTCAAGCGATTCTCTATAACGATATGCCGCAGCATAAGTTCTTTTTGCAATTTCACCAAAACATCTGTTAAGTTCTTCTCTTTCTTCTTGTGTGAATGTGTTTTTGTCATTGATAATTTCATACATTGTGTCTAATGCAAAATCTTTAATTTGTTTATCACTAACATCAAGTTCATAATAGACCTCATCTGGCTGAAATGATTCAATTCTCACGAACTCATCAACATATCTTTTATAATTATAATTTGCCACAATTTACTCCCCCATATATTACAATTCAATTATATCACTAATCATTGTTAAATTCAATACTTTCATCATTTTCAATAGTTTCGTTTTTCATTTCTGCAACTTCACTATCTTCAACATTATTTTCATCAATTTTTTCGTTATTTTCAATAATTAATTCTTGACTATCTTCTTTTTTTTCAACATTTAAATTATTTTCAGCTTCAAGTTGAACTTTGTTTTTATTTTTAATCTTTTTAACCATTTTCTTAATCAATTCAAATAAAATAAAAACACCAACTAAAATAAAGAATGCATAGAAAACAATCATTGTGTTATCAGCAAAAAAATAAGAAATAAGTGTCATGATAAGGCCCGCAATAATATTTCCTAGAATAACAGATGTCATTGTTTCTTTTTTATTAAGCCCAATAAAGAGCGCTAAACAGGTTCCTGTCCACACACCGGTAAGTGGAAGTGGAATAGCAACAAAACCAAAAATTCCCATTATTTTCAGCCACTTAATTTTCTTTGAATCTTTTTCATTTTCTGTCTTGTTATTTATATTTTCAGCGTTTTTATTAAGTTTCTTTTCCATCCATAAAGCAATCTTCTTAAATGATTTTGTCTGTTTTAACCACTTGAAAATTGGCCAAAACAAAAATGTCAAAATAACACAAACTAAAGTGCTTCCTAAAAGTGAAAATAAAAGAGATTCCCAAAGTTCAAGTGCGTGTTCACCCCAAAAACTAGTTGCCGAACCAAAAGGTATTGCCCCACGAAGTTCAACAATTGGTATCATTGAAATAATTATTGTTGCAAGCCAGCTGTTTGTTCCAAAAATTGTAACAAATAACTCTTTAACCCATTCAGACATAAATTCTCCTTAAAGCAACAATTCGTCGCCATCATTAACATAGTTCATTCCATTATCGATTGCATATTGTTGACATCTGTCACTTGTATGCACAGGATAAAACTTTGCGTTTTTATATTTCTTTTCAAGTTCTTCAAATTCAGCAATTGAAAGATGTGACCTGTGAGAAACTGTTGAAGACATTTCAACAAATGCGTGGTCAGCATTTTCTAAAAGCTTGTGTAAATTATCACACATTTTTGTGTCAGCAGAAAATGCAACAACTTTCCCTTCTTTATCTGTAAATGTAAAACCATAAGTTTCAGGTGCACCATGTTCCATTTTATATGCTTTGATTTTATAGTTACCTTCCTCAAATTCAAAAACATCTTCAAGAGTGATAAAATCAATATGCTCGGTGAGTGATTCTTCATTACACTCATCAAGACCTGAATAAGTGAGTTTTGCTATCGATACCAAATGTTCAAGAATCCCTTTTGGTGAATAAACTCTTAATTTTTCTGTTCTACCATATTTTTCATAGTGACGCATAGTAAGCGTAGCAATAACTCTAAAGTCTGCAAAATGGTCATTATGAAAATGTGAAATAATAACACTTTTTAATTTTGAAATATCTGTATATTTGATAATCTCTTTATAGTTTCCACCAGGCACATCAAAGATAATATCTTTATCAATCACATAACTAGTGTTTAACCTTTCAAACCAAGTGCAACTTGTTCCAATAATTTTAAGTTTCATAATTTCACCCTCTTTCACTTTATTGTATCACATTAAATTTTCTTATCAAAATAATTTTAAGTATGATTTAATTTTTGAACTTAAAATGTCAAATCAAAAACAAAATTAAAAGGTGTTATGCGAAACATAACACCTTAATTTATTTGAATTTACATCAATTTCTTAACAATTTTAGAAACTCAATCTTTGAGCTAAAATATATTCATCCATATCAAACTTTCTGGTTTGTTTAAAAGCATCTTCAATAGGAACAAAAATATATTTTCCACCTCTAAAACCAACAACACCACACTCACCTTGCATAATGTGTTCAACTGCTTTAGCACCATAATTTGTTCCCAAATTTCTATCAAATGCAGTTGGGCTTCCACCTCTTTGAACGTGTCCTAAAATTACAGACCTGCAATCAAGACCACTTTTAACAGTAATCATTTTAGCAAGGTCATTTGGGTCACAAACGTGTTCTGACAAAATGATAATGCTACATTGTTTTCCACACTTTTTAGCCTTGTTGAGTTTATCACAAACATCATCAATACTCCACTTAACTTCAGGAACCAAAATAACATCGGCACCAGCAGCAAGTCCAGCAGAAAGTGCAACATCACCGCAACCAGCCCCCATAACTTCAATAATAGAAACTCTATCATGTGACATTGATGTGTCACGCACATTATTAACAAGGTCAACAACAGTATTAACAGCAGTGTCATAACCTAGTGTGTAATCAGTATAAAACAAGTTATTATCAATAGTTCCAGGAACACCGGCAACTAAAATTCCTCTGTTGATGAGTTCTCTAGCACCTCTAAATGTTCCATCACCACCAATAACAACAACACCATCAATGTTTCTTTTCTTTAAATTTTCAACTGCCTTATCAACGCCAGCTGGTGTTTGAAACTCTTTACATCTAGCAGTTTTAAGCATTGTTCCACCAACATGAATAATGTTTCCAACACTTCGCTCTGTCATTAACACAATATCATCTTCGATAAGCCCAGCATAACCACGCCTAACGCCATAAACTTTTAAACCTTGTGAAATACCATAACGAACAACTGAACGAATGCAGGCATTCATACCAGGACTATCGCCACCACTTGTAAGAACTGCAATATTATTCATAAATTTCTCCTTTTATAGTTATATATTATTCGTTTAAATCTAAAAAATCAACTAAATAAAACGCTTATTAAATTATCTTGATATTTTCGCCACCGATAATTTCGGAAATTTCAGCAACAAATGAATTTGATGGATTTGCTTTTAAACCTAAATTATAAAGTTTTTTATTATGTTGAACCATAACCGGACACTTTCCTTGATAACAAGAAACAACTTCACCAATAAGGTCAACAAGTGATTTATCATCTAAATTAAATTTTAAATAAACATTAGGAATTTTCTCTTCCTTCTTTTCACTAGAACCAAACACAGCACTTGCCTCAACTGAAGTATTTGTGTTTTGCTTTTTGTCTAAATATTCAATCTTTTCAACAAGCACAATTGGTTTTTCACCAACACGAATAGAAAGCCTACCTTCAATATGAACGATTCTATCTTGCACCAATTCATCCATTTCTTTTTCGTAAATCTTGTTGAAGACCATACAGTCAAATTCACCGTATATATCTTCGACAGTGATGATTGCCATTGGTTTATTAGTTTGCTTTGTCATAATCTTTTTAAGCGCTGAAACCACACCACCACAGTGAACTGTCATTCCATCTTTAATGTCACTCACAAAATCTTGATTTTGACCATCTTCAGTTTCTTCACCTGAATCACCCTCTTGAATCATTGATGAGTTAAAGTCATAACTCATAATTTGCTCAATATAGTCATCAAGTGGGCTTCCTGAAATATAAATACCACAAATTTCCTTTTCTTTTTTAAGCCTTTCCATTGTGTCATATTCTTTAAGATTTGGATAATTAATGGTAATTGCTTCATCTTCAGCCATAATATCACTAAACATTGAAAATTGACCTGCAAGTTTAGATTTTGCATCTTTTGCAGCCTGTGCCATTGCATTTTCATAAACAGCAATAAGCTGACTTCTTGTCTTTCCAAAGCAATCAAATGCACCTGAATAGATAAAGCCTTCAATTAAACGCTTATTTAAGCCAAATTCAACTGTTCTTGATAAAAAGTTTTCAAGTGATTTATAAGGTCCATTCTTTTCTCTTTCTTCAATAATTTGGTCACAAATTGCACCACCAATTCCCTTAATAGCAGAAAGACCGAATCTAATATTTTCACCTTTAACAGAAAAGAGTGTTTTTGACTCATTAATATCTGGTGGAAGAATTGCAATATTTTCACTTTTTGCATAAGCAAGATATTTTTTAAGGTCGTCAGACTTATTGATTCTGTTGTTTAAAGTTGCTGTCAAAAATTCAGGTCTAAAGTAATATTTCATATACGCTGTTTGATAAGTTACATACGAATAAGCCGCAGCGTGTGATTTGTTAAACGCATAAGAACCAAATTTTTCCATTTTGTCCCAAAGTGCGTTTGCAACTTCTGCAGAAACACCATTTTTAACACAACCATCAACGGCTGGTTTTCCGAGTATTGATGGACAACCATTAACAAAGACATCTCTTTCTTTTTGAAGGTCTTTAAGCTTCTTCTTACCCATCATTTTACGCACAGCGTCCGCACGCGCAAGTGTGTAACCAGCAAGCACCTGAACAATTTTCATAACTTGCTCTTGATAAACGATAACACCATAAGTATAGTTCAAAACCGGCTCAAGTCTTGGGTCAACATAAGTAACACTTTCTGGATTATGCTTATTGTGAACAAAGTCAGGAATTGTATCCATTGGTCCAGGTCGATAAAGTGAAACGCCCGCAACAATATCTTCAAGACAAGTTGGCTTAAGCTCTCTCATGAACTTTTGGAAACCGCCACTTTCAAGCTGGAATACAGCTGTTGTGTTTCCTGATGCAATCATTTTAAACACATCAGGGTCATCATAAGTGTTTTTCTCAAATGAAACATCAATTCCACGATTCTCTTTAACATATTGAATCGCGAATTTAATATCGGATAAGTTGCAAAGACCCAAAAAGTCCATTTTAAGGTGACCCAAATGTTCCATTTGTCCACCATTATATTGTGTTGTAATTTCTTCACCAGAGCGTGAAAGTGGAACAAAATCATCAAGTGCCTGTTTACCAATAATAACACCACAAGGGTGAACTGATGGCTGACGTGGCATATCTTCAAGTTTGATAGCAATATCAACAACCTGCTTTAATTGTGGGTTGTTGTTATAAAGGTCAACGAGTTCTTGAACAACATACTCATGTTCTCTGCCGGCATCTTTTGCACCAGGCTTTGCCTTATAAAAACCAAAAACTTTCTTCAAAATATAAGGTCTGCCAACAGTGTTAGGAATCGCCTTTGTAATCTTATCTGTTTCAGCATAAGGAACACGCATTGCTCTTCCAACGTCTTTAATTGCGTTTTTAGCAGCCATCATACCAAGAGAAATAATTTTGATAACTCTTTCATTACCATATTTTTGTCTTACGTACTCAATAACATCTTGTCTTCTGCAGTCTTCAAAGTCAACATCGAAGTCAGGAGCAGATACACGGTCTGGGTTTAAAAATCTTTCAAAGAATAAACCAAAACGAAGTGGGTCAAGTTGAGTAATTCCAAGCAAATACGCAATAACCGAACCAGCACCAGAACCTCTTCCCGGACCAACTGAAATGCCCATTTTTCTTGCAGCATTGATATAATCCCAAACAATCAAATAATATTCAATGAAACCCATTCTTGAAATAACACCAAGCTCATACTCAATTCTATCAGTAAGTTCTTGTGTTACAACAGGATATTTTTCTTTAACACCTTTATCAATGAGCTTTCTAATATAAGTCATTGGGTCATCACCTGTTTCAGGAATATATCTTGGGAACAAATAGTGACCATACTCAAAATTAAAGTTGCACTTATCCATAATTTCAAGAGAGTTTAAAACTGATTCTTCATCAAAAAGTTGACGCATTTCTTCATAAGTCTTGAAATAAAACTCATCGGTATCAAACTTCATTCTGTCTGGATCATCAATAGTTTTCTTCATATTAACGCACATCAAGATATCTTGAGCAACAGAATCTTCTTTTTCAAGATAATGCACGTCGTTTGTTGCAACTGTTTTTACACCAATCTTTTTAGCAAGTGCATAAAGTTTTGGAAGCACATATTTTTCTTCTTTTAAAGCGTGGTCTTGAACCTCAATATAAAAGTCACCAGGAGCAAACATATTTTTTAAGCGAAGTGCAACTTTTTCAGCTTCATCATCAAGATTATTTAAAAGAAGCATAGGAACAGTTCCGGCAATACACGCAGATAAACAAATAAGCCCTTCACTATACTGCTCAAGCAAATCATAATCAATTCTTGGCTTAAAGTGAAAACCATCACGAAACGCAATAGCATTAAGTTTTGAAATGTTTTCGTAACCCTTTTTGTTTTTAACAAGAAGCACCAAGTGCTGCAACTTTTCTCTTCCCTCGTGAACCTTGTGATTATTGCAAACATAAAACTCGCAGCCAAGAATAGGTTTTACAATCGGCTTGCCATGTCTGTTATAATATGCTTCATCAAGTGAAACACAAGCATCAAAGAATGTAACCGCACCATACATATTTCCGTGGTCAGTAACAGCAACAGCACGCATTCCAAGTTCTTTTGCCTTTTTCACAAGAGCATCAATTCTGGTCGCACCATCAAGAATTGAATATTCAGAGTGCAAATGCAAATGCACAAAGTTCTTTTCATTGATAAACTTTCTCATTTCTTCATGAGGTCTTTTGATTGCTTTTTTGTGTCTAATTTCAGGAAGAATCTTTTTCCCATCTTCACTAGACTTAAACTTTGCGCCCTTTTTATGCGTATAAAGTAGTGGTGAATATTTATTTACCATCATTTTCTCCTAATTCTTCTGCAAGTTTAATAATTTTATCAAAACGCTGTGCAAGTGCACCTTTGCTAATTTTATTATCAAGTGCCATCAAAAGTTCTTTAAGTGAACCTTCAGGGTTAGCAATTCTAGCAAGTGCAGCTTCTGAAAGCGTTTCTGGCAAATTTTCAATACCAATAGTGTTTTGAATCACTTCAATAGCCTTCATCTGCTTAACTGCAGCATTAACGGCTTTACCAATGTTTGCAGCAATACAATTCACTTGCCTATTTGTGTTATTGTTAACATCTCTTGTAACTTTTTGATTCATTAAATCCAAAAGTGACTTACTTGCACCAAAAAGTTGAAGTGTATCACAAATAAGTTCACTGTTTTTAATATACAAAACATAAAGTTCATTTCTTTCAACAATTTTAGGAAAGATATCAAAATTTGATAAAATTTCAGCAATCATATCAACTTGTTCTTTTGAACTCATCACAATCTCAAAATGATATCCGTACTTTCTCTTTTCTGTAGATTCATTAGGAACACTAACCGAACCAGAACCCAAAAACACACCTGTCAAAAACGCCTGCATTTTCTTTTCATTTATAGTAAAACTTTTATCACAAACATCAGAAAATAACATTTCACCTTCTTTATTAAAACTAATAATTCCAATTTCTTTTAAAATTGTTTCATTATAGTCTTCTTGAACCGAAAGTTCAAATCTTTCTTTTGTTTTGAAGTTCTTAACAATTTGAACCACATCAATATCAATATTTCCAAAAAGTTCATTTAGTTTCTGCTTTAAATATAAAATTACACTTTCACTTTCGTTAGACACGAAAAATGAAAGCCTGCCACTTGAAATAACCAAACTTCCAGCAGACAAAATCAAGCCTTGAACAAGTGCTCTTGTTTCGGCCTTATGCACATTTTTCTTAATGATTTCATCTTTAACACTTTTTGAAAATGACATATCATAATCTCCTAACATTAATTATAATGTTTTTTAGATTTTATTCAATAAAAAAATGTCAAAATTGTTTGACATTTTTTAAGTATAAATTATTTATATAACCAGACCTAGTTGTTATCATCTTCAATAGTTCCAATAAACACACCACCCCTGCCTTTCTTGTTAACGGTTTTTGGTGTTTTTGGTTCTTCTTTCTTATCGTTAACCTTTGGTTCTTCTTTGATAGATTCCATAAATGATTCTAAAGACCTTCCATTTTTGGTTGGGTCTGCTTTTTCTGGTGCTTTTATTGCTGTGTTTTTAACAACATCAACCCCACTACGAATAAGATGTGATTTTGCTGTCGGCTTTGATGCTTCAGGTTTTGAAACCACCGTTGTATTTTTCTTTTGAAGAATGTTAAGCACTTTATCATCTTCAGAAAGTTCAACAGATTGAGCTGGTTGTGGTGCTTGAGTTTCAACATTTTGTTCTTCAGTTTTTACAAAACTTTCATCTTGCTCAAACAAATTAAACGTTTCGGCATCATCAACTTTAGTTTCTTCTTTCACAAATGAATCATCATCAACTTTTTCATTTTGTGTATCAAACTCATTTCTAGTGTTTTCATTTAAATACTCTCTAGCACTCTTAATAAGTTCTTCAGTTTCAGAAAATGTTGTTCTAAACTTTTGATATTCATCAAATAAATCTTCTTCATCAGGCATTTCTTCATAATGCAATCCTTTTTCTTTTGCAATTTGACGAAGTTTTCTTTCCATTTCATCAGAAAGGTCGTTAGTGAACTCTGTTTTTCTAATTTCTTCAAGTCTAGCTTCTCTTTCTTCTTTTGCTTTTTGTTTAGCTTGATAGATTCCGTAATACCCTTCGATTTCTCTATCATCATCAGTTTTTTCACTTTCTTCAAGTTCAATATTTGCGATAAGTTCTCTAGGAATATTATATTTTTTCACAATTTTCATTGCATTGTTTACAACGCCAACATCTTCTCTTCTATGTGCATCAGATGAAAGCACAAACATACAGCCACTTGCAATAAGTTCGTGAACTTGTTCATCTGTCCACTTGCAGTGGCGGTTGTTAATTTCAACCATAACCCCTTTAAGAGCACAAGCTTTTCCAATTTTATAAAGGTCGGTTTTTAAAACAGAATCTAAATGAGAAACAATAGTAACGGGATATTTTTCAATCGCATTCAAAAACGCCCTTGTTGCCTTTGCAATTGAGCTTTTATCTTTCTTTTGAGTTCCAAAGAAACCTGCAAAATCCGTCTTAATCATTCGGTGATAACCAATAACCAAAATATCAATTAATGAAATCACATCTTCATCAATATCAAGAGTTCCATCTTCTGCAATAATATCAGCTTCAATACCAAGCAAAACTTTGGTTTTTGACCATTTATTTATTTCATCAATTTCTTCACGTGCTTTTAAAAGCTTAACTATATTAGTTCCAAAAAAATGCTTAAAACTATGGTCAGTAATCGCAATCTCAACAAGTCCTAGTTCGTTTGCGGTTATTGCCATTTGCTCTATGGTATTTTTACCATGAAAAAATCTACTATACTTCGAATGAGTATGAAGGTCGGCTAAAAGTTTCATTAAAATCACCTACTTTTTCAATTTCAGGAATAAGCCAAACCCCAAACTGTTTTTCAACTTGCACCTGCACATAGCAAAGAAGCCTTAAAAAATCAGTAACTGAACCACCCTTGTCATTTACAAAAAAGTTGGCGTGTTTATTTGAAACCATAATTCCGCCAATTCGAAAACCTTTAAGACCGGACCTTTCAATATAAAAACCAGCGGACTTTCCATTAACTTTTTTGAAAACTGAACCCAAAGATAATCCAAGAGGTTGAGTCTTTCCCCTCAAATAAGTAAACTTATTTGTCAAGTTAATTATATCATACTCATTTTCATTTTCAAACAAAAAAGTAGCTTCTAAAATAACAAATCTCTTTAAATTTGATGAGTGGTGCATAAATTTGATTTCAGATTTCAAAATATCAAAAATTTCGCCATCTGAAAACACTTTAACTTTTTCTAAATATTGTGAAATAGAATAACCAAAAGCACCCGCATTATTCATAATAGCTCCACCAATACTTGCTGGAACACCGATAAGTCCCTCAATACCTTTAAGTCCGTTTTTTCTCACCACTTCACAAAACTTTGGAAGCAGCACCCCTGAAGAAACTCTAACTTCATTCCCCTTGATTTCTATTTCCTCATTCATTTTAGAAGTTATCACAAATACACAATTTTCATCATCAATAATCAAAACATTACTTAAATTTCCAAAAACTTTAAATTTCTCTTTTGTTCGATAAATTTTTAACATCAATTTTTCAAACTCACAAATAGTTTTTGGAAAAACTACAAGTTTTACTTTTTTGCCAATTTTCATTGATGATATTTGAGATATGTCAAAATCTATATAAAATTCAAATTTATTATTAATCAAAAACTGCTTAAACTTATCCATATAACAGCCCTATTTTTATCTTAAAATTTTTGAAGAGCTTTAATTTCGTTTTCAGAAATAAAAACTTTCGGTGCAACGTAATCGCTGAAATTTTGAGGTATTATGTTTTGCATAGTACCCATTTTATCATCATTAGATGCCAAATTTATAACTGAAAATAAACCAGATTTCAAAATAATATTTTGTGCCTTTTCCCCTGTTAAAAATTTAACAAAATCTTCTGCAACAGTTCTCTTTTCACCTGAAAGGTTTTTGCCAAGCATCATAAACTGAATCAAGTCGGTAAAACCAAAAACCTGCTCAACAATTAAATCTGAAACTTTGCCACACACTTCACGATTTTTCATTCTAAAAAAATCTCTTTGCGTGCCTAATAATATCACACTATTATCAGCAACAAATTCACAATATGCCGTATATGGTGTTTTATTATTTAAGTTTTCACCGCACGAATATTTTGAAACTAAATCCACTTCTCTATTAGTATATGTTTTAAATGCTGTTTGTGGCATCAAATATTTATAACCACCAGCAGCAAGCGAATAGACAATTCTATCATTCTTTTTACCATTAACCACATATCCTGAAGAAAATACTATGCTTGAAAGTTTAACTTTATCGGTATTTTCAACTTTTGCCCTTTCAAGTTTATCTCTTGTAGAAATTAAAAAATAAGCTCCTTTACACCAAGGAATTGCAACAGCTGCATCATTTGAATTCATTAGTGTTTTTGCCCCATTTTCAAAATTCGAATCATCAAAATTAGAATACCTTTGAATATAACTTTTTAATTTTTCAGCCACACCATAAGAACAGGAAATTAAATCAGGAATTTCTCCATTCTTTGCCAATGACAAACTTTCATTTTCGGTCAAATTTCTAACCATAAAATAAACACCTTTGTTTGTTTTTTGATATTCCTTTGTAATTTCATTTAAAAGACTTGTTTTAGACTTATTTCCACCCTCAAAAGAGTCTATATTCCATATCTCAAGAATTCCTTGATATTTGCTCTTATTGCCTAAAAACACACCATAAATATTCTCTAAATCTTGATTTTGTTTTAATTTCACAGTTGGCAAAAACACAATCATCACAATCACCAACACCACAACAAAAGTTCGAAATAAAACACTTTTCAAATTCTTAATTTTTTTCATATAAAATTTTATGAATTTTTCTTAAATTTTATGAAAATAAAAAAAGGCAATAAATTTTGCCTTTTAAATTTCTTCTAAATAATAAATTTCTTTTCCCTTTGAAATTGCATAATTAATTTCATTTTGTGTTGAATTTCCCATATATCCACCTACATTCACAACATAAATCGCATCTGAAACATCAATTTTTTTATAGTGTGCAGTAACAATCCTTTCCATTTCTTCGTTGGTTGTTGTTTCTTTGTCTAAATCATAAACACATTGAATAACACACCAGCCATACTTCTTTTCTAAATCTCTTGCAACTCTTTGCATTTCTGCTGAAAATCGCATACTTCCACAAATTGTCACAACTTTAACATCTTGCATCATTTTGCCCCTTTATTTTGTAATATCTTTATGAAAATAGTTAAATATAGTTTTAGCGTGTTCCTTTCCAATACCTTCCACTTTCATAAGGTCGTTTTCACTTGCTTTTGAAATTGCATCAACTGACTTAAAGTGCTTGATTAATGCCTGAACTTTAACCTTTCCAACACCTTCAATGTCTAAAAGCGCACTTTTGAGAGATTTTCCACGAAGTTCTCTGTGGAATGTTATTGCAAATCTGTGTGCTTCATCTCTTATTCTTTGAATAAGTTTAAGTGCATAATCACTCTTTTTTAGAACAATGGTTTCTTTGCTATTTGTTGTGCAAATTTCCTCATTTTTTTCTGCTATTGAAATCACGGGAATATCAACACCCAAATTATTAATAATTTCTTTAACAGCATTAAGTTGACCAAATCCGCCATCAATAATGATAAGGTCTGGTCTTTTATTGAAATTTTCTTTAAGCTCAATCAAATCAGTGAGTCTTCTAGTTAAAGTTTCCCTCATAGACTCAAAGTCATCATTGCCAATTTCTGCAGTTATTTTGAACTTTCGATACTCTTTATAAGAAGGCTCACCATTTTCAAAAACAACCATACTAGCAACACTATTTGTTCCGCTAATATGCGAAATATCATAACACTCAATTCTATTCAATCTCTTTAAATTTAAAATATTTTTAAGAGTTTCAAGTGCATCAACTGTCATTTTATATTTCTTATCAATAAGCTCTTTTGAATGCAACAAATAATCTTCTGCATTTTTCAATGAATTTTCTAATAGCTCAACTTTAAGCCCAATTTTAGGAATTGTAACTTTAATAACTTTTCCAAATAAATTAAGCAAATAAGTTTGAAGCATTTCTCTTTGTTCTTCATTGAAATCTTTAACCACAATTTCTTTTGGACACATATTTTCGCCCGAAGAATAATAATTTGAAATAAATTGAAGAAGCAAATCATTTTTATCACCCACAACTTCAGTTATTCCAAAATTAACCTGCCCAACATTTTTGCCAGCTCTAATCATCATAACATTAATAGCATAAACCTCATCTTGCTCGGCAATTGCAAATATATCAATATTCTTTTCACCAACAAGATTTGTTATGATTTCTTTTTCAATGTTTTCAATAGACTTTAAATTATTTCTGCAAATAAGCGCATCTTCAAATTTAAGTTCACTTGCAAACTTATCCATCTTTTGTTTAAGTTGCTTCTTTATATCACCTGTTTTTCCGTTCAAAAAATCAATAACATTTTGAAGCATTTCTAAATATTTATCTTCATTTTCTGCTGAAACACAGGGTGCTAAACAATTTCCTATCAATCCATGAAGACAAGGCCTTTCATTTCTTGCCTTTTTGTCAAAATTTGTATTACACCACCTAATTGGATATGCAGATTTAATAAGGCTTAAAAGTTCAGAAATTCGTGTTCCTGTAACATAAGGCCCAAAAATAAGTACATTTGGTTTAGATTTTGGTCTTCTAACAATTTGAACCCTTGGAAATCTCTCATTCATATCAATTTGAAGATAAGGAAAGGACTTATCATCTTTAAGCAAAATATTATATTTTGGCATATGTTCTTTGATTAAATTGCACTCAAGTGAAAAAGCGTCAAGTTCACTATTAGTGAGAATATAGTCAAAGTGGTCAATATTAGAAACAAGTGCATAAGTTTTTGGACGCTTTGGGCTTGCGTCAAAATAACTTTTCACCCTTTTTTTTAGTGATTTTGCTTTTCCAACATAAATAACCTCGCCATCTATATTTTTCATAATATAAACGCCGGGGTTATCTGGAAGTTCTGTTTTAACCTTATTTAACAATTCTGCTTGATTCATAAATCAATTATAACATATTAATTAAAAAATAAAAACTATTTAATTTTATAAATATCTTTCATTAACAATGCTTATTAATTTCCCTGCCTTGTCATAATCTAAAATTCTTGCAAGTCTTTGATATGCTGTGTGAAGTGCTCGATTATTTTCAACAGTCTTTCCGTTTAAACATCTTTTGATTGATTTTAAAAGTTTTTCAAGTGCAACTTCACAAAGAAACTTATTTTCATCAATAAGAGAACTCAATTCTTCACTATCACCAAAATATGATAACTTATTTTTCAAGCCCGAAGATGAAACTTTTTCATTTGACCTAAAAAGAATCATTATTCTTGCAAGCAAAAATTCTTCAACTGTTTGAGAATTAAAATATTCACTATTTCTTTTTATCATCATATAATTATCAATAAGTTTTAATTTATCACTAGAAATCATAACATTTGAAGCATGAACATCGGGAACGCCGTATTCAGACTCTTCAAACATATTAGCAATTGACATTATAAACGCATCCATATAATCATCAGAAATTGACACTATACACTCATTAGCATATATATAATCAGAAATAAAACTACGAATAATCTCTTTGCTTAAACTCAAATTTTCACTAGGATTTTTGATTATTTTATCAAATTTCTTAAGCGAACATACATCTTCAAACAAACCGTAGCAATCGTGAAGCGTTGGAATGTATAATGTTCTGCCATTAATTTTTTCTTCTAAAATATAATATTTTGGTTCTGCAGATTTAGAAAACAACCCACGTTTTGGAAATGCTTTTACCCACGAATATATTTCAGGAACAACATAACCTTGCTTTGCAAAATTTTGAATTTCTTCACAATATAAATCAAAAACCGAATCAAGACTTAAATTTTTAGAATGTTCAACCTTTTTCTTTTCATACTCTTTAATAACAAACTTGTCACCAACAAAATAAGCCGTTCCTTCCGAACCTGACTTCGATTCAAAGTTTTTCAAATGCAAAATGAGAGCATTAAGAAAATCTTCTCTCTGCTCTTTGTTCATCATATTTAAATCAATATTTGCCACATTTTTCATTATAATAATTATAACATATAGTTATGATTTTGTAAATATCAAACTCAAAAATTAATGTTATTTTCACATAAAAATAAAAAACGCGTTTCTAAAACACGCGTTTTTATTTACACAATTCAAATTCTTCAATAATATTTTTCGCCCTTTCTTTACCTAAAATATTTTTAAGCATAGAGTGTAACCTTTCAAGAATATTTTTATTTATAACTGCTGGTTTTTCAATACATTTTTTGGTTACTTTCATAATTTTTCTTATTGCTGCGTCACAAGCATTTGAATTCTTTTTTATCTTTCCCGCCAAATCAAAACTTGCACCTTCAATAGCAAAATATGGAAGATTTTTTAAATCACCAACCATCTCATTATAAAGAAATAAAAACAACAAACCTGTGAGTGTATAATTTTCTGGTGGTGTCGAATTATAATAAACATCTTCACTTTTAAATATTAAATGATTATCAATCATAAAAAGATGATTTTCAGGAGTAAGCAAAACATTTGAAGGATACATATCAGGAGAACTATATTCTCCCTGTTCACTCATTTGATAGAGCGACATAACAAACTTTTCAATTTCAGTTTCACTCAAACTTTCAATAGATTGATTCATCTTGATATAGTCATCAATATATCTTTTTGCAATTTCGTTATATAAATTTCCATTTAGATAAGGATTTGCAGTGACTTTATTAAATTGTTTTTCATCACAAAGGTCTGTGCATAGATGAAAAATATCTTCAATAGGACCTGAAAAAATTGGTCTGCCTTTAATTCTTTCTTCTAAAATAAAATAATTATATTGAATTTTTGGAAGATTTCTTTTTATTATAACTTTTGGAATTTTATGCCAACCATAAATTTGTGGAACGGTTAAACTTTGTTTTGAAAAATCACAAATCTCTCTGCAATAAGATTCAAAATATTTATCAAACAAATCATTTTCAACAACCTTTGAATATTCTTTAACAACATAATCTTTTCCAATAAAATATGCTTTGCCTTCTCCACCTTCAACATATTGAAAATATTTCAAATATGGTATCAAGTCTAAAAGCAAAAAGTCATACTCACACCTTGAAGCATTATATTTTAAACTTTCTAATTTTTTTAAAATCTCTTCCATTTTCTATCCAAAAATATAATTTTTATTTAAGCCACACTTGCTTTATTAGAATATCACAAATAAATTTCGTTGTAAATACCAACTTTAATTTTAACCCAAAAACTTAACGTAAATGCTGAAAATAAAAGGTATTATGATAAACATAACACCTTAATTTTAAAATTATTTCTCTTCGATTTGAGCAAGTTTTGCTTGTTGGTCAGCAACGGTGAGCGCCTTCACCATTTCACCAATATCACCATTCATAAAGTTTTCAAGTGAATAAATTGTCATATTGATTCTGTGGTCAGTAACCCTGCTTTGTGGATAGTTATAAGTTCTAATCTTTTCACTTCTGTCACCTGTTCCAACTTGTGACTTTCTTCTTTCAGCATACTCTGAATCTTCTTGTGATTGATAGAAATCATAAAGTTTTGACTTAAGCCAATTCATAGCCTTTTCTTTGTTTTTTCCTTGGCTTCTTTCATCTTGACAAGCAACAATAATGCCTGTTGGAATGTGTGTGATACGAATAGCTGATTCTGTTTTGTTTACGTGTTGTCCACCTGCACCACCAGCTCTATAATAGTCAATTTGTAAATCTTTTTCATTAATTTCAATTTTAACATCTTTTGCTTCAGGAAGAACCGCAACTGTTGCAGCAGATGTATGAATTCTACCAGAACTTTCAGTTACAGGAACTCTTTGAACTCTATGAACGCCACTTTCATACTTAAATTTAGCATAAGCTCCCTTTCCTGTTACCATAAAGTTAACTTGTTTAATGATTCCACCTTCAGCACTTTCTTCATCAAGTATTTCAATTTTAAATCTATTCCTATCAGCAAACATTGTGTACATTCTAAAAAGGTCGCCAGCAAAAATACCCGCTTCATCTCCGCCAACACCAGCTCTAATTTCAACAATAACGTTTCCTTCATCATTTTCATCTTTAGGAAGGAGCAAAATTTTGAGTTCTTCTTCAATTTCTTTAAGTTTTTCTTTTCCTGAATAAAACTCATCGTTAAGCATTGCAAGCATATCAGCATCTGTTTCAGTTTTCATAAGTTCTTCCGCATCACTCATATCACTTTGAACTTTAACATACTCATCATACTTCTCAACAATAGGAACAAGGTCTGCTTGTTCTTTTGATTTTTTTTGCCAAACAGACATATCTGCAAGCACATTAGGGTCAATAAGTTCTTTTGTGAGTTCTTCAAACTTTTCTTTAATCTTTTTTAACTTTTCAATCATAATCTATCCTTTTAAAACCCCCTTGACAACTCTATCATTGCCACCATAGTCTTTTATAACTTCTACATATTCAAAATCATCTTTCATAAGAGCCGAAACACTTTCACCTTGATTATACCCAATCTCAAAATAAAGGCACCCTTTCTTATTTAAGTGTTTTTTTGCATTCTTTATAATTATTCGATAAAAGTCTAAACCATCTTCTCCACCATCAAGCGCCAAATTTGGTTCATTTGACACCACTTCTGGTTCCAATGTTTTAACAACTTCAGTTTCAATATAAGGTGGATTTGATACAATAAAATCAACTTTTAAATTAGAAATATTCTCAAATAAATCTGATTTAACAAACTCAATTTGAGCATTATTTAGTTCTGCATTTTCTTTTGCAATCATAAGAGCCTTTTCACTAATATCAACTGCATAACAATTTGCATCTGTTTCTTTCTTTGTTGCAATAATAATAGCACCACTACCCGTTCCAATATCTAAAACCGAAACTTTTCCGCTTTGCGTTTTAATGTCTTCGACAAGTTTTTCAACAAGCACTTCAGTATCAAGTCTTGGAATAAGCACATTTTCATTAACTTTAAGGTCATAACCATAAAAATTGGTCTTTCCAAAAATATATGCTATTGGCATATGTTTCAACCTTTTGTCTATAGCTTGCATAATAAGTTTCTCTTTTTCAGTTGAAACTTCGCCATAAAACGGAAGCATACTTCTTTGCGTTTCTAGCACTTCAACCATAATCCAATCAATATCTGCAAAATCGTCAATTCCATTTGCTTCAAACAAAGTTTTCAATTTTTCTTTTAGTTCTAAACATTTCATAAACTTTTACCAAAAAAAATGTGCACAAAAATCTAGTCGATTTATGCACACAAAAAAGTGCAGAGAACCCCCTGCACTAAACAATCACAGCTATTTCTTAATGCCGTATCTTTTGTTGAATCTTTCAACTCTACCACCAGCGTCAACAATTTTTTGAGTTCCGGTGAAGAATGGGTGGCATTTGTTGCAAATGTCAACCTTAAGCACTTCGCCTTCTTTTGTTGAACCAGTTTCAAAAGTATTTCCACAAGCACAAGTTACTTTAACTTTGTGATAGTTTGGGTGAATAGTTTCTTTCATTTTCATACTCTCCTTCAAATTACATAAGCATTGAAATTATATAATACAATTACCTGATTGTCAAGTATTTTTATTTTTTTATTAAATAAAGAATATTTTTTTAAAAATGCCCACAAACTAAAAATAACAAAGGAGCAATTATTATGAAATTTTCCAGTTATCCTCAAAAAGATTCCCTATTTGACACACTTGAAACCTTTTCAGAAGATGCATATATCTTCTGTGCCCCAGAAACAATCGACTAATTTTATTTCTTTAATTTTTTATATTCTTTCATAAGAACATTAGCAATTGCTGAATCTTGGAACCCAACCCCAACTAAATCACAAACAGTTATATCTGTTTCTTTTCTTGATTTTGGTTTTTCTAAAAATTCTCCAAGTTCTAAAACTTTATCTAAATCAACACAATTTTTATCTATTGCGTGATGAAGTTCACCATTACTCAAACAAGCTTCTTTGCTATCAACACAAATTGTGTTTGCAAGCAAGAAGATTTTTTCATCTAATTCTTGCATATTTGGTTCACAGG
Source organism: Clostridia bacterium (assembly GCA_045650505.1). Taxonomy (GTDB): domain Bacteria; phylum Bacillota; class Clostridia; order Christensenellales; family UBA1242; genus RGIG1681. The sequence goes on along the minus strand of JAZRRE010000004.1, from coordinate 5,273 downwards.
CACCAACTGCGGTTATATGTGCACCTTTTTTAAGCCATTCAGCCTTTACAATTGGCTCACTGCTATAAGTAACCGTATAAACAATATCTGAATCAACAACAGCATCTTTTGCTGTTTTACAATCTATTATCTTTAAATTTGGGTGCTTTAATTTCATTTCTTTTATATATTGTTTTACGTTTTTATCATTTCTGCCCCAAACTTTAAGAATTTCAATATTCATAATATTCATAAGTGCATCAATCTGCATTCTAGCTTGAACACCTGTTCCAATCACAGCAACAATTTTGCTGTTTTTATTTGCCATTGAAGATGTTGCAATAGCACCAGCAACTGCAGTTCGATAATCTGTTAAATAACCTTTATCATCAATAATTGCAGCAACTTCTCCCGTTTTAGCATTAAACACAACAAATAGTCCCAAAAAGTTTGAAAGCCCAAGTTTTTCATTTCCATAAAACGCACCTGAATATTTCATTGTGAAATAAGAATCACCTTTAATGTAACCACATTTAAAATGTACACTTCCCTTGCTTTCAGGAATTGTAAACACGGTAAAAGGAGGTGTTATCGTTTTGCCTTTTGAAAAAAGCATATATGCTTTTTTTGTTTTTTCAAGTACTTCTTTAAAATTAATAAGTTTATCTAAATCATTTCTTGATATAAAAATCATAATTGCCTCCAATAGATTTATTATATCATAAATCATTTTCAAACAAAAAATAAAAGCCACCATAAAAGTGACTTTTATTTTTATTTATTAAACTTTTTTAAGTGCAAGTTTAACAGTTTTTCCGTTAACATCAACTTCAGTCATATCTTGAACTTCAACTGCGTGCATCTTATCTGCAAGTGTGTCAGCCATAATATCTTTTGCATATTTTTCAAATGTTGCGGCAGTTTCAGCATCCGCCACATAAGAAATTTCAATGTGGTCAACAACTTCAAAACCAGAATCTTTTCTTGTTTGTTGAACTTTTGAAACAAATTCACGAATGAGACCAATTTCTGCAAGTTCAGGTGTGATTTCAGTTGAAAGCACAACTGTGAATGTTCCATCACTTTCAGAAGTGAAACCTTCTTTTGAAATTGGAGAAATCAAAAGGTCTTCTTTTGAAAGTTCAATTTCTGTTCCATCAGCATCAAACTTAACAGTTTTTCCAGCATTAACAGTATCAACAACTTGAACCGCATCACAAGATGAAAGATAATTTCTAATAACACCAAGTTTTGAACCATATTTTGGTCCAAGAACTTTAAGTTGTGGCTTAAGTTCATAGTTTAAATACTCTTTTGCATCGTGTCTAAACTCAACGGTTTGAATGTTAAGTTCATCAGCAACAAGGTCAACAAGTTCTTTAGAAAGTTCCATTTTTTCAGCTGTTGCAACAATAATTTTTGAAAGTGGTTGTCTGTTTTTAATTCCAGATTGATTTCTTGCACTATGTCCAAGGTTAGAAATTGCAAGAACAGTTTCCATACCCTCATTAAGAGTTTCGTCAATCAAACTTTCATCAGCAACAGGATAATCACAAAGATGAACTGAAATTGGAGCGTTTTTATCAACACTTCTAACAATGTTTTGATAGATTTGTTCTGTGATTGCTGGCACAAATGGTGCAGCAAGTTTTGAAAGACCAACAAGACAATAATAAAGTGTTGCAAAAGCAGCAATTTTATCTTCTGTTTCTTCATGAACCCAGAATCTTTCACGACTTCTTCTTACATACCAGTTTGAAAGACTATCAACAAATGTATTGATAAGTCTTGCAGGTTCAGTTGTAACATAATCGCCAAGATAACTGTCAACTTGTTTTGCAAGTTTGTTAAATTCTGAAACAATCCACTTATCCATCATTGAAAGTTTGCAGTCTTTAATGTTGTGTTTGCTACCATCAAATTTATCAATTTCAGCATAAAGCACATAGAATGCATAAGTGTTCCAAAGAGTTCCCATAAACTTTCTTTCAAAATCTTCAAGGGTTTCTTTGTTGAAGTTTGTTGAAATCCAAGGTGCGTTAGAGATATAGAAATACCATCTAGCAGCATCAGAGCCTGCAGTGTCAAACACTTCCCAAGGAGTAACAACATTTCCAAGACTCTTACTCATCTTCTTTCCATTCTTGTCATTAACAAGACCAAGTGGAAGACATCTCTTAAATGGAGCTTTTCCAAACACCAAAGTGTTAACAGCAAGAAGTGAATAAAACCAACCACGAGTTTGGTCCATACCTTCACTAATAAACTCTGCTGGAAATGTTTTTTCAAATAATTCTTTATTTTCAAATGGATAGTGAAGTTGTGCAAATGGCATACTTCCACTATCATACCAACAGTCAAGAACTTCAGGAGTTCTGGTCATTTTCTTTCCACATTCAGGGCAAGCAAATGTAATGTTGTCAACATGAGGCTTGTGCAAATCAAGTTCAGCATTTGCGTCAAGTCCACCAAGTTTTTTAAGTTCAGCAGCACTTCCAACAACATGAATGTGACCATCTTCACAAACCCAGAATGGAAGTGGAGTTCCCCAATATCTATTACGAGCGATATCCCAATCAATAAGTGATTTTAAGAAACCACCCATTCTTCCCTCACCAATAGATGCAGGACGCCAATCAACACTAGCATTATTTTTGATAAGTTCATCTTTAAGGGCTGTAGTTTTAACAAACCAACTGCTTCTTGCATAATAGATAAGTGGAGTTTTACATCTCCAACAGAATGGATAAGAGTGAACGTGAGGCATTTCTTTTAAAAGTTTGCCTGTTTCTTTCAAGTTCTTAATGATGTGTGCATCAGCATCTTTAACGAACATTCCAGCAAATTCACGAGTTTCTTCTGGAAGTGTTCCGTCATCTTTAACAAGTTGAACAAATGGAAGGTCATACTCTTTTCCAACTTTGCTATCATCTTCACCAAATGCAGGAGCAATGTGAACAATACCTGTACCATCTGTAAGTGTTACATAGTCATTGTTTGTAACAAACCATGCTTTGCCTTCGTGTTTGTCTTTAACAAAATCGAAAAGTGGTTCATAGAATCTCTTTTCATAAGCACTACCCTTCTTTGTTTCAACCTTTTCATACTCTTCAGCCTTGAAAAGTGTTTCAATAAGCGCGTCAGCCATAATGTAATATTCATCGCCAACTTTGATTTTTGTATAATCTTCATTAGCATTCATACAAAGAGCAACGTTCGATGGAAGTGTCCAAGGTGTTGTTGTCCAAGCGAGGTAATATGTGTTTTCTTCATCAAGTGCTTTGAATTTAACAAACACAGTTCTGTCTTTAACATCTTGATAACCTTGAGCAACTTCGTGAGAAGAAAGTGATGTTGCACATCTTGGGCAATAAGGCACAATTCTGTAACCTTTATAAACTAAACCCTTTTTGTGCATTTCAGCAAGACTCCACCACTCTGATTCAATATAGTCATTTGTGTATGTAACATAAGCGTCAGTGGTATCAACTGTGTAACCCATACGGTCAGAGAATTGTTCCCACATATCTTTATATTTCCAAACAGATTCACGACAATGATTGATAAATGGTTCAATACCATATTTTTCAATATCTTGCTTTCCTGTTGAACCAATAATTTTTTCAACTTCAAGTTCAACCGGAAGACCATGAGTATCCCAACCAGCCTTTCTCAAAATATTTTTACCTTTCATTGTTTGATAACGCAAAAATATATCTTTGATTGTTCTAGTTAGCACGTGACCAATGTGTGGTTTTCCGTTTGCTGTTGGTGGACCTTCATAGAAAGTATAAGACTCTCCACCCTTGTTCTTTTCAATCATTTTTTTGATTAAGTCGTTGTCTTTCCAAAATTTAACAACTTCAGGTTCTCTGCCTGAAAAATCAAGTTTCGTATCAACTTTTTTATACATTTTTCATTCTCCTTGAATATTTACTCTTGAATATAAAAGACTAACTTTTTTCTAAAAAAGAAAAAGCCCCAAAGCAAAATATAAGAACTTTGCCTTGGAGCTTAAGTCACCACTTATATTTTAGAATGTGCCAACACACACCACCTTTTTAACGGTCAGTCCCCGTAAGCAACTACTATAATTCATCGCTTCTGCTCGACTAGTGATACTGAAGTTAACTTTACTTATTTGCTTTCACCAACCGCAAACTCTCTAAAAGATATTACTTAACCAGCGTGTCTAATCTCAAACGCATTTATATTCAATATAAATACATTATAAACCTTATCTAAAATTTGTCAATATTTTATACGCCATAAATTTATAATTGTTTTTCATTTGAAATTTCAGCCCATAAACAACCTTCAAACTCTTTCCATATTTTTTCTTGTTTACGCTCATCAATATAAATTTCACCATTTTTGTAAAAACCTAAACAATATTTATCATCAATAAGCAAGTTGCAAGGATATATTCTATAATCTGGTGTCATTGTAACAATATCTCTGCCAGCAGCACAACCAACTTGTTTTTGTGTGTATAAATCTTTGCCAAAATTTCCACTTCTATAAACATATAAATCATCTTTTTTATATTTATTTCTAACTATGTTTAACATCTCAAAAAATTTCTCTCTTATCGCACTGTTAAGCATTAAACTTTTATCTAGTTTTGTTGCAGCATTCCCTTGATACATAAACTCAATAAAATAAACATAATTAGCCTGAAGTTCAAGTGCTTTTTTGCAAATCAAATCAATCTTGTCATAGTTTTTCGAAGTTATTGTACACATAAGTTCAACATCTATGCCTTTTGCCCTGATTTTAGGAAACAACTCATCTAAAAAGTTCAATCCAACAGAATTTATATCTTGTTGAATATCGAACTGATAAGACATACAAATTCTTTTTATTCCGGCTCTTTTAATATCATCAACTAATTCTAAATTATCTTGAAATACTAATCCGTTTGTCAAAACAATTTTTTCACCAGCAATTTTGAAACTTTCTAAATAATCATTTAATAATGGTTCTGTTCCATTTAAATAAATTTCGTAATTGCTTTTTAAATTTTTTACAACTTCTAAAAGTTCTTCACTTCCAAAATTTCCACTATACGGAATATAACATTGTTTGCAAGCCATATTGCAATTTGAGCAAGTCATAATTTTCACAGCCTTGCCCTTATAAATTTTATAATTTTTTTCCATTTTTCTAATCTCCTTAAAATTAAATTGTTTTTATAAATTTTTTGATAATAAATTTCTTTAAATCTGCCCCAATGGGCATGAGTTTTTCTATTAATAAATTTCATAATAACCTCCAATAAAAAAAGAGTAATC
>JAZRRE010000003.1:0-85844 GCA_045650505.1 Clostridia bacterium | reverse complement strand
AATTTTCTTCTTTTTTATTTATAATTATATATTATCATATCAAATATCCAAAAAAACGGATTTAATTTTAAAACTGAAAATTTAATTTTAATAATAAAAATATAGTTTGCATAGATTATAATAACTATATATAAAATTTATATAATACCCCCAATTTTGGCAATGAATTTCCTTTGTGGTTTGACAACGGCATATATATTTGATATAATTTTCTTGTTTTAAAAAACTCAAGGAGTAATCTTTTTTATGAAGATTGAAGAACGATTATCTAACATTCAAAACGGAAAAGACCTTAAAGTTTATGAATATCTTGGAAGCCATTTAGGAACAAAAGATGGCAAATCAGGAACTTACTTTAGAGTTTATGCTCCACACGCAAAAATGATTTTTGTTGTTGGTGATTTTAATGATTGGGACAAAGAGGCTCACCCACTTGCAAGAGTTAGAAATTCAAATGTTTGGGAAGTGTTTGTTGAAAAAGCAAAACCACTTCAAAAATATAAATATATCGTTGTTGACAAAAACGACAAAGAACTTGTGAAGGCTGACCCTTATGCTTTTTATGGTCAAAATGTGACACACGATGGTGACTTTGCGTCTTATATTTATGACATTGATGGTTATAACTGGAAAGATTCTAAATATTTAGAAAAAGTCAGCACAAAAAACCATTTAGACACTCCAATGAATATTTATGAAGTTTGTCTTCTTTCTTGGAAACGCCACGCAGATGGCAGTTTCTATACTTATAGAGAACTTGCAACTTCACTTATTCCTTATGTTAAAAAGATGGGATACACTCACATTGAACTTCTCCCTCTTTCAGAATTTCCAAGAGATATTTCTTGGGGTTATCAAGTTCAAGGTTACTACGCAATCACAAGCAGATATGGCAAACCAAAAGACTTTATGTATTTCATTGATAAATGCCACGAAGCTGGAATTGGCGTTATTTTAGACTGGGTTCCTGCTCACTTTGACTTCCACGAATTTGGTCTTATGGATTGGGACGGCGAATCACTTTACGAAAGCCCAAAGTGGGACAGAAAGTATCAACTTGCTTGGACAACAAGAATGTTTGACTATGAAGACCCTTATGTTACACAGTTCTTGCTTGCAAGCGCACTTTTTTATATGAGAAAATACCATTTTGATGGAATTCGTGTTGATGCCTGTGTTGCAATACTTTACCTTGATTTCTGCAGAAACCCTGATGAATGGATACCAAACGTTAACGGAAACAACATCAACTATGCCGGTGTTGAATTTTTAAAGAATTTAAACAACTGCATTTTCAGTGAATTCCCTAACGCACTTATGATTGCCGAAGAAGTTTCTTCTTGGCCAATGGTTACAAAACCAACAACAACCGGTGGACTCGGCTTTAACTTTAAATGGAATGTTGGTTGGATGAATGATATTTGGGAATACACTTCAATGGACCCACACTTTAGAAAATATCATCACAACATTTTAACTCACACATTTGACTATTGCTTTGATGAAAACTTTATCCTTCCTGTTGACCACGATGAAGTTGCAAATGGCAGACACTCACTCATCAAAAAAATGAATGGTGACGATATGAAAACCAAAATTGACCTTTGCCGTGCATTTTATTTATATATGTTTATGCACCCTGGCAAAAAGCTCTCATTTATGGGCAGCGAATTTGGTCAAATCACAGAATGGTCACATGATGAACAAATAAATTGGAAACTTTTAAAAGCAACCAACAACAGAAAACTTTCAAAGTTTATTTCAGCACTCAATCACTTATATGTAAACACTCCTGAAATGTATGAAATTGACTTTGACAAATCTGGTTTCGAATGGGTTGTTAAAGATGACAATTTAAACTGTGTTTGCGTATTTAAGCGTTACAGCAAAGATAGAAGTGAGATTCTTTGTGTGAGCAACTTCTCACCATTTAGAATTGTTGACTATGTTATTGGCGTTGATGAATCTGGAAACTATGAAGAAATCTTCACCACTGATGATGAAGCATTTGGTGGAACTGATGAATACAATGGTCTTATTTATTCAACCATTATGAATAAAAACGGAAAAGCACACGCAATTCGTGTTAATATTCCAGCAAACACAACCTTGCTTATTCGCAAGATTCAAAAAAATTAGAGAGGATTTATGGACATAAAAACCAAACTTGATGTTTTATTTGTAAGCGCCGAATGTATTCCATTCTGTGCAAATGGAGGCGTTGCCGATATGTGCTATGCCCTTCCAAAATATTTAAACAAAACTGATAAGGTTAATGTTAGAGTAATCTTACCACTTTACTCAAAAATTCCTGAAAAATATAGAAACGGTTTTAGACTTATTGCTGAAAGAACTGTTGAACTATCTTGGAGAAAAGAATATTGTGGCGTTTATGAATATGAATTCAATGGAATCACCTATTATTTCATTGATAACAAACAATATTTTGACAGAGAAAACTTATTTGGATACACCGATGATGTTGAAAGATTCAGTTTCTTCTCAAAGGCTGTTTTAGATATTCTTCCAATCGTAAACTTCTTCCCTGACATAATTCACACAAACGATTGGCAGTCTAGTATGGTTTGCACATTCTTAAAAATTCTTGAATGGCAAAACTCAAAATATGAACATATTAAAACTGTGCTTAACATTCACAACTTAAACTATCAAGGACTTGCAGAGTTTAACATTGTTAAAGACTTACTCAATGTTGATGATAAATTCTTATATTTATTCGACTATTTTGGCAAAGCAAACATTATGAAAGCAAGCATTATGTGTGCTGACAGAATTGTTGCAGTTAGTGAAACATATAAGCAAGAAATTATGAACAGTGACAAAGGTATGGGTCTTCAAGGCGTGCTTGAAAGCGTATCTTATAAAGTTTCGGGAATCATTAACGGAATTGACTATGAATATTATAACCCAGCAACCGACCCTATCATTTATGCTCAATATGATAAAGATAATACCCAAAAACGACTTGAAAATAAACTTAAACTTCAAGAAGAACTTGGTCTTGAAGTGAATGCAGATATTCCTGTTTATGCTTATGTTGGCTATATGGGACCACATAAAGGAATCGACCTTCTTCGTCAAGTTATTGAAAAATATTTAGGCACAGGAAAGATTCAACTTGTTGGCATTGGTGGTGGAAGCCCTGAATATCAAAACTATATGAAATATTTAAACGAAAAATTCCCTGCTAACTCAAAAATCAAATTTGGTTATGACAATCACTTTGTTAAAAAGATTTATGCAGGCGCAGATTTCTTGTTTAACATTTCAAGCATTGAACCTTGTGGTCTTTGCCCTCTTATTGCAAACAAATATGGCTGCCTTCCAATCGTTTATGAAACCGGTGGTCTTAAAGATAACTTCACCGACTTTAGATATCAAGGAGGAAACGGCTACACATTTAACGACTATGATGCCAACACTCTTGCAGATTTAATTGACAGAACACTTCGCCACTTTGAAAACAAAGAAAGAATCAATGGTTACATCTCACAAGTGATGAATGAAAGTTTTGACATTAAAGATTGTGCAGACAAATATATCAAAGTTTATGAAGAAATGTAAAACAAAAAACACCAACATTTAGTTGGTGTTTTTATTTGGATTTTTTGCGTATTTTAAGTATTATGTTTTACATAACACCCCAAATTTTCGGCAATTTTGAAAAGTTTTGCGTTTTTAGTCTTGTTGTCTTAATTCTTCAACAGTTCTAAAATCAAGCCCACTCCAGTCATCTGTAAGCATATATTTTTCATCGCCATTTACATAAAGTGCTTGCTCATTTCCTATCTCAATATATTCATCTTCATCATAAATTTCAATTTCTTCAAGATGTGCTGGATAACAGAAAGTGTCTGGTGTGATAAAGAAATCGTTTTCATCTTTCATCTCTTCACTGTAGCACATTCTGTTTGGTGTGGTGTGAACAAAAACCATTTTATCAATCCAACCAAAACCTTTAAGTGCGTCTTCGCCAAAATCTGCTTTCACATCATAATCATAAGGTTCTGAACGCAAACAATATTCTGTGTCACTGCCAACAAGAACTGAACCTGCGCTGCTTCCAATATAAAGCACCTTTCCTTCTTCAACAATGTTTTTAATTTTGTCATATTGGTTGAATTTTCGAAGATAATGAATAAGCCTTGTGGTGTTTCCCCCACGAACAAAAATTATATCAATCTCATCATCAAACCTATAACCTTCTTGAAGTGAAATTACTTTAACGCCCATATCTTTAAACTTTTGAGCAGTTCCACTCATATATTCATAAGGGTCATCTTGGGCGTATCCCACAAAAAGACATTTAAGCCCTTCAGTTTTATCAAAAAACTTGTTTAAAAATTTATAGCCCACGCCTGAAAAATCAGAACATAACAATAATTTCATATTCAACCTCTTAATTTATTTTGCTAGTATATTATAACAAAATTTGTTTTTGCTTTACAATTAAATCGTATTATAAATAAAAAATAGACATAAAAATTATGTCTATTTTAATAAATTTTCAAGTTCTTTGCATTTTTCTTTATCCATATTTGGAGTGTCTCCAAGCCTATATTCAATGCCCATTTTTTCATATTTCATTTTGCCCATTGAATGGTATGGTAAGAGCTCAACTCTCTCAACATTAGGAATTTTGCTTGCAAATTCTTTTAATTTAATAATATGTGCTTCATCATCATTGATTCCCGGAACAATAACTTGACGAAGCCATAGTTTCTTGTTTTTAGCAACACAGTCAGCTAAAAACTTGTTAAACTCATCAATATCTCTGCCTGTAATGAATTTATATTCTTCAGCCTCAACAGCCTTGATATCTAAAATAACAAGGTCAACAAGGTCTAAAACCTCTTCATAACCATCAGCAACGCCAGCTGTGTCGATAGTCACGTGAACACCTTCACTCTTTAAAAGTTTAACTGCTTCAAGCAAAAATTCACTTTGAAGAAGAGGTTCACCACCACTAAAAGTCACCCCACCGGTTTCACCATAATATGTTAGATATTTTTTATATTTTGAAAGTATTTCTTCAGCTGAAATTTCTCTGCTATCTTTATCTGTCCAAGTTTCGGGGTTATGGCAATATAAACAACGAAGTTTGCAACCAGCCATAAACACAACAAGTCTAATTCCAGGACCATCAGCTGAACCCATAGTTTCAATATCTGTTATTCTTCCGTTCATAATTTTCCTTTTATTTTTTATAGTTTATAAACAAAAAGTCAAAATTGCTATTTGACTTATATTTAAGTTTAAGCAATTTTGACATTTTTATTATTTTATCTTTTTTCGTGGAAAGTTCTAGCAATAACTTCTTCTTGATGTGCTCTATCAAGTTTGTTGAAGTTAACAGCATAACCAGAAACACGAATTGTAAGGTTTGGATATTTCCAAGGATTGTTCATTGCGTCGATAAGTAAATCTCTGTTAAACACGTTAACATTGATGTGTTGAGCGCCTTGAACAAAGTAACCATCAATGATTGAAACAAGGTTGTTAACTTGTTCTTCTTCGTTGTTACCAAGAGCAGATGGAACAATTGAGAATGTGTTTGAAACACCATCTTGACAGCAATTTTCAAATTTGATTTTTGCAACAGAGTTAAGTGAAGCAAGAGCACCACTTGAATCTCTTCCGTGCATTGGGTTTGCACCAGGAGCAAATGCTTCGCCAGATTTTCTTCCATCAGGAGTGCTACCTGTCTTTTGACCATACATAACGTTTGATGTAATAGTTAAAAGTGAAAGTGTTGGTTTTGCATTTCTATAAAGTTTGTGTGCAGCAATATCATCAAAGAATTCTTGAACAAGTTCTTGAGCAAGTGAGTCTGCTCTGTCATCATCGTTACCAAATTTAGGGAATTCGCCTTCTGTTTCGAAATCAACAGCAACACCTTGTTCGTTTCTAATTGGCTTAACTTTTGCATATTTAATTGCTGAAAGTGAGTCAACTGCGCAAGAGAATCCTGCGATACCGAAAGCCATAAGTCTTTCAACTGCTGTATCATGAAGAGCCATTTGACTTGCTTCATAAGCATATTTATCGTGCATAAAGTGAATGATGTTATTTGCATCAACATAAATTTTAGCAATTTCTTTAAGCATTAAACTATATTGCTTTCTAACTTTATCATAAGTTAAAACTTCTTCAGTGTTCTTCTCTAAACCTTCAACTGCAAGTTTACCTGTCTTTTCATCAATACCACCATTGATAGCGTAAAGAAGAGATTTTGCAAGGTTGCAACGAGCACCAAAGAATTGCATTTGTTTACCAGCTTTCATTGCTGAAACACAGCAAGCAATTGCATAGTCATTTCCATAAAGAGGACGCATTGTGTCGTCACCTTCATATTGAATTGAGTCTGTCTTGATTGAAATTTTAGCACAATATTTCTTGAAGTTTTCAGGAAGACCTTTAGACCACAAAACTGTAAGGTTTGGTTCAGCACTTGGGTTTAAGTTGATAAGTGTGTTTAAGAATCTAAATGAGTTCTTTGTTGTTAAACTCTTTGTTTCACTAATCATACCTGCAACTGATTCTGTTACCCATGTTGGGTCACCAGCAAAAAGTTCATCATAATCAGGTGTTCTTAAGTGTCTAATGAAACGAAGTTTAATAACATATTGGTCAACAAGTTCTTGTGCTTCTTCTTCTGTAAGTGTTCCTTCAGCAAGGTCTCTTTCAATATAGATATCATAGAATGTTGCGTTTCTTCCCATAGAAGTTGCAGCACCATTGTTTTCTTTAGCACCTGCAAGGTAACCAAAGTAAGCCCATTGCATAGCTTCTTTAGCGTTTGTTGCTGGTTTAGAAATATCAAAACCATAACTTGCAGCCATTTGTTTGATAGCCTCTAATGCTCTGATTTGTTCATTAACTTCTTCACGAAGTCTAATATTTTCTTCGATATAAACTTCATCGATATATTCACCGTTTAAGTCTTTCTTCTTAAATTCGATGAGTTTATCAATACCATAAAGAGCGATTCTTCTGTAGTCACCAATAATTCTTCCTCTGCCATAACCATCAGGAAGACCTGTAAGTAAACCGTTGCTTCTTGCTCTTCTAATTGCTGGTGTGTAAGCATCAAAAACACCATCATTGTGTGTTTTTCTATATGCTGTAAAGTGTTTGTAAACTTCATCATTAAGTTTGTATCCATGAGATTCAAGGGCTTTCATAGCAACCTTTGTTCCACCATACATATTAACAATTCTTTTAAGTGGTGCATCAGTTTGAAGACCAACGATAACTTCATTTTCCTTGTCAATATAGCCTGGTGCGAATGCTGTGATACCACTTAAAATGTTTGTTTCAACATCAAGACATCCACCATTTTTATTTTCTTCTTCTAATAATTTTTCACATTTAGACCAAACTGCTTTAGTTTTTTCAGTTGGACCAGCAAGGAATGAATCATCACCCTTATACTCTGTGAAGTTTCTAACGATGAAATTTGAAAGGTCAATTTCTTCTTTCCAAGAATCACCGTGGAAACCTCTCCATGCTTTTTCAAAAATTTCGTCCATATTTTTTCTCCTTTATTTAAGCACTTTCGTGCAGAATTAACATATTTTACAGTATGCTGAAATAATAAATACTTTACAGCACACCCAAGTATTGTAACAAATTACACTTTTTTTCGCAAGTGCTTTTGGTAATTTTCTTTGCTTTTTATATAACTTTTTTAGTTTTTGTTTAATATCCATTGAGTGGAATACTCTCATCATCACTGCCTTTTGTTATTTTTTTGATGATAACATTATATGAATATTCAGGACTCACTTTAACAAAAACCTTATCTCCCACCTTTTTTCCAAGCACGGCTTTTCCAAATGGAGATTCTTTGCTAATTATACCCTTTTCTAAATCAAGTCTAGTTGTAGTTGAAAGCATCAAAGTTTCAATATCACCCGTGTCTTCATACTCAACCTCAATTTTATCAAAAAGACCAACTTCATCTGGTGCAGAATCTGTTGAAATAACTTTTGCTGTTCTAATCATTTTTTGAAGAAATCTTATTCTGCTTTCATTTCTGCAAAACGCACGCCTTGCACTTCTATACTCTGCATTTTCTGAAAGGTCACCAAGTGAACGAGCCTCTTTAACATCATCTGAAAGCACTGGTCGAAGTTCATTTGCACGATAATTGATTTCTTCTTTCATTTTTTTTATATCTACTTCTGTTAATTCGTTATACATATCTTCCTCTAGTTTAACACATAGATATTATGTGTGTTTTTATTGTTTTAATTATTTGAAAGCACATAGTCTTTTATCGCATTAAGTTCTTTCTCAAATTCTTCTCTTGTGAAAGTGGTTTTTGTTTTATCTACACCTCCAATAGAGTGCAAAATATATCTGCTTCCCACATTTTTTAAAGCTTGAACAAATAACGGATTTTGAAGAAGTGAAACATAAAGTTCATCAATGAAGTCTTCATATTCTCTACTATCACGCTCAATTTCTTTGCCTAAAAAATAAACTTTTCCAGACTTTGTCCAATCATATTCTTCGCAGCCTTTTATTCTGTTAGCATTTAATGCTTCGTATTCAAAAACCATCTTTTGAAGTTTTGGAGTTTTGAATTTAAATGCTTGAAAAACAGATTCAGCACAGCCCATTTTGTAACCTTTAAAGTAAAACTTGTAAGGAAACAAGTTTGAGATTACTTTTGAATATTTATATCCGTGAAGCAAATAGTTTGAGTTAACAAAAGTTTCACTCTCACCAAGAAGCAATCCATCTTTTCCTTCACGAAGGCAAAATCCATCGCAAAAAAGAGAACCATCTTCTTTTTCTTCAATTTCTTTCATTTGAAAGTTGTAATTTGATTTGAATTCTTTGAACCTTTTGAGTTCTTTTTTGATTTTAAAATCTAAAAACAAATTTCTCATAGACAGATAACCTCCCATTTTGCATTTTAATTATAACATAACCCCTTTTTAGTTCATAATTATTATGTGCCTAAATTTAAAATTTTTTTTATTGAAAATAAAAAACACTACTAAAATAGTAGTGCTTTTTATTATTTATTTAAAAACTCTTTTGCTTTTTCAATAATTTCTTCAATAGTCATATTTTTAACAGTGAAACCTGCTTCTTTTTTATGACCCCCACCACCATAAACAGCTGCAAGCTTATCTGCATTTTCACTAATGTTACTCATTACTTTAGCAACGATTGTGTCACCATTTACAATAAGCATTAAAAATACATCAATACCTTCAATTTTTCTTAAATCTTCAGCTATTTGTTTAACAATATTGTTGTGAGTTAAATCTTTATATTCTGGAAGTGATTTATCAACAACTGCATAATGGAATCCATCAAACTGAATTTCATTCACAAGCTTTGCAAGAGCTTTGAACCAATACATTGTTCTTTCACTAAATGTCTTTTTTATGATATATGTATAATCAGCACCAAAATTAATAAGCTTTTGAGCAATCGCCATTGTCTTTTTAGACAATCTTCTTGTAAAGCAATTTGTGTCATTCATCATACCTGCATACAAGTAATCACAAGTGTCTTTATCAAAGAACTCTTTTCCGTGTGTACCAATAATTTCATAAATCATTTCACAAGTTGAACTGGTTCCCGGAATTGAAAGTGTGTAATCAGCCTCATTTTTATTATCTTGATGGTGGTCTATGTTGATTTTATATTCTGCCTTATCAAAATATTCAACAAATCTTGAGAGGCGTTTTTTTTCGTTTAAATCAAGTGCAATAAAGTTAAATTTTTCATCTTTAACTTCACTAACAACCTTTGAATAATCACTTTTCCAAGACAAGACATCCTTATCAAAATCTTCAAGTAAAATATAGACTTCTTTTCCAAGTTTGCTTAAAAAATTTGCAAGGGCCAAACAAGAACCAACTGAATCTTGGTCTGGTTTAACGTGCCCACCAATATAAATTGGAAGATTGTTTAGATTTAATAAAACTTCTTTTGTTTCTTTAAACTTATTCAAAATTAAACTCCTAATGTTTTTAATTCGTAAGGGTTAAACGCTTCAACAGCAACTTGTGCTCTTTCACGATAACCTGTGCTTGAACGTTTGCTTTCGCCTCTTGGAATTTTTCCAAATTCAATCATTGGGTAACCTTTTTGAAGCATTTCATACTCACCCAAACTTAAAGGGCTCTTTTTCTTCAAAGTTTCTGGCTTATGCCAATCTGAACCCAAGAAAATAACTGCACCCTCACCATTTTTTCCAACTTCTTCTAATTCGTGAAGCACTCTAATTGGCGGTGTGATATCATAACCGGTAATTTCAACACCATCAACACAAACAAGAGCATCTGCAATAATTGCTCTTTCTCTTTCATTTTGAATGGTTGTTTTCTTTTTGTTAAGCATAACATAATCATCAGTTTTAATGCCAACAACAAGTCTTTCGCAAAGTTTTGATGCTTCTTGAATATACTCAATATGTCCCGGGTGGAATAAATCAAACACACCTGGAAGATATCCAAGTTTATATTTCTTTTGAACCGGTTTATCAATGATGAATGGTTCAACCATTTCTTTATCATTAACAGAACCATCAATTCCAACAACACTGACACTTGCAACATCATCAATCATTTCAAGTGCTTTCATTCTTTCAGCTGTTGTGTACATTGGTTCAATTCCAAGATAAAGTTTTGCAAGGTCATCATCATAAACAGACACAACAACCCTTCTAAAGCTTTTTGCACATCTTTTAATAAGGTTGATATCTTGTTCACGAATCATATCAAATACACCTGAAATAATGCAAAGCTCTTTACGATATTCACCCGCAAGCTTTTTAGATGTTTCTTTGTATTCATCATAAGACATACTCATAATTTCTTCAGCAGTTTTCATAAACGACTTACTGTCAGTGAGTGACTTATCTTTTTTAAGCAATTCTTTTTGTTTATAGTGGAAAATTCTCAAGATTTCTGCTTCTAAAAGTTGATTGTTTACAACTGAATCATCTAAAAGTGCATCAGCATAAAGTTGTTCACGGTTTTTCATAACAAAAACATAAACCGCAAAAATGCTACAAGCTTCATTATAAACTTCAGGATATTGTTCATAAATATCTTTATTTCTTTCAAAGATAGCTCTCATATCCTTTTTGCAGTTTTCCATTTGAGTTGGAGTCATCTCATCTTCTTTAAGTTTTAAATGAGCATAAGCTTCAAAATATGGGAAAAGTGCATCAGAAAAACGATGAGCTGAAATTTCATCTGGAATAATTTTAGACTTATAAACAGGGTCGTGAGTTGCCATATGAGCAACATATTGTTCACGTGTTTTAACTTGAATTTCAACAGGATATTCTGAAACCATCAAGTTTATTCTAACGTTTTTATAACCATCGTTAACTTGATATCCCTTTGGTGATGGAGCATCAAAAATTTTTGGTCTTGTTGGGTCTGGTTCACGAATTGGTTTCTTTCTAAAATCACTAATAAAAGTCTTTGCATTAGGATTTTTTAACATACCAAAGTGTGTTTGCATATAATAAAGCAAAGTATCAATTTCAGCATTTGAATCAACAACCACCATAAATCCTAAAAGGTCTTTCATTGTGTTCCATTCAGCTAAATATTTGCTATCTCCATTAACCTTCTTCAAGATTGAAAGAGGTCCTTTAATTCTCGACATAACAAACCCATCAACATCTGGAACGCTTTCAAGGTCTGATTTAATGTTAGCAATCCAATCTTCTAAAACACTTCTTTCCTGTTTACTGTAAAGTTTATCAAAAATTTCTGATAAAACTTCTGGTTGGTCACTGCCTCCTGGTGTTAAATTGTCGTTTTGTTTTTTTTGTTCTGCCATAATAAAAATTTTTCTCCCTTTATTTTATTCTTTTTCTTTCGGCAATTAACATTCTCATTAATGCCTTGTGGCTTCTATTTTCATAATGTTTAATAACTTCATCAATTTCCTTTTTATATTCTTTTGAAATTGATTTATTCTCTACAAGTTCAACTAAATAGTCTGCAATTTTGATTTTTCCTAAATATCTGTGTTTTTCATTTTCAAAAACTGCTTTTCTCTTTTCTTCTGTGTCAAGTGCGTTATTCAAACAAATAACAGACTCAACAATTCCTTTTCCGTATGATTTTTCAAAAAAATCTGGAGCAATTTTTGCTTCTCTTGCAAAAATATAAAGCTCGGCAATTTCAAGAACAATATCTTCATAAGTTGTTCCATATCTAACAAGCACATTTACGATATTTGAAACTTTTTGCAAAATTCTTTCTTTTTCTTGTTCGTTGTTAAGTTCTTTAAGTGATTTTTCAATCGCTTCAAAAGTTTTTTTCCAAGTTGTTGAAAATGGAAATAACTCATTTTCAGAAACATCGAAAAACTCAACACCTGCATCTTGAAGTTCATCTATATTCATAAACACCTCTCTTATTATATAAGCATTATACCTTAAAAATCAATTTAAGTCAATAGCAATAGTTATTTTTATATATCAAATTACACCATTATCATCAAATATTTTCACTTTTTCTGAAAAATTTTGATTTGAGTTATTATTTTTCTTTATTTTCCAAATAACTTAAAAATAATTCATAAATTTCAGGCTTTTCACGTTTTAATGAAATCACCTTTCCTTCTTGATTTAAACAACAATGAGAACTTGTGCCTTTAAACACAACTTCATCTTTAACCCTCATAATATATTCAAATTTTATTCGAACTTGGCTAATTTCAACAACTTTTACTGAAACAGAAATAATATCGGCATAAGTGGTTGATTTTTTAAAATCACAATCCACATTTATAACAGGAGCAGCAAATCCATCATTTTCCATTCTATCATAACCATAACCAATTTGGTCCATAAAATCAACTCTTGCCTCTTCCATAAACCTTATGTAATTTGAATGGTGAGTAACCCCCATTTTGTCTGTTTCATAATATTGCACTTTATGCACATAGTCTTTTATCATAATCTGTTCTCCTAAACAAAAAGATACTTTTATTTTAACATATAGAATATTTTAAACATAATCATTTAGCTTGTTTTAAAAAATAAAACCCCAAACTCAATGTTGAGTCTGGGTGTTTTTTATTTTCTTTTAACTTTATCTTTAGGTGCACCACAATTTGGACATTTTGAACTTGTGTTGCTGTAATATGAACCACAATGCTCACAAGCTGAATGATTTTCATAAAACTCATCAGTTTTTGATTTTGTTCCACAAAGTTCAAGAATTTTAGTATGCATAAATTCACTATTAGGAATATCAAAAAGCACAAGCTCTCTGCCACCATTTTCTTCAATGTAAATATCGCCAACTCTCAAGATTTTATCAACAATATTTCTTGAAAGTCTTGCACCTTTTAATTCTTTTAAAAAGATTTGCGAAGAAATATATTTTACTTCACCTTTAAATTCAATGATTCTCTTATCGGTAATTACATACTCAATTGTTTTTGTTTCTTTTCCCGCTTTAAGCAAACCAGCAAGCCAAATCCAAACGGGTGTCATATGAATTGCAAAAAATGGAATCAAAAAAAGCCAAATTGCTCCAATATCTCCAAGTGTTGCAGCCGCAATAATAAAACCAAGGTCAAATATGAGCCAAACAATTGCAATAGGTGCCATTGATATGGTTTTGCCTAACACATAAGCAGATTTTTTAGGAATACCCCTCCATAAAATAGTTTCTCTTGAATCTAAAAAATCTTCTGCTTTTCTATTTTTTACTATTTCTTTAAAGTGATTTTTATCAATCATAAAATTTTCCTTTTTATTATTTTCTACCATAGATTTGTTTAAGTTCATCAGTTTCAGAACCATCTTCATTATTTAAAACAAGTGGCTTCATAATTTTGAGCCCCGATTTAGCACCTTTTTTCGCTTCAATCAAAACAAGGTTTGGCTCTTTCTTTATCTTTGGATACACCACTCTCAAAACCTTTGGTTCAAGATTATATTTCTTTAAATTCCAAATAATATCAGCAAGCCTGTCGGCACGATGCACCATATAGAGTTTTCCACCAAACTTTAAAGCAGTGCTAGATGCTTTTGCAATCTCTTCAATGTTTGTTTTGATTTCGTGAGTTGATATTGCAATTTCATCAAGTTCACTAGTTTCTCCAACTTTATTATAAGGCGGATTGACAGTAATAATATCAACGGTTTCAGCACCTAAAATTTGCTTTAAATTTTTAAGGTCATCATTAATAACTTCAATATTAAGCTTATTATACTCAATTGAACGTTTTGACATTTCAGCCTGTCTCTCTTGAATTTCAACAGCATACATTTTTCTAATTTTATTCTTGTATGAAAAAAGAATGGCTACAACTCCACCCCCACTGCAAAGGTCCACACAAACATCACTAGGTTTACCCTTTGCAAAGTTTGCGAGGAGCACAGAATCAGTTGAAAATTTGTAGCCATTTTTTCGCTGTATAATCATTAGATTATCAAGCTCTAGGTCGTCTAATCTTTCATCGTTTTTTAAAAGATTATTCACTTACAGGTGCCCCTACAGGACAAACAGCTTGACAAGTTCCGCAAGAAATACATTTTTCTGCATCAATAACCATTTTTCCATCATCTGTTGGTGTGATTGCAGCAACAGGACAAGCGCCTGCGCAAGCTCCACAACCGATACATTTTTCAGCGTCAATTGTATATGCCATAATTTATCTCCTTAAAATAATTTAACAAACTCATTATACTCTTATTTATACTTTTTATCAAGAGTTTTTATCATCTTGAATTAGTTTTTATTATTATATGATTTTGCTTTGTTTTTGTTTTTGGGTCTAAAATGAAAACCCTTTTTATGATTATGATTTGTCTTGTTTTCACCTGCACCAAGTTCCATAATTTCAGGTTCTTTGCTTTCTTTTGTTTCTAGCTTTTGAGCAAATTTTTTATCTTTTTGTTTAAATTCTTTTTGTTCGTGATTATTTTTGTTTTGTTTGTTGTTTTGAAATTTTTCAGCATTCTCATCAACCTTAACTTCTTCTTGAATCACTTTTTCTTCTTTTTTCTTTTCTTGTTTTTTTGCTGGGTGACCTTCAAATTCAACTTCTTCTAAAGCAAAATCTTCAACCACAAAAGTATCACCTTCTGCTTGGCGTTTCACAGAAACTCTTTCACGAAGAATGTCATTATAAACAACTGTGCCTTTGCCTTTTTCAGTTTTTACTTCACTGTTAATCTTTGGCATTCTTGCTAATATTTCTTCATAAACTTCAGATTCATAACCCAAACAACACATAAGTCTGCCACAAATTCCGTTAATTTTTGTTGGAGAAAGTGACAAACCTTGCACTTTCGCCATTTTAACGGTTACGTGCTCAAAATCATTTAAAAACCTTGCACAACAACAAGGTTGACCACAAGGTCCAACACCGCCACAAACCTTAACTTCATCTCTTTGACCAATTTGTTTAAGCTCAATTCTTGTTTTGAGCATTGAAGCCAAATCTTTCAAAAATTGTCTAAAATCAACTCTTTCTTCACTTGAGAAAGTAATAACTATTTTTGAGTTATCTAAACTATATTCAGCACCAACAAACTTCATCATCAACCCAAGTTCAAGTGACTTTTTCTTGATAGCTGGAATGCTTGATTTTGCCTTCTTTCGAAGTTCATCAAACTTCTTTATATCAGCATCTGTTGCCTCACGAACAATTTTTTTAATTTCTTCAGCACTAGAATCTTCAACTTTGGGGTCAACTCTAACAACTGTTGCAATTGTTTGAAATTCATCAAAGTTAACAACAACCTTGCTATCAAGCTTAAGTTCTACATTTGTGCTAAAATAATATATATTTTTGTCATCAACGCGTCTTACACCGACAATCTTCTGCATTTTACTTTAACCTCCGCATATTTAAACAAAAAATCATCAATAACAGCTGTTGTATTAACATTAAATGCCAACTTTTTCTTTTCTTCAAGACAGGCGGAAATAAGACTCTGCACCCCACTTAAATTAAGACCAGCTGAAATGACTTTTAATTTTGCAAGCACATTCTTGCAAACCACAAGTTCCTCTTTCTTTGATAAAATCATCATTATATCACGAAGAAGAAGCATTGAAATATTGATAAATTCTTCCTTATCAATAGTTTTTCCCGAAAAAATGTTTGAAAATTTCAAAACATCACGACTTCCATTGATTTCAAATAAACAAGAAACTATGCTATTAAAAAACTCAATAAACCCTTCATCAGTTGCAAGTTTTTCAGCAAATGTTGCATTTCCATTTGAACAACTTGAAAGAATCTCTGCTTTTTGTTTTTCAACACCCTTGGCTTCTAGCATTGAAACAATACCATCAACAGAAAGATTATCTAAATCAAGTTTTTTAACTCTTGAAAGAATGGTTGGAAGGATTTTTGTGATTGAAGTCGCACAGAGCAAATAAAATGTGTTTTTTGGTGGTTCTTCAATCGATTTCAAAATTTTATTTTGTGAAGATTCATTCATTTTTTGAGCATTCAAAAGAATAAATATCTTTTTATCAGCTTCAAATGGGCTAACATTCGAACTCTCAACAATATCAGACACTGCTGAAACATCAACTTGTTTGTCTTCACCATAAAAAATAACATCAGGGTGAATTCTTTTTTCAATTCTTGAATTGTTTTTTTCAGCAAATTCAGTTTCGTTTAAATTGATAAATCTTTTAGCAACAATTTCTACAAAACTCTTTAAATAATTTTCATCGGCACTCACAAATAAATAAACATGAGAAAGCCTTGACCTTGAAATATCAAGCTCAATGGTTTTAAATGCATTTGAATTTTCAATAACTTTTGAATAATCTAGCATAATCCCTCTTATTATAGAGTAATAAAAATATGGTTTAAAGTCAAGAAATATATAAAAATCCACAACTTTTTGTGCACAAAAAAAACATAGCAAAATTGCTATGTTTTTTTTTAAGAAATCTTTAATATTTTCATTTTGATAATGCCACCAGGTGTTGTGATTTCTGCTGTGTCACCCACCTTTTTGCCCATCAAACCACTGCCAATTGGAGATTCGTTTGAAACCAAATTCCTGTTTGGGTCACTTTCAATAACACCAACAATTGTGTATGTATCTTCTTCTCCAAAGTCTTCATCAAAAACTGTAACCACATTTCCAACACCAACTGTATCCATTGTTACATCTGTGCTATCAATGATTTTTGCTTTTCTTAAAGTTTCTTCAATTGAAGCAATTTCTGTTTCTAAAATTGATTGTTCTTTCTTTGCTGCATCATATTCAGCATTTTCAGAAAGGTCACCAAAATCACGAGCTACTTTAAGTTTTTCCAAAACTTCTGGTCTTTTCTCATTCTTTAAATATCTTAATCTTTCTTCTTTTTCAGCTTTTCCTGCTGCTGTGATAAATAATTCTGCCATTATTTCTCTCCTTATAGCAAATAAATTTGCCCCAAAAATTGAGTGTATTATATTATAAAATATATTTATTGTCAATCTAAATTTGAAAATGTTTTGCTTGATTATTTTTTTGTGTTTTGATATCATATTTTTTAGAGGTAATTATGATTAGAATTTGGGCAAGAACCGTTGTTGACGGAAAAATTACAAGGTCTTATATTTATGAAAGTATCGACAATTTTGTTGAAGACAAATTCCACTTCCACATTGAAAAAATGTGTCACGAACTTGATATTCCCACCCCAGCAATATTAAAAAGCCACATAACAAATTATGTGGACTTTAATAATAGTGTATTTTTACCAAGAGATTTTATTGAATCTATTGATTTTGATAAATTTATTATCGAAAACGCAAGTGTTTCAAATTAATTAAAATTCTTTAACTTCTATTTTTCTAAATGCAATCACAAGATTTTCAAGTGCCAAAATTTTGTTAACCGCTTCACTTACATTTGTTTTTGCTCTTTTGTTAACATCTTCATCAAAAGCATCTAAAACATTGTTAACAACAGCCATTTCATCAATCAAAACAACAATATCTTCGCCTTTGAAAATGTGTTTTTCACATTCTCCCATAAACTTCATAAAGTTTTTGTAAGTGATTGAAAAATCATCTTCTAAATTATATTCAACACAGTTAGTGCACCAACCGGTGCATTTTTTATTTGCAAAAATAACAAGATTCAAATCACGTTCTTGACATTCATTTTGAATGTTTAAAATGATGTTTTCTTTTTCTTCATTAGTTTCAATATCAAAAACTGTTTGTTTTCCAGCTTCAAGGGTGTTGCTTTTAATAACAAAATCTTTAAACTTGTTATTTTTTCGATTTCCATTAACGGTGATTATTTTAAACAACTCACCTTCAACCCTTGCTTCAATAACATCATAATCCACAAGCTCAAGTTTTTCTGCAAGTTCTTTTCCAATTTTAATATCATCTTTCGATGACACAAACGCGTGTTTTTTTAAAAAACACTTATCATCTTCTTCAATATAAACCAAAGTTTTAATGTTATCTGCAATTTGCTTTTCCTTTGGCATTGCAACTTTCAAATCAGCAATTGCCGAAAAGTCATCAAGTGTAAATTTTAAAAGTTCATCAGTTATATCTGTATTTTTCTTAATCTTATCTAAACACTTATCCATTTCAAATTCACGAACATTTGGTCTGCCATAATTGCTTCTTGTTGGAGCAACTTCGCCATAAACAATCTTTAAGATATATTCAACTAAATCTTGTTTTTTCAAAGTTGTTGGAGATGGAACCCCAAATTTTCTGCCCATATCACGAAGCTCACGAATATTGAGCAAATATAGTGATTTTTCATTATAAAGTGTTGTATCAATTTTATTTTTTGATGTTTCTTCCATAGAATCACTCCTTTTCTATGAAAATTTTAACACATTTGAATGGTTTTGTAAATTGTTTAAATAATGTTTATTGGTGAATAAACATAAATTTTTTCACCTTCTTCAAAAACACCATCAATTTGATTTTGTTCTTCAATAATTTCAGGTCTAACACAGAGCACTTTTGCGACATCAAAAAGCGTTTCACCTGCTCTAGTTACATAAACTTTAATTCCATCATTAGAAATGTTTTTTACTTCTTTAATTTCATAAGACTTAACAAACTTTTCACTAACTTCTGTTGATTTTTTAACTTCTGCACTAACTTTAAATGCCACTTCTAACTCTTTTCCTGCTTTAACCTTAAATGAAGAAATTTCAGCAATAAGCCTTACATCCTCAACAAATTCTTCTTGAGTTTTGTCAAATTCAAACTTTGCCAAATGTGAAACATCTAATCTTTTAACATTTTCACCCGACTTATAAAGTGCAAATGCTGAAACAGTAAAATCAATTACTGCTTTATCATTAGTTAAAATCACCTCGTTTAATTTGGTTTTTGCATCAAACACACCAATAATATCATCGAAATTTTCTATCTTTGAAACATCTGTTTGACTGATAAATATATCACTTGTGGCGTTTTCACTGCTAAAATTTCTAAACTCTAAAAACTCAAAGGTGTTTTGAATTTCACTGTCTAGTGCAAACATATCTGTTGCAATTTCATATTCATAATCTTCAAAAACATAACCTTTTGCAAATGCATCAAGCACATAAACAATGTTAGTTTTATTCTCTCTATCTTCTGGTGTAACAGTTACATTATTCACATTTAAAAGAGCATCAACAAACATATTTGGAACAACACCTTGAGCCTCAATTTCTTGTTTGAACTCAAAATCTTTTGTAATCACCGAAAGTTCTCCATCATCATAAATTGTTTCAACTAAAAGCTTGCCTGAAACAATAATTTTATCAACCCCCGCTGATGCTTCATAGTTTAAAACCTTGGCTTTACACTCTAAAACTTTTAAGTTTAAAATGTTGCTTTCTTGTTCTTCTGCAACCACAAAATTATCACTGCAAGCAGTCACAAATTTTTTTGAATTAAATGTTTTTTTGTTTAAAACAAAAGCAGTGTTCTCTCCAACAAAATCTGCAATTTCATAGCTGTAAATTCCGAAAATATAGGTATTATGTGTGACAGAGCATAGAATTTCAGTGCCTGAAAAAGTGTCAATTTTAACACTTACATTATCAATTGCAGTCATCTCTTGAAGTGATGTTAAAACCTGTTGTTTTTCAATAAAATCCATCATCGTTTCAGCTGATAAAATTTGATTATCTTGACTCAAATAAATCACATTCGCAATAATTTTTCCACTTAAGGTAATCACATTATTAGACTGTTCAATCTGACTCAAAACTGCTTTTGCTGAAATATTCAAAATCGATTTAATCTCATTTGTTGTCAAAATTTTGACTGATGAAACAAACTTGTCTAAAGTAATTTTTTTCTTTGCTTGAACAATTAAATTTTCCATAAATTCCCCCATTAGAAATAGTCTATTATTTTAGAAATTATATTAGAACTTTTTTGAATAAAAATTTAAGACTTGACAATAATTTGTTTAGGAGAGAATTTATATGAGAAAAGTGAATTATAGCGTATCAAACATTATTGAAGAAATTGAAAGACTTAAAGGAGAATATATTTCAATGCAAATCAACAAGGGCCGAAAAAAAATTGAAAAATATCAAGGAATTATTGAAAATGTTTACCCTAGCATTTTCACCGTTAACATTGGTGAAGGAAAAAGCCCACTTTCATACTCTTACACCGAAGTGCTTTGCGGCGATGTTGTGATTAATGGATTAAAAGTCAACTAAACTAAAAACACCAATTTTTGACACAAAAAAACACCACTTAAAAAGTGGTGTTTTTATTTTTATTTATTTTTCTTTCCTAGCATATCGTCATCATCAAAGTCATAATCATCTTCATCTTCTTCATCTTCTTCATCATCATCTGAAACATCAACAATTTCAAAATCATCTTTCATTGTTTCAACAATTTCATCATCAATATCAGTTTCATCATCTAATGCAAAGTCTAAAGAAGAATCATCATCTAAAAGTGAAGTCTCTTTAAATGGGTCAATTTCTTCGCCATTTTCATCAATTTCACTGAACCCTGAATTGTATTCTTCATCTTCTTCATCTTCACTATCAATATCAGATACAGGAGAAGACATTTCATCTTCAAAATCTTTTTCAGTTCCATTGCGTTTCTTTTTGCATTCATCACACATAGATTGGTCTTCTTTGATATAATTTTGACCACAAACAGGACACAACTCCATATCATCAAAATCTAATAAATCTTCATCATAATCAGCCTCGTTATGATGTTTCATTTCATTTTTGCAAACACTGCAATAATCCTCGCCTTCTAAAATATAGTTAAGTTCACATCTAGGACATTTAATATATTTTTTTGCCATATAAGCTCTCCTTGCTTTCGTGTTGCCCATATAGTATAACAAAATTTTGCATTTGTAAACTACTTTAGCAATTTTTTTTATTTTTATATTTTATTACTAAAACAAAAAAATATACACAAATTTTCATAAATAAAAAATTTATAATTTTTCGGTAAATTTTAAGCAAAAGAAAAAAGTGCTTTCGCACTTTTTTGTTTTCTATTTCTTGTTTGTTTCAATAAAATTAACGATATCATTAACAGTCTTGATTTGTGGAATTGCTTCATCAGGAATTGAAATTCCAAATTCATCTTCAAGTGACATTAAAATTTCAACCAAATCAAGAGAATCCGCACCAAGTTCTTCAGCAATATTTGTGTCGCCTTTAACTTTTTCAGCTGGAACTGAAAGTTGATTAGCAATAATTTCTGTAACTTTTGCTGTCATTTCTTTATTTTCCATAGTATATCCTCCAAAAACTAATTTTATATTATCATATTTAAATTTATTTTGCAACAAAATCTAATAAGTTGAAAAACTTGAAGCATCAATAGTGACAATCACCTCACCTTTAAACTCTCTATCAACAATGAATGTGATTGTTGAATAAGGTTTAATTATGAATTTAATATCTTCAAACGAATACATATTGAACATTGTTATTTCTTGAGTTTTTCCAAAAATATCAGTAAATTTAGCTGAAATCAATTCATCATTATTATAAAATTTTCCTTCAGCAATCGAACCTGATGAAACAGAATCAACTTGAACTTTGTAATCCTTGATATATTTATTATCTTCAAATTCATATTTTTCAAAAGCAAAATCTGAATTATGTTCAAGCTTTATTCCTAAATTTACACAAGTTGGCGCACCATTATTTTGAATTATATTATCTGCAATTGAGATAACAAGTCTGCTTGGAATCGCATACGCAGTTCCTGCAACAGAAATGCTTGTGTTTCCTGATTGTGCATTGTTTAGTTTTGCATTAACAAGCCCAATAAACTTTCCTTCATTGTTAAACGCTCCACCACCAGAGTTTCCTGGGTTGATTGCAGCATCAATTTGAATTTCACGAGATTGAAAGTTATTTCCCTCAACATTTATTAAAGTATTGATTCTAGAAACAATACCTTTTGTAACGCTTGGACCACCAGAAAGTGGATTTCCCACAGCATAAACTTCTTCTCCTGTAGTTAAAAATGTACTATCAAAAATTTGAATTGCTGTGCTGATTTCAGCATTATCAGCATCGGTTTTTAAAACTGCGATATCATAATAAGCTGAATAACCAATAAGTGTAGCCCTTTCAATTTGTTCACTTGGAAGCAATACATAAAATTTATCATAACCATCTACAACGTGATGACAAGTTATATAATAAATTTCATTTTTTGTTTCATCAATTTTATAGATAACACCCGAACCTCTGCTCGAAGTGTTTTTATAGAATGAATTTTTATCATAACAGGTTCCGCCAGCGGCAACACACACAGAACTAGACTCTGCTGTTTCAACAGCAAAGTTAGATGCATTTCCCACAGCCGTTATATTGTTATGATTAACAATAACATTTTTCACCACTGCATGCTTCATATGATAAACTAACGCTATGCATAAACCAATGTTTATGATGAACATAACAGCAACTATCGAAACCAATATGTTGAAATTTGAAACCGAAACTCTTTGATGCTTTTTCTTTTGAGCTTTTCTTGAGATTGGAATTTCATCATAAGGAATCTTTTCACCAGAATAGTTGTCGCCATAGCCGCCTTCGTAGTAGCTCATTGACGCCTCCTTTATGATTTCTTTATGATTTATTCAATTTTATTTTACACTAACACGCCTTGCTTTTACAAGTGAAATAACGACAAATATGGTAAATCCACCCCCATAAACTGCCAAAATTACCAACAAAAAAATTTCTGAACTACTTTTTTTATCACTATCAACAATTTTTGCCGCAGTTGTAACGCTATATTCTTTCACATCATTAGTGCCAAGTCTTTCGCCTTTTGCCTTAACAACAAGGTCAAACTCACCCTCTTTTAAACCTGTAACGTAAACATAACACACACCATCTTTTATATAGTGTGTCACTTCTGCAATTGTTTTATCACTTGATTTAACTTCAATATCATCTTCGGTTGTCAAAAATGATGGTGAAAATTTGAAAGTAATAGCAGTTTTTTCACCTTCTTCAAAAATATAATTTACGTTAGTGAATGCACCCATTGCAAAATAATCAACATAGAAATCTAACTGCTCATACAAAACAACCTCACTGCTGTCTGTGCGATATTCTTTTATCATCACTGAAACTCTGTGATAACCAATCGAATCAAAAATAAATTTTTCTCCAAAATATTTATTCACAACATCTCCATTTGGGTCTTGCACAGAAATTTCAAATGAATAGTTGCTGTTTGAATAATCTCTCAAATTCACTTGACCAATAATCAAAACATCAAAAATGCTTTTTACATTAGTAAACAAAACTTCATCATCAACATAATAAGCTCTTTCACCAACAAAATTTGAGTTGAGTTTATATTGCACATAAGTTTGAGAATCTACAATACCCGAATAGTTGGAAAAACTTTTTGCCATAAAAAGACTGTAAAAAGAAAGTTTGTTTTTATTTGATTCCATATAAGTTCCGGTGTTGTTTATATAAGAAATTTTCAATGTTTTAAACTTATGAAATGCAATATTATCTCTCACAGACTCTTCCATATCTGCATCACTAACACAAAATTCAAAAAGTCTCCAACCATAAGCATATTTGTCTAACTTTGAATTTTCTAACATAACTGTAAGTTCTGCTCTTGAAAAAGTCCACGATATTTCATTTGAAGATGAATCTTCAAATGAAATGGTTAAATCAAGATAATAGTCACTTGGAATAAATATCCACATAAACACAGATTCATCTGGCACAATTGAAAATTCATCAATAACATACGCCGAATTAATATCTTTTAAAGAATTAATTGTTTTGGGAACTACCGAATAACCCGTCATCATTTCTTTTGTGGTTAAATCAAAAGGATTTTGATTTTCAACCATATCACTAAAAAATGATGCATTCATATTATTTGGGTCAATAATATCAACCCTATTTATAAGATTATCTTCATCAAACACAACACTTTCTGCACTTGCCTTAACCTTTGGCTGAAAAAGCCACGAAAAAGCAAGCATAACACTTGTTATGCTAACGATGAGCACCAAAATAAAACTTAATTGCTTTTTCATAAATTTTCTAAATATCCTCAATTTGCCAATTTATTTCTTTTCTGCCCTGCATTTTCAAAAATTCGTTTGTCTTTTTGAAATGTCCATTTCCCAAAAAGCCTTGATAAGCTGAAAGTGGGCTTGGGTGTGCAGAAGTTAAAACCAAATGCTTGTTTTCATCAATAAACTTTTGTTTGCTGATTGCATTTCTGCCCCAAAGCAAAAATACAACCGGTTGTTCTTGCTTATTAACTTCTTGAATGATTCTATCAGTAAATTTTTGCCAACCATAAGTCGAGTGTGAATTTGCTTCATGTTCACGAACAGTGAGTGTTGTGTTTAAAAGCAACACACCTTGATTTGACCACGAAACTAAATATCCGTGATTTGGTGGTTTGAAGCCATACTCCGCCTCAATTTCTTTATAAATGTTTTTAAGTGATGGAGGCACAACCACACCTGGCATAACTGAAAAACACATTCCGTGAGCCTGACCTTCTTCGTGGTATGGGTCTTGACCTAAAATCACAACCTTAACATCTTTAATGTCACAATGAGTGAGCGCTGAAAAAATCTTTCCACGAGGTGGATACACCTTATAATTTTCATATTCTTCATCAACCTTATCTAAAAGATTTTTAAAGTATGGCTTTTCAAATTCATCTTCTAAAACTTCGTCCCAGCCATTATTAAAAAATTTCATATACTCACCTCTTATTGTTTGCAAAACTAGCCAATAAAAAACTTAAAAGCTAACAATTCTCATCATATTTATTTTAACAAACACAAACCCTTTTTGGCAATAAAAAACTGGGCAAATTCACGAGTTGTAGCATTTTTACATTTTCGCAAAATAAAAAACCACAAAATGTGGTTTTCTTTATAATATG
Source organism: Clostridia bacterium (assembly GCA_045650505.1). Taxonomy (GTDB): domain Bacteria; phylum Bacillota; class Clostridia; order Christensenellales; family UBA1242; genus RGIG1681. Next base: position 60,425 of record JAZRRE010000003.1, on the reverse strand, counting down.
ATTGCTAAAATTGCCATAACAAGTGCTGCCGAAACAACAACCCCTGCAAGCGCTAAAAGCACTCTTATAAACCATAATCTGCTAATAGTTCTCTTTGTTGTTTTGAATAATAACCCAAAACACATAAATCTTTCAACAATGTTTAAATGTTTCTTTAAAACAGGAATTGTGTGTGGTGTGAAATAATAACCCCTATCCTCTAAAAAGTTACACATAAAGATTTTGCAAGACAAGTTTTTAACATTACAAACCTTGCAGTCAACATATTTGCAAAATGATGGACAGCAACCGGTTTTTTTGTCAATGTTGAGTTCTCTGTGTTTAACACATTTGTTATCTTTAAAATCACACATATTGTTGATTTCATTTTCTTTATCAAGATAATCACACGAATAATGCACAGCACTTCCAAGTCTTTTAAAAATGTTATAGTTAAAATGAGTGTCAAGCAAGGCAAGAAGCATTAAATCATTGTTATTCTTTTTATCTTTCAAACCATCAACATAAAACACGCCATTCCATTCAATTTTTAACTTTTTTGCGAGTTTAACAAACTTTTTGCAAGCCTTATAAACCAACATCATTTGTTTGCAGTTTTCTTGTTGAATTTTAATGCTTGCCTTTTTGCTATCACCATAAAGTTTATTGCCCAAATTTAAGTATTCAAAATTAACTGAAATATCACTAAATTTTGCAGTTTTCAATTCATTTTTTAAATCTTTTGCAGTTTTTTCATTAATTTCAAAATATTCTTTTTTCTTATTTAATTCTTCAATTTTAAATTCCATATTATCTTTCCTATTTTATCAAATCGTTTATCTTTGACTTTTTCGCTTGTTTAAACAATTCTTTATTCTTTTTTGTGAAAATTTCTTTTTGCACACCATCTTTTGAACAATGTATAAGTTCAATATTATTTGGTTTGATTATCGGTCTTCGAATAACTCTTTTACTGCAAGTTTCTACATTTTCTTTAGAAATTAAAAGATAAAAATACTTTTCATCTTCATAAGAGAGTTCACCCTGTTTTGCTTGTCTCATAAGTGCAGACCTTTCAACTCTTGCATAAAACTGACAATAATCGTTTTTTAGCCCACACTTATCACTTTGACACGGAGCAATAACTTTATACCCTTTTTCAATCACAAAACGCTTAACTGTCATCATATTTTCATAAGTTCTTGGTGTGCCTGTGTCGATGATTAAAAGATATTTATTTGCAGATTCTAAAAGTTTTAGAACTGAATTTAATCTATCTTGCTCTTTCATTTCTGAAAGCACATAACTTGTCATCACCAAATCAGCTTTTGTTTCAAGTCTGTCACGAACAATATCAAGTTTTTGAACAGAAACACTATCATTTTTTAAATGCTCAAAAACTTTAATCATATTTTCATCACGTTCAGCAAGAGTTATTTTTATATCTTCACCAAACTCTTTAACTGCAAAATAACCAGCACCTGTTCCCGACCCAACATCAAAAACAGATTCAATATTAGAAATAAAACCTTGTTCAATAAGTTGATTTATGAGTGTATAAATCACTGCATAAGTTGCTGGCATTCTTGAAATTGCATAAAGCAAACTATCTGCCTTTGAATCAATTAATGACTTGCTTTCGCCCGTTTCGTTTTTATATTTATAAGTTAAATCTTTCTGTACTTTTGAAAGTTCACCTCTTTTTAACTCACTGTAAAGAGCGTTCACTTTTTCTTGTAAAGATAACGGCAACTGCATAGCATTCTCCAAGTGTTATGTGAAACATAACACCCTAATTTTTCTAATTTTACATCACTTTTTAAATAAAAATATGGAGGTTTTCTTCTCCATATTTTTAGTCATCATAATTTGTTTTGAGTGATAAATATTTATCAAGTCTAAACTCATTCCAAGCACTTTCTGTTTCAGGTGGATACACTCTAAAAATAAGTTTTTGTTTTGTGGTTGGATGATTAAATGAAAGTTCACTTGCAAACAAATTGAGCATAACTTTATCCATTCCCTCGCCACCATATTTTTGGTCACCATAGATTGGACACTTTATGCCTTTCATTTGAACACGAATTTGATGACCCCTTCCTGAATAAAGTTTAACTTTAACAAGACTTCTATTTGTTTCACCATTATGTTCTAAAACTTCATAATCAAGTTCGGCCCTTTTTGCACCTTCTTCTGTTTGAGGAACAATCTTTGCCATATTTGTTTTTGGGTCTTTCTTTAAATAGTTCACAAGTTTACCTTTCGCTTCTCTAGGTCTTCCACAAACAACAGCAAGGTAACTCTTATCAAAATCACCTTCTTTCATCTGCTCGGCAAGTCTTGAAGCTGATTTGCTGGTTCTTGCAAAAACCATAACACCACCTGTTGGTCTGTCAAGTCTGTGAACTAACCCAATAAAAGCTTCACCCGGCTTATTATATTTTTCTTTTACATACTCTTTAACCATTGTGAGCATATCTTTATCACCACTCTCATCTGCTTGACTAGGCACACCTTGAGGTTTGCTTACAACAACAATGTGGTTATCTTCATATAAAACTTCCATTATTCTTCTCCAATAAATATTCCACTTGTTCCACAAGGAAGAAGCACTCCCTTTTCTTCTGTTGGAAGACAAAGTTCATAAGCTTCAGCTTTTCCTTTGAAATCGGCAAGTGTTAAGTTTAAAATATTCTCTAAAACAGTTGCGCCAAGCCCTGTTGTGTAACTGTTTATAAGCACAAAAAGTGGCTTTTCTGAAAGCACCTGTTTGCAAAGTGCAACAAAATCATAAAGATTTTCTTCAAGTTTCCAAACTTCACCATTTGAACCCCTGCCATAACTTGGTGGGTCCATAATGATTGCGTCATATTTGTGACCTCTTCTTATCTCACGATTCACAAATTTTGTGCAGTCATCAACAATATATCTAACCGGCTTATCTTCAAGCCCCGAAATTCTAATATTTTCTTTGCAACGGTCAACCATATTTTTTGCTGCATCAACATGGCAAACAGAAGCCCCTGCTGCGGCACACGCAACAGTTGCACCACCGGTGTAACCAAACAAATTTAAAACCGAAATTGGTCTGCCAGCATTTTTGATTAAATCTGTCATTCTGTCCCAATTATAGGCTTGTTCTGGAAACAATCCTGTGTGTTTAAAACCCATTGTTTTGAGTGCAAATTTAAGGTTTTTATAAGAAACTGTCCACTCTTCAGGAGTTTTCTTCTTATATTCCCAAGCACCACCACCTGTTTCACTTCTGTGATACCAAGCGTTAATGCTTTTATCTTTATTAAGTTCTTTTTTTGCATGCCAAATAACTTGAGGGTCTGGGCGAAGCAAAACAACGCCATTCCAATTCTCAAGCTTTTCTCCGTCACCGGTTGCTATAACTTTATAATCTTTCCATTCACTTGCAATTTTCATAATACTCTCTAATAGTTGTCTAAAATTAAGTTCAAATCAATAATATCAGCACTAACAATAATAACTTTCGCAGGCTCTGTGTAGTTGCCATTTTCAGTGAGAATAACACTTGAAAGCTTTCTGTTTTGCTGGAACATATACATCAAATTTTCAACAGTAAGACTTGTTGGTGCAACTTCATAGTGGCTGGTTTCATTGAAAATGTCTAAACATTTTGAAACCGGTTCCATCATTGCATCATCAATATCTTTTCCGTTTGCAATAAATCTGCCGATGCCATCAACAATCATTTTTCTGTTAATTACACCAACAAGTGTTCCTGAAATATAAACAGGAACAACTGAATAACCCTTTTTCCACATTTCACCAACAACATTGTGAAGTGTTTCATCACCACTAACAGAGAAAACCTCTCTAGGGCGCAAACATTCAATAACTCTTGGTGGAGTGTTGATTATTCTTGCGATTTTTTCTAATTTTTCAACCACATCAACATTTGGCTCAGCAATAATCTCATCACTACTTCTATGCACAATTGCATTACGAAGTCTGCCATAGTCAATAAGGTCTTCTTCAAACTTTTTAACAACAGTGTTAACTGTTGCAACTTTTCTAATCATATCGGCAAAATTAAGGGTTCTTTTAATTGAGTAAATATCTCGAAGCCCTTGGTCTAATCTGTTGTAAGCAGATATAAATCTTTTAGCTAATTCGTTTTTTTCCATATTTGCTCCTTATATTACCATAATAACAAAAATATTTACACAAGTCAAAAATTATAAGGCACGCTAAAACATTTGTTTTTCTTGTGCATTTCCGTCTGCAATTAAATCTGCCGCCATTTTTATACCTTCGGTCAAACCTTTTGTGTTTTTTGTGGTTAAATAAACATAATCACCACTATCATAGTTTAAAATCTTTGCCTGGTCTTCTGGTGACAAAAGTGCAAATGAAGTCAGGTCTGTGCAAATAACCTTTTTGCCGTTTTTAGGGTTTATGCTTGAAAATGTGTCACCCTTTGCTTCACAAAATTCACGCATCAACGAATAAGATAACTTTTGCGACCTTGAAGGTCTTATGAAGATTTTTGAAACCCCTTCTGGTGTCCAAATTTCCTTCATTGGATAATCATCTTTAATTGAATCACCTGCAAACAAAATAAACTTTGAAGTATTTTTTTTAGGGTCAACCACAGTCATTAGCCTATCAACACTTTCCTTTTTCTTAAATTGCTCGGTATATCTAATATCAAGTGCTTTTTGGTGAAATGGAATCACTTCAAAAATATCATCATAAGTTGAGGCTGATGGATGAAGTCTTATAAAAGCATCATTTTCAAAATGCATTAAATATTTAAAAAACCTTCTGCCATCTGCTTTAGGGTGAATGCTTGTTCTTTCTTCTTCATAGAAAAATGTTCGATATAAATCGTTGCAAATCCCTTCAAAACCATTATTGTCAATCACACTAACCCTTGCATTTGTAACAATGCAAACAACCGGAGTGATTCCCGTTTGTCTTTCAAAATCAATAAGTGCTTTTGCAATCATTGTTCTTGTGTGATAAGGGTTCACATAATCCATATTGTCAAAATAACGCCTTGGAATATCATACTCATTAGTGTAATCAACAAGAGTGTTGTTGAAGTCTAAAAAAAACATCATTTCGTTGTTTTTAAGTCTAAATTCACTCATATAAAATCTCCACGAGCCATTATATCACACATTTTTTTACTTTTAAATACCTTTTTGTATAAATTTTTCACTTGATTTTTTGCGTGGATATGATATAATACTTTTGTCGAGCTATATGGGGAGCTAGTAGTGCCCTGTAACCTGAGATCTACTATAGCAGGATAGACCGCACATCTAGGTATATGATATGGGAGGTCGCACCAAGCAAGCGGTGTTGATATCAAGGTCTTAAGCAATAGAACTTCGTGAACCATGTCAGAGCCTGACCGCAGCAGCATTAAGCGAAATCTTCTATGTGCCTTGAGGTAGCTTTGAAGTAGCTGGCTACTTGGTTTCCACTTCGGTGTTGTATAACGAAATGTGTGCTCGACTTTTTTAAACAATCAAAAAGAAGAAGGTTACCCTTCTTCTTTTTTTTATTCTATTTCAAGAATCTTATCTAAAATTCGCTTAACTAAAGCATCTGTTTTCTCATCTTCTTGTTTTTCTTTTTCCTGTGTAATTTCAGTAAGTGAAATCTTTTCAATTTTAGCAGGAGCAGAAACTTCTTCTTGTTCTTGAACTTGCTCTAATTCTTCATTTTCTAAATTAGTCATTTTCTCTTTCAACTCCGTCTGTTTGTAATCCTTGAGCCTTGCGTGCTTGTGCCTCTTGAACTCTTTTGTTTTCAATTTCCATCTTTCTTTCAGCAACACTAACAAGAACTCCTGCAAGTGCTATTCTTCTCTTTTCTGTAAGCTTATTCCACTTGCCATCTTCACCTCTATAACCATCATTTGAAGCAATTGCAAATAATCTTAAAATAGCTTTTTCATCAGCAACCAAATCTGCCATATCTGCTTCGCTAATTGGGTGACTAACTTTTTTCATCATATCAACATTAAGTTCACCGTTATTGTTAACAGAAACCTGTTCCACTTGATTTTCAATAAAGTTTTTCATTGAACTGTTGAGTCTTCTTTGTTTATCAACCATAGATGTTCCACGAGAACCTGTGTTAACTGAATAGAATCTGCTATATTCTTGAGCATAAGCTGAAATATATTCTGCAACTTTGCTAACCTTTGGTTCTTCAGGAGCAACCTCTACAACTTCTTCAGCCTCAACAACCTCTGGAGTAGATTCTACAATTTCTTCAACCTCAACAACTTCTGGAGCAGCTTCAATAACAACCTCTTCAACTTTTGGTTTATTTCTTTCTTCTGCCATTTTTCCAAGAGCTTGACCTTTCTTTTTAGCAATAGCATCTCTAATCATATTAGCAACTTTGCCACTCTTTGTTCTTTTATATCTCTTGAATTGTTGTTCTGTAACTTGAGCCCTAACTTCGGCTTCAGCTTCAGCCTCAATTGCCCTTAATTGTTCAGCTGAAAGTTTCAATCTTGATTGACCTTGAGGATATGGTTTTTTAGAAGTAAATTCTATTGGGTCTGCATCTTTATCTTCTTTAACAATAACATCACTTTCACCACCAACATTGCTTGGTTGAATATTTTGAGATGCATTGTCATTTTGCACAACATCTGTTTTAACTTCTAAACTATCACCTGAATTTTCGATAACATCTACTTCTAAATTATCTTCTTTTTTAACACTTTTATCTTCTTCTGCAACAGGTTTGTCAACAGTAATTTCAGCTTCAATAGTTTCATCTTCTAACTTCTTGTCACCTGCAATAACTGTGGTTTCTGATTTTTTCTCTTTGTCTATTTCTTCTGGTGTAACAGTGGTTACAACGGCTGCTGAATCATCTCTACCATTCTCAATAACTTCAACATCTTTGTTGTCTTCTTTTTTCTCTTCAACAGCTTTTTCTTTACCTCTTCTAAAAAGTCTTGCAAAGAAACCTTTTTTCTTCTTTGGAGGTTCAGCTGCTTTTTCTGCATCTTCTAAAACTTCACTACCCGCAATTTTTGAACCATCGGTCACAGTGGCATTATTTTCTATTTCACTATCGTTTTTAACAACCGCAGCTTCTTCTGCTTTTCTTTTATTTTCTTCAGCTAATTTTGCTTCCACTTCTGCAGCTTCTGCTGCTCTTGCTTCTGCAAGGGCTGCAATTCTAGCAGCTTCTTCTTCATCAATTTCTGCCTGATTGACTTCATTGTCTTTGCCATCATTTTTCTTATCTGGATTTTCTTCAACTAATGCAGAATTTTCAATTTCATCTTTTTCAGCTTTTTTTGTAGCTTCAACTTCCATTTCACCAGTTTCAATTGCAGATTCAAGTTTTTCCTTTACACCTTTTGCAAGAGTCACTAATGGTGCAAACAACCCAGAAACTCTTTCTTTAAATGTTGGCTTTTTATCTTGTTCTTTATCTTTTGGTGAAGTTGTATCTGTTCCACCCTCATCAACAACAAGTTCACCTTCTTCTGCTGGAGCTTCTAACTCACTTTCATCTTCTGGGACTTCTTCAACAATTTCTTCAACTTTTTCAATTGAATCATCAAGTTCTCTTTTCGCCTCTTTTGCAACACCAATTTTTCCAATTAATTTTGCAACAATTCCGGCAAAACCACCTTTTTCTTCTGGTTTAGATTCTTGAGCAGCTTCTGCATTTCTTTCTTCAAATTCTCTTCTTGAATTTTCAATTTCAGCTGCTTCTTTTGCCTTATCAGCTTCAATCAAATCTTCTATTGCTTTACTAAAATCACCGTTATGTGATTCAACAAATTCTGTCGCACTAAAATCTTTCATTTCTGATGGAAATTCTTTTACTACAGTTGGATAGGCTTCATTTAATTGTTCTTCAGAATGTCCAATCTTTCTTCTTGCCATCGCAACTTTTGCAATTTTACAAATTGTTATATCATCTTTAAGTGGACCTTGAATATAATTATATGCAGTAGGATTTGATTTAACTGCTTCGATACATAATTGTTTATATTCAGAATGAGTAAGTTTAGAAATATTTACTTCCTTTATATTTTCACCGTTAAAGCTTATGAGTTCTCTATAATACCCAACAGGGTCCTTTTTTAAACGTTTTTCAATTTCTCTTTCTTTTTTGCCTTCATCAATAGCTTCGCCAATTTCTTCTAACTTTTCACTTGCAGATTCTATAGCTTTGCCAATAAACTCTCCAGCCTTTTTTATTCTATCAGCAAAAGTTGGCTTTGGTGCTTCAGGGGTTGTTGAAATTCCCCCCTCTGAAGGTGTTGATATGCTTTCTCCAGAACGAAATCTATTAGAAATTTCACTAATATGTTCTGCATCTCTTGCAAAATGTTCTCTTGAAACTTCATTTTCTATACCTATCTTTTTTGAAGTTAAATTCATTCGGATATCTTCAAATGCTGATTTATTTTTTTGAAGAGCACTTATTTCATTTTCGAAATGACTTATACGTTCTTTTGCCATTTCTTCCATATATTTTAGCTGTTCACCACTATACTTTTCAGAATAAGTTTTTATCTCTTCCTTGGTACTTGTTATATTTTGATTTGCACGTTCTAACGCTTCATCAATCGCTTTTATTGTTCTTTCTATAGATGCAATTTCAAAATCAACTTCTGAAGTTTTTATTGATTTCTCCATATCAATCAACCCTTCGTTTTCAGGAGTTTCTGAACTGTAACTTTTAAAAGCAGCATCTCTTGATTCTTCGTTTTCAAGAATTTGAGTTTTTATTGCAACTTGTTCTTCTTGACACTCTTCTATAGACTTTTTGAGTTGTGCGACTGTAAGTTTGTGATTTTGAACACGCCCTTCAAATTGTTCTTGTGTTATTTTTCCACTTTCAAACTCTCTTTGAGCATCTTGAATAAAACTTTCAGCTATTTCTATTCTTGATTGATAAGCTTTTGCTGTTTGTCTTGAAGCTAACAACAATTCTCTTAAACTTTCGATTTCCGATTCACAAAAAGACATATCCAAAGAATCTCTCTTTGCAACAAAACCAGACTTTTCACCTTCTTTAGCCGAATCTATCTTCTTACTTATTGCTTCTTTGTCAATTTTATGAATAGCAGCAGTTAACTCCCTTTTTTTTGCAATAAGTCCTTTAACTCTGTCTTCTACATTTTCAGCCCCTGTTCTTCTTAACGCAATACCAGCTGTCCATGCCAACACTTCTTTTAATTCTTTTGTAACTTGCTTTAATTGAACAACAAGTATTGTTCTGTCAACAACAGTCTTTTTAATATCCCCTAAAATACTCATAGTGTAAAATCCTCTTAAGTCTTAATTTTTCTATAATTAAGTTAAGTATATCAACATTAAAAACTCAAAGTCAAACAAAAACAAAAAGGGTTCTAAAATAGAACCCTTTTTTGTTTATTTTTTAATTATTTTATATTTCTTCCGAAAGTGCCATAAAATGCATTTTCATAAATTTGTTTAAGTTCAGAGATAAGTGGATATCTTGGGTTTGCACCTGTGCATTGGTCATCAAATGCTTGCATACACATATCATCAAGAGATTTAACAAAGTTTTCTTCAGTAACATTATATTCAGCAATGGTTCTCTTGATTCCCACTTTTTCTTTAAGGTCAGCAACTGCTTTGATGAGTGATTCAAGTTTTTCTTCATCAGTTTTGCCTTTAAGACCAAGAGCTTCAGCAATTTCTGCATATTTGCGAAGTGTCTTTGGGTGGTCATATTGTGGGAATGTTCCCATCTTTGTTGGTGTTTCACTTGCATTAAAACGAATTACATCTTCAATAACAAGAGCATTTGCAATACCGTGAGGAATGTGGTGGAAAGCACCAAGTTTGTGTGCCAAACTGTGGCAAACACCAAGGAATGCGTTTGCAAAAGCAATACCTGCCATTGTTGCAGCATTTGCCATTTTTTCACGAGCAACAAAGTCTGTTTGACCGTCGTTATAACATCTTGGAAGATATTCAAAAATCATTTTGATTGCTTGAAGTGCAAGACCATCGGTGTAATCAGAAGCCATAACTGAAACATAAGCCTCTAAACTATGAATAAGAGCATCGATACCAGAAGCAGCAGTTAAGCCCTTTGGAGCACTCATCATCATATCAGTTTCAACAATAGCCATATTTGGAAGAAGTTCATAATCAGCAAGTGGATATTTAATTCCTGTTGCGTCATCAGTGATAACTGCAAATGGAGTCACTTCACTTCCGGTTCCTGAACTTGTTGGAACAGCAATAAAGTATGCCTTTTCACCCATTTTTGGGAATGTGTAAACTCTCTTTCTAATATCGCTGAATCTCATTGCCATATCAGCAAATTCAACTTCTGGGTGTTCATATAAAACCCACATAATTTTAGCAGCGTCCATAGCAGAACCACCACCAACAGCAATGATTGCATCAGGTGCAAAAGATTTCATAAGTTCAGCACCCTTCTTCGCGCAAGAAAGTGTTGGGTCTGGTGGAACATCAAAGAACACTTGTGATTCAATGCCCATATCATAAAGAGCGTCAATAACAGGTTTAACATAACCATTGTTAAATAAGAAGTTATCAGTAACAACAAAAACTTTCTTTTTGTTCATAACTTCTTTAAGTTCTTTAAGAGCCACAGGAAGGCAGCCCTTTTTAAAATATACTTTTTCTGGAAGTCGAAGCCACAACATATTTTCTCTCCTAATTGCAACAGTTTTAATATTGAGAAGGTGTTTAACACCAACGTTTTCTGAAACAGAGTTTCCACCCCAAGTTCCACAACCAAGTGTGAGTGATGGAGCAAGTTTGAAGTTGTAAACATCACCAATTCCACCAAATGCTGATGGTGAGTTGATAACGATACGACAAGTTCTCATTTTATCTTGATAATGAGCAAAATCTTCTGATTCTGTCACTGTGTTGATATAAAGTGAAGAAGTGTGTCCGTAACCACCATCTTTGATGAGGCGTTTAGCACCAATAATTGCTTCTTCAAAATCAGCGTATTTATAGAACGCAAGAACCGGTGAAAGTTTTTCACGAGCAAACTTTTCAGTGGCAATATTATAATCTGTGATTTCAGCCATTAAAACTTTTGTGCTTTCAGGAACTTTAACCCCTGCCATATCAGCAATTGCAAATGCTGATTTTCCAACAATGTTAGCGTTAAGAGCACCCTCTTTGAACATAACTTCAACAACTTTTGCCTTTTCTTCATCATTTAAGAAATAGCAATTTCTCTTTTGAAATTCTGCTTTAACTTCATCATAAATTGATTCATCAGTTAAAACTGCTTGCTCTGAAGCACAAATCATACCATTATCAAAAATCTTTGAATGAATGATTGAACTTACAGCAAGTTTAATGTCTGCAGATTTGTGAATGATTGCAGGAACATTTCCAGGACCAACACCGATTGCTGGCTTGCCTGAACTATAAGCAGCCTTAACCATTGCAGGACCACCTGTTGCAAGAATAATGTTACAACTCTTCATAACAACACTTGAAAGTGGAACGCTTGGTTCATCAATCCAACCAATGATATTTTTTGGAGCACCTGCTTTAACAGCAGCCTCAAGCAAAATTCTAGCAGTTTCAATTGTGCAATTTTTTGCTCTTGGGTGTGGACTGATAATAATACCATTTCTTGTTTTCAAGGCTAAAAGCACTTTGAAAATAACGGTTGAAGTTGGGTTTGTTGTTGGAACAATTGCGGCAATAATACCGATTGGGTCAGCAATTCTTGCATAACCATAAGCCTTATCTTCTTCAACAACACCAACAGTTTTTGTGTCTTTGTATGCGTTATAAATATATTCAGAAGCAAAATGGTTTTTAATAACCTTGTCTTCCATAACGCCCATACCTGTTTCTTCGTGAGCCATTTTTGCGAGGTTGATTCTATTATCGTTAGCAACCATAGCAACTGCCTTAAAGATTTTATCAACTTGTTCTTGGGTGTAAGTTGAATATTCTTTTTGAGCATCCTTAATTTGCTTTATTTGCGCAAGCAATGACTCTTCATCTTTAACATAAATATCCATATTTAAGTCTCCTTTTTTTATGCTTACCCGACTATTTTATACAAATAAATCTAAAAAGTCTAATGAATATAAATGTTTTGTATTAAAAAAGCCCTTAAAATAACTAGTTTTAGGCAAAATTACCCAAAAAAATAAAGTGCAGAACTGCACTTTTTATTTTTAATTAACATCTAACAGCATTTTATCAGCAACTAACGCAATAAATTCACCATTTGTTGGCTTTTCATTGTTTGCATAAATTGTAAGCCCAAAAATGCTGTTTATATTTTCAATTTTGCCCCTATTCCAAGCCACTTCAATTGCGTGCCTGATTGCCCTTTCAACCTTTGAAGCAGAGGTGTCAAATTTTTCAGCAATAGATGGATATAGTTTCTTTGTGATTGAATTAATAATGTCTGGGTCTTCCATCGCAAGTTTGATTGCCTCTCTCAAAAACTGATAGCCTTTAATATGAGCAGGAATTCCAACAGTGATAAATATATTGGTTATTCTCTCTTCAACTTCTCTGCCGGTAAGCATTGGAGCACCACCAGCAACTTTAAGTTTTGTTGGTGCAAGCAAATCTTTCACTCTTTTTGAAAGCACATCTGTGCTAATAGGTTTTAAAATGTAATAATCAACACCCATTGAAATTGCTTTATTGATAAAAGTTTCACTGCAAAGTGAAGTGATGACAATTATCTTGGTTTTATAGCCAGCATTTTTGATTGTTTCAATAACTTCAAAACCATCACTGCCTTCAAGCACTAAATCAAGAATTACAATATCATATTCTTTATCTTTAACAAAATTAATCGCGTCTTTTCCACTTTTAGTGTTTTCAATCACATATAAGTCGTTGTCTTTTGTAAGTTTTTCACAAATCAATTTTGATTCTTCTTCGTTATCATTTGCAATAAGCAGATTAAAATTTTTCTCCATAAAAAACTTCCTTGAAAATTTTATTTTTTGCTAAAAATCGCAACACGAAAATTTTAGCATCTTTTAATCTATTATCGCAAAGATTCACAAATTTTGTTTTGTTGAATTTTGTCTTATTTTGACTTGTTTTGTCGAATATTGTCTAAATGCATTATTTCTCTTGAATATAATAAAAAAAATTGCTGAAAAGTCAGCAATTTCGTAAAAAATTTTTATTTTTTTAAACCAATAAATTATTGTCTAAAATTGTTAATAACCTTGATTGATTTTCTGCAGTCTTTGCACATTGATGGTCTAAAGAAACCTTTTTCTTTAAAGAACTTTTGTTCACTTGCTTCCCACACCCATTCTTTGCCACATTTTTTGCAAGTAAGTGTTTTATCTTCAAAAGTGTTAGCGCGTCTTTCTTTTTCTGCTTCCCACTCAAGTCTTCTTCTTTCTTTCTCTGCTTCCCACTCAAGGCGTTTTTGTTCTTTCATTTCAAGATATGCTTGATGTCTTTGCTCTTTTTCAATGCGAAGTTTTTCTTGATACTCAATTCTTTCTTGCTCTCTTTTTTTTGCCTCTTCTGCAAGTCTGGCATCTTCTTCAGCTAAAAGTTCAGCCATTGTATATTTCTTTTCTTCTTCCATTTTTGTCTCCTAAATAATTGCTCGGTGATTATATATTATCATAAAATCTATAACTACGCAATAACAAATTAACCAAACTTCAAAAGGCATTAATTTTTTAATTAGCAGCCTAAAAATATGAGAAAAATAAAGTGTTATGTGAAACATAATACCCTATTTTATCAAGATTAAGAGCAGATTTGCGTTTTTTGAATAATTAAAACCAGCAAATAAAAAATGCCGAACTAGTCGGCACTTTTTTAATAGTCACTCTCTAATTTTATAACACTTGAAACAGATTCAAATCTGTCACCCACAAAATTTTTGTCGGCGTTATAATCTTTCAAAATTCTCTCTTTGATTTCTGGTGGAACTAAATTTGTTTCAGCAAGTTTATTAAACACAATTTGCATTGGGTTGTAAACGCCCTTTCCATTACCTGCTTCAAACTCTTCACCTGTGCCGGTTCCAAGTTTTCCAGAAACCCACTTACAATAATAAATGTGTTGAATGGTTTTTGTGTCTTCTAAAACATAAAGTTTTTTGAGTGGCTCAACAGAAATTCCAAATTCTTCAATGCATTCTCTTTTCACACATTCGTGTTCGGTTTCAGCATTTTCCATTCCTCCACCAGGAAGTGTATAATATTCGCTTCCGTTTTTGTTTCGATACATAACAACTAGTCCGTCATCGTTTAAAATGATTGCTCTGCAGCTTATTCTTTTTTCCATTTTTTTGTTTCCTTTTTTTACCTTTAACTTTCTAGCCTATTTCATTATAAGACTCTCAAAAAAATTGTCAACTATAATTGGTTTTGATATAATCAAAGTGTATGGAAAAATTAAATTTTAACAAAGTGCAATTTAAAGGCACATTTAGAGATTATCAACAAAACGTTCTTGACAACTCAAATAAATATCTCAAGAATGGAAAAATTCATATTGTGGCTGCACCAGGAAGTGGAAAAACCATTTTGGGGCTTGAACTTATTTCAAGGCTAAAACAACCTGCCCTTATCTTTTCGCCAACAATCACAATTAAAAACCAATGGAAATCGCGTTTTGAAATGTTTGTTGACACAGAAAAAGAAAATGATGAATTGTTTTCATTAAATCTTAAAGAGCCTTTGCTTTTAACCTCAACCACATATCAAAGTTTGCACTCTGCAATGAACAAACTTAAAAAAGGCACAAAAGAAACACTTGAAAGCGATGATGAATCTCTTGAAGAAGAACAAGACGAAAACTTTGAAGATTTTGACCTTATTGCAACCGTTAAAAATCAAGGAATCAAAACTATTTGTTTAGATGAAGCACATCACTTAAGAAATGAGTGGCACAAGGCACTCATTGAGTTTTTGGGTGCTCTTGGCAGTGACATTAAAATTATTGCCTTAACTGCCACCCCACCTTATGATTCTGATGACAACGAATGGAATAAATATATTTCACTTTGCGGTGAAATTGACCAAGAAGTGCTTGTTCCTGAACTTGTGCAAAAAAAGAATCTTTGCAAACATCAAGATTTCATTTATTGCAACTTTCCAACCAATGAAGAAATTGAGGTTGCAAAAAAATACCAAGAAAAAACTGAACTTGCAATTAAAGAAATTGCTGAAAGTGAAACATTTCAAAACATTATGTTGCTTTCCATCACCCATTTTGAAACGAGTATGGACAAATTTCTTGAATATTTGCCTATGTTTTCAGGGGCTTACACTATTGCCGAACATTTTGCCATTCCTTCAAACGCGAAAGTTTTGAAATATTTAAAAAACAAAACAAGTTTAGGGGCTTATTCTCTTTCAGTTGTTTTGAAATGGCTTAATGATTTAAAAACAAACGCAAAGTTTTATGGTGAAGAATATTACACTTCTTTTGAAACCATTTTGAAAGGATACGGCTTGATTTCTAAAAATAAGATTTATCTTGGTTCAAACCCAAAAATCAATAAAGAAATTATGACCAGCCAAAGCAAAATGCAAAGCATTCTTGAAATCATAAAACACGAAAAAGAAAACCTTAAAGCAGACCTTCGTATGCTCATTTTGACCGACTATATCAAAAAAGCTGGAATGAAAGCCATTGGCACTGAAAATGATATCGACAACATTTCTGTTGTCAGCATTTTTGAGTATGCAAGACGTCAAAACCCTGAAACCAACCTTGCAGTGCTTTGTGGAACTCTTGTGATTATTCGAAACAACATCTTGAAAGAGTTTGAACAAACCTGCAAAAACTATGGCTGTAAATATACTCTTAAACCACTTGAAAACACTGATTATGTTGAGTGTGCGTTTATTGGTGTTAACAACAAAAACAAAGTAAACATTGTGACCGAACTTTTCCAAGCAGGACACATTCAAATTGTAATTGGCACAAAATCACTTCTTGGTGAGGGTTGGGATTCCCCTAACATCAACTCACTCATATTTGCTAGTTTTGTTGGAAGTTTTATGCTTTCAAACCAAGTTCGTGGCAGAGCCATTCGTGTTGACAAAAATCAGCCAAACAAAATTTCAAACATTTGGCACCTCGTAACCGTTATGCCTAACGAAGATAATTCAAGTGAAGAAATTTGCAGTTATAACCTGACAGATTATCAAACACTTGAGCGTAGGTTTAAAACCTTTTTAGCACCAAACTACGAAACAAACGAAATTGAATACGGAATTGAAAGATGTCAAATTCCACTCACCTTTAATCAGGAAAATTTGCCTGAATATAACGAGAAGATTATGGCTCTTGCTGCTGACCGTGAAAACACTTCAAAATCTTGGGACATCGCACTTGGAAATGGACCAAGCGAAGTGATTCAAGGAAACATTATTAAATCGAAAGCCAAAGCACCTTTTATTGGGCTTTATGACTTTTTGAAACCAGCATTTAAGTTTTCAATCTTTGCAATCGCCTTAATGCTTGTTAATATGATAATCAAAAATCAAACATTTAAAACATTATCAATAACAGTTGTTGCCGTCGGATTTATCGTGCTTATTTTAAGACAAGTTTATTTTGTGGTTAACACACGAAACTTAAAAAATTTAATCAAATCACTCTCAAGTGCAGTTTTGAAATCATTAAAAAGAGATGATGTCATTAATTTTGGTGCTAAAGTTAACATTAAAACTTTTGAGAATGATAAAAATAGTGTTTTCTATTCCCTTATCAAAACCGAAAACAAAGAGCAATCAAATATCTTTTTAAAAGCAATGCAAGAAGTTTTAGGACCCGTTCAAGACCCAAGATACATTCTTGTTAAGAAAAAAATTATTTCAAAAAACTTCAGGCTTTCAATTTGCGTGCCAAAACTTATTGGTTCAAACAAAGATAAAACCACCTATTTCAGCAAATGCATTAGCAGAAAAATGGGCTTATATTTAAATGTTTACACCAGAACCGATGAGGGTTTTAAAGTGCTTCAAAAAGTTAAAAACTTGTCTTATTTCAACAACTGCTTTGAAATAACAACTAAATCTGTTGTGAAAAAAGGAAAAAAACTTCCAAAAGCACCATTTAAAAAACAATAAACAAAAACAGGGCTTGCCCCTGTTTTTATTATGCACGCATTATAAAACCCATTTATGCCCCTATTGACAAATATAAAAAGTTATGATATAATAATTGGTGTGATTTAAAAATGTAATTTTTAAGGAGATTTGTTATGAGTAAATTTTTCACAATCGATAACGAAATTGAAGAAGTTTTAAGTCTTATTGAAAATGACAAATCTGTGATAAATAAATTAAGTGTTAAAGAACTTGAAATTTTAGATGAATATTTAAGTGACAAGAAAAAATTTTTAACTGAAGAAATTGGAGAAGAATAATGGAAAAACGAGAGATTTTAAGAGAAGAATTGCTTAACAATTTTAATTATGTAAGAACAAATAACCATAGCCATTTCTATGCATATCACATCGTTGAAAAATTGCTTTCGCATAAAGATGCTGGTTATTACGAACGCGCACATCTTGAATATGATGAAATGGATCTCATTCAAAACCTTATTTTAAACAAAAAAACCATTATTGACTTTTGTTTAAAACACCCAGAAGTTGCTTATGATGTTTTGTTTTGGCCAATAATGTTTAAAACACTTTCACCAAAAGATTTTAAAGAATATTCAAAAGAACAAATTTTAACACTTCCAAAACTTTGCCGCGAAGTTATTGTTCACCCTGAAAACATTTATAAAATGAAAGTTCAACACAAAGTTGATGACAGACTTCTCTACTCAATTCCTGAAGATAAGCCTTGGGAAGCCCTTGAATGGATTGCAGTTCACGCTCCTGACAAATTGAAATTTGTTATGACACGAACAAGTTCAATCAGCCCATTTGGAAGACAAAACGTTGTTGAACATTACAGCCAAATCGAAGATAAAAGCAAAGTTCCTGAAGCTATTTTGGCTTATATTGAAGGTGACGAACAACTTCGCAAATTTCAAAGTGAACACGGAAAGAAAACCTCTGCGATTCAACAACAAATTCGCCTTGTGAAAAAGATGTCTTGGACAGATGACAACGGTGAACTAATGCAACTTTTTGAACTTGCTGATGGAATGAAAATCACTTCTGCTGAAGACTACTTTTTTATTGCGAACTATTTTATGAATAGTGGTTTATCAGCAACAGAGTTCTGCCGTGTGTTTCAAATTGAAAATGTTGCCGGTTTTAAGAAAATGTGTGAAAAAGTTTCTCTTTTAAACCCTGAATTTGCAGAATTTTATAAAGAAAACAGCAAGAGAAAATCTCAAGCATATGTTGCAATAATAAAACACCAAATTGAAGATATTGCCGAAGGCAAACTTGATATTCCTGAAATGTTGACAAATCAATCACAAATGAAAAGCCTTGCAACTGTTATGGATATTGGACTTTCAACCGTTGACAATACTCACATCATTCGTTTTGCTGAAAACATTATTTCATATTATTATGAACGAATTCACTCATATGATTCAAACTCAACCGAAGAAAGTGAAATTTTAAAGAGATTAACAGATGCAGAAGTTAAATTTTTAATGACTGCATTAGTTGCCCATAAAAGAAAGTCTGGTGCAACAATAAATTTAGGAAATGAGTTTGCAAAACCTTTTGTAATCGTTTCAAATCAAATTTCACCTGATGCCAGAAATAAACTTTTCAACAAAAAAACAGGTTTATACAAAAAACTTGATTCATATTCAGCCGATTTTGACTATGGTATGTATTCAAGTGGAAATGCCAAATTCATTATGCCTGATGGTTCATATGCCACCCCAACTCCTGAAATGATTGATATGGCAGATGCTTATGCTTCTTCACACAATCTTTTCAAATCATCTGGAACAATGTCTAGAATTTTAAAATCTGTTCTTGAAGGCAAAATTCAAAACCAAGCCGAAACCGAAGAATATAAACAACGACTTCAAGCAAGCACCCTCAAAAAAATGAAAGAGTGCAAAACACTTCAAGAATATTTTGAAAAATATCGCTCATTTTAATAAATAATAAATGCCAAAAACAGCCTAAAATTAGGCTGTTTTTTTATGCACTAAATTCATTTAGGCAACTTCACAAAACCATTCAAAAATCACATCTTTGAGTTCATCATAAAAATCGAAGTTAAACTTCTTTTGATAACAACCCATTTCAATCAAATAACCTTCTTCATCAAGAAAGTTTATAATTTTTGCAGCCCTTGTGTAACCAATTTTGAGCACACTTTTCATTCTTGCCATGCTCACATCATCAACCACCAATAATTCATCAATTTTTTTTCTTAATTCATTTTCACTCATATTTCCTTCCTCCTTTTGTATAACTCTATAATATCAAAAGAAGAATCCCAAAAAACGGATTTGAAAAATAATTTCAAATTTTTTCAAAAAAAAAGAAATCAAAAGATTTCTTTTTTAGTTTTATTTAATATCAAATATCTTTTTTAATTCATCTTTTAAAAGTTCTCTTCTTTTTTCATAAAATTTTTCAAAATCAACAAGTTTATAAGAAATTTTTCTAGGCAAATATTTATCAATATTACCTTTATTGAGCCATTCTTCCAAATCCATATCATTTTTACTTTCATTTACATTTCCTACAAGTAATTGCAAATTTGGTAATTTATCTCTCATTTTTTGCCATTCAATAATTTTTCCTTCATTTATTCCCAAACTCTTTAAATTTTTCGTGTTAAATTTCGCATATGGGTGCATATGGTCTTGATGCCATTGAACTTCATTCATTTTAATTTCTGGATATAACAAAGATAATATCATAAACGCATAAGGGCTACCCTTATCATAATTTAAAACTATTTCTAACAAGTCTTCGTTAACAGAAAAATCTCTTTGTGCAACAAATTTCAATTCATTAAAATAAGATAATTTAAAGCCTTCTTTTTTGAGTTTGTGGTTGTTTAATTCTTTTTTTATTTTTGCTAAAGCCGAATTGCCTGCAGCACCAAACAACTGTTTCACTTGTGCTATAATTAAATATTTTCTTAATTCACTTATAGACTCTTCATCTAATTTGCCGTCCTTATGAATGTAATAAATAACCGGGATTGCAACATTTTTAGAAACCAAATTTCCTGAACAAAAACCAAAACAATTAAGTAAATCAACTGCTTTAATAATGCTGTTTTTAATATTTTCCCAATTATCTTTAATTGCTTTTATGTTTTCTGAACCCAAATTTTCAATTTTCAATTCAGACGATGGACACATTAAATAAAGACATGTTCTCATAATGAAATCATTGTCAAAATTAAAGCCTTGACCTTTTTTATTTATAATATTTATTAAATCTTCAATTTCTTCTCTGCCTTGTTCCCAAATAGATACAATAGTTGAAAATAATAAATCGCTTTTTTCTAATTTTTTTCCACCATCGTTAACAACCAATATTTTTCTTGATTCAATTTTACTCATAATCATTCTTCCTTTTGCTTAACCCTATAATATCAAAAACCAAGCCCCAAAAAACGGACATAATGATTTTAAATTTTTCAGCAAAAAAAAAGAAATCAAAAGATTTCTTTTTTAGTTTTTATTGTATCCATTTCCTTCACGAGTTGAAAAAGCATTTTTCCAATAATTTTCTCTTTCAAGAATTTTTTTATTATCATAATTTAAACCAAACCATTCTAATACCGTATATTGGAAATTATCAATAAAATATTGCTCACCTTCTTTTTCATATAATTTTATTAACTCAACATTTCCACCAGTTTTTGTTTTTAAATAATCATTCCATCTTTGAGAAAAACCATTTTCACCTGTTGCAGAACCAATATATAATTTCCCTGTTTTTTTATCAGTTAAACAATATACACCTTTAATTTGACTTAATGCTTCTTTCCAAGTCTTTCTTGATTTTTCCGCTAACATATCTTTTAACTCATCATATTTTAATGATATTTGGTCAAATCCTTTAAATTCTTCCCCTTCATATCTTTTAGGTAATATTTCTAGCACTTCGCAATTATCTAAAAATGTGCTTAAATTAAAACAATATCTAGCAAATGTATTACCTTTTTTACACCTAATAATTAACCTACCATATAACCCAATATATTTTTCTTTATATTCTTCAAATTCACAATGGTCCGGTTTTTGTGGTATTTTTGTAATCTTACCTATTGTAACTAATAACCACTTATCATTTTCATTCATTCTTACAAATCCAACATTTATCTGTCCTTCTCTTGTAAAATTTCTATTATTTTCTTCCTTTTCTCCTCCATGTGACCAATAACAATGTTTTTGTGCATTTTTTAAATCATTTGTTTCAAGCCAGTAATCTAAAAAACTTTTACCATCATGTCCAGCAGTCATATTTAATGTTATTTTTGCATTTTTAATTTCTTCTTCTGTAAAGTTTAATATATCATTTAACATAATTTTATTTTCTTCCATAAATGTTCTCCTAAACTTCTAGTATTAAATAGCGAAAATAATTATTGTTATTTATCGCAATTTTTGGTGCCCATTCACACAAATAGTTGTTTTTTAAAATAATTGAATTTTGTCTGTTTTTTCCAAAATTATTAACTTTATTGATTTTTAAATTCCAATTAAGAGTTCCTGTTTTGTTTAAACCCTCTTTTATTGAGAAATCTCTAGCCTGATTATTTATCCAATCTCCGTTATAATAAGATTTATCGTTTGTGAACATTATTGCATAGCCTGTATCAAATGAATAACTTTGATTATTATCATAATACTCATAAAATTTTAATTGTTGCTGTGGATTTTGTTGTAAAAATTCTATTCTCATTAAATCCATTAAATAATCATATGCTGCAAGCCCTTGTGCATCTTGATTTTTTAATAATAAATCATTTTTATATCTACTCTTTGTTTTATATTTAAGTTCAATTGGAGTGTATTTTTTATTGTTTTTATCTAACACAACTAAATCAGTGTAACATTTCTTTCCTGTGTTGTCTAAATAGACAGCCTCAAAAATTACATCATAATTTTTATACTCATTTTTAATTCTCCACGCCAATTCAAACTGAAATTGATTTTCATTTGCAAAAATAATTTTACCATTAACAATATCTTGATAAATTTCATCCACAATATCTTTTATACTTTTTTGTTGAAACATCTATTTTTCTCCTGTGTTTAATTGTATTTTTTGTTTAAAGTTTCTATTGCTTGTTTGATTTTTTCGCGTGTTTGTTGTGGTGACAAAAGTTCAAAGTGCTCACCATATTGAAGTGCCCAATAAACTATGGCTTTTTCATTTGCTTTCACATCAGCAAAAATCTCTCCATTTTGCTGATAAACCCTTGCATTTGTTCCAAACCAATCGGTTAAAATTCCAACCGCATACTCATCTGAAAGTTTTAAAACTGCATCAATAGTTTCGGCTGAAAACATATAAATATTTTCATTTGCATACTTTGCAATATCAAGTCCATTTTCAAAACCTTTAACCTTTTCAATTGGTTTTGCATCTTTTTCTAAAATTTTGATATCTTTAATTTGGTCAAGTTTATAGTTTGCAATATCATCAAAATAATGATAATTGCACACAAGATAATATCTGCCCTGATTATTAACCAAAAAATAAGGATTCACAATATATCTTTTATTTTGTTGTTTCTCTTGATTTGCTTTAGAAACATAAGGTCTGTCGTAAGAAAATTCAACCTGTTTTTTCTGCTCTATTGCTTCGTGCAAAATGTCAATGGTGTAAAACAACTGCTTGTTGTTTGTTCTTGAAATTTCATCACTTTTGTAAATATAATTATATTTCTTTCTATCATATTTGCTTGAAAATGCCGAAATTTTCTTTGCCAAATCTCGCGATTTTTTGCTGTCTATTGATTTGCTTGAAAAAACTGCATCAACCAAAAACGAAATTTCACTCTGCTCAAAATCGCGTGCACCAAGATAGCAGCCACCACCCTCACATTTAACGATGTCATAGCCCGCTTCAATCAAATTTTCAATGTTTGCACCAACAGATTTTCTTTCACATTCCATTCCATAAACATCATAAAGTTTTTTCAAGATTTCATTTTGTGTGAGCGGGTGTTTTTCATCTGAATATTCTTTCAAAATTTCTAAAATATAAATTATGGATAATTTTTTATTGTTTGTGTAAGCCATTTTCAACCTTTTTAATTTTCTAATTTTTATCATTTCCATAATATCATTTTAAAACAAAATGTGTCCATTATTTTGGACACATTTCTATTTATTCAACAATTTCACTAACATAATATTCTGTCATATCATCAAGACACAAACAGCCCAAAATTCCGGTTAAATAATTGCCGGTGTCAATATGGATTTTGTAATAATCTTTTGGCTTGTTTCCCACTGTTTTAGGTTTTTGATATTTTATAATCTTGCCACTATGCCCTTCAATATAAAATGTTGGCGTGTGCCCAAAAATTACACACTTACAATTTTCAGGCAAAAAACATTCTCTTTTAAATCTTCTATCATAAACCAAATCTTCAAGAGCCGCTTGTTCTAAAGGAATTTGATTTCCGCGCATATCGAATGGAACACCAGCATGAACCAAAATAAAATCATCTTCTTCGTGAAAATAAGGCAAATTCATAATGTCATCAACATCTTGAAGTGTTAAGTTTTTAACACCCAAAAACTTTTTGCTTTCCTCTAAAATTTTCTTGTCACTTGCATTTTGAGTTATTAAGTTGGTAACCATTTTCACAAACTCATACTCATGATTTCCAGCAAGAACAAAAGAGTTATCACGAAGTTCACCAAAAAGCAAATTTAACAATTTTTGAACATCTTTGCCCTTGTCAATCACATCACCCAAAACAAACAATGTGTCTTCTTTTGAAAATTTAATTTTATTTAATAATTTTACAAGCAAATCATAATTGCCATGAATGTCTGAAACCACATATCTCATAAATCACCTACCTTGAAATGTTGCAAGTCTTTTTAATTTCTTGAATATCACTCATCATAATTGTTGTTTTTTCTAAAAGTTTGTTAGCCAATTTTTCTAAAAACTCACGATTTTTAACAATAATTTCTTTCACTTCTAAATAAGATTTTTCAAGTTCAACTGCAAGTTTTTGATTATGTCTTTCTCTCTGCATATCTGATGTATCATGGTTGTATCGAATATTTGAATCGAAACCTATTCCACAATAGTCATCATCAAATCTTGATGCAATTTTAAATGCTCTGTTTAAATCATTTGTTGCACCAACATCAATTTCACCAAACACAATTTCAGTTGCAGCCTTTCCACCAAGCACAACTTTCACTCTGTTTTTCATATATTTGATTGAATGATAATAATCATTTGTTTGATAAGTTGAGGTGATTCCTGCAGCATCACCTGTGTAATTTGCAATAGATGCAAGGGTTACACTTTCGGGCTCTAAAATTTCTGCAACAACAATATGCCCTGCTTCGTGATAAGCAGTCATCTTGTTTTTCTCACTGCTGTTTGAAAACACAGATTCTTCTGCTTCAGGTGCATCATATAACACTCTTAAACATGCCCTAACCATATCATTATGCTCAATTTTTTCTTTGCCTTCTGCTGCAGCATAAACCCCTACTTCATTTACAATAATTTCTAAATCGGCACAGGTTTTTGTTGTGAGAAGTCTTGAAATTTCGGTTAAGTTGATATCACCGACTTTGTCTTTTTGGCTTAAATAAAACTTAATAATGTTTTCTGCATCTTTGCCTTCAGGTGCTCTTACTTCAATTCTTTTTGAGAACCTGCCTGTCCTTCGAAGTGAATAAGGAAGTTTGTAAATATCATTTGCGGTCGCAACAACAAACACATCACTGCCTTTAATTCCATCAATGCAAGATTGAATGGTCACATATTCTTCGGTGTCAGGTCTTCTTTCATCTTCATTTGCAAACTTATCCATATCATCAAGAAATACAATTGATGGCGCATTTGCTTTGGCATCTTCAAATGTTTTTGTGATTTCATTCACAAATTCACCGTTTGGCTTGGTTTTTCTGCAAACAAAACACTTTCTTTTTGTGGCATTAATGAAGCATTCCGCCATTAAACTTTTGCCCACACCTGGGTCACCAAACAAAAGCAAGCCCTGTGAGGCTTTAACCCCAAATTTGTCATATTTTTCAGGATTCACCAAAATATCACAAATTCTTTTTAATTCTTTTTTAATTGATTCATATCCAATAACTCTATCAAACTCTTTCATAGTTTTCTCCTTTGGCTTTTTGTTATTATCCACATCATACCAAACATATTGTCCAAAAAAACGGACATTAAATATAAATTTTTCGAAACAAAAAAAGACAAGCCAAAACTTGCCTTAATTATTGGTGAAGAACATCATAATTAAATTGAACTTTTACTTTTTAATTATTTTAAATTCATCAGGAAATTCTTTTTCTGCATCTTCAAATCTCTCAAGTATATACCCTAAAACTTTTTTATTGTAATCATTTTCTTCCTTGTTAAATCCAATAAGTGTAATTTCACAAGGTGTTTCTATGTAACCTGTAAGCATATCCCATAATGCAGGTGGATTTTTTCCAAACCAATCTGGCAAATTCATTTTCTTTTGAATAATGTCATAAAACTCTTCTGCCCATTCAAATTCATTTCTATTAAATTCATATTTAACCATAAAAACCTACTTTTTAATTATTTTAAATTCGTCTGGATATTCTTTTTCTGCTTCTTCAAAACAAAAAAGTATTCTATCAATTATTAATTTATTATATTTATTTGTTTCTTCTTTATTAAAACCAATAAGTATAATTTCACAAGGTGTTTCTATGTGACCTGTAAGCATATCCCACAAAGCATCAGCATTTTTTCCAAACCAATCTGGCAAATTCATTTTCTTTTGAATAACATCATAAAACTCTTCTGCCCATTCAAATTCATTTCTATTAAATTCATACTTTACCATAGCAACACCTATTTTATTATAATTTTAAACTCGTCTGGGAACTCTTCTTGTGCATCTCGTAAAATGTCAAATATATAACCCAAAACCTTTTTATTATATTCATTTTCTTCTCTACTAAAACCCACTAGTGTAATTTCACAAGGCGTTTCAATGTGACCTGTAAGCATATCCCACAATGCATCTGGATTTTTTCCAAACCAATCTGGCAAATTCATTTTCTTTTGAATAATGTCATAAAACTCTTCTGCCCATTCAAATTCATTTCTATTAAATTCATACTTTACCATAGTTTTCTCCTTATTCAATCGCTATAAAATTTGTATAATGACTATCTGTTTTAAATATCAAACCATCATTTGAATAAACAAGCCTTGCATTGTTTCTGTATCCACCTTGATAATCAATATCACACTCATACCAAACTCGACCTTCTTTGTTTGGCAATATACCCAATTTATTTTTATATATATTTCCACCCATCATTTTTCCAGGTGCAACTTTGTCAAAATTTCCCTTATAAGACTTCCAACCTAAACTTTTTGCTTCTTGTTTTGTTATATAATACTCTGGCAAACGCCCATAATATTTTAGATAAAAATCTGCACCATTTATTCCAAGTTCCGTTGCTTTTCCAACACCCAAACTTTTGAGCCACTCAAGATAACATTTGCAATTATCGTGTTCTGGAAGTTTTGGTTCATTATAATATGCTTCGTAAATTTTATTATTTCTATCATAACAAGTTGCACAATGTGTTAAAGTTGCTCCAAGTTTATATTCTTTCCATTTTGAAGATTTGTTATATTTAGTTGTTTTTTCTTTGAAAAAATTTTCTACTGATTCTTTTATATCATCAAATATACTCATATTTTAGCATTTCTCCTTGAATTTAGCAATTATATAAAAATTTTAACACCCAAAATTTGCCAATTCAAGAAAGTGCGCCACAAATAAAAATCGAACCCAATGTATTAGGTTCGATTTGAAATATTGGTGGAGGTGGCGGGCGTGTAAGGAGCAAGTTTATCTTGCGACAGAATAGCGAGAAAATTTCGAGCGTCACTCATTTCAAACTGTCCCAGCCACCGACTATAAGAAAAAGCCTTGGAAAATTCCAAGGCTTTTATTTGGTGGAGGTGGCGGGACTTGAACCCGCGTCCAAAAAGCGAAAGACTACCCCTTCTACGTGTGCTAGTTTATTTTATTGTCTCACACAAAACTTTAAATAAACAAAATCATTTTGAGCCAGTCCGTTAAATCTCGAACACTGATGCACGAACATCAACAGTGTTCACCCCACTTATTATGACAACAACTTAAAACCAGTGAGAAATTTTAAATTGCCGAGCCGCTAAAATTAAGCAGCAACTGCTACGTCAGTAGCAACAGAATAGTTATCTGCGTTTATTTTTTTCTCGTTTTTAATGTAGGCCGAGGCTACACACACGCTTATAAATAGCATTTCTTGCTCCCTGTCGAAACCAGAAACACCCCCATATTGTTCACGAAAATTTTAACCAACTTTGATTTGCCTTTCAGCATAACGCTTAAGGTCTGCTTTCATTTTGTCTTCTTTTTTGTTGTAAAGTTTTTTACCTTTTGCAAGAGCAATTTCAACTTTAACTTTGTCACCAACTAAATACATTTTTGTTGGAACAATGGTGTAACCCTGCTCTTTTGTTTTTCTCTCTAACTTCAAAATTTCAGCCTTGTTGAGCAAAAGTTTTCTTGTTCTTCTTTCATCTGGCTTAAACATTCCTGTTTTGTCAAAATTTGAAATGAAACAGTTTAAAAGAAAGACTTCACCATTTCGAATAAGCACATAACTATCTTTAAGGTTTGCTTTGCCTGCGCGAATAGACTTAACTTCGCTGCCAACAAGAACAATGCCCGCCTCAAAGGCTTGCTCTAAAAAGTAATTATGTCTTGCTTCTCTATTTTCTGTTAAAATTTTCATAAAAATATTATATCATAACTATTTTTAATTATCAATAGAATATTTAAACAAATTAAATTTTGAAAAATACCCCAAAATTTTAATAGTTATTGACACTTCTTATTGAATTTATTATTATATAATTAGAAATAAATAAACTGATTTTAAGGGGCTTTTATGGATAGTCGTCAAATTTATGAACACACAAAAACTAGCGTTGGAACAAGAAAATATCTTGATTTTCACGCAACTTTCCACAACACTCACGGAACAAAAGACTCCGATGAACTTTGGTCTGAAAGTTTTTCAAACGAAAGCGTTGGTGAAATTATTGATTCTTGCAACCAAACAGGTATGCCTGCTAATGTTGAAATTAAGCTCAAAACAATGCCAAATGAAGTTTTAAGCACCATAAATTTTGTTGTGCTTCCAACCCTTATGGATTCAAATATAACCGATTATCAAAGTGCAAACAAACTTGCTTATTATGCCTCACCTGAAATGATTAGGCAAGAAACTGAAAAAGCGGCTGCAAAACAAAAAAGAGCCTTTTCAACACTTGTTCGTGAACATGAAGAAATGATTAAAGAGTTTATCAGAGCAGAGCTTCTTGATTTATATTTCATTCTTTATAATGGAAAAACTGCCCCACAAGAAACCCTTGACTATATTAAAAATTTAACCATTGTTAGAGAAAAATATAACCTTGACAAGTTCACCTCTAAAAACATTACTCCGGTGAAGCTTTATGTTGAACCAAAACAAACCTTTGAAGATGCACTTTATAGCTTTGCAAAAACTCACGCAACTGAAAACAGAAAAAACAACAACCTTGCAATTGTTTATGGTTTCAATACAAATTTTGTTGGGCTTGAAAAACCACAAACACCAGCAACTATTGCAAGTTATGCAAAAAAATTGGTTGAACTTTCTTATTTTAGAAGAAAACACGACCTTGAACTTGGTTTTATAGAAGATTATAAAGCAAAAAAACAAAAACCTTACACCGACAGAGAACCTCTTGTTTCAATGCCAAATCCAGATACTTCAAGTTTTCAACCACAATAAAAAACAGGTGAATTTCACCTGTTTTTTTGTGCATAATTTTTTCGATTTTTATGAACAGATTTCAAAAATTATCTTCTTGAACCTCTGCCCCTGCCTTTTGTTGAGCCTTTTCTTTCTTTGCCCCTTTGGTCATCTCTATCATTTCTTCTAGAAGAACCTTTTCTGTCATTATTTCTCTCATCTCTCCTGTCTTCATTGAAGTGATTAAACTCATCTTCACTAACTTCTCTATGGAAGTCTGCAAGTTCGAAATCAATTCTGCGAAGCACGATATCAGTTGAAACAACGCGAATTTCAATTTTATCACCAATGCGATAAACTTTTCCAAGCCCGCTCAAACTATAATTATTTTCGTTATAATCATAATGACCTTTTGGAAGTCTTAAAACTGAAACAAAACCTTCAATGGTGTTTTCAAGTTCAACAAAGAAGCCATTTTGTGTTACGCCTGAAATGATGCCTTCAAATGTTTCACCAATTTTGGTTTGCATATATTCGGTCATCTTTTGAGCATCAACCGCACGTTCTGCTTCTTCAGCTTGTCGCTCCATTGTGCTTGAACGCTCTGCTGATTGAACAGCAAATTCTTCGAAAAATTCATACTTTTTCTTATCAAATCTGCCTTCTAAAATTTCAGTCATAATTCTGTGAATTGTAAGGTCAGGATATCTTCTAATCGGAGAAGTGAAATGGCAATAATCTTTGAGTGCCAAACCAAAGTGACCAAGGTTTTGAACTTCATATCTTGCCTTTTGCATACTTCGAAGCATAACTTTTGAAAGCGCAGTTGAATAATCTTGACCCTTTGAAAGTTTCAAAAGTGTTTGGAAATCTTTTGGGCTTGCCTCTGTTCCTGTTGTTTGGAAACGAAGCCCCAAACTGCCTGCAAAAGCCCTGAATTTTTGAACTTTTTCACTTGTTGGTGTTTCGTGAATACGATAAACAAAAGGAACTTTCATTTTATCAAAGTGGCGTGCAACCACTTCATTTGTAAGCACCATAAACTGCTCAATAACTCTGTCAGAAATATCACGAGGCTTTCTAATGATTTCTTTAACAGTTCCATCTTCGTTCAAATGAATTTCTGGTGCTGGAATGTCAAAATCAAGGTTTCCTGCATTATCTCTTCTTGTAATCAAGATTTTGGCAAGTTCTGCCATAAGCCCAAGCATTGGCACAATTTCTTTATATTCTTCACAAAGTTTCTTATCACCGTTTAAAATTTTGGTAACTTTTGTGTATGTCATACGATAACTTGACTGCATAATGCCTTTATGGATTTCATAGTCAAGCACTTTTCCTGCAGGGCTGATTAGCATTTCAACAGCCATTGTGAATCTGTCTTCTTTTGGGTTGAGTGAGCAGATTCCGTTTGAGAGTGAAACCGGAAGCATTGGAAGAACATGGTCAGGAAAATATACAGAAGTTGCTCTTTTGAACGCTTCTTGGTCAATTTTAGAACCCCCTCGAACATAGTGCGAAACATCGGCAATATAAACGCCAAGTTTATAATTTTCACCATCTTTTTCAAGAGAAATCGCGTCATCAAAGTCACGCGCATCATCACCATCAATTGTGATGATAAGTTTGTCACGATAATCTTTTCTGCCCTTTTGGTCTTCTTTTGAAACCGGAATCGAAACCTTGTCTGCTTCAGCAACAACATCATCAGGAAACTCTTCAATCAAGTTGAATGAGCGAATAATTGAAAGAGTGGTCACTCTTGCATCATTTGGGTCACCTAAAATTTCACGAACGCGACCTCTTGCCATTTTGATGTTTGATGGATAATCAAGAATGTCAAGCACAACCTTTGTGTTGTTTGCTGCACCATTAACGTCTTCACTAGACACAAAAACCGAATCTGCAAAACGCCTATCATCAGGAATAACTGTTGCGATTCCCCTTTCGTTTATCGACATAATGCCCACAACCACTTGAAATCCACGTTCTAAAATTTTAACAACCCTGCCTTCTTGTTTTCCTTTTGCAACAAGTGGCAAATTGCGTTTATAATTTCTATCTTTACCTGAAATTCCAACTTCAACGAGAACTGTGTCACCATGACACGCATCATTAAGATTTGCTTCAGCAATAAAAATGTCTTTATCTTTTTCACCTGTGAATGGTCTTGCAAAAGCATAGTCTTTGCTGGTGCCTAAAATTGTGCATTTAATTGTTTGAGATTTTTTAAGAACAACATAATCACCATTTTTAAGTTTGCCAAGTTTCTCTTGTTTAACAAGTGTTTCAAGAGTGTCAATTAGGGTTCGCTTATCAAAACCATAAGTGAGCCCTGTTGCTTTTGCAACATCATGGAAACTAAATTTATTCTTTCTCATAAGTAAAATTTTGCTGTAAATTGTTTCAATAAAATTCATAAAAATCTCCACCTTCTGTGCTTATTATAACTGAATAAAATCAAAAACACAAACAAATGAATAATTTATAAAATTATCTTTTTTATAACTTTTATAAATTTCAACTAAAATTTTTGCAAAATTTAGATTTTGAAATTATTTTAAAACTTTACATAAAAATGTATTTTTTAGCGTTTCCATTTTTCAATTATACAATTTAAGCATAATTTTAATTTCTTAAAATTAATGATTATATGCAAAATTTATTCTGTTTCATAAAAATTTAATTATGAATAAAATATAACAAGAATTTTGTTAAACTATTGACATTAGTTAAGTTATAGTTGTATAATCAAATTGTATGATAAATCGGTAGGTAAGGCTACCACAGGGATACGGGTTGCTGCCGCTCTCAAAAGGAGACTTTTGTTTGCAGGTTAACAAATTTTCTCGACAACATTTTCAAGGGGAAATTTAACGCAATGCCACTGCCCTGCGGAGCTAAAGCTTGAACGGGTATTCAAAAGTCGATATACTTTTAAAATTCCCGCTTTAATTATTGCGGGATTTTTTTATTGGAGAAAAGCTATGTTAAACAATAGAATTGAGGAATTATTTAACGAAGAAAAGTTTGATGAGCTCAACGAAATGGTTGAAAAAATAACAACAACCGACCTCGCTCGTGCCCTTTCAAGAATTGAACGCGATGAACTTGTTAAAATTCTCCCTAAACTTCCAGAAGAAGTTTCTGCAAGAGTTTTCGTTAAATTTAAAACAGACCTTCAACAATATTTAATTGATAACATCAGTGGCTTTGAATTTAAAGAAATTTCAGAAGAGCTTTTAGACAGTGATGTTGAAAATGATGTCAACCAAAAAGTGCTTAATGAAATTCTTTTAAAAGCTGAAGCTGACACTCGCCACGAAAAACTTCTTGAGATTATTGATAACATTGAAAACAAAAAGTTTTCATCATTAAAACCACTTCTTGCAGAAATGGAACCAGCTGATATTGCAGACATTATGAACGATATCGATAAAGAAAAAGTTGTAGTTATTTTCAGACTTCTTCCAAAAGACCTTGCTAGTGAAGTTTTTGTCGATATGAACGTAGATAGACAAAAAATGCTTATCAACACATTCACTGATGCCGAAGTTTCTAACATTATTAATGAGCTTTTTGTCGATGATACTGTTGATATTATTGAAGAAATGCCTTCAAATGTCGTAATTAGACTTTTAAAGCTTTCAAATCCTGAAACAAGAGCAACATTAAATAAAATTTTAGGTTTCCCTAAAGATAGCGCTGGAAGCATTATGACAACAGAGTTCGTTACACTTCGAACAAAAATGACTGTTTCAGAAGCACTCAAGAAAATGAGAAAACAAGCAATTGACAAAGAAACAATCTATACTTGTTATGTTACAGATGACAAAAAACGCCTTCTTGGAACCGTTTCTGCAAAAGACATAATTTTGCACAAGCCAAACGATAAAATTGGTGATTTTATGCAAGAAAATGTCATTTATGCCCATACAAGCACAGACAGAGAAGAAGTTTCTAATATGCTTCAAAAATACGACCTTCTTGCAGTTCCTGTTGTTGACAATGAAAATAGAATCACCGGTATCGTTACTATTGACGATGCTATCGACATTATTCAAGAAGAAAGCCAAGAAGATATCAGCAAAATGGCCGGTATCGCACCAACCACAAAACCATATCTTCAAACAAATGTGTTCTCTATTTTCAAAAACCGTTTGCCTTGGCTCTTAATTTTGCTCATTTCGGCCACATTTACAGGTATTATTATCAACGTTTATGAAAGCACATTAAACAGCCTTTCTCCCCTTCTTTTTGCCTGTGTTCCAATGCTTATGGGAACCGGTGGAAACTCTGGAAGCCAAGCATCAGTAACCATAATTCAGTCACTTGCAACAGGAGAAGTTGAACTGAAAGATGTTCTGAAAGTTATTTGGAAAGAAATTCGCGTTGCAGTGATTGTTGCATTTGTTTTAGCAGTAGCTTGCTTTGGAAAGCTTATGCTTATTGACAACTTGATTTTTGGCTATGATTATACCTTTAAAATCTCATTTGTGGTTTCATTATCACTATTTGCAACTATATGTATTGCCAAACTTGTGGGGGCAATTTTGCCGCTTTTAGCAAAGAAAATCAAACTTGACCCAGCAGTTGTTGCAAACCCATTCATCACAACCATTGTCGATGTGATTTCGCTTTTAATCTTCTGCTTATTCTCAATCACATTGCTTTAATTTTAAATTTTAAACATAAAAAAATAGGAAGAAAAATCTTCCTATTTTTATTTTGTTTATTTTATCTGTTATTAATTGCATCAATAGGTTTCTTTCTTGAAATTTTGAATGTAGGAAGGAAACTTCCAATAAATGCAGAACCTGAAGAAACAGCAAGAATAAGTATCATTTGTCTAATGCTTACATTCAAAAGCACAATATCAAGTTGTAATTCAGAAAGAATTGCTGCATTGATAAAGTAGCAACCAACAAATGTTGCAATTGTTGCAAGCACAAAGTTAATAAGAGCAATAATCATACTTTCATTGAAGAAGATTCCAAAGATATCACTTCCCCTTGCACCAAGTGCACGAAGCACACCAATTTCTCTCTTTTTGTAAGAAATTGAGGTTGAAATAAAGTTCATAAGCATAAGCGCAGCAAACACAGCAAATCCAATAGCAACATAGAAGAAGATATCTGTCATCATATATAAAATATCTTCAAGCATATCAAGCATTGATGTTGTTGTGTTTTGAATTGAGAATTTAACATTGTTTTCATCTAATGTTTCAAGTCTGGTAATAAATCTCTTATCTTCAGTCTCGTCATCAATAAGCGCTGAAATCATAAATTCACAACCAGCAAAAAGTGGGTCAAGTCCTTCTTTTGCTTTTGCATTAACAAAGCAACCAGAACCATTAGTATGATAACCAACAACTTTAAACTCTTTAACAACAGCATCATCATACATATCAGGTTTTAATTTTAAAGTAATACCTTCTTCAAGTGCAGCATCTAAATCAGAATAATAATTTTCTAATGAATAAGCATAAACAATAATTTCATCATCAGCAAGATTTGCAATTGTCTTTCCTGATTTCATTACTACTTGATAATGATTAATGAAATCTTCTACCTTTTCTTGCTCATCTCCATAATATCTATTTGTAATAAATTCATTAATATCATAATAATTGCTGCCACTTAATGTGTAATAACCATTATTTTTGCCTTGACCATAATCCATTGCATAATCAATGCTAGAACCTTTGTTTGATAATTCATCATATTTGGTTTCATTAACAATAACAAGTCTTGCCCAACTGTAATTTAAAGCATCACTAATTTGATAGCCCTTTTCCATAAGTTCTTCATCTGTTTTTGCTTTATATGTATCAAGATTTGTCTTGTCATCAAAGACACCAACAACACGAACATATGATTCATGACCACCATCAACAAAACCTTCAATGTTTATCATTAATGGTTTTTCATCAGTAAATTGTGAGAAACTTGTAATCTTTTTATCACCTTCATTTTCAGCAGTTCTCTTAATCATCGCTTCAAATGTATGCTTTGAAATACAAACTTCACCCTCTGTTGCAGGAACTCTTCCTTCAAGAGAAACTTTCATAGTGTCAAGTTCTGCTTTTGTGAGATAAGCATAACCACCAGCAATTGTTTGATATAAAGGATTGTTATTATTTTTTAAAGAAATTTCTTTAATTGTAATGTTTGGCTCATAATAGTTTCCTTTAACAACACCTTTAATTATGTGTTTAGGGAACTCTTTTTGAAGATTTTCTATATCTGAAAGCAATGTTGCTTGATTATCAATCCAAGAATCTTTTTTCACACCCTTTCTCATAGCAATATTTGTTTGGTTTGTCATTTGCATTGCTTGATAAACAGAATCTGCTCTGTTCCAACAAGAAAGTGCGTCAACAATACCAAACACAGTAAAAGCAAACAATGAAAGAATGATTGTGAAAATAAGTTTACCAACTTTATTTTTAAGTGCACTTGCACCCATTTTTAATGAGTCAATAAATTTAAGTCTTGACTTAATAAGTTGCAAACTGTTAGGGTTATATTGTTTAACCTTGATGTCTTCTTTTTCAGTTGTAAGGAAGGCTTCTTTGTTGCCTGAATCATTGATTTTTGCACCTTCTTTAAGTTTGTCATTTGCTTCCTTATCAAACGAAATGAAAGTGTCATTATTTTTTGCATTTTCAGTGATAACTTTTGTGATTGCTTTGATATCACCTTCAGTCATTTGATGACCTTTTTTGATATAAAGAATATTATCATCAATAACTTTAATACCTGAAGCAGTTTCTTTTGCTTCGATTTCTTTTTTAGTGATATCTTGAAGAATTTTTCCATCTTTAAGTTCAATAATTCTATCACCGTAAATTTCAGCAAATTCTCTATCGTGAGAAACAATAATTACAAGTTTTGTTTTTGAAAGTTGTTTCAAAGTATCCATAACTTGTTTTCCGGTATTCGAATCAAGTGCACCGGTTGGTTCATCTGCCATAATAATTTCTGGATTTTTAACAAGCGCACGAGCAATCGCAACTCTTTGTTTTTGACCACCTGAAAGTTGATTTGGTTTGCGTTTTGCATATTGTGTCATTTCAACTTGTTCGAGCAATTTGTTGATTTCATTATTATCTGCCTTTTTGCCTTGAAGTTCAAGAGCAAGAGCCAAGTTTTTATGCACAGTAAAGTTTTCCAAAATATTATATTCTTGGAAAATGAAACCGATAAATGTATTGCGATAACTATCAAAATCACTTTGTGAAAAATCTGCTGAAGACTTGCCTTTAATGATAATTTCACCACTATCAAAAGTATCAAGACCACCAATAGCATTCAAAAGTGTAGATTTACCAGAACCTGATTTACCAAGCAAGAAAACTAAACCTGTTTCAGGAAAGTCAATTGAAACATTATTAAGCGCAACAACTGTATCTGCTTTCTTTGTTTTGTAAGTTTTAACTAAATTTCTAACACTTAACATTTCAAACTCCTTAATTTTATTTAATTTAATAAAGGTTTCACCTTTATTAAACACTATTTTAAGTATAGTCTTATTTATAACTAACGGTCAAGTATTTCCAAAATTTTTTGAATAAAAAAAGCAACTTGATTTTCAAGTTGCTTTATAAAATTAAATTAATTCAACAAGTGCCATTTGAGCATTATCGCCACGACGAATAGAAGTTTTGATAACTCTTGTGTAGCCACCTTTGCGACCTGATTCTTTTGCAAGCTCTGCATATTTTGGAGCAAGGTCATCAAAGATTTTTTCAACTAAAGGCATTTCGATACCTTGAGTTCTAGCTTCAAAGTCAGCAAGTTTTTCACCTTTCTTTCTTTGTTCTTGTCTGTTTTGAACCATTGCAATAATCTTTCTTCTAGCAGCAAGTTTTTTAACGCCATCTTTAGATACTGTAACTTTCTTCTCTTTACCATTGTTGTCAAGAGTAACTTTTTCAGCAGTTACAACATCTTCATATGTATTAACAGCAAGAGTGATGATTTGTTCAGCAACTCTAGCAGCAGCCTTTGCTCTATCGAAAGTTGTTTCAATATGGCCAAACCATAAAAGGTCAGTTGCAAGGTTTGAAACGAGTGCAAGTCTTTGGTCAGATGGTTTTCCTAATTTTCTTGTGTCCATATTTTTTCTCCTTAATCTTCATTAGTCTTAAGACCGAGTCCAAGACTTTCAAGTTTATGAATAACTTCATCAAGTGATTTTCTACCAAGATTTTTAACTTTAAGCATATCATCTTCAGTTTTCTTGATTAAATCTTCAACAGTATTGATACCAGCTCTCTTTAAGCAGTTGTAAGAACGAACTGAAAGGTCCATATCTTCAACGCTCATAACCAAGAGTTTGTGAACTTTGTCTTCTTCACGGCTAACCAAGATTGATGTGTTTGCCATATTTTCAACAAGTTCAATGAAAAGTTCATTGTATTCGTTCATAAGTTTAGCTGATAAGCTAACAACTTCTTTAGCTGAAACAGTGCCATTTGTAGTAACTTCAAGTGTAAGTTTATCAAAGTCTGTGTTTTGACCAACACGAGTGTTTTCAACAACATAGCTTGCTCTTCTTACAGGGGTATAAATACTATCAATTGCAATGTATCCAATTGGAAGGCTCATATCCTTGTTTTTATCAGCAGGAACATATCCCCTGCCTTGACCAACCATAATGTCCATATCTAAAACACCGTCGCTTTCAAGAGTGCAGATGTACATATTTTTATTCATAATATGAACTTCGTCATCATCAGCGATATCAGCGGCAGTAACAACACATGGTCCTTGTGCCTTAAGTTTTAAGGTCTTTTTAAAGTTTTTGTCATCACTATCGATTTTTACTGCAAGTCCTTTCATATTTAAAACAACTTCAGTAACATCTTCTTTAGCACCTTTAAGTGCCATAAATTCGTGATCAACACCAGCTATTTTGATATTAGTAATAGCTGAACCAGGAAGGCTTGAAAGAAGGATTCTACGAAGGGCATTACCAATTGTAACACCAAATCCTTTTTCTAATGGTTCAACAACAAATCTTGCATAAGAACCACCTTTTTCTTCAACACATTCAATCCTTGGCTTTTCGATTTCTAACATATTAGCTCCCCCAATTTATTTATTATTTAGAATAAAATTCAATGATAAGGTTTTCAGCGATTGTCAAGTCAATATCTTCTCTTGCTGGAAGTGCAGTAACTTTACCAGTAAGTTTAGATGGTTCAAATTCAAGCCACTTTGGAACGATAACTCTTGCTTCTTTAACGCTAGCGAAAAGTTCGCTCTTTGCACTCTTTTCTTTAACAGAAATAACATCACCAACTTTAATTTGATATGATGGAATGTTTACCATTTTTCCGTTAACTAAAATGTGAGTGTGGTTAACAATTTGACGAGCTTGGTCACGGCTAGCACCAAGTCCAAGTCTATAAACAACGTTATCAAGTCTTCTTTCAAGTAAACTTAACATTGTTTCACCTGTTTTACCTTTTTGTCTAGCAGCTTCTTCATAGTAGCCTCTAAATTGTTTTTCTAATAAGCCATAAGCTCTTTTAACTTTTTGTTTTTCACGAAGTTGGATAGCATATTCACTTGCTTTCTTTCTTGTTGTTGGATGCACACCAGGAACACCTGCACGTCTATCCAAAGCACATTTTTTAGAAGTACATCTTTCACCTTTAAGGAAAAGCTTTGTACCTTCTCTTCTGCAAAGTCTGCAGTCTGCATTAATATATTTTGCCATTATTTTCTCCTTGGGTTATATTAGATTCTTCTTGGTTTTGGTGGACGGCAACCATTGTGTGGGATTGGAGATACATCTCTAATCATAGTAACTTCAAGGTCAGCAGCTGCAAGACTTCTTACAGCAGATTCTCTACCATTGCCAGGTCCTTTAACATAAACTTCGACTGATTTAAGACCATATTCTTTAGCGATTTTAGCAGCTTTTTCAGCAGCTTGACCAGCTGCGAAAGGTGTGCTTTTCTTGCTACCTTTATATCCAAGAGCACCTGCTGAACAAGCAGCGAGTGCGTTTCCTGCAGCATCAGTAACAGTTACAATAGTGTTGTTGAAAGAAGATTGAATATAAACTCTACCTTTATCAACATTAGTAGTAATTTTACGCTTTCTAGATGATGCAGCTTTTTTAACTTTCTTTTCTGCCATTTTCTTTCCTTCTCCTTAACTATTTCTTACCTTTTGCTGGCATTTGTTTTGTTTTCTTACCGCCAACTTTTTTAGGTCCTTTTCTTGTTCTTGCGTTTGATTTTGTGTTTTGACCACGAACAGGAAGGCCTGCTTTGTGTCTCAAACCACGATAGCTCTTAATTTCTTGAAGAGCTTTAATGTTCATATTAACAACTCTACGAAGTTCACCTTCAGTTGTTAAATTCTTATCCAAATATTCACGGATTTTACCGATTTGTTCTTCAGTTAAATCCTTAACTCTTGTATCTGGATCAATTCCAGTATCTTTTAAAACTTTGTTAGAGGTAACTCTGCCGATACCATAAATGTATGTAAGGCCGATTTCTACTCTCTTTTCATTTGGTAAATCTACACCAACAATACGTGCCATTTTATCCTCCACAGATATAATTAATTTGTTTTAAAAATAAGTTTTTGAGGCAATTGCCTCTGCGATATAACATAATTTCAAAAAGGATTTCTCCCTGCCGCTTTTGATTTTATGTTCAAATTAGTTTTGTATATGAAAGATAATGTTTGGCAAGTGGAATGTCTTGTTTCCCCAAGCATCATCTTCCATAAACAAAACCAAAGAGAAAACTAACCCTGAACTTGTTTATGTTTTGGGTTTTTGCTACAAATGACTCTTACTTTACCGTCTCTCTTAATAACTTTGCAACCATCACACATAGGTTTTACACTAGGTCTAACTTTCATTTTTTTTCTCCTCGAATTTATTTACACCCGTTTTATTTGCTACGCCAGATAATTCTTCCACGAGTTAAATCATAAGGGCTGATTTCAAGTTTTACTGTGTCGCCCTCATAAACACGAATAAAATTTTTCCAGAGTTTTCCAGATAAATATGCTGTGACAATATGTCCACCAGCAATTTGAACTTTAAATGTTGCGCCAGGCATAGCCTCAACCACAACGCCCTCTGTTTCAATTACATCATCT
The DNA here is from genome assembly GCA_045650505.1 of Clostridia bacterium. Lineage (GTDB taxonomy): Bacteria > Bacillota > Clostridia > Christensenellales > UBA1242 > RGIG1681. The sequence goes on along the minus strand of JAZRRE010000003.1, from coordinate 20,380 downwards.
TTACTCAAAAGATTATTCCTCCAAATTGAAGATTTTGTTTTTACTTGAAGTTTTCCAAGCAAAATTCGTAGCAAAACGCTAATTTTTCTTGCGTAATTATTATTAAAACTAAACATTTTAACAATCATTGCCAAATTTCGGTTATTTTTCGACAAAAATTATTGAAAAAAATATCTAAACACGCAAAAAATCGGGAATATTCCCTCTTTAATAATTATATTTAAATATCAATTTTTGTCAAGATATAACATAAAAATTTTTTAATAAAATTAAAAAAATCTTGTCGAATATTAACCCCAATATTCTGGGGTTAATATTCTAGAGATTTATGCTTTAAAGGTTATTAACCTTCAATGAATTCTTTAAGTCCAGGAATTGAGCTGTTTTTGAAAGCTTCAACCATATTGTTGTAGCTTTGTTCTGGCTCTTTATCGCCAACAACTTCAACAACTTTTCCTTCTTTTTTGAAATAGTCTAAAATTGGAAGTGTTTCACTCATATAAACATCATAACGAGTTTTATAAGTTTCTTCATTGTCATCACTTCTAATTCCCCATTCACCGTTACATTTTGGACATACTTTATATCCAAGATTCCAGCTTGTGTTATAGATATAACCACAAGATTTGCAAGTTCTTCTGCCAACAACACGTGATAAGAGTGTTTCATAAGGAACTTCAAGGCTTACAACTGCATCGAGTTCAGCGATTTTTTCTTTAACGAAATAATCAAGTTGTTCAGGTGTTCTTGGGAAACCATCTAAAATGAATCCTTCTTGAACATCTGGCTCTGCAAGTCTTTTCTTAATCATTGCACAAACAACTTCAATTGGAACCATTTGACCTTGGTCCATATAGTGTTTAGCAAGTTTTCCTTCTTCATCACCACGAGCAATGCTTGCTCTTAAGATGTCACCCATAGAGATTGTTGGAAGGTTATACTTCTCTGATAACATATTTGCAAGTGTACCCTTGCCTGCCATAGGTGCTCCGAACATTAAAAATTTCATATATTTTCTCCTTTTGATTTTAAATCCTAATTATAATATATCATTTTAATGAACTAGCTACAAAATGTTTTTATGTCTTTTCATCATAAGTTGTGCTTCAAGTTGGTCTCTAAACTCAATAGCAACAGAAACAACGATAAGCATACCGGTTGCTGTGAATGAGTTTAATAATCCTTGTGAACCAACAGCAACAGCAGAGAATAATACTGATGGAATAAGAGCAATAAACGCAAGGAATATTGCACCAAAGAGTGTTATTCTACCTGATACTTTTCTCAAGTATTCGGTTGTTGGTTTTCCTGGTCTGATACCTGGAATAAATCCACCGTGTTGTTGAATATTTAAGCTAACATCAGTTGGGTTAAATTGAATTTGTGCATAGAAATATGCAAAGAACAAAATAAGCAATGCTGTTAAAATGCTATAAACAACTGAACCGGTTCCAAGATATTTGAACCAGAATCCTGCAAAACCACCACTTTCTGCATTGAGGCCGCAAAGTGACATAATGAGTGTTGGGAATGTAATGATTGCAGATGCAAAGATGATAGGCATAACACCACTAGAGTTAACCTTCATAGGAATGTGTGATGCTTGTCCACCATACATTTTTCTTCCCTTCACTTGTTTAGCATATTGAACTGTAATTTTTCTTTCTGCCATATCTACAAATACGATAAGGAAGAAAAGCAAAATAACAAGCACAAAGAAACCTAAAAGTTCCCACAAATATACCAAGCTATTAGAAATATTCTTAATAGCATTTAAAATTGATTGACCAGCAGTTCCGATGATACCAACGAAGATTATAAGAGATAATCCGTTGCCAACACCTTGCTCTGTAATCTTGTCACCAAGCCACATAGTAAAGCAAGTTCCTGCCATTAAAATTACAATAACAATCAAGCTAGTGAGCCATTTAAGGTTTTCACCAAAGATTGGTTGAATGTAGTCGCTGCCAAGGCCAAGAACAATGCCAAGACCTTGAGCAAGTGCGAGTACAAGTGCTGTAATTTTTGTTACAAGATTTAATTTTTGTTTACCTTCATCCCCTTCTTTAGAAAGTCTTTGAAGTGGAGGAATTGCAACTGCTAAAAGTTGCACAATAATAGATGCGTTGATATATGGTGTAACACCAAGCGCAAAGATAGCAGCGTTCGCAAGAGCGCTACCAGACACTGCGTTTAATAACGATAAAACGCCTGTTACATCATCACCAACAAGATTCGCATAAAGGTCACTTGAAAGTCCAGGGGTTGGCAAAAAGCAACCCAAACGATAAACGAGTAAAAGACATATTGTTATTATCATACTCTTTCGTAATTCGCGATTTTTAAAAGCGCTTCCAAGGGTTTTGAACATTATTTTACCTCTATAGTTCCGCCAACTGCGGCAATTTTCTTTGCTGCACCATCAGTAAATTTAGCAGCTTGAACATTTAAAGCTTTGGTAAGTGTACCGTTTCCAAGAACTTTTAAACCGAATGGTTCAACTTTTGCAATTAAACCTTTAGATTTTAAGAGTTCTGCTGTAACAGTTGTTCCAGCTTCTAAAACTTCAAGTTCACCTACATTAATTGTAGTATAAACCTTTCTGAAGTTATTTGTAAAGCCAATTTTAGGAAGTTGTCTAATAAGTGGCATTTGTCCACCTTCAAAACCAGGTCTAACACCACCACCACTTCTAGCATTTTGACCTTTGTGGCCTTTACCAGAAGTCTTACCTAAACCAGAACCAATACCACGACCAAGTCTTTTTGTCTTTGATGTAGAACCATCAGCTGGTCTTAATTCATGAATTTTCATAGGTTGTATCTCTCCTTATTATACTTTTTCAACACTTACAAGATGCTTAACAACAAAAATCATACCTCTTGTTGCAGCATTATCTGGAACAATGTTTGATGAATTTGTTTTACCAAGTCCAAGAGCTTCAAGTGTTCTCTTTTGCTTGATGAGTCTGCCAGAGCTGCTCTTTACAAGAGTAACTTTAAGCATATCACCTTTAGCTTTTGCTTTTGGAGCAGCTTTAACTTCAGCTTTAACTTCAGCTACAGGAGCTGTTTTAGCTTCTGTTGCTGGAGTTTTCTTTGTAGCTGTTGTTTTTGTTTCAGTTGCTTTAGCTGTTGTAGCTTTAGCAGCTGTTGTTGTCTTTTTAGCAGCTGTTGTTTTAGCAGCTGTTTTTGTTTCAGAAGACTTAACTGCTTTTGTTTCTGTTGTTTTCTTTGTTTCTGCCATTTAAATCTTCCTCCTATCTAATTTCTTCAACCTTTTTGCCACGAAGAGCTGCAATTTGTTCAGCACTTCTTAAAGCTTTAAGGCCTTCAAATGTTGCTTTAACGCAGTTTACAGGGTTGTTTGAACCATAAAGTTTTGTTGTGATATCTTTGATACCAGCAAGTTCAACAACATCACGAACAGCACCACCAGCGATGATACCTTTACCTTCTGGAGATGGCATCATGATAACTTTGGTTGTACCAAATTTACCAATAATATCGTGTGGAATTGTTGTTCCATCGATGCAAACACTAATCATATTCTTTTTAGCAAGAAGAGTTGCTTTTTCAATAGCGTTTGTAACGTCAAGAGCTTTAGCAAGACCGATACCTACTTTACCGTTTTTATCACCTACAACCATAAGTGCGTCATAACGCATTGTTTTACCACCTTTTGTAACTTTGGTGATTGGGTTAAGGCTAACCATTCTCTTTTCAAGTCCATCAGAAACTCTTTCAGGACGACGATTTTCTCTTCTTGGTTTTCTAGAACCTTTAGCATCTTTTTTGTTTTCAGCTGGAGCAACTACTTCAGCATTTTCAACTACTTCAGTATTTTCAACTTTAGTTTCTAATTCTTCTGACATAATTTCCTCCTAAAACTCAAGACCAGCGGCTCTAGCACCGTCAGCTAATTTTTGAACACGACCTGTGTAGATGTAACCACTACGGTCGAATACGACTTTTTTAATTCCAAGTTTAAGTGCAGCAGCACCGATTGCTTGACCAACTTCAAAAGCTTGGTCAACTTTGTTTTTGCCTTCAACAACTTTAGCAAGTGCTTTATCTTTGCTTGAAGCGCTGCAAAGTGTTTTACCAGCTTTATCATCAATAATTTGAGCATAAATCTCATTTGTTGAACGATAAACATTAAGTCTAGGCATATCAGCAGTACCTTTCAAGGTATGTCTAATACGACTATGTTTTGCTTTTCTAACTTCATTTTTGTCTATTTTCTTAAACATAACTCTACTCCTTACTTCTTACCTGTTTTCTTAATTTCTTTTCTTCTAACGTGTTCGTTAGTATAGTAGATACCATATCCATGATATGGTTCAACCTTCTTGTTAGCTTTAATATCAGCTGCAAATTGTCCAACTTGTTCTTTGCTGATACCAGCTACAACGATTTCAGTTGCAGATGGACATGTAACAGTTAAACCTGCTGGAATTTCCATATTTACAGGGTGTGAAAAACCGATATTTAAAACTAATTTGTTGCCTTGAACAGCACATTTGTAACCTACACCGTTAATAGTAACAGATTTTGTGAATCCATTAGAAACACCTGTAACCAAGTTAGCGATGAGTGCACGATATAAACCGTGTTTTGCATTTGTATCTTTTTGATTGTCATTAGCTACTAATAAAATAGCGTTTTTACCAGCTTGTTCTACCTTTGTAACTGAAATGTTACCAAGAACTTGTTGTTTAAGTTCACCTTTTGGTCCTTTAACAGTAACCATATTTGAAGCGTCAACATCAACAGTAACATTTTCTGGGAGAACAATCGGAGCTTTACCTATACGACTCATACTCTTCTATCCTCCTTACCATACATAGGCGAGAACTTCGCCACCAATACCGAGCTTTCTAGCTTCTCTATCTGTCATAACACCTTTAGATGTTGAAACAATAACGATGCCAAGACCACCAAGAACTTTTGGTAAATCTTGAGCGCCAGCGTAGATTCTTCTACCTGGTTTAGAGATTCTCTTAAGTCCGGTAATAACTTTAGATTTGTTTACATATTTCAAGCTAATAACAAGATTTTTGTTTTTGCCAGCATCAACTTCTTCGAATGCAGAAATGTAACCTTCATCAAGCAAGATTTGTGCAATTGATTTCTTCATAATTGAAGTTTCAAGTGTAACAGTTTCGTGTCTTGCTGTTTGAGCATTTCTAATTCTTGTGAGCATATCTGCGATAGAATCATTAACCATTTTCTTCTTTTCCTCCTATATTACCAGCTAGATTTTTTAATTCCAGGAATTTGACCTTTGTATGCAAGTTCTCTGAAGCAGATACGGCAAATGCCATATTTTCTGAGAACTGAATGAGGTCTTCCACAAATTGAACATCTTGTGTATTCACGTGTTTTATATTTTTGTGGAGCCTGTTGTTTATTAATCATTGATTTCTTTGCCATTTTTCTCTCCTTGCTTACCTTAAATTATTCGCTAGGCCTTAAAAGGCATTCCCATAAGTTTGAGAAGCATTCTAGCTTCATTGTCAGTTTTTGCAGTTGTAACAAAATTGATATCAAAACCTCTAATCTTTTCGATTTTATCATAGATAATTTCTGGGAAGATAAGTTGTTCTTTAATACCATAAGAATAGTTACCTCTACCATCAAAACCTGTGGTAGAATCAATACCTCTAAAGTCACGAACTTTTGGAAGAGCGATAGCAATAAGTCTATCTAAAAACTCATACATTCTGTTTCCACGAAGAGTAACTTTAGCACCAACTTTTTGACCTTCACGAAGTTTAAAGTTTGCAATAGATTTTTTAGCAGCTGTAACAACTGGTTTTTGTCCAGAAATAGAAGCAAGTTCTTCAACAGCAATGTTAAAGCTCTTTGAGTTATCTTTTTCTGCACCAAGTCCCATGCTTAAAACGATTTTTTCGATTTTTGGAACTTCGTTAACATTTTTGTAACCAAACTCTTTTAAGAGTGCAGGAACTACTTCGTTAACATATTTATCTTTTAATCTAACACCAGATTCGATTTTCTTTGTTGCCATAATTTATTACACTCCTCTTTGAGCACTTCTACCAGTTTGTGGCTTTTTAGCTACTGCAACTTTTGTTGCTTTTTCATCAGATTTAACTGACTTTGTAACTTTCGACTTTTCTGTTTTTGCAGCTTTTTCAGCTTTCTTTGTTTCTTTTGCTTCAGCATTTTCAGCTTTAGCAGCTTTCTTTACTTTTGAGTCTTTGCTGTATTTAACATCTAAAACAGCACCGCATTTTGGGCAAACTCTAACTTTTTTGCCATCAACAACTGTGTGTTTAACACGAACAGCTTTGTCGCATTTTGAGCAAATAACATTAACATTAGAAACATCAATTGTTCCTTCAGTTTTAATGATTTCACTCTTTTCTTGAGCAGTTCTAGCTTTTTTTGCTTTGGTGATAATGTTAACACCTTCAACAATAAGTCTAACTGAATCTTTATTTTTCTTTACTGCGAGTACCTTTCCCTTTTTACCAGAGTCTTTTCCGGAATTAACTAAAACGGTATCGCCTACTTTAACACTAACCTTCATTTATCCTTCCTCCTATAAAACTTCTGGTGCAAGTGAAATAATCTTCATAAATTTTGGATTAGCACGAAGCTCACGAGCAACAGGCCCAAAGATACGAGTACCTTTTGGGTTACCTTCACTATTGATAATAACTGCAGCATTGTCGTCAAATTTGATGTAACTGCCGTCTTCTCTACGAACACCCTTTGTTGATCTTACGATAACAGCGGTAACAACATCACCCTTTTTAATAGCAGCGCCTGGTGTAGCAGATTTAACAGAAGCTTTAATAATGTCGCCAATATTAGCAGTTTTAACAACTGATCCACCGGTAACGTGGAAACACATAATTTCTTTAGCACCAGAGTTGTCAGCAACTCTAAGTCTAGTTTGTGGTTGTATCATAACTAATTTCTCCTACTCATTATTTAACTTTTTCAACAATACGAACAAGTCTCCATCTCTTATCTTTGCTAATTGGACGAGTTTCAGCAATTTCAACTGTATCGCCAATATCACAAATGTTTTCAGGATCGTCTGCTTTAACTTTTGTTGAGTGATTAAGTGTTTTTCCGTATACAGGGTGTAAAACCTTTGTTTTGATAAGAACTACGATTGTTTTGTCCATTTTATTAGAAACAACTTCACCGATTCTTGTTTTTCTTTCATTTCTTACGATTTCATTTGCCATACTTTTTCACCTTAACCTTTAACTTCTGCATCGACTTTTGCAGATTTTTTTGTTGTTTTCTTTGGAGCTGCTTTAGGAGCTTCAACCATTCCAAGTTCTCTTTGTCTCATAACGGTTTTAACTCTAGCAATGTTTCTCTTGCAAACTGAAATTTGCATATTGTTTGCTAAACTTCCTGTTGCATGAGTGAATCTTAAATTGAATAATTCAGATTTTAAGCTTGCAAGTTTTTCAGCAAGTTCTTTATCTGTTAATGAACTAATTTCATTGATTTTCATAATTATTCAGCCTCCTTCTCGGTAGCAGCTGCTTCTTGTGCTTCTCTTGAAATAATCTTTGTAGCGCAAGGAAGTTTGTATTGAGCTTTCTTAAGAGCTCTAATCATAAGCTCTTTAGAGTTAGCTGTAACTTCAAAAATAACTCTACCTGGTTTAACGACAGCAACCCAATATTCTGGAGAACCTTTACCAGAACCCATACGAGTATCTGCAGGTTTCTTTGTTACTGGTTTGTCTGGGAAAACATCAATCCAAACCTTACCACCTCTTTGGAAGCATCTGTTGATTGCGATACGTCCAGATTCAAGTTGGTTTGATGTCATCCAACATGGTTCAAGAGCAACAAGACCGTATTCACCGTAAGCAAGTTTGTTGCCACGTGTAGCCTTACCAGTCATTCTGCCTCTTTGAACTTTTCTTCTTTTAACTCTTTTTGGCATTAACATATTAGTTCTTACCTCCTTCTACATTTTTAGCGAGGTTAACTTTACCAAGGATTTCTCCTTTGTAAATCCAAACTTTAACACCAAGTCTTCCATAGATTGTGCCTTCAGCGAAGCCATAATCAATATCAGCACGAAGTGTTTGAAGTGGAATTGAACCATAGTGTAATGTTTCACTTCTAGCGATTTCAGCATTGTTGATACGGCCAGAAACCATAACTTTAATACCTTTAACGCCAGCTTTTTGACATCTTGCAATAGCTTGTTTCATTGCACGACGACAAACAATTCTTTGGTCTAATTGTTGAGCAATACTTTCAGCAACAAGTTGAGCATCAAGGTCTGGAGTTTTAATTTCAATAACATTGATATTAACTTCCTTCTTTCCTGCTACTTTAGAAATAGCAGCCTTCATAGCTTCAACACCTGCACCTTTTTGACCGATAACCATACCAGGTCTAGAAGTATAGAGTGAAAGTAAAACTTTGTTTTCATTGCTTCTTTCAATAACTACTTTTGAAATTCCACAATTTTTGTATTTGTTTTCAATGAATTCACGAATTTTGTTATCTTCAAGAATGTAAGCAGCAACATGCTTTTTATCAGCAATCCAGTTGCTATCCCAACTCTTGTTAATACCAACTCTGATTCCGTGTGGATTAACTTTTTGTCCCATATTTCCTCCTTGACCTTATTAAGCCTTTTTCTCATCAAGAATAATTGTGATGTGGCTTGTTCTTTTCTTGATTGAGTGTGCTCTACCTTTGCTTACAGGTTGGAATCTTTTTAAAGTTGCAGCCCCGTCAGCATAGCATTCAGCAACATATAAGTTTGCTTTGTTCATACCTAAATTGTTTTCTGCATTAGCACCAGCGCTTTCTAATACTTTAACAGCATATTCAGCACCAACGTTTGGCATATTTTTCAAAATAGCAAGTGCCATTGCATAGTCCTTACCACGAATGAGGTTAAGAACGATTCTTACCTTTGATGGAGAAACTCCAAGATTTTTAGCGATTGCTCTAGGTCTTTTATCAGCATTTTGAGCATTTCTTTCAGCTCTTTCTCTTTGTCTTGTAGCCATTATTTACCTCCCTTCAAAGACTTCACACCAGCATGACCTTTGTATGTTCTTGTAGGTGCGAATTCACCGAGTTTGTATGAAACCATCTCTGCAGTGATATAAACTGGAATGTGTTTTCTACCATCGTAAACAGCGATTGTGTGACCAACCATATCTGGAACGATTGTTGAAGAACGTGACCAAGTTTTAACAGCGTGCTTTTCATTAGATGCGTTCATAGCTTCAATTTTTTTCATAAGGCTCTCATCTACAAATGGGCCTTTCTTAACTGATCTACTCATCTCTTTGTCTCCTAATTAATACGTTTAACCATAAGTTTATTGGTTCTATTCTTTTTCTTTCTAGTCTTGTATCCAAGAGCAGGTTTGCCCCATGGAGTCATAGGACCAGCGTGTCCAACAGGTGCTCTACCTTCACCACCACCGTGTGGGTGATCAACAGGGTTCATAGCAGAACCACGAACGGTAGGTCTAACGCCCATATGTCTCTTAACACCAGCTTTACCAACTGATGTGATTTCATGTTCAATGTTTCCAACTTGACCGATTGTTGCACGACAAGCTTCTGGAACTTTTCTCATTTCACCTGATGGCATACGAAGTGTAGCATAGCCACCTTCAAGTGCCATAAATTGTGCTGAAATACCAGCACTTCTAGCAATTTTACCACCTTTTCCTGGGTTGAATTCAATGTTATGAACAACTGAACCAACAGGAATGTTTGTAAATGCAAGAGTGTTACCAACTTTAATTTCTGCATTTGCACCACTTTCAACAGTGTCGCCAACTGCAAGACCAACAGGAGCCAAGATGTATCTCTTTTCACCATCAGCATAGTTTAAAAGTGCGATGTAAGCTGATCTGTTTGGATCGTATTCGATTGAAGCAACCTTTGCAGGAATGCCATCTTTGTTTCTTCTAAAGTCGATTACACGATATTTTTGACGGTTTCCACCACCAATATGTCTAACAGTAATTCTTCCGTAAGAGTTACGTCCACCAGTTTTCTTCTTTGTTTCAAGAAGTGACTTTTCAGGAGTTTTAGAAGTAATTTCAGCAAAAGATGAAACTGCTCTAAATCTTTGACCAGCACTGGTAGGATTTGATTTTTTAATTGCCATATCTATCTCTCCTTCCTTGATTAAGACAAGCTGTCGAAGAATTCGATAGATTTGCTATCACTAGAAAGTTGAACAATAGCTTTTTTGTAATTGCCTGTAAGACCTTCTGTTCTTCCTTGTCTCTTAATTTTTCCGTAAACGTTCATTGTATTAACGCTAGCAACTTTAACTTTGAAGATTTCTTCAACTGCTGCTTTGATTTGAGTTTTTGTAGCTTTCTTTGCAACTTTGAAATAATATTTCTTGTTAGCGATGTCAGCATAGCTCTTTTCAGAAAGGATAGGTTTTAAAATAATATCTTGAGCTACCATTATTTATTGCCCTCCTCGATTTTCTTGATTGCATCTTTTGTGATAACAACATAGTCACTTGAAACAAGGTCATATGTGTTTAAGATGTTAGCTGTTGTAACTTCAACTTCTGGAAGGTTAGCAAATGCACGAAGTGCGTTTTCGTTAACACCATCAGTAACAACTGTTACATTTCTGTTAGCTTTTAAAGCTTCAAGAACTTTAACAGCTTCTTTTGTTTTTGGTTCAATGCTCATATCATCAACAACGATAATTGCTTTTTCAGCCATCATAGTTGAAAGTGCAGAGATGAAAGCACCTCTTCTCATTTGAGCGTTCATTTTCTTTTCGAAATCTCTTGGCTTTGGAGCAAATACAACGCCACCGTGTACCCATTGTGGAGAACGGATAGAACCTTGTCTAGCTCTGCCTGTACCTTTTTGTCTCCAAGGTTTTCTTCCACCACCAGCAACTTCAGCTCTAGTGAGTGTAGATTTTGTACCTTGTCTTTGATTTGTTAAATAGCAAACAACTGCTTGATGAATCAATGCTTCATTGTAAGGAGCTTTGAAAACTTCATCAGAAAGTGTAATTTTGCTAACTTCTTGTCCTTGTAAATTTAAAACTTTAGTTTGCATTATTTATTCCCTCCAACTTATGCTTTAACAGCACTGCAGATTGTAACAACACTGCCTTTAGCTCCTGGAATAGCACCCTTAATTAAGATAAGGTTTCTATCAGCATCGACTTTTGCAATTTCAAGGTTTTGAATTGTAACTTTTTCATCACCCCAGTGACCAGGAAGTTTACGATTCTTGAAAACTCTTGATGGTGTTGAGTTAGCACCAAGTGAACCAGGTGATCTGTGAACAGGGCCAACACCGTGTGTCATTTCTTGCATGTGAGCGTTCCATCTTTGAACGTTACCAGAGAAACCGTGACCTTTTGATTGACCAGAAACGTCAACTTTTTCTCCAACTGTGAAAATGTCACATTTGATTTCGCTTCCAAGTGTTAAACCTTCAGCTGAAATCTTGAATTCTTTTAAATATTTCTTTGCTGAAACATTAGCTTTCTTTAAATGTCCAGCTACAGGTTTTGTGATTCTGCTTTCTTTTGTATCCATGTAAGCAAGTTGAACTGCATTATAGCCATCTACAGCTTCTGTCTTAATTTGTGATACATAGCAAGGACCTGCTTCAACTACAGTCACAGGGATAACTACACCAGCATCAGTGAAGATTTGTGACATACCGATTTTTTTGCCAAGTATTGCATTTTTCATAATATCTTACTCTCCTCCTGCGACCTTATAATTTAATTTTGATATCAACGCCTGCTGGAAGTTCGATTTTCATAAGTGAATCAACAACTTTAGCAGATGGATTATAGATATCAATCAACCTTTTATATGTTCTCATTTCAAATTGTTCACGACTATCTTTATATTTGTGAACAGCACGAAGTATTGTTACAACTTCTTTTTCTGTTGGCATAGGGATTGGTCCAGAATATTTAGCACCAGACTTCTTCACTGTTTCAACAATTCTTGCAGCACTTTGGTCAACAAGATTGTGGTCATATGCCTTTAACTTAATTCTCATTTTTTGAATTGCCATTATTTTCCTCCAAGTAATAGATTTACCAAAACAACTTATCACTGTGTTACGTCAGCTCGGCAGATAAGTCACCTTGTCGCCTTAATCTCTGTTAAGACTATTGTCCGTTGAAGTTATCTCTCCTCGGCTAAAATCATGAGTAACCTCCAACATCAACCCGTTTTGTATGAGCCAAAATCTTTTAAGGAGTTACAATCAGTAATCACCAAAAGCACTTTCCTTTTTGCAAAAAATTTTGAAGGATACACTTTCCAAAAAGGCATAATGCACCCACTCATAAATCGTAACCTCATATATAATACTATACACACGGCTTCGTGTCAAGGGGTTTTTAAAAATTTTTTAATTATTTTTTTAACACTAAAATATCACTAAAATCTTGAAATTTTCACACTCTTTTAATACAACTAAATTCATATTATTATTAAAAATTGCAAATAAAAAAACACCTGAAATTCAGGTGTTTTTATTTTATTTATTTTCCACGCATAATCTCTTTATATTTTGCAGGTTCTTCCATTTTTAAATAAAGTTCATCTGCAAGCTCATCTATTTGCTTTTGTGTTAACCTTCGGGTAATTTCAAGTTGGTCAAGCAAATCTTTTGAATCAGCAAATTCATAACCATTTCCGCGAAGAAAATCAACTTTACTTGAACCACTAAACTTTCCATTATATAAATGAACATTTCCATTTTTGTTATGAAGATTAATAATATGGTCTTTCAAATGTGAGCCGTCACCAAACGACACCATTCTTCCCCCACCATTCTTCAAATAATCTGCAAGTTCAGTTGAATAGTCAAATTGATTACCCTCTTCTATCTTTATTATATGGAAATTTTTTCTAATCCATTTAACATCATCTTCACCGATACGTTTTAATTGTTCTTCATTTGTAAACCCCAATATTTGAAGTTTTGGGTTAACTCTTTTCACAATTTCAATTAAGCACTCGTTAAATCCACTCTTTGTTGTTGAAGCAACAAGCATAACTTCTTCAGGGTTTAGTGAAGCCACAATCTCAATGGTTTCAGAAAGAATTTCTCTCTTTCCCTCTTCACCAAGCTCATTCCATTGATTTCCAACATAACCAACAATACACATAGGGTGCTTTCCTTGAATTGTTGGAATTGAATCTTCTTGATTATAAATCTTAATCTTGCGATTATTATTTGTGCCCACCATAAACTTTTTAAATGTAGCAATTTTATTCTTTAAATACCTATTAGTCTTTAATCTTTCAGCAACTGCATTATCATTTAAAATCTTAAATTTTTCTGTTCCAATACTATGTTTATAAAAATAATATTCACGCGGTAAATTTTCAATAAGTACATCTATTTGCTCTGCACTTAAATTTGGAATATTATTTGAATCAAATGTTAAGAATCCTGAATTTAAAAGTGATTCATACTCGCTTTCAGCAATCATATTAATTTTGCCAACTTTTGAAGTAATCATCAAATTTGAAAGTTGTCTTGCTGCTTCTTTTTTAGGAAGCAACAAAAATCTATCTAAATTAATTCCAGCATTTGCAAGTTTTAATTTTATATTATCAGTTAAACTAGCTAAATAATCCAACTTTTCTTGCTTGTCATTGATTTTCTTTTTATATTGTGCTCTATATGCACTTTCAATATATTCCCTTTCTTGCTCCATCATTTCTGAAATATTGTCCGGTGTTAATCCAGCAGCAATTGCAAGTTCAACTTCTTGATGGGAATCAGTTGAATACATACCGTGTCCATCTGTCGCAACAACAAGTTTGAGTCCAGCATTTTTATATTTTTTTAAAAGTACTTGTGTAACACTATCCACGTTATTAAGTGCAAGATTTGAACTTAAATTAATTTCAACAATAACTCCCAATTTAACAGCAATCCTTAATGTTTCATCATCAAAACCATTGATGCCATGTCCAATACGAATAACGGGTGGTTTTGTTTTATATTCTTCACAATATTCATCAATAATTTTTAAAAACTGCTTAACATTGTCATAATGCATATCACTTTCACCTGCGTGCACACGAATAACAAAATTAGAGTCATTCTTTTCTCTTGAATAATCTAAACAGTCTTTAATAATTTCTGCAAAGTGCTTGGTTTTATTAACTTCGTGAGCCATAACATCAAGACCTGCAATATATGGATTGCCCGCAACTGCAAGCAAGTTTTCATTTCGAAGTTTAAGTTCGGGTCTGTTAAGAGTTCTTGGAATAGCTCCCAAAAATCTCATTTTTACATCGGGAAACTCTCTTTCAATTTTTGGCATAACCCTATCAATAACAATTAAAAAATCATTTGGCGTTTTGCAGATTTCAGAAATAGAAAGTTCTGCATATCTAATGCCTGTTTTTTGATAATGTCTTGCAAGACATTTAAGTTGTTCTTCAAATAAATTTTCAATTGAAACATTGGAATCATAAGACTTATCCCCTAGCCTCACAATTGGGTGTCTAAAAGAATAACATTCTTCCATTGCACCAAAAGTCTCTTGAGCGTTAACATTGATGCTTAACTTGCGCTTATATTTTTCGATATCTTCAGCTGAAAGCTTATTAAATTCAAGTCTAGACATTATTTCAGACTTACCATCAGTTCCTTTAACTTCAATGGTATCTATAAACTTCTCATATTTATTAATATCAATTCCCGCTTTTTTGATTATTTCAATAGGAATGTGTGGATTAAATCTTTTTGCTATTGAAATCAAATCATCAGCTGTAAGTGCTCCTGACAAATGAGTGTGTAAGTCTGTAAGCGGTTTTTTCGTCTCAAACCTTTCAAAAGGAGCACCCATTTCTTCAATATTTTGAATATTTCCTTGCGACAATATTCGCTCTTCACTTGATGTTAAATAATAAAATCCGTGATATTTAGACTTATTATCAACCATACCAAAAAGCTGGTAAGAAGCAATTTCTCCCAGCTTAAATCTTCCAAGAAAAACATCGATTCCAACAACCTTGTTTTCATTAGAGATATGATATTCAACTTTAAGCATTTTCTTTATATTGTTAACATAGTTTCGAAATCCAACATTTTGTTCTTTTTCTTTAGGATACACCACTTCAAAACCAAGCTTTCTATTCTCAATTTTAATGTGAATTTCCACACTTTTGTTAACATCAATAAAGATTCCCTTTATCACTGATGCCATAATCTTTCCTTAAATTTATTTTGCTTGAACATTAACTTTAACTTTTCCTGAAACACCTTTATAAAGCTTCACTTCAACATCATAAACCCCAATCATCTTGATTGCACTGTTTAAAACAACTTGCTTTTTGTCAATAACAATACCTTTTTTTGAAAGTTCTTCAGCAATTTCCTTTCCTGAAATTGAACCAAAAGCCTTTCCATTTGCACCAACTTCAATATTGAAAACAAGCTCCATAGTTTTCATTTTTTCAGCATCTGCTTTTGCAGCAGCAGTTTCTTCAGCAATTCTCTTTGCTTCTGCTTCTTTTTGCTTATTGTTTGTATTAACATTTGCTTGATTTGCTGGAACTGCTAAACCATTTTTGAATAAAAAGTTATTTGCATAACCATCACTAACATTAATAACATCTCCCTTTTTACCTTGTGATTTAACATCTTTTGTCAAAATAACTTTCATAATAATCTCCTTAAAAATTAACTCTATACTCATTATATAATGCGATAGTTTTTTTGTCAATTAAGATTATTTCCAAGTTTATATGCAAATAATAATAAAAAGGAGCAAATATATGTATGATTTAAAATGCAAAAGACAGGCTTGTGAATATAACAAAAACTGCAACTGCACATCAAAGGTGGTCAATGTGAAAAAAGACACCACCTGTGACACCTATTCCCCTGTCGAAAAAACAACAATTGAAGAAGAAAAAATTGGCCAACCACCAATCAGGAAAGATATTGAAGTTGACTGCAATGCAAAATGCCTTTTTAATGAAGAAGGTGTTTGCCAAGCAAACGGAATCACCGTTCAACCAAACTCAAGCAAAGAGTCACCAATCTGTGTTAGTTTTCAACCAAAATAATGCATATTAAAACAATAAAAAAAGAAGCTTTACGCTTCTTTTTTTGCTGCATTTTCTGCTTCTTCTTTTTCTCTTTGAACTTCTGCTATATTTTCCATTTTCTCCTTGAGTAAATCTTGTTTTTTGTGAATATAGTTCACAATAAGTGCAACAACTAAAAGGAATACTCCAAAGTAAATTCCAACAGCAAATGAGATAAATAATGCTCTGTTAACAGTGCAATAAAGAACAGCATCATCACCATTCTTTTCAATGTTATAATTCAAACTTAATTTTCTTGAATTAATTTCACCAATTTCAACCTTTTCATCAGTTACACCATCAAGCAAATATAACTTTCCATTAGAAAGTTCATAATCTAACTCTTTATTTTCTGTTTTATTCACATTTGACTCAATGCCATTATTATCAATAAATGTATGGGTTAAAACATATTTATCACCAAGTTCAATTTTATATGTATATTGAACTGTGCCAATTTCATATTTATAAACATAAGTTTTGCCTTTTGGAATGCACATCATAATAATCATTCCAAGCAAACAAACACCCATCATTGAAAGTGCTATAATAATTAAAGGTTTCTTACAAAATTTCTTAAAATCCATAATAATTTCCTACTTTTAACTTGGTTGTGGTTCAGAATCATTTGATTGATTTAGCCCCGCCGCCTTTTCAGTTACTTGTTTAAATTTTCTTTTTTCAGCAGCCGACATATACTTTCTGCATTGAAGCAATGCGGTTTTTTGATAAGGTTGTAAAAATTCATATCTATCTAAATAAGCAAGCCTTTGTTCCCCATTCATAATTAAAAACTCATTTTGAGTTTTTCTTATATTTTCCATCATAATTTGAGCCCCTGTTTTTCTCATAAATTGAAGCCCTCCGAATTTCTTATGCTTAAATAATATATTAACCCAAATAAATTGTCAAGATTATCAAAAACCAAAATAAAAAAGCTGTTAAAATAACAGCTTTTTTATTAAATTATTCTTTTATTTCTGTTTCAACAGGAGCTTCTTCTGTGACAACTTCAACTGCAACAGGTGTTTCAGCATTTTCTATAGTTTCAGCTTGAACATCAGCATTTTCTTCAATTTTTGCTTCTGATTTTAATTTGATAATGCCCTTTTTATCTAAAACGATAACAGCGACTGCACCAGCAACTGCAATACCAGAAACAACCATCATAACAATCGAAAGTGTTCTAACAACTTTATTTGCCTTACACTCCATAACCAATTCAACGTCTAAACCTGTTTCTTCATCAAATGTTTCTAAAATGATTTCATAAGCATTGATTTTTCCCATTTTTTCCCATTCAAAAACATCTTCTTCAAGTGTTTCGAATTTTTGATATAAAACACCATCTTCAATTTTATACTCAATTTCATCTTCTTCAGACATACCAAATACAGTAGATTTGATAGCAATTGTGTCATCATCTTCAAATGTATAAGTTGCAGACATTTTAATTCCAGCAACATTCATTTCATACTCATAAGTTTTGCCATGTTTAAGTGAAGAAATCACAACTAATAAAATAGTAAACACTGCAAAAAAACCAATTGCTCCATATAATAATGGTTTTTTAACAAAATTGATAAGTTTTCTCATAAATTTCCTCCTTTTTATGATTTAATTATATTCTTTACAAAACATAATAGTCAACAAATTTACATTTTTTTACAAAATAAAAAAGACAGATTAACTGTCTTTTTTGTTGTTTGGAACAATTTTTATGAGTTCACCACTTAAATCTTCAAAATACATATCAATAATTTTGCTTAATTTTTCACCAGAAATTTTCATAACTTAAATCTCCTTATTCGCTTACTCTTTCACTTGCATTTTCAGTTGATTCAATTTTATTCTTTGTTGATTTTGCTGATGATTTTCTAATAATAGAATCAACATCTAAAGCCTTGTCAGTTTTTCTTGTTGCCATAGATTCTTTTTTATCAATTTCAGCCAATTTTTCTTGTTCACGAACGGCAAGTCTTCTCTTTTCAATAACAATTGCAGCAATTCCGTCAAGTCTTTCTTGCAAACTCTTCATATCAACATCAACTTCGCCCATTTTTGTTAAATCAGCCTCGCTTGCAGCCTTTTCAACTTCTCTTCTTGCAGAATTTACTTCTTTTTCTATATTAAATTTGATTTTTCTATTCTCATTATCTAAAACAGCTTTAATATATTCATCGTTCAAAAATGCTTGATGTGGCAATTCTTCTAAAGTTATTTTTCCATCAACATATTTACAGAATAAAATAGCATATTGATAAGATGGAACATCTGAACCATTATAACAAGATTCACCACTATCAGGACGAACAACATACTCAAGTGGCAAAACTAATTGATTTTTAGCTGAAACAAAGTAATGTCCATCGGTATCTTCATATACCCCTAAATCATTTTCTTTATCAAAGTAAAAATAATTATATTTTTCTGGCTGAATCCAACCATTTGAATTTTTTAATCTATATTTACCATCTACCATTTTAACAACAGCAAAACCCTTATCTTCATAATCATAAGGTTCAGCAAAGTGATATTCAGGATGATACTCTTTTATAAATCCAACACCATAAGGCTTTTCAACATCAATTCCTGGAACATAATAAAAATCTGCACCAATATCACGAACCAAAATTTCGCCATTATCACCTGTTTTTATAGCTTCAGCATATGGACCCTTTTTAATGCCCATACCTTCATAATTTTCAATATAAAAATCCTCACCAACTTTAACAATTTTTATCGCTTGACCATCACCATATTCATAAGAATCAACAACTTCAGCAATTAAATTACCAGTTTCACTTACTTTATTTTCAGTTTTAGTTTGTTTTTTAGAAAACATATCTTTAATACCCATTTTCTCCCCCTCTCACATATTGTGATATTTTAATTATAACATAATAACTATATAAAATCAAGCACAAAAAAAGAGATGCTTTCGCATCTCTGATTTGAAAAACGGCAACGTTCTATTTTTCCGGCTCGTCTCCAAGCAAGTATCTTCGACCCTGAAGAGCTTAACTTCTGTGTTCGGTATGAGAACAGGTGGACCTCTTCGGTATGGTCACCGTTAATGGTATAACAACACTTCATTTGAAGTGGTATTACTGAATTAACATGACTATTTTAACATATTTATATTAAATTGTCAATAGCTTTCGCACACTGGCAACTGCATATTATTGAATCAGTTTTATGAAGCTCTTTCACATATGAATTTCGTAGTAATCATACTATTTCACAATAATTGTGATCAAGCCCTCGACCTATTAGTACCAGTCAGCTGCGTGCATTACTGCACTTCCACACCTGGCCTATCAACCTTGTAGTCTTCAAGGGGTCTTACTATCTTATGATATGAGATATCTTATCTTGAGGCAAGTTTCGCGCTTATATGCTTTCAGCGCTTATCTTTTCCGTACTCCGCTACCCGGCTATGCTCTTGGCAGAACAACCGATGCACAGTAGGTACGTCCACTCTGGTCCTTGCGTACTAGGAGCAGATCCTCTCAAATATCTTACGCCCATGATGGATAGGGACCGAACTGTCTCACGACGTTCTGAACCCAGCTCGCGTGCCATTTTAATCGGCGAACAGCCGAACCCTTGGGACCAACTTCAGCCCCAGGATATGACGAGCCGACATCGAGGTGCCAAACCTTATCGTCGCTGTGTACGCTTGGATAAGATCAGCCTGTTATCCCCGAGGTAACTTTTATCCGATAAGCGACGGCAATTCCATTCTCTACCGCCGGATCACTAAGCCCTACTTTCGTATCTGCTTGACTTGTAAGTCTCGCAGTCAAGCTCCCTTATGCCTTTATACTCTGCGAATGATTTCCAACCATTCTGAGGGAACCTTTGGACGCCTCCGTTACAATTTAGGAGGCGACCGCCCCAGTCAAACTGCCCACCTGGCATGGTCCGCTTACCAGCTAATGGTATAGCGTTAGAATTTCGAAAACAAAGGGGTGGTATTTCAAGGATGGCTACTTGTAGACCAGAATCTACACATCACAGCCTCCCACCTATCCTATGCGATTATTTCCAAAACTCAGTACCAGGATACAGTAAAGCTCTACGGGGTCTTTCCGTCCAGTCACGGGTAATACGCATCTTCACGTATACTACAATTTCGCCGGGTCTACTGTTGAGACAGTGCCCAAATCGTTACACCTTTCATGCGGGTCGGAACTTACCCGACAAGGAATTTCGCTACCTTAGGACCGTTATAGTTACGGCCGCCGTTCACTGGGGCTTAAGTTC
>JAZRRE010000002.1:0-79950 GCA_045650505.1 Clostridia bacterium | reverse complement strand
AAAAAAAATAAAATTTTTTTATTTTTTAGCACAATATTATGTCTGACAACTAAAAGGGGAGTTTTTACGAATAATTAGTACTAAAAATAAATTTAAACCCCTTTCAGAATTTTCGCTAATTTGAATAAACAACAATATTATTTTGTGCAAGAAAAATTTTAAAATGCACAGATTAAATAAGTCTCAAAATAAACCTATATAAAATTGAACCTAATAAGATGCGCTAACACAATATCAATCAAATTTTTTAACAGCAGTTTTGTGATGAACTGTGACAAAGCATCACAACATTCTACTCAAATTGTGAGTATAAAAACTGATACAAATTTTAACAAAAAACTCACACAGAACGTTACGATTTATTAATAACAATTTAGAACATTCTCTCATAGAGTTTGAAATAAATTTAACCTAATTTCAAATGAATCTTCTATGCTGTGTGTGATAGAACACTCTGTATTGTCAAAGGTATCTCATCACACAAAATACCAAAAGTAAATCAAAACAGTTTTTAACAAAGAAACCATAAAATAAAATATGATAAATTTTACAAAAACAAGATATAATTTTCATAAAATCTTTGTAAAGTATGAAATTATCAAGCTTTACAAAATGTTAAAAAATCCCCCAAAATACCCATATCTATTCGCAAAAGCTGTGTTTTGCGAATAGATTACAAAGAGGTTGTTAACAATCAATCTCTTTCCTTACGCCAAAATCTTAAAAACTTTTCCAATAAAATGCCTCGATTTTCATCTTAAAATCAACCTACCCTTTAAAATTTTCTTATTTATAAATTGATGTTATATTAAATTTTTTATTTAATTTTCGAGATTTTATATTGATTAGTTTTTATAATTTGATATAATTTAAGTAGAGAACAATTACAATTTAGTTTAATAATTTAATATGTATAATATTTATGCTACACAGTTACACAGTTGCATAGTTTTAGTTCCCTATTGATTTTTGGTATGGTATAATTTTTAAATAAATCCATCTGCTTGGTTATTCGTTTTAGTTCCCTATTGATTTTTGGTATGGTATAATCAATGTGTTTTTCTTCATCTTTTTCAATAAGTTTTAGTTCCCTATTGATTTTTGGTATGGTATAATTCCATCAAATCCAGATGATAATAGTTTGGAGTTTTAGTTCCCTATTGATTTTTGGTATGGTATAATTATTTCTTTACATATGAATAACATCTTTCAGTTTTAGTTCCCTATTGATTTTTGGTATGGTATAATTTTGCACTTTTTAAAAACTGTCGCACGCTTGTTTTAGTTCCCTATTGATTTTTGGTATGGTATAATATAAACTAATTTATTATTACTTGAAACATAGTTTTAGTTCCCTATTGATTTTTGGTATGGTATAATAAATTTTGAATTGTTTTGTAACAACCTACCGTTTTAGTTCCCTATTGATTTTTGGTATGGTATAATGTTAAAAAATGCGCTTTTAATGTTGCAATAGTTTTAGTTCCCTATTGATTTTTGGTATGGTATAATGACATTATGGACGAGGAGGACGGCAAAAAAGTTTTAGTTCCCTATTGATTTTTGGTATGGTATAATATTGAAATTAAACGGAACAACCACCGATCGGTTTTAGTTCCCTATTGATTTTTGGTATGGTATAATAGCCATAAAAAAATTAGAAGAAGCCGATGAGTTTTAGTTCCCTATTGATTTTTGGTATGGTATAATAGGTTACTAAAAGAAAAGGCTGTAGTTATTGATAATTTCAATAATTACAGTCTTTTTCTTGTATTTAAATTTTTAAAATTTTGAAAACTAGATACTAAAAAAATGAGATTTGCTGTGAATTTATTTTCTTTTCTTTAGGTTTACGCTCACCGGTTAATACGCTCATGCTGGCATATTGTTTTTCTGTCACAATCAAAGAACGCACCGAACCATAGGCTGGAACTTTTGTGCAAATTCTATCTTCATGCAGTCTTGCAGACTCAAGTGTGTTGCAAATTCTTCCATATAAACTAAACTGAATCATATAAAAACCATCTTTAATAAGATAATTTCTAAATTGCGTTGCAGTTTTTCTTTCATTTTTGCTTTTGACAGGCAAATCAAAAAATACTAATAATCTCATAAACCTACTCATATTGATGTTTTTCTAAACCTATAATTTTTATTGTTTTTAATAAATTTTTGTTTTCTTTGATACTTTTTTGAAAACTTTGAACATATTGCTCAATAGCATAAGACACAGGATTCTTTTGACCATCAATCAACACATCAACACTCATAATGTTATAAATCTCTGCTTTTATTTTTGAGGTCAATTCAGATTCATCATACAAATAAATTTTTACAAATAAATCAACAATAGGTCTGAATGGTTCCATTAAATCATCGGCCAAATTAAATTGATTTAATTGATTTGAATGGTGAATGCCTAAAAATGGCTGCAATCCATGCACAACAATGCTTCTTGCAATAAAACCTCTAATGATTGAATAACCATAATTCAAAAAAGCATTTATTGAAGAACTATCATCTCTTCGAACAAAACCTTTTCCAAATAACTCTTTGAAATAAATTAAACTTGCTTTTGCTTCATTGTTTGAAGAATCACCTGAAAGCACTGTTTCTTTTAAAAATTTCAAGCTGTCATTTCCACCACACATATTAAGAACATCATTTTGGTTTTCAATTTTATTTTCAATCACACTTTTCCATATTTGTTTTTGAAATGGTTTGCTTAAATTTATTTGATTTTCAAACATTGAAAGCGTTTGATAATGCTCACAAAAAGGCAAAACCACCCCCGATGGGAGGTGGTTTTGATTACATATAAAACATAATATTCCATTTTGTGAAAGTTTTGATAATGTGTAAGTTGAAATTGTTGTGTTTAAATTTTCAACCATAATTGAGTTGATATCTTCAAGTGGATAATCAACTTTATTTTCACTATTTTCTAAAAACAACTGCTCATTTTTAACATACATATAAGCAGATTTAGAAACAAAAATATTAATATAACCCATTAAAAACCTTTCCTTTCTTCTTTTGGTGCTTTATAGACTTTGCCCATAATATCAACATAATATTTTTCAATATTTTGAAGTGTTTTAACACCCATATTATCAATCTTATAACAATTATCCATTGATTCAATTTTAATTGAAGCAGTCGCTATGCCTGTATTATTGTAATATGCAAAAACTTCTTTATTTGTAATTTTGTCTGGCTTCTTCGACTTTGGATTATTAAAATTTTTCTTTAATTCAATATCTTTACCACTTAATACTTTTATCAAATCATTTTGGTATAAACTAAATTTGAAATTATATGTGTTGTCAATTTCTGACCAGTCTTTATCTCTTTCAATAACTTTGTTAGGCAATTTTTTTGCATAAACATCTGCCATATAAATTGGGCAAAGATAGAATTTTTTATCTTTTTCAAAAACATCAACTCTAAACATTTTGTCATTTGCTGCAGCACCATTTGGTGTGATTACACAATTTGATGATTTTTCATAAACCTTAACAGTTTTAACAACAGGACCATCAGTGCCATCTTTTTTAGGTTTATGAAATTCAATATTTTCAGGAATTATTCCATTATCGTGCAAATATTCTTTAAGTTTTAAATATAAAAGTCTATCACTTTCTGGTTTATAATAATTTTCGATTGAAAATTCTGGATATTTATCATCTTTTAAAGGAACTGTTTCTTGAATTTCTTTCAATTTTAAACTTGAAAGTTTAACGGTTTTAACAAGCATTTTTGTTTCAGCATATTCTCTTGCACTCATTAAAGTTTCAGCATGAATTGCACCGGTTGTTTTAACGGTTTTCATTCGACTCACAAAAATTGGCTTTAATTTTTGAACTTCTTCATCATCATAACCAAGTTTAATAAGTTCAATTTGCTCTTCATTTGTAAACCCGAATGGATTGTTATAATCAACTCTTGACCTGATTTGCAATTCTTTAATAAATTCAGGATATGGTGTTGGAAGATATTTTGACATAATATCAATGCCAACGCTTTCAAAATCTGCCTTATCGGTAATGCTTATGACTTCACCGGTTTCTTTATCGATAAGTTTTAATTCTTTTTCGTTTCTATTAAATCTTTCTTTTAATTGATTATATTTTGTAATTTTTTGAATTTGTCCATCAGACACTGTTGCAATAACAGCAGCATCTATTGCGTGGTGTGTGTCACCATCTTCACGAATTTTGTTAATTCCCCAGAACTTGCGAAGATAACTTGTGATTGAACCATTAACTGCTCTAACAACTTTTTTATGTTTGCTTGGAGCCATTTCAAGATAATCTTGCATTAAGTTCAACATAAACTTTGACATATATTTTGTGTCATTTAAGTTTCTTTCAATGAAGTCTTTTGATTGTTCTTCGCCAAAATTTTCTTTAAGCAAAAATCTTCTCTTTTCGCGATTTTTCAAAAGGTTTGCCCTTGCAACAAAAGAATTCCATCTCTTTTCATCATTTCCAAACCATTCATAAGGTGTTTGATTTCTCTTATTTTGATTTTCACTTGCAAGAACTAAAACTTTGTTGTTATAACTATCATTCATACTTCGACTATAAGGCAAAATGTGGTCAACTTGAACATAGTTTGGTTCAAATAAACGATTTATATCAATTTCCTTTCCACTATACATACACTTGCCATCTTGTTCGTGATATAAACGAAGTGCAACAAGGTCATGGTGTCCAACTTTTGTAAGTTTGAAATCTTCAGCTAGTTGATTTTTTGCAGTTTCATTTTCAATGAAATTCTTTTCTTGAAGTTTTTTAATTTTATTTCTTTCACTAAAGTCTCTTGAAAGTTCTCTCGCAAGTTCAACATTAACAAATTGTGGTGAACCATATTCTTTGATAATTTCATTGATTATTCTAATTGTTTGATGAACAGACCTTTTCACAACATTTGAAGTAATGTCTTTTAATCTTTCATCAACAAATTCACCTTTTAAATATTTGTTTTTAGAGTGAACAAAACTGCTATGCTTGAAACCGGCAGACTCACAAGCAATATCATATCTTTGACCCTCTTCAAGATATGGAATAACCATTTCCATAGCCTTAACAGAAAGTGAACCAACTTTATCAAAGTTCATAGTTTTAACTGCTTCTTTTTGTTCTGCAGATAACTTTTTCAAGATTTCATTATTTTCAATAGCATTATCAATAGTTACATCACTCTTGCAGGTTGTTAAAACCCATGCAACTTCATTAATAATGTCTTTATTTTCGATAAGTGAATCGAGTTTTAACTCATTTTTGATTTTATGACTATTCTTCATTGAAACCATAACTGCTGTTTCACTTGAAGAAATGATTTCTAATTCACTCACATTATCATCTTTTTTATTCTTTTTTGCACCATATCTACAAAGGTTGAATGTTTCACCATCTGGAACATTTAAAAGTTTTCTAACTCTTTCAAATTTAAGTTCTTTATTGTTTAAAACATAATCATATAGTTTTTGTTTTTCTTCTAGAGTTAATTCTCTATCATTAATCTTTAAACTATTGATTTTTGAAAGCGCAGAAAAATATTCAAATGTAAATGTTGATTTTGGTGCACGAAGTTCACCTTTATCACCAAGAAAAGTACATTTGCCAATTTCAAACTTTGCCGAATAAGGGCTTGGCTCACCAGGACCTTCATCAAAATTCCTTTGTTTTGAGAAAATTTCAATAACTTTTTCAATAAATTCATCTGTTATTTGCGAATTTCCAAAACCTTGTTGTGATTTTAAAATCAAATTCATTTCATTAACTAAATCATCTCTATGAAAACAATTTCTATAATCTCCAGCATGATTTCTTATGTTATAGATAGAATTTCCACAACATTCAATTTTAAATCTTTGGTCTTTATAAAAGGCTTCGCCAATGGTTCTATAGCCATTGTTTGCCAAAAACTCTGCATTTTCTTTTATTGCATTTAAAAGAACACCATCTTCTCCGGTTGCACCTGATTTTCTATTGCTTTTAAAACCTCTTCTTTTTGAAATATTTAAAATTACTTTTGCAATTTCTGCATAAGATAACTTTTCATCAAGACCTTTAGCACGAAGTTCATAAACATCTGCTTTTGATAATTTTTGCAATTCTTCTTGCAAACTTAAACCAAATTCTTTAGTGATTAAAGTTTTTAATCGTTCAATTCTAAACGCTCTTCTTCTTGTTCTTCTGTGAAGACCTCTTTTCTCTCTTCTTGATTTTGCAGTGCTTTCACCTGTTTTTGCAACTTCATTAGGGCTGAAAGTTCTTACGCCTAATTTTAAAATTTTGATAGGTTCTTCAGTTGTTGGGTCATTTTCTAAAACAGCAAAACCAACACTTCCAATACCAATATCTAAACCAATTCTATATAACTTGTTCATATAAAACACACTCCTTGAGTCTAGTTTAACATAGATTTTTAAAATATGCTATATTATAACAAATTTTTTATTCTATTCGACAACATTCGACACAAAAATTGCACAAAAAAAGACTGTCATCTCTGACAGTCACTTACCGGATAGGATTTCTCCTACCGTTATTTTAGAAACCTATTGATTTTTGGTATGGTATAAGTTCCTAGTCACAATATAAAACATTTGAAATAAAAAGTCAAGCCTGTTTAAAATTTTTGTGATAAATGATTCACTTTTAATTTTAAATGTGAGATAATTGGCGTAGGAGATTTATTATGGAAATTATTAAAAATAAAATTTATAAACACTTTAAGGGAAATCTTTATTTGGTGGTTGATATTGCAGAACACACTGAAACCGGTGAATCAATGGTTATTTACAGAGCACTTTATGGTGAAAACAAACTCTATGCCAGACCACTATCAATGTTTCAAAGCAAGGTTGATAAAGAAAAATATCCTGATGTGAAACAAGAATATCGTTTTGAACTTCAAGAAATTGAAAGTGTAGTTTAAAACTTCCCATTTCCCTATTCAAAAAAATTTCGCAACAAAAAAGCAGTCAAAATTAATTGACTGTTTTTTATTTTATGATTTTTTCTTATCTTTTAACATTTTTACTACATAGTCTTTAAATGTTAATTTAATATTTTCTATGGCTTTATGTTTAATTGTTTCTGCCATTTGAGGTGACATCAACAAACTGCTACCTGCATTTGAATATTCACTATAATAACGCATTGCACGTTCGATAAACTTCATAAATTCAGGTTCGTTTATCTGTGTAATTTTTCCGGTTTTATCAATTTCATAATGCTCGACAGATTCTTTGTTTAATGCATCGATAACAACATCATCATAAGACACACCATATCTGCTCTCGTAAGTTTTTCCCCTTTTCTCGTTTTCATATGCATATTCTAAAGCTAAAATAACAGTGTCACTTAAACGCATTGCATCAAATGGTGTTTCGATTGCATCAAGAACCATTTTTATCATATAAATCGTATCTTCTTGATAATTGACTCTTTCTTCTATATAGTAAGAATCAAACAAAGGCATCATCTTTCTTCTTTCAAATTCTTTTCTTATTTCAGGCAAATTTTCTTCTTCTATAAAAAATTTTTCAAGATTCATTTGAGAATATAATTTCAAATTTTTTACCGAACCATCAATAAAGTCATGAATGTATGCATGAAAACCCTCATGAATAATATTTTTGATTGCTTCGATAAAGAAAACATCTAACTTATGAATATAAAGTGATTCTTTATCTTCTCTAATATAGTATGCTGATTGGTCACGATATTCACCTATATGTTTTTTTACAAAGTTCTTGTCTTGCTTTGTTACAATTTTTCTTGGTTTTCTATTTTGAAACCTTGCAACCATATTTTCAAGTGCTTGAAGTCTTTCAACTTTTTGCGAACTTGTCATTCTTTCCCAACCGAACATAATATCGGTAAATGCGTTTTTTATCATTATTTTCTCCCCTTATATGATTATTATATCATAATCATTTTTTAATTTCAATAGTTATAATAAAAAAACATTTATTATTTTCAAAACAAATTGACTTTTTGCTTAAAAATATCTATAATAAGCAGGATAATTATTAATTTGGAGAGTAAAATGATTAATATTGTTTTAGTTGAACCTGAAATTCCTCAAAATGCAGGAAATATTGTTAGAACTTGCGCTGCAATTGAAGCAAATCTTTATATGGTGAAACCTCTTGGTTTTATTTTAGATGACAAACATTTCAAGCGTGCAGGAATGGACTATCGCGATTTTGCGTGCGTTCAGGTTGTTGATTCTTTTCAAGAAATTTTAGATAATAACAAAAATGCAACATTTTACTATGCAAGCACAAAGTCTAAACACACCCACACAGAAGTTAACTACCCTGATGGCTGTTTTATTGTTTTTGGAAAAGAAAGTTATGGCTTAAGTGAAACTATCTTGAAAAACAATTATGACAACTGTGTTCGTATTCCTATGAGTGAAAAAGCAAGAAGTTTGAACCTTTCAAATTCTGTTGCAATAATTGCGTATGAAGCAATGCGACAACAAAATTTTTCAGGCTTAAAAAATGATGGTGAACTCACCGGCAGACCAGAAAATGATTAAAATAAAAACCTCTTTCGATTTGAAAGAGGTTTTTTATTTATTGTTTTTGCAACGCTTCTTCCTTGTCTAATGTTGCTTTAAGTTCAACTTTTGGCAAGTCTGCAAGAACCATTTTTGCAATTTCTTTATCTTCTGCTGTTGAAATTGGTGAAATAGGACTTTCTAAATGAATTTTCTCAAGTTCTCGCACTTGAAAAATTAAAAGTGAATCCATTGGAATGTAGTTTTCTTCATAATATTTTTTATCATGAATTTCCCAAGAAGACATTCCTTTGCAATCTTCAAAAAATTGTTTAGAATCACGAGCATAAACACCTGAAGCACCAAACAATTTATAATATGTGTGTTTGTCTGTTATAATCTGCCAAGTTGTATCATAAACAAGTCCATCTTTCTCAACCCAGCCGTGACCAAATTTATTCCCGCTTCTTGTTGGGGCTTTTCTTAAATTTCCCCTGCAAATCTTGCAATCACCAAGTGCTAAACCTAGTATTGCTGAACAATCATAACACTTACCCATATTCATTCGAACTAAATAATAATATACAGGAATTCCGTTATAATACATTCCATTTAATTTAGAATAAAACTCTTCATCAAATGGTTTGACTGTTCCAATTTTTTGTTTTTCTTCAAGACCAGAATATAACACAACAGATTTGTATCTTTGCCAAAATCTATCAATATTTTCTAAAAGTTTCATATAACCCCACATATTTCTATTATGAAGTTATTATAACATAATTTATTTAATTTGTCAATGGTTATGATTTAATAATATTAATTAAATAAACCAAGCAAAAAACCATACTCTTTTATTGCTTTTTTAAGCTTGTCAACATTTGGCAAAAAGGTTTCAACAAGTTTCCAAAACTTTTTGCTATGATTCATTTCAACCAAATGACATAATTCGTGAACAATAACATAATCAATAAGTGCTGGTGGAAGCATTATTACCCTAAAATTTAAGCATATCGTTCCTTTAGAATTGCATGAACCCCACCTGCCCTTGCTGTCTCCAATTCGAAATGATTTTGACTTTAATCTTATTCGGCTCTCAATATATGAGAGTCGTTCAAACAAAATTTGTTTAGCAACTTTTTTATACCAAATTTTTAACGTTTTTAAAATCTTATCTGGTTCGGTTTTTGATGGAAGCACAATTTGAAATCTTTCATTTGTTTCAATTTTTTTAACATTATCAAGGAGCAGAGTGTATCTGTTTCCATAAAGCAAAAATTTTCGATAATGCATAATATCATCAAATTTTGAATTTGTTTTATTTACTAAAAACAATTTATCACGAATCCAAGATTGCTTTTCTTCAACAAAACGATTGATAGTTTCTTCTTTCATATTAATTGGTGCTTTAACAACCACATTCCCATTTTTTAGTACAGTTAGTGATAAAGTTTTTCTATTTGACCTTTCAATATAATCCGGCATTATCATCTCAAATCTCTCCTTACATGATATTATACACAAATACCCCCTTAACTTAAACAAAATTTAAGCACCTATTTTAAGGTTTGTTTGTTAATTTAAAAAATAAATGTGATTTATTTGTCGCAAAAACCTTGCAAAAGCTTAATTTATTTGACTAAAAAAAATATAAATACTATTATTATATTAGGTAAAAGTATAAGTTTTAGCACAAATTACTTATAAGGAATTTAAAGTATGAAAAATATTGATAGCGATTTGATTCGTGGTAACATTGATACCATTATTTTAACAACAATGCTTGATGGCGACAAATATGGTCTTGACATCATTAAAGAAGTTGAAATTCGTAGCAATGGAACTTATGAACTTAAACAACCAACACTTTATAGTTGCTTAAAGCGTCTTGAAAATCAAGAGCTTATTTCATCATATTGGCTTGACAGTGATATTGGAGGAAGACGCCATTATTATAAGCTTACTGAAAAAGGAAAAGACTCTCTTCTTCAAAAACAAGAAGAATGGACAAAGTCTAAATTTATCATTGACAATCTTTTAAGCAATCACGACTATGATGAATATCGTTTAGTTAAAAAAGAAGATTATGAGAAAATTATTGAAGGCAAAAAGTTTGACTATAAACCTGAACAACCTCAAGAATCTCTCCCTGCTGAAGAATCAGAAGAATCTGATGAAGATTTGATAGATGATGAATTTTCTCAAAATGATGAAGTTGAAAAAGATATTCAAGAATCGTTTAATGATATTGAAGAAGAAAACAATGAAACTTTTGATATAGAAGAAGTTTCTGAAAAAAGAATTGACTATCTTGATGACAATGACGATGCTGAAGCAGATTACCCTAATCAAAAACGCTTTAAAATTCCTGATATTTATGACAAAATCAATATTGATGAAAATGAAATTATTGATAATGAAGATGTTGATGAAGATGAAAATGATTATACAAAATCAATCTATTCATCTGATGAAGTCAACTCTGATGATGAAGAATATTTAGACAAAGACTTTTCACTTGATAACATTGATTTAGATAACGAAGAAATCAATGAAATCACTGATGAATATACATCCCTTCTTGAAGAAGAAATGTCACTTGGCAATCTTGAAGATGAATCTGAAGAAGATGAACACGTTTATGTTAGAAGTTACAACAAAACATCTTATGATGAAGAAGATGATGATTTAGACATTCCAACAAACACACTCACCAATCAAACAGCTAATGAAATGAACATTTTGTCAAAACTTCGCGGTCAAGAAGATGAAGAAATCAATGAATATTATGGTGATAAAAATTCATATATTAATCACTTAAATAAAAATGATGAAATTGAAACACTTAAAAGTGACGACCTTAATGTTGTTCAAGAAGACTTGCTTTCTGATAGAAACTATTTAAGTCAAAGTTCAATTGACAACCAAATTAATGAACTTTCAAACGCAATTAAAAATCTTAATGAATTTGGAAACTTTGAACAAAGCTCATATAATTTTGATGAAGAAGTTGAAGAAAATGCAGAAGAACTTGATTCTGAAATTGAAGAAGAATTAATCACAAATATTGCAAATCAAGAAGAATCAAAAGATATTATCAATTTTAAACAAGAAACTAATACTGATGATTATTTAGATGAACTTGCTGAACTTAAAAACTCAAACAACAATGGTTACTTTAACAGTTTAGACACAGCAGATTATTCAAGTGTTAAAGACGAATATTCTTCTATCAGTTTCGACACAAGTTCAAATTATGAAACAGAAGACACTATTTCATTTAATGAACAAGTTGAAAACTATAATAACCAATATGGTTATAACAATTCAAATGATGATGAAGAAAGAATTTATTCTTCATCTGAAGAAACAGAGTCATCATCATTTGCTTCTTTTGATGATATTATTTCAAAAAATATGAATGATTATTCATCAAGTTATATTGATTCAAATGAAGAGTTTAAAACATTCACACCAAGATTTACTGAAAATAATTACAAACAAAAACTTAATAATCTTTCAGCCTATTCAAAAACTTCTAATGACACACAAGAAATAACAAATGAATGTGTGAATAATGAAGAAATTATGAGCAAGGTTAAAGATATCAAGACTTTAAAGACCGAATTTGCAAGCGATGGTATTTTGGTAAAAGAATATAAAAAATCAAATGGACATACAGAGGATGTTGACAGAAATTATTTACTTTCAAATAAAATGAATTTGATTAAAAGTTTAATATTGCTCTTTGGTTATGTGTTTGTTTTGTCTGCTGTGTTTATCATTATGAACAACACAAGTGCACAATCAATTGAAAATTTCTCATTTAAATATTTCTTAATTGGATTCATTCCATTTATTGTGTATGCAATATATCACACCATAATGTTTGTAATAAACCCATACAAAAAAGTTCCTGCAAAAATTGCACCAAGAATTATGATTTTTATTGCCGTAATTATCACAATTCAATTATTGCTTATAACATATTGTTTAAACCTTCAAATGGGCTTCTATAGTTTCACTCAAAGTCACTATAACCATTTGCTTTGGGTTATTCCAACAATTATTAGTTTTGCACCAATCATTTCAACACTTATTCATATGGCACTTTATTATTCAAAAAACTTTAATGTTTAAATAAAAAAACACCGATAAATTAATCGGTGTTTTTTTTATTTTATAGGTCGTTTGCATGGCTTGCAATTTCTCCGGTCGCAAGTTCGTCACAACGATTATTAAATTCGTTATCTGCGTGACCTTTAACTTTATTGAAATTAACATTATGAATATTCATAAGTTCATCAAGTCGTTTCCAATATTCAATGTTTTTCACTTGTTTTTTATCTGAACCAAGCCAATTATTCTTTTTCCAATTTTCAAGCCAACCAAGTTTAATTGCGTTCACAACATATGCAGAATCTGAATATAATTCAACACTGCAAGGTGCTTTCAAAAGTTCTAGTGCACGAATGACTGCAGTGATTTCCATTTTATTATTTGTAGTGTTTGGTTCAAAACCTGATATTTCTTTTTTGTGTGAACCGTGGAATAAAATCGCTCCCCAACCACCAGCACCAGGATTTCCTGAACAAGCGCCATCGGTATAAATTGTAACAAGATTATCAGCCTGATTTTGGCTTAATTTTGACTCATTAGAAGTTTCTTTTACCGCGATTTCATCTGCAAAATTATATCTATCTATTTCAGATTTTACTTTAAAGGCTAACGAATATCTTTCATTAATTAAATTTAACCAATCGATAGCAATTTTTGCATTTTCACCCAAATTTTCAACAAAAATAACACCGATTTGCAATTTTTTAATATTTTCATTTATAATTCTTTCAACACTGAAAATAAAATTGCTGGTTACAAAATTTAAGAATAATCCTGCATAAATTGTTATATTTTCATAATTACTAATTTTAGACAAATCAAATTCTGCAAGTTTTAAAACTTCTGCTTTATCAATACCCTTTGCATTTTTTATGATTTTAAATTCATTTTCATTTAATCCATCAACTAAAATTAAATTCATAAAACTCTCCTATCAAAAATATATTATCACAAATAAACACTTTTAACAATTAAATTATGGCAAAAATATATTGACATAAAACTTAAATTTATGATATACTCTTTTTGTTGTTAGGGGTGTAGTTCATCGGTAGAATGAGAGTCTCCAAAACTCCAGAGGAGGGTTCGACTCCTTCCACCCCTGCCAAACAAAAGACCACTTGAAATCAAGTGGTCTTTTTTCATGACAATTTATTTTTATTATGCTAAAATATGTTTGGAGATAATTATGAAAGAAGTTTTAAACAATGAAGAAATGCTACTCGTTTTAGATGAATACGGCAATTCAACAAACAAACTTGAAAAACGAAGCGTTGTTCACGAAAATTTATTGTGGCACAACGAAATTGCTCTTTGGATTTTAAACCCAAAAGATAAAACCATTTTGCTTCAAAGAAGAGCTGCAAACAAAAAGTCTAATCCAAACAAACTAGCACTTTGTATGGGTCATGTTTCTGGTTTTGATACTCTTGAAGAAACCGTTATTCGAGAAATTCAAGAAGAACTTGGTGTTGATGTTTCAAGTTATCCAATCAACAAACTTTTGGTTACCAGAGGCAGAAACGACACAAATCATTGTTTTTCTAATCACTTTTATATTTTAGCAGATATTCCAATTTCTAAAATAACCATTCAAAAAGAAGAACTTTCAGAAGTTGTTTATATGAATTATGAAGAATTCAAAACAAGGCTTAAATCAGGTGACAGCGAACTTGCTTTTAGAAACCACAAAATTTATGACCAAATCTTTGAGATTTTTGACAAAATATTTATATAATAATTTATTTAGGATTTGATTTTTATGACAAAAGAAAAAAAAGTTATTATTTCAATTTCATCACTCATTTGTTTTTTAGATGTTTTTTATGAGTTGTTTTTTAATATTTACATTTTGCAAAATGTAACAACAAATATAACATACATTTTCGCTTGTTATATGGTTGGCGTTATTATTGCTATCATTCTTTATTATCCTTTTTATAAAATCTTGAACGGAAAAACCGCAACCTGGATATATCGAAGCAGTTTTATATTGTCATTTATCTTAATTATTTTATCAATGACAATAAATTCGGGTTTTGCATTCGCGTTAATATTTATTAATTCATTAAGATATGTTAAAAATATGTGTTTTTACATACCACAAGAAATTGCAACTATTCAATTTGTAGATAAACAAGAATCTGACAAATTTTTAGCAACGAAAGTGGTTTTTAACACTGTTGTTAAAGTTACATTCAGTTTAATTGTTTCATATCTCTTTGCTTATGTGAATGTGTTTATCTTGTTTAGTTTAATGCTGATAATCGTTGTGATAATGTTCATTTTAAGTTTTCAAATGAATTCGACAGGTGCTGACTTTATTTTTAGACCAAAAGGATATATGAAAGACTGCAAAGAATACCCTCATATGAAATATATCTATCTTGCTCACAGTTTTAAAAGAATGTCAGAAGCTGGTGTTGTTGCAACACTTATTCCTATTATGTTGTTTATGGAAATTGGAAGTGAGTTTTCAATTGGAATTTACTCAACAATTGCATATGTTGTAACAATTTTTTGGCTTCCAATTTTTGTTAAATTCAAAAAGTCAAGAAATATAGTTTTAAACTCATCAATATTAGTATTGATTGCATCATCAATACTACTCATTGCATTCCCTAACAAAATAACATATGTGGTTTATTATTTTATTAACCAAATTGCAAGTGCAACTTACACAAACAAAGAAAATGCTGATCTTTTTAACAGCATCAAATTCCCTATTTTAAATGAAAACAAAGAAGAACACACTTATTTTTACGGAATATATGGGCTTGTTGCTGAAATAATCTCTTATGTTATTGGAATTGTGATATACACATTTATTCCAATAAAATACTCAATATCAATTATCATTATTATTTTTATGATTGCAAAATTCATTTCAGTTTTGTTGCTAAACAAAGCAAATTCATTGATTTCGAAAATTAATAATAAAATTATTGAACCTGCTAAAGTTCTTTAATTTTGTGAAATAATCTTGATATTTTCAAATTTTAATTTTATAATAAATATGTTATAAGGAGAATTTATGAAAATTAAACATGGTGATGAACACGGAATGTGTGTTCTTGAAGATGATAAAAAATGTAATGACTGCGGTGAATGTGACAGATGCGATTTAGACCCTACCAAAATTTGCGACAACTGTGGTGCTTGCATAAGTGAATATAACACAAACGAAAAAGGTTTTGTTGAAATTCCTATCGACAAAATCGATATGACTGCTGGTGAGCCATCACTTGATGATTTTTACAAAATGTATGGTCTTGACGATGACGAAGATGAAGAAAAATAAAAAAAACAGGTTTCATAACCTGTTTTTTTAATACCTAATTACTACTTGGTTGAGAACCTGTTTTATTTAATAAAATGTCTGGTAAATCATTATTATACTCATTATTTGCAACAATTTGAAGTTTTGTTGACATATCATTATAATCTAACTCATTATACTCTTTAAGTGTTAATGAAGTTATATCAACCCTACCTTCAATTGTTTTTTGCATTTTATCATATGTTTCTGCAATCTTTTCAATATCTTCTCTTGAAACTTTCATTTCTTGAGTTTTTATGGTTGTAACACCCATAGGAACATAATTGAAATATGTTTTTGCCAAAAATTCACCATAATATGAATTTTCTTCACCTGCATGATTAGCAAACGCATCAAATATAATTGGGTCATAAACAGAATTTGTCAAATGAATTTTGCAAATGGTTAAACCACTTCCTTCAACCATGGCTCCAACAAGCAAATGTGTTGGTGATTTATGTCCATTATCAGTTGCATAACCAAAACATGAATTATTGCCTAAAACAACAATTTCTCCATTCCAACTGTTTTTGCTATTTCCTGCCGCATCCTTTCCATGAGCAAACCAATCACAATTGATATTATATACATTTTTAACATTTAATTCCATTTTATTATCTCCAAAATTTATTATTGATTTCCTGGTTGCGCTGTGCAAATCTCTTGTTGAAGCACAACCGGCAAATCTGCGTGTAACATTTCATCAGCAAAATCACTTATCAATTTTGTTGTTTCTTCTGGATTCAAACCTTCAATAACATCTAAAGCAAGTCCACCAATTATTTCACTACCTTTGATATGTTCATACATTTTATTATAAACTTCAATAATTCGTTTGATTTCTGCTTCATCGCGAGTTAATTTTTTCGCTTGAACTGAAGTTAAACCCAATCTTTTAAAATCTGGCAATAAGCCTCTTGAGAAGAACTCACCATAATAAGAATCTGTTAAACCCATATTATTTGCTAATGAATTTGCAAACACATGATAATATGTTGGATTAGAAATAAAATCATCATCGTAAATTTTGCAGAATGTAACACCTTTGCCTTCTATAATCGTTCCAATGATTAATTGGTTGATTTTAGATTTCTTTTCATCTACTGCATAGCCAAGCAAAGTATTATCTTCAAATGAAACAAATTTTCCTGAAAATGAATTATGAATCATTCCATCTTCATTCTCTGACCATTCACCCGATATAAACATTGGAAGCGAATAATTTTCTTCATCTAACTCAGGCATATACCAATTGCATGATAAATTATATATATTATTTACTTTCTTTTCCATAATTTCCTCTATCAACAATTATTATAAATGTAATATTTATAAAATTCAATATCAAAATAAAAAAAACACCAACAAATGTTAGTGTTTTTGTTTTATTTAATTATTTTTCAATTAAACCGAATTCTGCAAAGACTTTTGCAATAATGTCAGCAGCTTCTTCAAGAACTTCTTTTGTGTGTGTTGCAGTGTATGTTGTTCTTACCAAGCATTGACCTGGAGGTGTTGCTGGAGGAACAACAGGGTTTGCATAAACACCTTCTTCAAAAAGTCTTTTACAAACCATAAGCGTGGTTTCTTGCTCATATGTGAAAAGTGCAATAATTGGTGCTTTGCTATCAGCAAACTTAACCCCTCTTTCTCTTAAACATTTTCTCATATATTCTGCAACTTCTGTAAGGTTTGCAACTCTTTCTGGTTCAGCTTTAATAATTCTTAACGCCTCAAGTGTTGCAGCCAAACAACCTGGAGTGATTGAAGCACTGAAAATGAATGGTCTTGAAGTGTGACGAAGGAATTCTGCAACCTCATGCGAGCAAGCACAGTATCCACCAAGACTTGCAAGTGATTTTGAGAATGTTCCACAAATAAGGTCAACTTCATCAACCAAATCAAAATATTCAGCAGTTCCTGCACCGTTTTTTCCAAGAACACCAAAGCAGTGAGCGTCATCAACCAAAAGTCTTGCACCATATTTCTTTTTAAGTTCAACAAGCCTTGGAAGGTCACAAATGTCACCTGTCATTGAAAAAATGCCATCAGTGATGATTAAGATTCCTGCATCTTCTGGAACTTCTTTAAGTTTTTCTTCAAGTTCATCATAATCTAAGTGATTAAATCTAACCATTTTTGCATAAGAAAGTTTGCAACCATCATAAATGCTTGCGTGGTTTTCTTTATCACAGAAAATGTAATCTTTTCTTCCTGCTATTGCAGAGATAACTGCGAGATTAGTTTGGAATCCTGTGCTAACTGTAACGCAATCTTCTTTACCCAAAAATTCTGCAAGTTCTTTTTCAAGTTCAAGGTGAAGAGATGTTGTTCCATTTAAGAATCTTGAGCCAGAACAACCTGTTCCAAATTCTTCTGTTGCTTTAACTGCGGCAGCAATAACTCTAGGGTCACTTGTAAGACCTTGATAGTTGTTTGAACCAATCATAATTTTTCTGCCACCTTCCATATTAACGACGGTGTCTTGCTTTGATTCGAGAGTATGAAAGTAAGGATAAATTCCTGCTTTTTTTACTTCTTCAACAATTGTATAGTCTTTACATTTTTGAAATAAGTCCATTTTAATCTCCTAGTCAATTAATGGCTACATTATACTACAATTTATTTCAACTTGCAAAATATTTTGTTTGATATTAGCCAAATTTTGTATATAATAAGATTATGAGAAAAAACAAATACATAAAAATGTTCATTAACGAAGACTACTTCGAATTTCCAGATGGTTTTTTAAAATCAAAAATCACAGCGCATAAATTTAATTACATAAAAAATAAAATTAACATTATGCACCCATTTTTGTTTGTATGCAATAAAACCACCCTTTTTGACAGAACTTTAATCAGCAACACACTAAAAGGACACTTTGTGTTTTTGAAAGATTCTGTCATTCAAAAACTTTATGATGGCACACTTTCAAGTGAAGAAAGAAAGCAGATTTTAAGTTCTTTTGCAAGACTTAAAGAGGCTTTAATTTCCGTTGTTGTCTTTCCTGAAAAAAATATTACCATTTATGGAAAAACAGACAAAGTTAGTGAATCTGTAACACAATTTTTGCATGAAACAAAGTATAATATAAAATTTTTGAGTTTAGTTGGAACATATTTTGCCGCACCAATTTGGTCTAAACAAATAAGACGCTGTGAAACAAGATTCCACAACCAATTCACTTTTAAATACACCAGCAGAGATGGTTTGACAAGTGAAGAAATTTGCGAAGCATTCAACAACTATATGCCTTCATCTGCAACAATTTATTCACATAAATATAATCCATATATTTACTCAAATGCAAAGGCTGAAGGGCTTGAATCAATTTTTTATGCCTGCCCTAATTGCAAAAATTTGTTTTCTATTTATTCAGAATTTAACTGCGTTAAGTGTAAAAATTGTGGAACGGCTGTTGAATGTTCAACAAACGGAAATTTCTTGCTTTCAAGCAATATTACAGACTTTGATAGTTTCGCCGAATTTCAATATGATGTTTTGAAAAATCAATTCTTTGACGATAAAAAACTAATGGTTAAATATGCTAATATTGAAGTACTTCATAAACTTGAAAATCAAGATAAAGAAGTTATGAATCTTGCATCACTCGAAGTTTTCTGCAATCATTTTAAAATCAACTTTTTAGATGGAACAAAAACCTATAAAATTAAAGACATTAAAGAAACAATCTATCATAATGGAAATACTCTTGAAATAAAACTCAATAACAACAAATCATTTATGATTAAAGGAAATAATAAAGAAAACTTCTTAATTTTAACTGATTTAAAAAGAGTGTATGATGAAATATAAAACAAAAAAATAAGATAGTTTTATCTTATTTTTTTTATTTTTATAAAATATATTCTATAAACCTTGATAAAATTACCACTTGAATAATTTTCAAGTTGAAATTTTTTTAAAATATGATACAGTCTAATTCATTTAGTGATATAATCAAGATGATGTAAGGAGAAAAACTTATGAACGCAAAAAATTCTTTTGGTGAATATTTAAAACAAAAACGACAAGAAAAAAACTTAACCCAAAAAGAACTTGCAAAACAACTTTATGTTTCGGAGTCAGCAATTAGCAAATGGGAAAAAGATGTTGCCCATCCAGACATTATACTGATATCTAAACTTGCTGAAATTTTAGAAGTAACTGAACATGAACTAATCACGGCAAGCACCGATGTTAAGGCAAGAGAAGAAAAAGCTGAAGCAAGAAAATGGAGGATTTTTTCAAAATCTTGGGATTTGTTTTTTATCATCTCATATATAGTTGCACTTATTCCTTGCTTTATTTGCAACCTTGTAATAAACAAAACTCTTTCATGGTTTTGGATTGTTTTGTTTTCACTTGTACTTGCATTTACTTTCACAAATCTACCTAAACTTATAAAAAAACATAAACTTATAATATTACCCGCATCAATGTATGCCGCACTTATTGTTCTTTTAGGAGTCTGCTCAATTTATACAAAAGGCAATTGGTTTGCCATTCCTGCTGTTTCTATTTTGTTTGGACTATTTATTATTTTTGTTCCAATTTATATATCGAAATATAAAGCTTTTGAAAAGATTAAAAAATATAAAGATTTTGTTTCAATTGCCATTGATTTTGTTATGCTTAATATTCTCTTAATTACAATTGATTTATTCTGCGTAATTAATAAATATACTCCAACTCATTGGTATCTTTCACTTGCACTTCCTATTGCACTATGTTGCTTCTTATTTTTAAACCTATTAATGTGCGTTAAATTTTTAAAATTTAATAAACTAATAAGGTCAAGTTTGATATTATATTTTATCAATTTAATTTATTTAATTATTCCATTTATTAAAGTTACAAATAAATTACTTGGACAAAAACTAAACGACATCAATATCTTTAATGCGAATTTTACAAAATGGATAACAAGCGAAACATTTGAACCAAATATTCATCTTATTATATTCTTATGTTTATTTGCAACTGCAACATTTCTTTTAATATTTGGATTGTTTAAACACTTCAAAAGAAAGAAAAAAACTGAAAACTAATCACTAAAAAACACTTTATCAAATTTGATAAAGTGTTTTGTTTTTATGCAAAATTTCTTCTAATTTGCCAAAAACCGCATAGTTTTTTTATTTTAAATTAGATTTTCTGCAGTTTTTCCTGCAAGTCTAGCTTCCATATCCTCTTTCATTTCAAACTCATTTAAAGTTGAATAATTCTGTTCATGAGCAAGCACAACACTTGAAAGTGAAATTTCATAAGCCTCTTTACTTTCAACAGTTCCATCATCTTTATGTTTTTGATATTTTCTGCTTTGAATTCTTCCCTGTACTTCAAGTTTTTCTCCAACATCTAAATCTCGAACAAATCTTGCATTTCTTCCCCAAGAAATACAAGGCAAATAATCGCTCTTATTATATGCCCTGTTAACAGCAAGAAGCATATCACATATTTCTCTGCCAAATGGAGTTGTTCTATAAATCGGTTCTTTGCAAATATACCCAATTAAATAAATTTGATTTATTTCACTCATATCTTTTGGATTTACTAGTTCTTTAACAAAAATTGTAAGCATCAATTTGCTTCTACCATCTTCAAGTTTGTTATAACTTCTAAATTGACCAGATATGCCAATTTCATCTCCAATTTTAAAATTCTCAATCAATCTTTCAGAGATTGTTACCGGAAGAACATCAACTTCTTCTGAAAGTCTCTCAACCTCCACAAACATTTCAAAAAATCCTTCTCCCATTACAGTATGTGAATAAGTTGGAAGTTCTTTAATTTTGCCTTTTAATAACACATGGTTATTATTTTCATATAATAAGTTGTTCATTTCTAATTCCTTATGTTTATTTTAATTTTTGTAATCCATTATTATCGATATGATAGTTCTCTTCATATACAAGTTCTGATATTTTCACCATATTAAAATTATTACTCTTTAAATAATTAATAACTAAAGGCAATGCTTCCAAAATGTGGTCAGAATTGTTGTGAAACAAAATTATTGAACCATTTTTAACGTTTTGCTTAACTCTTGAAAGTATTTCATTCGCTGACAAACCTTTCCAATCTAAACTATCAACATCCCACTGAATTGTTTTGAGTTTTAGATTTCCAGCAACCTCAATTAGTTTATCGTTATAATCTCCAAAAGGCGGTCTGAAAAATCTAACAGGCTTTCCCGTTATTTTTGTAATCAGGTCCATTGAAGTTTTAAGTTCATTATTCATTTGAA
Organism: Clostridia bacterium; assembly: GCA_045650505.1. GTDB lineage: Bacteria > Bacillota > Clostridia > Christensenellales > UBA1242 > RGIG1681. The sequence continues at coordinate 57,736 of JAZRRE010000002.1, read as the reverse complement.
AATCAGAAAGACTGCTCATTTTAGGGTGTGTGTTTGAATGAGTTCCTATATCAAACCCCGCACTATCAATAAGTTTAACTTTATCTGCATTTTGTTCTGTCCAAAATCCCACAAGAAAAAATGTTGCACCAACGCCGGCATCTGATAGTGTTTTTATAATTTTTTCTGTTTTATCTGAACCCCACGCAGCATCAAAAGTTAATGCAACCTTCTTTTCGTTTGTTTCAACACTATAAATTGGAACTAGCCTTTTTGCATATCCAAAATATATGCTTCCTGTATTTGTTATCACAACTAATGAAGCCAACAAAATGGCAACCAATCCACATATAAACACACCTGTGATTGATTTCATTTTTGCACACAATATCTTCATACAAATTACCTCTATATTTTAATAAATTCAATCTTTAATCACAAAAATAATACACCACACTTTTCGAAATTTTTTGTCTATCTTTGTCGAAATATGTCAACTTTTTTGTAAGTGTTTCTATAATATAAGATACGCATTAATTTTATTAAATATTACAAAAAAGAAAGCAAAATTTGCTTTCTCATTTTTCAATCATTTTCTTTTTTAATTGTTCTATTATTTTTGATTCCATTCTTGAAACTTGAACCTGTGAAACATTTAAAAGTTCAGCAACTTCTCCCTGTGTTTTGCCCCTGTAATAACGAAGTAATATAATCTTCTTTTCTTTCTCTGGAAGATTATTAATTTCGTTCTTTAGTATGAATTTATCTAGTATTTCTTCATTTTTATCTTCACAAACAAACTTATCTATCACATTTTGACTATTTGGGTCATCTTCATCAATTTTTGCATTTAATGAAATGGTTTGTTGACACGAATCTAATGCAATAATAACATCTTCTTTTTCAACTTCAAACATCTCTGCAAGTTCATCAATTGTGGGAACTTCTTCAAGTGCATTTCTTTTTTTATCAATATAAGATTTAAGTTTTATTGCAAGAGTTTTGATTGACCTTGAAACTTTAACAGCACCATCATCACGAAGAAATCTTTTTATTTCACCCGAAATCATTGGAACCGCATAAGTTGAAAATTTTACATCAAACTTATTATCAAAGTTTTTGATTGCTTTCAAAAAGCCAACACAACCAATTTGATATAAATCATCGTATTCAACACCTTTATTTAGATATCCTTTAACGATTGCTTTAATTAATGGAAAATTTCCACTAATCAATGTTTCAGTTGCTTCATTATCACCATTTTTTGCCTTTTTTATAAGTTCATTTGTTTGAGCCGAATCAATTGGTTTATAACATTCCATTAACCCTTAATCACCTTCTGCATATGAACAACAAGACCTGAACCTTTTTCTGATGAGGTGTTTGATTTTACTTCTAAAAAATTCATAAAAGAATCCATTAAAGTAAAACCCATTCCCGAATGTTCTTCTTCGGTTTTAGTTGTAAAGAATGGCTGAATTGCCATGTCAATATCAGTAATTCCAATACCATTATCAATTACTTTAATATCAACAACATTGTTTTCAATCCCCACTTCAAGAACAATTTTTCCTCCTTTGTCTTCATAGCCATGAACAATTGAATTTGTAACCGCTTCACTGACCGCTGTTTTTATGTCATTAATTTCTGAAAGTGTTGGTTTTAGTTCACTGCAAAAAATTGCAACTGTGTTTCTTGCAAAACTTTCATTAACTTTTTTTGCATCAAATTCAAGTTTAAAATAATTATCAAATGCCATATAACCTCCTTAACATACTTTTGGAATAATTTGATATATTCCTGTCATCTCAAAAATTCTATTAACATAAGAAGTTGGATTTTTAATATATATACTTATATCTTGTTTCGAAAATTTATTGTAACGACCAAGCAGCATTCCAATACCCGTGCTATCCATAAATGATACTTTGGAAAAATCAAGCACTAATTTTGATTTTGAAAATGTTTCATTTTTCAATAAATCATCTAAAGAAATTCTCACATACTCTGCAGAACACTCATCAAGTTCTCCCGAAAGTTCAGCATAAATGCAATCGTTGTCACCCGTATATTTGATTTCCATAACCTATCCTCCTCATATAAAAATAATATCACTAAAAATTGTTTTAACTTCTGCGATTTTAAGCGCATAAATACAGATTTTAATCTATTTTATATTTTTTTAAAGATTTTTATCACACAAAAAAAGATGGCTGTTTTGCCATCTTTTTTTGCCTTTAAATTAATTCTTTAAACATTGAGTCATTAATAGTAATTGTTATTTGTGATGTTGATTTGTCAGTTTCAAGAATGTGAAGAACAATTTTTGTTGTTTCTGTTTTTCTTGCCATTAAAAGAATGTCATTCAAATCATAAAATTCTGATAATTCATATTTTGTTTGCTCATCATTAAATGAAATTGCCGAAATAATTTTTCCAGATTCTAAACCCATTGAAATAACATTTGCAGATGATTCTTTTACAACAACATTTCTCTTTCTAATCCACGAACCACTGTTTGAATCATATTGATATTCACTGTTTCCATCTTTAACCGTGAAACCTAAACTTGAAGTTGTTGCTTGAAGTGCAGAAATTCTTGTAAGTGTGCCATCACACTCTGAAATAATTCTATCTGCAAGCCTTGAAGCAATATTAATTGGAATTGCAAAACCTACATTATCATACTCTTCACTAACAATTTTTCCATTAACAATACCAACAAGTCTTCCTCCAACATCATAAAGTCCGCCGCCAGAATTTCCCGCATTAATTGCAGATGAAACACGAATTAATCGCATATCCACAGCTTTTGTTGAATCTAAAAGTGATTGAAACTTTGTATATTCCGAAATTGCACTAACATCACCAGATGTAGCTGTCAAACAAAGTGCATCAACATAAGAATTTTTTAGACTATTAACATAAGTTTCAGCACTGCCTCTATCGTTAACATTTGAGGTATCAACCAAAAGTGGATTTCCCACAGCAATAACAGTTTCACCTTCATCAAGAGTTTTGCTATCACCAAGGTCAACAGCTTTATAATTTCCATCAAATAATCTTGCATTGTTTGCAGACTTACTTCTTTCAACTTTTAAAATTGCAATATCATTGTCAGCACTTCCGCCAACAAATGATGCTGAAAGTTCATACTCACTTGATTGATAACCATAAAGATAAATTCCATAACTATCTAAAAAGTGTGTTTCAATTGGTGCTTCAACTGCATCAACCTTCTCAATATATTTAACATTTCCCGTTGTTTTAACATCAGCATCATCATAAGTTGCAGTAAACATTGTTTCACTTAAAATATTTCCAAAATAATCTGTTGTAAGCTTGTTATAAACTCTGTAATTATCTTCATTGCTAACATAATTTGATGCATAAACCACGTGATAATTTGTGATTATATAGGCAACATCATCTGACTCATCAGGAGTTTCAGTTCCTTCAATTTTATAAATTACACCAGAACCTGCTGACACGCCAATAGAAGCATATCTGTTATAATAGTTTTGATTTGTGACAATTTGATAAACCTCTCCGCCTCCACTTAAAACCGCTTCAGTAACATAAAGAATCGGCTTATCTAAACAAAATGAATAACAAATATCAACTGTTGAACGAAGTGCTGAAGCTGTTGCAAGTTCAACCGCTGTTGCTGTTTCATCAACATCTAAAATATTATCAGGATAAATTTTTTCTATAAACTCTGAAAGTGTCATATCTGTTGAAGTTAAATTATTCTCATCTAAATATGCTTGATAAACATCTTCAATAGTCACACTTGACCCATTTTGACCGTGTAAACTTTTTAAATACTCATATTCACTTCCCGAAAATTCTCCATTTTTAACCGAAAGTTCATAAGCAGAAAGTCCATCTCTGCCATCTTTTGCCTTTGATTTGCCAATACCTGTGTATATTGAAAACACAGCCATAACAACAATCATAATAAGTGCAAAGATATTAAATTTTTTATTATCCATTTTCATCTCCTATTTTATGAGAGACCAACGATTGTTCCATCTGATAAAATATCAATTCTTTCAGCATTTGGAACTTTTGATAGTCCCGGCATAAGCATCATATTTCCAGCAATTGCAACAATGAAACCAGCTCCTGACCTAATGTGAAGATTTTGAATAAATAATCTAAAATCTTTTGGCGCACCAATTTTATCTTTATCATCTGATAAACTAAATTGAGTTTTTGCAATTATAACAGGAAGTTTATCAAGCCCTGCCTTTTTGATAAATTTAATTTTTGCAAGTGCTTCATCTGAAAAATCAGCACCTTCACCACCATAAACATTTTTAACAATATCTTCAATTTTTGTTTCAATTGAATCATTTAAATTATACGCAAATTTAAGTTTTTTATCATCAATATTTGAAAGTACTGCATTTGCAAGATCAATAGTGCCATCTCCACCTTTTGCAAAACACTCATTAACAACAGCAACAACACCTCTTTCTTTGAGTTTTGAAATCACAAGTGCAATTTCTTCTTCCGTATCAGTCAAGAATTTGTTGATTGTAACCACAACGTTAACACCAAATGTATTTTTAAGTGTATCAATGTGATGATATAAATTATCAAGTCCTTTTTCAACTAAAACAAGTGCATTTTCATCTTTATTTATTTCAGAACCACCGTGGAATTTAAGCCCACGAATTGTTGAAACCAAAACTACAACACTTGGATTTAATTCGCCAATTCTGCACTTTAAATCCATAAACTTTTCAGCTCCAAGGTCACTTCCAAAACCAGCCTCTGTGATTGCATAATCAGCTGTTGAAAGTGCAAGTTTTGTTGCAATAATACTGTTACAACCATGTGCAATATTTGCAAAAGGTCCAAGATGAACAAATGCTGGTGTATGAGCAAGAGTTTGAACAAGGTTTGGTGAAAGCACATTTCGAAGAAGCACAGCCATACTACCTTCAGCCCTTAAGTCTCTTGCATAAATTGGCTCACCTTTTTTATTGAGTGCAACCATAATGTTTCCAAGTCTGGTTTTCAAATCATCAAAATTTTGGGCAAGACAACAAATTGCCATAATTTCACTTGCTGCGGTAATTGAAAAATAATCCTTACGAAGCAAACTTTGTTTGTTGCCATCTTTATCTTTTCCTGTGATTGTATAAGATATTTCACGAAGTGACCTATCATTTACATCTAAACATCTGTAAAACAAGATTTTTTCAACATCAATATCAAGCTCATTCCCGTTGAAAATATGGTTGTCAATCATTGCACAAAGCAAGTTATTTGCTGAAGTGATTGCATCAAAATCACCTGTGAAAGAAAGATTGATATCTTCCATTGGAAGCACTTGACTGTAACCACCGCCAGCAGCACCACCCTTTATTCCAAAAACAGGTCCAAGCGATGGCTCACGAAGTGCAAGACAAACCTTTTTATTAAGTTTTGCAAAAGCATCAGCAAGACCGATTGAAACGGTTGTCTTTCCAATACCATATTTTGTTGGACTCATTGCTGTAACTAAAATAAGTTTTCCAAATTTATTTGAATCAATATATTTTTTATAATTTGCAACCTTTGCAATTTTTTCACCATACATCGCAAGGTCACCTTCTGCAATGTTGAGTTTAACAGCAATTTCTTTTGCTGAAATAAGTTCTGCACTTTGTGCGATTTCAATATCTGTTAACATATATCTTTCCTCCCCTAAAATTCTTCTGTTGATAAATAGTTTATTATTGCTTTTTCAAGTTCTTGTTCGGCCTTGGTGATAGTTGTTTCAAACTTGCAACCCGATGCGTTTTTATGACCGCCACCACCAAATACTTCTGCAATTTTAGAACAATCATACTCAAATTTCGAACGTAAACTACAATGAAGTCCATCTTCTTTTTCTTTAATTACAACTGCAACTTTATATCCACAATTTAAATATGTATTTGCAAGATTGCCAACATTTTCATCAGTTGATGCACCAAATTTTTCATAATCTTCTTTTGATGCATTCATTATAACAAAACCATAATCATCATTGACTCTTGCATTTAAAAGCACACTTGATGAAAGTTTGATATATGCAACATTCTTCTTGTCAAAAAATTCACCATAAACCCTTCTAATTTCAGCACCATTTTCAAGAAGCTTTCCTGCAACATCAAAAGTTTCACTATCAGTATTATTATTTCTAAAAAGACCGGTATCCCCACATATTGCAAGATATAATGGTGTTGCAATTTTTGCATCTACTTTAACTTTTAACTTTTGAATAATTTTAAAAATCAAAATTGCACAAGCACTGCAAATTTCAACAACATTGTATTTTGCATGAAGTTCGCCTTTTTGATGATGGTCTATACGAAGTGTGTTTGTGTGTGACATAAAGTCATCTTCAAATTTTCCAAACATATGTGCACTTGCAACATCAATCGCAATAAGCAAGTCATAATTTTCTTTATTAAACGATTCTTTATTGAAATATATTGTATCTTCTAAAAATGAATAACTTTCAGGAATATCATCTTCACAAAATAAATCTACATTTTTGCCAAGTTTTAAAAGTGCATTATAAAACCCAATTACAGAACCAATAGTGTCTGGGTCAGGACTTGAATGTGCAAATAATGCTATCTTTTTGGCTTTTTTTATAATCTTCAAATAATTCATATTTCACCTATTTACAAATTTCCAATTAAATCATATCACAATATCTAGAAATTTGCAAAATATTCTATAATTTAACAAATTTTTGTGCAAAATAAAAACCAATGATTTTCCATCATCGGCTTTTACGTTACGCTTTTTGTGGTTGATTATTACTTTGTTCTTTTTCTCTGTATTCAGCAATTTGCTTATCAAGTGCAATACATTTTTCAATTACACCTCTAAATTCCTCATCAATAATCCCTGCTGTTGAACAAATTGTTTCATCTTCACCCCTATACTCATTATCTTTAAAATTGCAAGAATATATCAAATTATGATTTTTTGATTCAACAATAACAAAATTAAAAGATTCATTATTTTTACCATTTAGCAATCCCATTGATAATGTTCCATCAAACCATTCATTTAAGTAACTGCGAAGTCCTGTGATTGTTAATTTTTGTTCTTTATTTGCCATAAAATTCCTCATAAATTTAATGTGATAATTTTATCACATTTTATATTTGCAGTCAATGAGAAATTTTTGCATTTTTGCTTCAAAATCCAAAGAAATTACTCGCATTTTCACAAAATATTTTGTTTATGCTCTTTTCTGTATATCCCATTTTCAAAAGTTCACTTGAAAGTTTTAAAGTTAATTTTTTATAATTTTCTAAATTTTTTGTTATATGGTATGTTCCAAAATAATCACTTCCAATAGCAAGATTATTAATTCCAAATTTGCAAGCAAAATAATCAATATGTGACACAACATCACTAACTGTTGATTTATTTGTTGCATTTAAAAAATCTGAAACAAAAGAAATGCCAACAATTCCTCCTGTTTGAATTATCTCTTTGATTTGATAATCTTTTAAATTTCGTTTATGTTCATTCTTTCCAAAAAATGCGGTATGTGAACATATCACAGGTTTTCTTGAACATTTTAAAACATCGGCAAAACTTTCTTCATTTAAGTGTGCCACATCTATCACAATATCATTCTTTTCAAATTCTTTAATAACATTCTTTCCAAATAAAGTAAGCCTTCCACTCTCAAAAGCCCCACCAGCAATACAATTTGTTCGATTCCAAACAAGTCCTGCATAAACCGGTCTATATTTCAAAAATAAAGCAAAATTATCTTTGTTTAAAAAATGCAAATCTTCAACAGCAAGATTCGTTTTGTTTGTTTTATTCACATAATTCCTTGCCCTTTTTATTGCTGATAAACTTTCAGTTTCATTTAACTCACTTGTCCAAATTGCAGTTATAACTTTATCAATATATTCATCATTTTTTAAAAAATAATTATTTTTCTTTATGTCACTATTAAGTTTAAAAAAATAATCATTGTGTAAATCAAAAATCTTAAACATATTTTATTATATTTTTGTATTAAAACTTTTGACACAAAGTGCTAAAATTTTTAAATTTTATTTAATATTGAAATTAATAAATAAGTATGTTATAATAACTATATGGAATTATATAGAAAAAAACAAGATATGTCAAAATTTAATGAACATAAACTTGCATGTGTTGATTTAGAACTCATTCTAACTCAAAAGTGCAATTTTTCTTGTGCGCATTGTATGCGTGGAAATTGCACAAATAAAGAAATTACTGAAGAAGTTCTTGATGCTGTTTTTGAAAAATTTGCTTATATTGACAATTTATCACTTGGTGGTGGCGAAATTACACTTGTTCCTGAAAAAATTAGACTTGTTGCAAAAAAACTAAAAGAACATAATGTTATTGTTCATCATTCAAATTTCACCAGCAATGGAAGCATTGTTAATGACGAAGTGTTAGATGCACTTGATGAAATAAGAAATTATGTAATTTCTTGCGAAGATGCTCCAAATTTTTTTACATCTGACAAAAATGAAAAAGTTATTCCTATGTTCGTGTGTTTCAGTTTTGATGATTATCATTTAGACCAAATTCAAAATCACGGAATAACCCTTGAACAGTTGTTTGAAAATATTGCTAAATTTGGACAACGATTCGGTGAAGAATCAATTGAATGCAGACTTGAATCTGATATGGATGTTTATGATGAAGGTAGAGCCAAAAATCTTCCAAGTTCTGTTCACAAAGTTCCAATGCAAAAATATTTAACTTTACCTTATCCATTTGTAAACATTAAAAATCAATTGCTACTTCTTGGAAACATTCTTGTTATTTCGTGTGATGGTGAAGTTATTCCCGTAAACATTTCATTTGAAAATGAAAAAACATTTTCATACGGAAATATAAAAACAATTTCAACAAGTCAATTGTTATCAAACATGAATGCTTACGAAACAAATGATAGTGGCTATAACAAAGCAAGAAATCAACTTTTTGCTTCAATGAAAGCCCCTAAAAAATTAATTAGAAGATATCAAAAAATTGGAAACAAAAAGAATGCAATTTTTTATTATTATCTTGACAAGGCAGCACAAGAAATGCAATAAAAAAAGATGACTCAAATTGAGTCATCTTTTTACTATGAAGCAACATCTGTTGCTCTTGTTTCACGAATGATATTAACCTTGATTTGACCAGGATATTCAAGTTCTGCTTCAATCTTTCTTGCAATTTCTTTAGCAAGGATAACCATTGATGCATCATCAACTTCTTCTGGTTTAACTGCAATTCTAATTTCACGACCAGCTTGAATTGCAAATGAAGATTCAACGCCTTTAAAGCTCTTTGCAATTTCTTCAAGTTTCTCAAGTCTTTTAACATAAGCATCAAGAGATTCGCGTCTTGCACCAGGTCTAGCACTTGAAATTGCATCAGCAACTTGAACTAAAATTGCCTCGATTGACTTAAATTCAACACCACCATGGTGTGCTTCAATACAATGAATAACTTCTGGGCTTTCTTTATATTTTTTAGCAACATCAACACCGATTGAAACATGGGTGCCTTCCATTTCAAAGTCTAATGCTTTTCCAATATCGTGAAGAAGACCTGCACGTTTTGCTATTTGAACATTTGCACCAAGTTCTCCAGCAAGAAGTCCAGCAATGTAACAAGTTTCTAAACTGTGTTTTAACACATTTTGACCATAACTTGTTCTGTATTTAAGTCTTCCCAAAATTTTAATCATTTCAGGGTGTAAGTTGAACACACCTGCTTCAAAACTAGCGTTTTCACCAGCATCTTTAATTGTTTGTTCAATATCTTTTTGAACTTTTGCAACAATGTCTTCAATTCTGCCTGGGTGAATTCTACCATCATTGATAAGTTTTTCAAGAGTGAGTCTTGCAACTTCTCTTCTAATTGGGTCAAATGATGAAAGTGTTACAGCATCAGGAGTATCATCAACAATAAGGTCAACACCTGTTGCGTTTTCAATTGCTCTAATGTTTCTGCCTTCACGACCAATAATTCTTCCTTTCATTTCATCAGTTGGAAGTGTTACCGTTGTAACAGTAACATCTGCAGTTTGGTCTGTTGCACATTTTTGAATTGCAAGAGTAATGATATCTCTTGCTTTCTTTTCGCCTTCTTCTCTTGCTTCGTTTTCAATATCACGAACAATGTTTCCAGCATCTTTTCTTGCATCATCAATAATTGAATCAACAACTTGTTTTTTTGCTTCTTCTCTTGAAAGACCTGCAACTCTTTCAAGTTCTTTTGCAATATTTTCTTTTTCTTTAACAATTTCTTGTTTAGAATTTTCAAGTTCTTGTTTTTTGTTTTCAAGTTCTGCTTTAGCATCATCAATTGCTTGCATTTTTTGGTCAAGAGTATCACTCTTTCTATCAAGAGCAGCCTCTTTTTCCATAATTCTAGATTCCATTTTTTGAACTTCAGCTCTACGCTCTTTGCATTCATTTTCAGAATCTACTTTCATTTTTAAAGCCTCTTCTTTAGCTTCTAAAATCGCTTCCTTTTTAATAGAAGATGCCTTTTCTTCAGCATCTTTAATGGTTTTTTCAGCAACATTTTTAGCGTTGCCTAACTTCTTTTCGAGCATCTTTATTGAAATGAAATAAGATGCAACTCCACCTATCGCCAAGGAAACAATGCTAGATATAATTATACCTACTACCATATATTGTTCCCCTTAAAATTTAATAATGTGTAAAAATTAGAAATATCAAACAACCAATTTCTCACATATAAATTTTATCATATAAATTTTTTAATTGTCAAGTCATATCAAATATTAGGTTAACCAAAAATAAAATTTTAAACAATAAAAAAACATAGCAAATTTGCTATGTTTCTATTTTAAATAATTATTCTGCATCTGCAGACTCTTCTTTTTTTGGTGAAAGCAAATCACGAAGTTTTTGTGAAACTTCTTCGGCAAATGCTGGATTTTCAAGTAAATACTTTCTAACATTTTCTCTACCTTGACCAATCTTTTCACCATTATAACTGAACCACGCACCACTCTTTTGAATAATATCATGTTCAACAGCCATATCTAAAATGCAAGATTCATTTGAAATGCCCATACCGAAAATAATGTCGAATTCAGCAACTTTAAATGGAGGAGCAACTTTGTTTTTAACAACTTTAACTTTTGTTCTCGCACCAACAGCTTGGTCACCATCTTTAATAACTTCACCCTTTCTAACATCAAGACGAATGCTTGAATAGAACTTAAGTGCTTTTCCACCAGGTGTTGTTTCAGGGTTTCCAAACATAATGCCAACTTTTTCACGAAGTTGGTTGATAAACACAATACAAGTTTTTGTTTTGTTTGTGATTGCTGCAAGTTTACGAAGTGCTTGGCTCATAAGTCTTGCTTGAAGACCAACGTGACTATCACCCATTTCACCATCAATTTCAGCTTTTGGAGTAAGTGCTGCAACAGAGTCAATAACAATGATGTCAATTGAGCCCGAACGAACCAAACTTTCTGCAATTTCCAAACCTTGTTCACCTGTGTCAGGTTGAGAAACATAAAGGTTTTTAATATCAACACCAAGACGTGCTGCATAGTTTGGGTCAAGTGCGTGTTCTGCATCAATAAATGCAGCAGTTCCACCAAGTCTTTGTGCTTCAGCAACAATATGAAGCGAAACTGTTGTTTTACCAGAAGATTCTGGTCCATAAATTTCAATAATTCTACCTCTTGGAACACCACCAACACCAAGAGCAAAGTCAAGTGTTAAACAGCCGGTTGGAATAACATCAATGTCTTGACTTTGAAAATCTCCAAGACGCATAATGCTTCCCTTACCAAATTCTTTTTCAATTTGAGCAATCGCTTGCTCTAAATTTTTTTGCTTATCTACCATAATATTATCCTCTAAAATTAGTAATTAAAATTATTCTTCATCTTCTAAAACTTCTTCTGCTTCTTCATCTTCACTTTTCTCTTCAGAATTTGCAGCAAGAACTTTTATTGCTTTAACTGTATAGTTAACGCATGACACTATTGATAATACCACACCAACAATCATTATTGCAAGACCGATATATTGTACATAATCAACAAATTTTGCATCAACACTTGCTTTAAGTGCAATATATAAAATAAGAATAACGTTTGCAACATCTAAAAATAATGATTTTACCTTTCCAAAAATATCTGCTGGAATAACAAAATTTTTGTTTGCTGCAACCATACGAATTCCACTGATTAAAATATCACGAAGCACAACAATTAAAAGCATTACAATTGCAAGCCAATCAGCAAGCCAACCTGCAGTTACACCTGCAAATAAAACCAAAATCATTGCAGTTGTTGTAATAAATTTATCTGCAATTTGGTCCATAAATTTACCAAAATCAGTAATTAAATTATATTTTCTAGCGATTTTTCCATCAAGCAAGTCTGTTAAACAACCAAGACCATAGATGCCAAGTGCAATATAAACACCAACACCATTACTGATTGGAAGCAAAAACATAAGCACAATTAATGGTGTGCAGAAAATTCTTGCCATTGTTAAAATATTTGGAATATTCATTTTAATTTTAATCTTACTCATCTTCTTCTACCTCTCCTTTTAAATCATAACCAAAAGATTTTGTGATTTTCACTTTATAATATTTTCCAATTTCAAGTGGATGTTTTGATTTGAAAAATACCAATGTATCTGCCTCTGGTGTTTGATATTCACTTCTTCCAAAGAACAATTGCCTATCATAGTCAATGCCTTCATAACAAACTTCAATTGTTTTTCCAATAAATCTATTATTGATTTCTTGAGCAATTTTTCTCTGCATTCTAACAAGTTTCAATAATCTTTTTCTCTTAACATCTTCATTGATTTGTTCAGGAAGAAGCGCAGCTGCAGTGCCTTCTTCTTTTGAATAAGCAAAGAAACCAACGTGCATAAGCTTATATCTTTGAACAAATTCACAAAGTTCGTCAAAATCTTGTTCTGTTTCACCCGGAAAACCAACCATCAAAGTTGTTCTTATTCCAATATAAACCGGCTGACTTTGAATTTTGTCTAACAAATTCACAATATCTCCGTGAGTTGTTCTTCTATTCATTCGTTTAAGCACGGGATTTGCAATGTGTTGAAGTGGAATGTCTATATATTTGCAAACTTTAGGGTTATTCACAATTTCGTGAATCAACTCATCAGTAACCATTTCTGGATAACAATATAAAAGTCTAATTCTTTTTAAATCGTTGATTTTAGAAAGTTTTTTGATAAGTGGAACAAGCTGTGATTTGCCAGATTTATCCATACCATATCTTGAAATATCTTGAGCAACTAAAATAAGTTCACTAGCACCATTATCAACCAAACTTTGTGCTTCATCTAAAATATTTTCCATACTTTGAGATTTATATTTGCCGCGAATAAATGGAATTGTGCAGAATGTGCAATAATTTTCACAACCATCTGCAATTTTTAAGTATGCATAATGAAGTGGAGTTGTAACCATTCTATCTTTTATAAATGGAATTGATGTTTGGTCTCCAATTTTCACAATCTTTTTGCTCTTTTCAAATGATTTTTCAATAATTTGAACAATATCTGGATATTGGTCAATACCCAAAAATATATCAACTTCTGGAAAATCCTCACGCATTTGACCAGACCATTTTTGAGGCATACACCCTGTAACAATAAGTCTTTGACATCTTGCATCAGGATTTCTTCTATACTCGCTCATTTCATTAATTGTATCCATAGATTCGTTTCTAGCATTTTTAATAAAACCGCAAGTATTAATAATAATAATATCGGCAATAGCGGCATCTGATGTAAACCTATATCCCGCATCACGTAGATAAGTAAGCATTATTTCAGAATCAACTCTATTTTTATCACAGCCGAGAGAAATGATGCCAACCAACTTTGATTTATAAGATTTTTTGTTGGTTTTCAAAATATCAACATCAGTAGTTTCTATACTCTGTTTTTTTTCACCCATTTTTCACCTTTGTTTCTAATTTTCTAAATTTTCTATAACAAGTTCAATTTCTTTTTTTGTTAAATTTGCAACTTTTAAGTGTTTCACTTCTTCATCATAAATTGTTGAATATAAGAAATCATTTTCATCAACAAGATTTTCAGCACCTTCACTTCCAATTGCTTTAACTGATTCAAATTCATCTTCTGTTTTATATGCAATTCTTGTTGGAAGATTATGATTAATTTCTCTTCTTTCAATTTCGCCAGCAGATGCGAGCATTACATAAACACCAACAATTCTACCAAATTTTAAAATGTTATAAATGCAAGTATTGATTTTTTCATTATCTAAAAACTGTGACATTTTTGCATAGTTATTAACAAAAACAACTATATATGGCATTTTTGTTGTGCCTCTATCTTCTGCTTGAAGATTATAAGAACTTATACTTTTAACACCAGCATAAACAAGATTGTTATATCTATTTTCAATTTCTTTTGAAAGCTCAATAAGAGTGTCAACAATTTCACGATTGTTTTTTGCAACTCTGTTAAAATACATATATGAACTATTTTCAAACACATCAAACTCACTGTCAAACATCGCATCACACACAACAAATTGCATTTCTTCTGGTGTATTTTTCAAAAGTAAGCTTAATAAAATTGAACTGAATCCACTAAAAACAACATCTTCGTTTCTTGTAAACACCGCAGTTCCGCAAGTATCTTTTAAATGGCCATAAACAAGTTTACCTTCTTCGTTTTTGCCAAGTAAATAAGAAAACTTATCTTCATCTTGAAATTCTTCAGTGCTAATAACATCAATAAAGTTAAATGGCTCAATTTTTGGATAAACACTTTCTTCTTCAACAACTTCTTCTTCATCTTCAATAATTTCTTCTGGTGTTTCTGCTTCTGCATTTTCAACTTGAGTAATCTCATTCATTTCAGCTTCCATTTCATCAGCCATTGTGCTTAATTTTGAAAAATCTGAAAGAACTTCTGTGTTATATTCACTCTCAACGTTTGCCATAACAGGTTCTGCATCTACCAAGTTTTCATAATTTGAAAACGCAAAAATGTCATTTTCAACAGAATCATTTGTTTCAGTTGTTTTTATTTCCTTATCTTCAACAAAATCAACTTTTGTTTCTTCAACTTTTTCTGGTTCTGATTTCACACCATTTTCAAAGTCTAATTTTGCAAGCAAATCATCAATACCACCTTCTTCATTTGAATCTTCAACAGCAGCTTGAGTTTCTGTCTTTGTTTCAGTAGTGGTATCATTTAAAATTTTTGTTTCTTCAACTTTATTATCATCAGCAATAATTTCATCATCATCGGTTGAATCACTTGATAATATCGCATCTAAATCTTTTAAAAAATCGTCTAAACTTGCGCTATTAATTTCAGTAGGCTCTTCGTCTTTTTGTTCATCATTAAACACTCTTTCGATTTTTGGTTCTGGCACCACTTCAGTTTTTTCTTCTGGTGGATTTTCAGAATTTACTTCAAAATCAGCAAAAGTATCATATATATTCAAATTAACTTCGCCATCATCAGCTTGTTCTTTAACATCTGAAGTTTCAGTTACCGGCTGAAATGAATCAACACTTTCTGCTGATTCATTTCTTTGATTTATGATAATTTCATCATCATCTTTTTCTGATAAATCTATCTTTAAATCATCATTAGACTCTAATGTTGGTTCAGCACTGATAGTAATGCTCTCTTCATTACTTTCACTTGAACTAACATCAGTATTTTCTTCACTATATGATGCATTTTCTCTAGCAAGTTTTTCTTGTTCCTTTTCAGCCTTATGCTTTTCAGGGTCATAGTCGTTATACATATTTGGGTCAGTTTCAACACCACGTTCTCTATCTAACGCTTCTCTTGCAGCTTTTAATTCATCAAGATTTACTGAACTAACATTTTTATCCAATTTTGTTTACCTCACATTTTTAATGTTTCTAGTTTAAACTAACTGTCAAATTCTTCTCCAAATTGTTCTCTAAATTCTTCTGGAGTAATTAATATTTTTCTTTGTTTTGAACCATTTGCTTGAGCAATATATCCCTTGTCAGTCATTTGGTCAATAATTTTTGCGGCTCTTGAATAACCAATTGCAAGTCTTCTTTGCAAATATGATGTTGATGCACCATTATTAAGCATAACAGTTTTAAGTGCCACTTTAAACAATGAATCAAGTTCTTCTCTTGGTTGAGGAACCCCACTTCCTCCTGAAAAACCAACAGAATCTGATTCAACTTGTTCTTCATTCATTGCATTTTCAACTGTTTCATCATAACTAGCAGGATTGTTTTTAATTGTATAATCAATAACTGCTCTAATTTCTTCATCAGTTGCGTAAGATGCTTGAAGTCTTGGCATTGCAGATGTTCCTGTTGGGAAAAATATCATATCACCCCTACCAAGAAGTTTTTCAGCACCAACAGTATTAATGATTGTTTTAGAGTCAATACCAGATTGCAAACTAAATGCAATTCTAGATGGAATGTTTGTTTTGATAACACCAGTAATGATATCAACAGATGGTCTTTGTGTTGCAACAACCATATGCATTCCACAAGCACGTGCAAGTTGTGTAATACGTTGAATACATGCTTCGGCTTCTTTTTTATTTGCTTGCATAATTTCTGCAAGTTCGTCAACAACAATTACAATATATGGTAACTTTTCAAGTTGACCTGCTTTAACAAGATTACTCTTATTATAAGGTTTAATATTGTTAAAACCTGCTTGTTCCATAAGGCTATATCTTCTTTCCATTTCTTTAACACACCATTTAAGCGCGTTGATTGCTTTTTGCGAACCAGAAACAACCTTTGGTGTTAAGAGATGTGGAAGCCCATTATAAATTGGAAATTCAACTTTTTTAGGGTCAATCATAATAAGTCTTAAATCTTCTGGACTATTTTTATAAATTAAGCTCAAAACGATGTTGTGAATGAATACAGATTTACCCGAACCGGTTGAACCCGCAATGAGCAAGTGAACCATATCAACCAAACTCTTAACAATGATTTCACCAGAAATATCTTTTCCAATCGCAATTGGAAGTGGGTCTTTACAGTTTTGGAACGCTTCACTTTCAAAGAGCTCTCTTTGATAAACTGTGGTAAATGTTTTATTTTCAAGCTCAATACCAACATATGTGCTTCCAGGAATTGGAGCTCTTATTGTGATTGTTTTTGCAGCAAGTGCCGCCGCAATATCATTTTCTAATGTTGGAATTTTATTAACAGAAACACCACGAGGAAGAGAAAGTTCAAATCTTGTAATTTTTGGACCACGAACAATGTTTACAACTTTTGCTGAAATGTTAAATGCTTCAAGAGCATTTTCAAGCAAGGTTGTTTTATGTGCTTGTTCTGCGGTATAATCACCTTTATCTGGAATTGGTTTTCTTAAAAGTTCAAGTGTTGGAGCACTATATCTTACACCAGGAATAACACCTTGTGTTGATTTAAAATCTTTCTTTTGAATAACAGGTTGTGGTTGAGGAGCTGGTTCAAATATTTGTTGAAAACCACGTCCATTTGATGTTTGTGCTGATGTGTATGGATTTTGTATAGCACCAAAACCACCATAAGGTTGCTGTTGAGCAGGTCTAATTGGTTCTATATTTGTTTGAGGTGGATTAAACCCACTTCCAAATCTTGTGTTTAAATTATCAGATGAATTATTTAATGCTGAAGCTGTTTGTTCTTTATATCCATAACTTGTTTCTTGTTCTGGATATCCAAAAATATCATTTTTTACTTCATTTTCAATATCTGCTTCAGGCTCATTTAAAATACTTGAAAAACCTGCATCAATGTCTTGTTCATCATCTTCACTTTGTTGTGTATTTTCAAATGGTGTGTCACCAAATATTTTTCCAAAGTTATAACCATCATTTGAAGTTTCAGCTTCTTGTTCTTCTCCAAAATTTGAAAGTGAATCAAAATCTATTCCACTGCCATATGAAGTGTTATTTACTCCAATATTAGACATATTGTCATTGGAATTATTGTTTATGTCTGTCGGAGAAATTCCTTGAGTAGCCATCATAAATTCTCTTCGTGACTTATTCATATCTTCTTCAGAGTAAATATCAGGAATATATTCTGTTTTATAAACTCCATTTGAAAATGTGTTTAATTCTTGATTTTCATCATTATAACTAGTTTGAACAAAATTTTCTTCATCATAGTCATTAGTGATTTCACCAATAATTTCACTATCACCATAACCTGTTGTTGCTGGTTGATATGTTGAGTCATTCAAACTTTGTTCATACTCTCTTGCATCAACTGAAAATTCATCAATAGCACTATTAGAAGTAAATGAATAATCAGGAACACCTTCATTGCTTACCTTTTTATCACTATTTGAAACAGTCTCACGAACTCTTCTAGTTTTTAATTTTTTGATATGAGTTTCGTGATATTTTCCATAAAGTTCATAGTCAAACAAAAGACCAATAGAAATTGTTGCAACAATAACATATGAAATAATTGTTCCCATTCCACCAAGAAGCATTGAAATTAAACCACCAAGAATTGAACCAAAACTTCCAACAACAGTAACATTTGAATAAGAAACAGCTAAATATTTCTTTAATTGGTAAAATTTAACAACACTATCTAAATCTTTGTATGTTTGAATTGAATGAATAGTAAGAAGGATTGCAAATAATGAAACTACAAATAATTTTAATGGTTTTGTGCTTTTTGAATAAGAAAAACCCATAAATGCAGCCAAACTGATGAATGCAAAAACCAAACACATTGGATAAGCAAGCCAACCAAAAGTTCCAACAATCCATTCTCCTATTGGTAAAACTTTTTTAAGGCAAGCAAATATAAATGCAAGCGAAAAAATCATTAGGCTAATAAGCCCAACAACTCTTCGCTTTGACATATTTATATTTCTGTTATTATTTTTCAAATCACACCTCTATCTAACTTGGTCCATCAAGCTTTCATAATCTACAACGATATCGTGTCCTAAATAAATAACAACCATTTTTTCAAAATCAAGAATAGATTTTAAAAGCTTGTTTGCATCTTTATTTGTAAGAACTTCCATTTTAAGTCTTTCTGTGTTTTCACTAAATGTTTGCTTTGTAAGTGCTAAATGTTTTGCTGAAATAAGTGAATTTTCAAGCACATTATCATAAGTGTTAATGAAGTTTGTAACATAAACTCTCTTTTCTGTTTCAAATTCATCAACTGAAAGTGGTCTGTTTTTAATATCTTCATTAATCGCGTTAACCACGTTATATAAATGGTCTTCAGCAACATCATAGTCAACCAAAATATCAAAAACTAAATTTCCGTTATTAGCATAATATTTTGTTTTGATTTTTGTATCAAAATAATAATTTTGGTTTGCAAGAGAAAGTTTGATTCTGTTAATCATAACCGGCTTAATCATCTCAATGATATACTTTTCTTTGTCT
This sequence comes from Clostridia bacterium, assembly GCA_045650505.1. Lineage (GTDB taxonomy): Bacteria > Bacillota > Clostridia > Christensenellales > UBA1242 > RGIG1681. The sequence continues at coordinate 38,314 of JAZRRE010000002.1, read as the reverse complement.
TTAAATGAAACAGTTGGAAATGCAATCAAAAATCTAGTTTGGTTAAGACGTTTAACTCTTCCTTTAGCGCAACCTTCAAACTCATCGATTTCTGAAACATACTTAAGTTTCTTGTATTCAGTTTCAGTGTCTTTCATCTTGTCAAAGAAATAAAGTTTAACCAAATCATAAATTTCTTCTTGAGATACATCACCAACAACAGAAATAATTGTATTTCTTGGTGTGAACACACGCGCAAGATAATCTTTTGCATCAAGTGAACGAAATCTTGAAACGGTGATATTTGTTCCTGATTTAGGATTTGCAAGACCGGTTCTAAAATAAAGAGTTGAATTCAAAAGTCTATCCATAATGTATTGTGGATTTTCTGAAAGCATTGAAACTTGAGCCAAAAGTTGTTTTCTAACCTTTTCACCACTTTCTGCCGCAAATGTTGTATTGAATGCAATTTCAGAAAGAAGTGCAATTGCCTTTTCAATATTTTCTTTTGGGCAAAGTGCGCTGATTGTTATACTCTCTTTTGAATTGTGAGGAGTCAAAATGATACCATTAAGTTTCGCATAATTCATAAGCGAATCTTTTGTTGGGTGTTGTTTTGTTCCCATAAGCATAATCTTGGTTAAATAATCACTGATACCGCTTTGAAAATTCTTTTCAGATTGTGTTCCGCCTGCAATATGCAAAACCACACACGCAATCTTCTTTTCAGGTTTCAAATTGCAAATAAGTCGAAGTCCATTTGAAAATGTGTTAAGTGCCATAAATCACTCTCCAATAATAATATAATTATACATATTTATTATATAACAAAAAAATCCGTAATAAAAACGGATTTTGCATATTTTTGAAACTTTTATATATTTTTTTAACATTTTAACATAAAATTTTAGATTTTTACAACCCTAAAGTTTCACTCACAGTTGTAAGTTTTAAATTTGATTCTTTTGCATAATTAATTATCCTCTCTAAAGCATCTTTTGTACATTTAGTTGGGTGCATTAAAATCAAATCTCCGCCACTCATTTTTGACACTGCTCTTGAATAAATTAGTTCTGTATTTTTATCTCTCCAATCAATGGTATCACGAGTCCACATAATAGTTTTGTAACCCAACCCATTTGCAGCATTAATTGTGTTTTTGTTATATGAACCGCCTGGCGGTGCAAAAAGTTCCATATCTATCCCCAAAATTTCCTTAACAACATTATGACACTTTTGAATTTCAATAACATTATCTTCATAAGAAATTTTACCATGTTCTTTGTGAGAATATCCGTGACTTGCAATTTCGTGACCTAAACTATGAATTTTTTTCAAAAGTTCTTGATTTTTAACCGCCCAACTTCCACCAATAAAAAATGTTGTTTTTATATTGTGTTTTTTTAATATTTCAAGCACTTCTTCAAGTTCTTCATTTCCCCAATAAACATTAACCATTAACGACACATTTTTTGAACTTTTGTCACCCGCATAAATTGTTCCATTATATTCACTGTTTGAAGCATATGATGAATCCTTATTTGAATTTATAAAACAACCAATTACAACAACCATTAAAACAATGGATATAACTATATTTGAGATAACATTTCTAAAAATAAATTCTTTTTTTGATTTCTTCATAGTAAATTATATGAAATGTAATATTTTTTAGCACAAAAAAAGACTTGTGAGTTTCACAAGTCTTTTAAAATTATAATTTTTTAACAAGTTTAAGGTCAACTCTGTCTTTTTCATCAACTTTGATAACTTCAACTTCAACCTTATCACCAATTTTCACAACATCTTCAACTCTTTCAACTCTCTTTGAAGCGAGTTTAGAAATGTGAATCATACCATCAACATTTGATGAAATTTCAACAAATGCACCAAATTGCATAATTCTAACAACTGTGCCTGTGTATCTCTCACCAACTTCAGGAACAAACACAATATCTTCAATGATAGCTTTAGCTTCGTTGCAAGCTTCAATGCTAGCAGAAGAAACCATAACTGTTCCATCATCTTCAATATCAATTTTAACGCCTGTTTTATCAATGATTTTATTGATAGTTTTTCCACCTTGACCAATAACTTCACCAATCTTTTCAGGATTAATCTTGAATGTGATGATTTTTGGAGCATATGGGCTCAAATGGTCTCTTGATTCTGGAATAGTATCAAGCATTTTATCCATAATTTCAAGTCTGCCTTCTCTTGCTTGTGCAAGTGCGGTTGTTAAGATATTTTCATCAATACCTTTGATTTTGATATCCATTTGAATTGCTGTGATACCTTTTTTAGTTCCAGCAACTTTGAAATCCATATCGCCGAAGAAATCTTCAAGACCTTGAATATCTGTAAGTACTACAACTTTGCCAGATTCTTCATCTTTGATAAGACCCATAGCAACACCAGCTACAGGAGCTTTGATTGGAACACCAGCGTCCATAAGTGAAAGTGTTGAAGCACAAACAGAAGCCATTGATGATGAACCATTTGAAGATAAAACTTCAGAAACCAAACGAAGCGCGTATGGGAATTCTTCTTCAGTTGGAATAACTGCAAGAAGTGCTCTTTCTGCTAAAGCTCCGTGACCAATTTCACGACGACCAGGTGACCTTAAGTTTCTAGCTTCACCTGTTGCATAAGGAGGCATATTATATTGGTGAATGTATCTCTTATAAGCATCTTCTTCACCATCTAAACCATCCATTCTTTGAGCTTCAGAAACAGTTGCAAGTGTTAAACAGTTAAGAACTTGTGTTTCACCACGAGTGAACACGCCTGTTCCGTGAACTCTTGGAAGAGTTCCAACTTGGCACCAGATTGGTCTGATTTCTTTTGTTTTTCTGCCATCAGGACGAGCAGCTTTTTCAATAATGTTCTTACGAACAATTTCTTTTTGCATTTTATAAAGAATAGTGTCAACTTCTTGTTGTCTTTCTTCATATTTTTCAGCAAAGTGTTCTTTGCAATCTTCAAGAACTGCATCAATTCTTTCATTGTAAGCAACTTTATCAGCAAGTGGTTCCATTGCTTTTTGAAGATTTGCTGTCACATAATCGCGAACATCTTTTTCAACATCTTCACCAACAGCAAAAAGTTTAACTTCTTTCTTTGGTTTGCCTGCAACTTTTGCAATTTCTTCAATGAAAGCAACAATTTCTTTAATGTAGCCATGAGCATATAAAATTGCATCTCTCATTTCTTCTTCTGTAACTTCTTTTGCACCAGCTTCAACCATCATAATGGCATCTTTAGTTCCAGAAACTGTAACGTGCATTAAGCTCTTTTCTGCTTCTTCTTGGTTAGGGTTGATAACGAATTTGCCATCAATATAACCAACAACAACTGAACCTGTTGGACCAGCAAATGGAATATCAGACACTGAAAGTGCAACTGATGAACCAATCATTGCAAGAACTTCTGGTGGGAAGTCTGGGTCAACAGAAAGTGCTGTTGCAACAACTGCAACATCATTATAGAAACCTTTTGGGAAAAGTGGTCTAATTGGTCTATCAATAAGTCTTGAAACTAAAATAGCTTGGTCACTAGCTCTTCCTTCTCTCTTTTTATATCCACCTGGAAATTTTCCAACTGAATACATTTTTTCTTCAAAGTCAACACAAAGTGGGAAGAAGTCTTGACCTTCTCTAGCTGTTTCACTCATTGTTACATTAACCATAACAACAGTGTCACCACATTTAACTTGGCAAGTTCCGTTAGCTTGACCACAATATTTGCCGGTCTTAACTTCAATAACTTTTCCTGCAAGTTCTAATTTAAAATCTCTTTCTTGTTCAAACATAATTTCTCCTTAAATTGTATAAAAATGGGAATGGAAAAAAATTCCACTCCCTTTTTTTTAATTATTTTCTAATGTTCAATTTTTCAATCAAAGTTCTGTATCCTTCAAGGTCAGTTTTCTTCAAATACTCAAGAAGACCTCTTCTTCTACCAACAAGTTGCATAAGACCACGACGTGAGTGGTTGTCTTGTTTGTTAGATTTAAGATATTGAGTTAAGTTGTTGATTCTTTCAGTAAGGATAGCAATTTGCACGTATGGAGAACCAGTGTCGTTCTCTGATTTAGCAAATTCTTTGATAATCTCTTGCTTTCTAACTTTATCCATTCTTTTTCCTCCATATAAAATTCACCTGTTTTTGAGCCATCTGAACCGGAAAAATAAAATTCAGCTCTCTCAAACGGTAACGGCAATAGTATATAATATTACACGCAAAAAGTAAAGTGTTTTATTAAATTTTGTTATAAAATAACTATATTTTTGCCAAATTATTGTTCAAAAGCACGAAGAACTGCTCGAACACCCTTAATTTCTTTTATTTTGCCAACTAAAATTTCTAATTCTTGACGATTTTTTAGTGAAACATTAATTTCAAATTCACATTCTTTTTCATTTGTTAGAGTGGCTATTATTTTTGTTATGTTAAAGTTTAAACTTGAAATCTGTCCAAAAAGTTCAGATGCCAAACCAATCTTGTCTTTTGCAATAACTTTAAGCACAACACTGAAACTTTGCCTTATTCCATTTCTCCAATCTGCTTTTAAAACATTTGCATTTTGAATTTCAGCAAGGTGTTTGCAATTTGATGTGTGTATTGAAACTTTGTTATTTGAAAGTATAGCAACAATTTCATCACCTGGAATAGCCGAGCAACATCTTGGAAAAATAACACTTGAAAATCTATTTGAACCTTCAATAACAACTGGAGATTTCTTTAAACAATCTTTAACTGCATCTTCTTCTAAAACATAATTTAAAAGCTGACTGCTGGTTATACTATTATAACCAACACTTGCAAACATATCCTCTAAATTCAAGAAGTTAAATTCTTTTTGAATATCTTCAAATTTATTAACTAAATCACCAAGCTCGTGACCTATTTCATTTATTTCTTTTGTTAAAATATCTTTTCCCTTTTTAACAAATTTTGACACCATATGTTTATTGATATATTCACGAATACGCTTTTTGGCAAGTGAGGTTTTTGCAATTTTAAGCCATTCTCTAGATGGAGCTTTATCAGTTTCTGAAACAATAACATTAATAACATCACCAGACACAAGTTCAGTTTTTAGAGGAACTTTTTTCCCATTAACAATCGCACTTTCGGCATTATGACCAATACTTGTGTGAAGTGCATAAGCAAAATCAATGACTGTTGGCTTTGCAATATTTAAACAAATTGGTTTAAATTTTGGTGTAAACACCCAAGTTGATGTAACTTTAAGGTCATTTTTAATAGCGTTAATAAAACTTGTACTGTTATGAAATTCAGAATTTTCATTCATAACAATTTCTTTAAGTTTGTTATAACTTTCAAAACTCTTATCAAACTTTATATCGTTATCTTTATCAGTCCAATGTGAAGCAATTCCGTATTCACAAACCCTATCCATTTGAGGTGTTCTTATCATTACTTTAAACGTAATATTATTTTCGTTTGAAACAAGCATTGACTGAAGTGATTTATAACCATTTGGTTTTGGACTTGCAATATAGTCTTGCATTTGATTTGGAAGTGGACTGAATGCTTTATGAATTGCACCAAGTGTCTTATAACAATCCATTTCAGTTGGAACGATAATTTTAATTAAAAACAAACCATAAATCTTACCAATTCCAGATGAATTTAATTTTTTATAAATTGAATAATAATGCTCTGGCCATGCTGTGATTTGTGAGTTTATTCCAGCATCTTTTATTGTTTTTAAAAGTGTTTGTTGAACATTTTTAATGCCCTTTTCTTTCTTTGCATATTTAACATCAAAGTCAAGCTTTATTCGATTATAAGTTTCAGGTTCTAAACACTTTAAAACCAAATTTTGAAGCTCTGAACGAATTTTACGAAGTCCGATGATTTCAGCAATAGGAATAAAAATTTCTTTGGTTTCAGTTGCCATTTTTATTTGTCTTTCAGGCTTTAAAAATTCAATTGTTCTCATATTGTGAAGACGGTCTGCAAGTTTTATAAATATAACTCTTAAATCATTACCCATAGCAATGATAAGACGTCTCATACTATCAGCTTCATTTTGAGCCATATCTGAATAATCAAGACTGTTGATTTTGGTCACACCATCAACAAGTTTTGCAACCACAGCGCCAAACTTTTTCTTGATGTCAAGTGTTGTAAAAACTGTATCTTCAACAACATCATGAAGAAGCCCCGCCATAATGGTTGAGTAATCCATATCATTTTCAATCAAAATTTTTGCAACTGAAACAGGGTGAATAATATAAGGTTCACCACTTTTTCTTTTAATATCTCCATGTGCAACAACTGCAAATTTATAAGCCTCAATAATTTTTTCAGCTGTCTTTGGATAATTTGCTTTTACTTTCTCAATAAATTCATTATCTAATTCAACCATAACACACTATTCCACCGTATTATAATATTTTGAAGATGAAAGCTCCATTTTTTTAGCTTTTAAAATTGTCATTTGATTTAATGTTTTATCAAACTCAATAAAATTAAGTTCCATAAAAACCAACATACAGAACAATATTTGTGAAGCTGAAATTTCCGCACTTTTTAATGAAAGTTTTTGTGCAAAGTCAATTTCATCATTTGCTTTAACACTAGCAAAATTTGAAATCAAGTTATAACACTTTGCAAAAACTGCTCTATCTTTTAATATTTTAAAATTAGAAACCACAATGTTTTTAGGTTCAAAAACACTTGCAATTTGCGAAAAATACAAATGCTCTTCATTGAAATTTTTATGCAAAAAGATTATATTTTTATAACCAATAACATCTTCAATTTCATAAATTTGTTTAGGGTTTGCCACCACCACATTTTGGCCATTTTTATAAGGTACTGCACTTAAATAATTCTGCAAACCAAGTCTATTTATAATTTCTAAATCAGTTTCAGTTGAAGCAACAACCATTGTTCCATAGTTGCTCTCTGCAAACTTTTCTTGTATGATTTTTTCTAAATTTTCTTTTTCGTGATAGTTCTCTTCATTATTAAAATCCATAACTGAATAATAAAGATTATAAAGTGAACTTAAACAATCCACTTCTTCAAAACCTTTAAAATCAGGAGTTAACACTTCAACTGAACGCTCTAGAATTGATAATTTTGACTTACCTTTAAATGTGTTTTCAGCCATATCTACAATAAACAATTTTTCACTATTTGTTTTTGCAAGTTCTGCATATTTGTAAAAACTGAAACTAACAAGTGGAGTGTTGTTTTTTGTGAAACACCTGTAATGTTTAAACACTTTTTCACTCATTTGTTCAACAATAACCGCATTTTGTTTTAAAGCAAGTATTGGCTTGTCATTCTCACAACCAAAAGGCTCAAGATGTAAAAGTTGCTTGAAAAATTCTTCATTTAAATCGTTTTCAGTAATTTCAATATCATACTTTGCATTTTTAATTAAAAAATCTTCATCTGTTGAAACCTCTGCAATTTTTTCATTTAAAACCCTCTTAAATTCATCAAATGAATCTTCTTCAATTTCAACACCAACAGCCATTTTATGCCCGCCGAAATTCACAAGCATATCTGACATTGTCGAAATTATGCTATGTAAATCAATAGAATCAATACTTCTGCCACTTCCTTTAAGTGTTCCATCTTCTGTTTTTGTAAAAATAATTGATGGTTTGTTAAATTCGTGGCAAACTCTTGATGCTAAAATACCCACAATACCTTCGTGAAAATCACCTTTAACAAGAACTGATGGTTCGATTCGGTCAAGCTTTTCAAAACACTTGGTGATAATTTTATTTCCTTTGTCAATAGATGCAAGTCTTAAATTGTTATCACTTTCAATTTCCGCATATTTTTCTTCTAAAAATTTTTCATTTGTTTCTATAAAAAACTCGAAAACTTTTATTGCACTGTCCATTCTGCCACAAGCGTTAAGTCTTGGGACAATTTTAAAACTTATATCAGTTGAATTGATTTTTTCAAATTCTAATTTTTTTAGCATAAATGAAATTGATTTTAAACATTCACCTTTGTTTATTTTATCAATACCAAGTTTCGCAATTGCCCTATTTTCATCAATAAGCGGAACAATGTCACCAACAGTTGCGATAGCAGCTAAATCTAAATATTTGTTAGCTTCTTCTCTTCCTGCCATTGCCTCAACAAGTTTCATAGCAACACCTGCACCACAAAGAGAGTCAAAACCATAATCACTTTCGAGTTTTGGGTCAACAACAACACATTCAGGAATCTCTGCTAGTGGAATGTGATGGTCAGTGATAACAATGTCAATGCCCTCTTGCTTTAAAATCTCAACTTCTTCAACAGCTGTGATTCCAAGGTCAACTGTAACTATGAGGTCTGGAGAAAAAAACTCTTGAATTTCTTCAATTGCTTCAACACTGATTCCATAACCATTTTCAAATCGATTTGGAATAAAAACATCAACATTAGCACCAACACTTTTAAAATATAAATATAAAATTGTGGTTGAACAAATTCCATCTGAATCATAATCGCCATAAACTAAAATTTTTTTATTTTCTGCTATTGCTGTTTTAATTTTTTGAACAGCATCTTTGATATTTTTTAGTTTATTTGCATCACGAAGGTCTGATTCTGATGGATTTAAAAATTTCTCTAAATCGAAATTTTCACCATTATGTTTTCTTTTTACGTATTCAATTATTCTCTTATCTTCTAATTTCATAAATAATCGTCCATTCTAATTTAAGAAAAGTTTAACACAAGAAATTTCAAAAATCAATTATTCTTTGAAACAGAAAATAATAAACACAAAAAAATGAGTGAAATTTTCACTCATTTTTTGCTTTTTTAACTATTTTTTCTTTTTAGTGTTTTTTCTTGTAGCATATTTATTTGTTGAAGTTGTAGTTTTTCTAACAGTTTTCTTTTCCTCTGTTTCTTCTTTTACTTTCTTTTCTTCAACCTTTTCTGCTTTTTGCTCTACAGGTTTTTCTTCAACCACTTCTGCTTTTTCTTCTTCAACTTTTGTCTTTTTGCTATCTTTAATTTTCTTTTTGATAACTTTGTTAACTGTATCATTTCTACTTAAAACTGCATTTCTTCTAGTTTCACGAATATCTAAAAGTGCAACGTAAGAAGCAGGTCCAACAAGAAGTGATGTGTAAGCTGTTACAACAAGAGCAAGTAAAATTGCAAGAGCCATAAATTTAACTGCTGCAAGTGGAACAAACAACATAAATACTGCAGCAACAACAGATGCAATAGAAATAAATGCAAATGGTTTAATTGTTTTCTTTTCAGCATTCATCATTCTTTCAGAAACTGTAAGTTTGTCTGAAATGTGAAGTCTTGCTTCTTTTCTATATTCTTCATAAATATGAACGAGAACAATACTCATTACAAGTGTGAAAATAAATACCATTGTGAGAGCAAATATTGTAAGTTCAAGTCTTGTTACAATGGTGAGTGATAAATATAAGATAATGTTGTGAAGGAATGCGATAATAAACGACAAACCAGCAAACACATCATAACGAACCCAAGCAAACACAAAGAGTGCAAATGCAACAATTCCAATTGCGATGCCAAGAGATAAAACATTTTTACCTGTTGTTTGAGCAACAATGTTTTCAGCTAAAGAAACATAAGATTCATTAACACCGAGTGCTGTTGCAACGTTTTTCGCAAGTTCTGCTTTTTGAGCATCAGTTAAATTATTTTGAGAAATTTTAACAACAACAACTTGTTTTGTGAAATTTCCATCATTATCAATAGCAACATATTTATCTTCAATAGTTGAAGAATCAAATGTATAACCATTATCTTTTAAAACAGTTTTAATATCTGCAACAAATTCTTTTGTATCTGTTCCATTTGGAATATTAACTTCAAATTGACTTCCACCACCAAGGTTTGTTCCCATATTCATTCCGGCAAAACCAAGAACAAAAAGTGAAGCAATAATGATAGCAAAAGAAATAATCATACTAACTAAAAGTGGATATTTTTTTGTTTGTTTCATATTATTCAGCCTCCTTTAAACTAGCATCTTCATCAATTCTACTTGAAAAATCTAATCTCTTTTTGAGTCTAAACAATTTGAAACCAAAGTTTCCAAAAGAAATAGAAATTTTAACTAAAAGCGGAATCAAAATCAAGTTTGTAAACAAGCTTAAGAATGAACAAATTGCAAACACAATTGCAGCACTTGAAATTTCACCAAATGAAAGAACAAGCAAGAGAATTGAAGCAATAAGCATAGTGATGTTTGAAATCAAAGTGCTTGGAAGTGACTTTTTGAAAGCTGCTTGAAGTGAAGCATTGAATGATTTTCCTTCTTTATATTCTTTTTTAACTGCATTTGCATAAAGATAAGCGTATGTATAAATCACTGCAACACCCAAAATCATTACAACAAATGAAGATAAACCAAGCTCAACTGATGGAATTATATTCATAATCATTGTAAATAAAAATGCGTTAAATAATAATGTAATAAACATTAAAATTGAATATAAACCAAATCTAACAGCAAAGAATGCAACTAAAAGTGCTGCTACTGTTCCTGCTGCAATCAAAATTAATTTAAGCGCAGTGCTTGTTGCATAACCAGCAGCATTAAGTGTACTTCCTGATTCACCTGCTGTTAAACTTGCAGACATTGTGTTAATTTTAACAGAAGCTGTGTCAATTTCAACTTTCATACAACCAAGAACGATGTTATTTTTAAGTTCCATAAGATTTGTGTAATCATCATCAGAAAGTGTTAATTCTTTATATGATTGAACTGATTGAATTGAAAGTTGTTGAGCATAATCACCAAGTGCAATATAAATTGAACCTGAAGCTTTGCTACAAAGATTTTCAAATTGTTTTTCACCTTCTTCATTAAAAACAACTGAAATGTACTTTGTGTCATTATTTGTGAAAACTTTAACTTCATCAACACATTCAGCACCACTCATAGAAACTGTTGTTTCTTCAACTTCATAGGTTGTTCGAAGTGAAAATGCACCAGCAGCAATTGATGAAATTTTGTTATAAACTTCAACAAATGTTCTGCTAGATTTTGAATAACCTGCTTCTACTCTAATTTTCTTATTACCAATAGCATAAACATTGACATTTTTATAGCCATCTTCTTCGAAAACTGTTTTTATGTTTTCCATTGAGCTAACAATATCTTTTGTTGAAGCATTTTCGGTTTTGATATTAAATTCACCATATAAACCACCTGTGATATCAGATGACATACTTATAGTGCCTGAAAATGATTCCCACTTTTTTGAGCCAAATTTCATTGGAACAAATGAGAATAAAACACCAGCAATTAAAACAACACTTAAAATTACTGATAAAACAATAGCTGTACTTTTCTTAAATTTTTTCATTGCTAAATTTCCTTATTTTATAATCGCGATTATTATACCCCAAATAACCACAAAAGGTCAATCTATTATAAAAAATATTTAGCAAAAATGTGCATTTTATAACTGAATTTATAATAAAAAACACTAGAGTTAACCCCTAGTGAAAATTTTTATTAATTTTTTTCAATTATTAAACATTTGTCGCACGATTTACTTTGACAATTCCAACAATTCCACCAAGAAGTCCTGAAAAAATCAAATCTAAAACAAAACTTGTGCTAAACTCAAATCCTCCAGAAAGCACTGAAAAAATCAAAAATGCAAAAATAATATAAATTTCGCCAAAACTAGCACCTTTAATAAGCCCTTTTGCATTGCCTTTAACTGCAATAAGTGAACCAACTAAAATGCTTACACCTTTAATTAAAAGTGTGATTGCTGGAATAAATGTATCTGAAATATTCACCCATTTTAAAATAAAAGCAAATAAAACTGTTAGACCCAAGCTTAATGCTATCGCAATTATTATTCCTTTTACAAAATCCAAAATCACACCTTTTGAAAATGTATTTTTTATTGTTTCTACATTTAACATAAACTTACCTCTGTTAAATTATATTTAACTATGCAATTATTTATGCTAAAATTTACAATAAAAAAGACGACTTAACGTCGCCTTTTTCTTATTTCTTTGTTGTTTTTTTAGCAGTTGTTGTTTTCTTTGCTGTTGTCTTTTTAGCAGCAGCCTTTTTTGGTTTTTCTTCTGCTGATTCTTCTGATTTAATTTCTTCAGTTACTTCTGCGGTTGGAAGAGTTTCTTCAGCAGCGTTTTCTACAGTTTCTGCAACTTCTTCAGTTTCTTCAACTTTTGTTGATTTTAAAACACAATAAATCATTGCCATATCAAATTCCATGTATGATTTTTCTGACTTTGAACCTGTTTCTAAAATAACTGTTTTAATGTCACCTTTATCAGTGATTTTTGTGATTCTACCGATAATTCCACCAGCAGTTTTAACAAGGTCACCAACCTTCATTGCTTCAAGCATTTTTGCAAATTCTTGACTTTTTTTCTTTTGAGTGAAATAAGGCATAATTAAAAGTGCAAGCATTGCAACAATTAAAACAACATAAATAACGATTGAGCCTGCATTACCATTTTCTGCGCAAATTAAATTCATTTTTTTATCTCCTTTATAAACTAACCAAAGTTTACCAAAATTTTTTATATAAATCAACAGATTTTATTATTTTGCTAATTTTAACAAAGTTAAATTTGTCAAAATTTTTAATAATTTGTCTTTTTTAAATATTCTTCTCTAAACTCCAAAAGCCTGTCTTCACGAATAGCCTCTTTGATTTGCTCCATTAAATGAGTGAGATACCTGATATTGTGAATTGAAAGAAGCTGTGCCCCCAAAATTTCATCAACATTGAATAAGTGACGAAGATAAGCTTTTGTAAAATTTTTGCACGCATAACAATCACATTCATCATCAAGGGTTGTAAAATCTTCCTTATACATTCCATTTTTAACAACAACCTTGCCCTTGCTTGTTAAGGCTGTTCCATTTCTTGCATTTCTTGTTGGAAGCACGCAGTCAAACATATCAATTCCACGAATAACGCCTTCAATTAAGCAGTCGGGACTTCCAACACCCATCAAATAACGAACTTTATCTTCTGGATATTCTGGAGCAAGCACATCAAGCATTTCATACATTTTATCTTTTGGCTCACCAACTGAAAGACCACCGATTGAAAAACCAACAGTTGCTTTCTTTTTAACATTTTCAAGTGCTTTGAGTCTTAAATCTGCATAAAAGTTTCCTTGAACAATTGGGAACAATAATTGCTTATCATTTTTATGATATGCAATACATCTGTCAAGCCAGCGTTCAGTTCTGTCAAGTGCTGCTTTTGCGTATTTTTTATCAACACCATAATCTGAACATTCATCAAATGCCATAATAATATCGGCACCAAGTTTATTTTGAATATCAATAGATTTTTCAGGTGTAAAAAAATGTTTTGAACCATCAAGATGTGACTTGAATTCAACGCCATCTTCAGTGATTTTATTCATATCTGAAAGTGAAAAAACTTGAAAACCACCAGAATCTGTTAAGATTGGTCTTTTCCAATTCATAAACTTATGAAGCCCACCAGCTTTTTGAACAAGTTCAGGTGATGGACGAAGATAACAGTGATAAGTGTTTGCGAGTATTATTTGAGCATTAACTTCTTCAAGTTCTCTTGGCTCAACTGCTTTAACTGTTGCTCTTGTTCCAACAGGCATAAAAACAGGTGTTTCAATATCCCCATGAGGAGTGTGAAGCACACCAATTCTGCCGTATGTGTTTGATGATTTTAATTTTGTTTCAAATGAAAAGTTTTTGTTTTCCATAATTTCCCTTTAAATTTTCTTTCTAAAAGAAGAAGCAACAATCTCCAAAACTGAAGAAACGATACCTTTCTTTAACAGCTTCATTGTAAAGCTCAAGTGTTTTTTCTCTTCCAATAAATGCTGAAACAAGCATAACAAGTGTGCTTTCAGGCAAATGGAAGTTTGTGATAAGTGCGTCAACAAATTTGAGTTCAACGCCTGGATAAATAAAAATATTAGTTTCTTTTTCGCAAGGCTCAATGTGACCCACTTTGTCTGCTGCAGACTCAAGAGTTCTAACTGTTGTTGTTCCAACAGCAATAATTCTTTTACCTTCAGCTTTTGCCTTGTTTAAACGCTCTGCAACTTCTGGTGAAACCACAATTTCTTCACTATGCATTTTGTGTTCAAGAGCATTTTCTTCCGAAACCGGTCTAAATGTTCCAAGCCCAACTTGAAGAGTTACTTCTTCAATTTGAACACCTTTATCACGAATTTTTTGCATAAGTTCTTCTGTGAAATGAAGTCCTGCTGTTGGTGCAGCCGATGAGCCTTTTATTTTTGAATAAATGGTTTGATATTCTTCATCATCTTCAAGTTTTTCATGAATATATGGAGGAAGTGGCACTTCACCAATTCTGTCAAGTTCTTCTTCAAGAGTACCCTCTCCCACATTAAAACGAATAATTCTTCCACCAATTTCTTCTTGATTTTCAATTACATCACAGTAAAGATTGTCTGAAAAAATGAGTTTTGTTCCAACCGGTGCTTTCTTTGCTGGTTTCATTAAAACTTCATAATCTGTGAGGTTTAACCTTTTAAGCAAAAACACTTCGATTTTTGCACCTGTCACTTTGCTTGCAAAAAGACGTGCAGGAATAACCCTTGTATTGTTCAAAACAAGCACATCATTTTCCGAGAGATAATCTAAAATATCCCTAAAAATCTTATGTTCTGTTTTGTCATTATTTTTATCATAAACAAGCATTCTTGCTGAATCTCTTGGACTAACCGGAGTTTGCGCAATAAGTTCTTCAGGAAGTTCATAATTGAAATCACTAGTTTTTAAAATTTCCATAATTTTATATAAAATCCTTTAATAAAGGAAACTCTTTAAAGCCTGTTTCAGCGTTTAAATGTCCCCCATTTTCTATAATAATTTGTTTGTGTGAAACTATGCTTGCAAAATCTTTTTCTGCTTCAAATTTCACATAAGGGTCGTTGTTTGAATAAATGCAGGTTATATCATCGCACAAAACTTTAATTTTTTCAATACCCTTTTCCAAAAACATTGTTTTATTTACTTCATCATAATCAGGGCTAACACCAAAATAATTGTTAAAACCACACACAAAAACAAGTTTTTTTACTTTGATATTGTTTTCTATCAAAAATTTGCACACAAAAACCGGTGCAATGCTGTGAGCAAAAATTGTTGTTTCTGCGTTTATCAACCCTACATTTGCATAAGCTTTTAAAACATTTTGCCAATTTTCATAATTTTGAAAACCAACTCCTGTTGGAAATTGTGGTGTGTAACAAATGCTTTCTTCTTGCGAATTTGGTTTTGTTTTTTCAATTTCAGCAGAAAGCCAAGGAAACCAATTTGAATAAGGGCTTCCAAATGAACCGTGCAATATAAAATAATTTTTCATAATGATTCCCTATTTTACAATATCTTCAATTTTATAACCCAAATGAGTGTACGCAGGCTCAAGAGGTATTCTTCCTCTTGGAGTTCTTGCAATAAAGCCAATTTGCATTAAATATGGTTCATAAACATCTTCAATGGTATCTGGTTCTTCACCAGTCACTGCACCAAGAGTGTCAAGACCAACCGGCTTGCCTTTAAAGTTTTCAATCATAGTAATAAGCATTTTTCTATCAACTGCATCAAGACCAATGCTGTCAATATCCATTTTTTCAAGTGCGTGAAGTGTAATTTTTGTTGTGATTTTTCCATCATTTAAAACATCAGCAAAATCACGAACACGCTTTAAAATTCGGTTTGCAATTCTAGGAGTTCCTCTGCACCTTGAAGCAATAAGGTCTGCTGATTCTTTATCAATTTCAGCACCTAAAATTTTTGCAGAACGCATAACAATTTGTGAAAGTTCTTTTGCTGAATAAAGTTCAAGTTTGCAAATAACACCAAATCTATCACGAAGTGGGCTTGAAATCATACCTGCTTTTGTGGTTGCACCAACAAGAGTGAAGTTTGCAAGTGGAATACGCATTGATTTTGCACCTGGACCCGAACCGATAATATAATCGATTGCATGGTCTTCCATAGCAGGATATAAAACCTCTTCAATCGAATGATTGAGTCTGTGAATTTCATCAATAAAAAGCACATCATTTTCTGAAAGATTAGTAAGAATTGAAGCAAGGTCATAAGGCTTTTCAATAGCAGGTCCAGATGTTTGCTTTAAACTTACCCCCATTTCATTTGCAATGATTGCTGAAAGTGTGGTTTTTCCAAGTCCAGGAGGTCCATATAAAAGCACATGGTCAAGTGCTTCATTTCTCTTTTTTGCAGCAGAAATATAGACCATTAAATTTTCTTTAACTTTGGTTTGACCAACATAATCATCCATTGTTTTTGGCCTTAACACATTTTCAATTTGAGCATCATCTATCGTTTTTGAACTTGAAACAAATCGTTCTTCATCTTGGTCTTTTGAACTTGTGATGAACTTTTCATAATAACTCTCATCTTGATAATTATCCATAAGAAACACCCTCCCTATTATTTGTGCATATTTTTAAGACAGCAAACAACAAGTTGTTCACTTGTCATACCATCTGTATAATTTGATTTTGCAAGCTCAACTGCATCATTTTTAGACATTCCCATTGAAACCAAAACTTCGGCAGTTTCTTCAACCTCTTTCTTCAAGGTTTGTTTTGGTGCAAGTTTTGTGTCGCTAGACATAATGCTCTCAAGAGCATCTTCTGCCCCAAATTTTGAACTTAATTCAAGTGCAATACGCTCTGCTGTTTTCTTTCCAAGCCCTTTTATGCTAGAGAGAGTTTTTACATCAGAAGTTGCTATTGCTTTAATGATTTCATCAACAGGAAGACCTGAAAGTATTGTTGATGCCATTTTTGGACCAACACCTGAAATTTGAATCAAATCAGTAAAAATTGATTTTTCTTTTTGTGATGAAAAACCAAAAAGAGTCATTCCATCTTCACGAACTTGAAGATAAGTTAAAACTTTTTGTGGCTCTGGTTTTGATGAAAGTGCATAAGCCGAAAATGATGAGCAAATCACTTCAAAAGCCATCGCACCTGTGTCAACAATAATTGTATTTTCATTTAAAATTGAAACTTTGCCGGTTAGCGAATAAATCATTATTTTTTCCTTCTTTTTAAAATTTCATTTCTATCATTTGCTTTTAAATTGTTATTTGTAAACACTTTAACTTCAGCGTCTGCAATATTAACATTTGTTTGCGCAAGACAAAGAGCCACTGCAAGTGCATCGGCCGCATCATCAGGCTTTGGAACCGATTTTAACCCCAAAATCGTTTTTGTCATAAACTGAACTTGTTTCTTTTCAGCCTTTCCTGTGCCTGTGATTGCCCTTTTTATCTGCATTGGCGTAAATTCAAAAACTCTTGGAACTGCTTGAATTGCTGTGCAAAGAATAACCCCTCTTGCTTCAGCAACAGCAATTCCCGTTGTGATGTTTTGATTAAAAAATAATTCTTCCACTGCGATAGCATCTGGCTTGAATTTTGAAATTAAACATTTCATTCCATCTTGAATCATTGCAAGACGAACCGGAAAATCTTCATCTTTTGGTGTGTTGATTGCACCATAGTCAATAACATTGCATTTTCCGTTTGGAAGTTTTTCAATAATTCCGTAGCCAACGATTGCATATCCAGGGTCTATGCCAAGAATAATCATAATATAACTTTACATAAAATCTTGCCTAAAGTCAATAAATTAAGCAGATACAAGACAAATCAGCCATTAAAAAAACTTGAGAATACTCTCAAGTTTTGTTTTTTAACCTTTTTGTTTTGTGTTTTCAATAATGCTGCAGATTTCATCAAATTGCTTTACATGAAGTGGATGTGCACCTCTTGTACTCATTTGATTTCTAACAACTTCAATTCTATGGTCTGCTTCATCAAGTGTTCTTGCAAGGTCATCTTGTTTTGCTTCATTATATGCTTGCATAAAACCTTCTCTATTTTCTGTGATAAATACAGGGTCAGCAACTTCACGAGATTTTTCTTTAACAACTGCTCTTTTGAATAAAACAAGTTTAACTTCTGGATGATTTTCAAGCAAATCATTGATGATAAGAGGAACTGCGGCAGCAGAATCTCTTGCTCTTTTAAGGTCAGTAAGTTTTGGTGCTTCCATTCCTGATTCAATTTGTCCTTCATAACGCTCATGAACTGAAAGCAAACTATTTTCTTCAGATACTGATAAAATGAACGCTTCAATATCATATCCATGTTCAAGAAGTTCTTCAAAATTGATGTTGAATAATAAATCTTTTGAAGAAGGTGCAACTTCAATTAAAATGTTGTAGCCTTTTTTCAAAGCTTCATCATAAACTTCATCTCTGTGAAGATATGCATCAAGACCGGTTAAATGTCCATAATATTGTGGATATTTGTCTTTAATTTCATCTTTATTTGGGTTAAATGCTTTAAATGCGTCAGAGTCAATAATAACAATATTTGGATTTGATTTTTGAATTTTCATTGTTAAATTACTCTTTCCCGCACCAGTTTGTGCAATAACAAGATATGCTTTTGGTCTTTTGTAAGGTCTTTCAATTGGCGCTCTACCTCTAAAGCAATAATCTCTAATTTGGTCTAAAACTCTCATATGCTCACTTTCAGAAAGTGCATAATGAATCATCATTTCAGCAACTTCAGGTTGAACACTTGGAGCAATTCTTGTTCTTAAAAATTCAATATATTCAGGGCTTTTTTCATTAAGATTTTCCATAATTATTTAGCCCCCTTTTTATTTGCTGATAAAACAGCATTAATTGCATCCATATTGCCAACGGCAACAAGTTCTTTTTCATAAAATGCATTGTCTAATTCATTTTTGTAAAAATTTGCTTCTTCTTCAGATGTCGCTAAATCTATCTTTCTATATAAATTAGCGATTTTTTCTGCAACAATTTGTATTGCAATTTCAAGTTTAACATGACTAACCATAATTCCTCCTAAACCTCAAAACTAATATTATTGGTCAAGCACAGAAAGGTCTGCGTTTGAATAAACATTTTGAACATCATCAAGGTCTTCCAAACTTAAAATAAGTTTGTTTACTGAAATTGCAGAATCCTTATCAAGTGCAATTTCGTTTTGTGGAACATACTCAACTTCTGAAGAAAGCACTTCATAACCACCCTCTTCAAATGCTTTTCTAACTGCGTGCAAGTTTTCTGGTTTTGTGATAACTTCATAGCAATCATCATTTGTCATAACATCTTCAGCACCAGCATCAAGAGCTGTCATCATAACAGCATCTTCATTTGTATTGCTTGTTCTAGAAATAACAATCATTCCATTATGGTCAAACATATATGAAACGCTTCCGGTTGTTCCTAAACTTCCACCAAATTTAGTGAATAAGTGTCTAACATCGGCTGCAGTTCTGTTTCTGTTATCTGTTAAACATTCAACAATAAGTGCAACGCCGTGTGAACCGTAACCTTCATAAGTGATTGGGTCATAATTTCCTGCTTCTTCACCACCACTTGCCTTTTTGATTGAACGAGTGATGTTATCGTTTGGCATATTGTTTGCTTTTGCCTTTTGAATAACATCATATAATTTACTATTTATATTAGGGTCAGGGCCACCAAGTTTAACAGCAACTGCGATTTCACGACCAATCTTTGTGAAAATTTTTCCTCTAGCAGCGTCTGCTTTATTTTTTGTTGCTTGAATATTGTGCCATTTTGAGTGTCCGCTCATAATAATCCTCCTAATAATAATACCTAATTTTAATTTTTTATGTGCTATATTTCATAGCACCCTTTTCATTATAATACAATCAGCAAAAATAATCAATAAATTTTTATTTCACTATTTTGTTTGTTCTAAATATCTTTTCCAAGAAGTGTGTACATTAAAACACTTGCTGAAATTCCAGCGTTAAGTGATTCCATTTGTTCTTTCATTGGAAGTGAAATTGCTCTGCCTGTTTCTTTGAAAGTTGTGCTCACGCCTTGACCTTCATTTCCAATAACAAGAGCATAATTTTTATTTTCAATTTGAGTTTTGAAAATATTTTCCCCACCCATATCTGCAATCAAAATTTCAATGTTTCTTTTTTGGCAAAATGAAATGATTTCATTTTCAGTCATACGAAAAATATCAGTGTAAAAAATTCCACCACTTGAACTTCTAACAACTTTTGGTGAATATGGGTCAACAGTGTCTATCAAAACAATATTGTTAAACCCCGTTGCTGCTGCAGTTCTAATGATTGTGCCGAGGTTTCCAGGGTCTTGAATTCTGTCAAGCACCAAAATTGGCTCATTTTCAGCAGGCTTAAACTCAATTGTTTCACGCATAACAACTTCAGCAATGATTCCTTGAGGAGTCACATTTTCAGAGATTGAATTTAAAACCTTGCCTGTAACAGGAACAACTGTTCCATTAAACTTTTCAAGAATATAAGAAAAATCGTGAAGTTTTGATGCTTCAACAAAAAGTTTATCAACTTCCATTGCACCACAAACCACTTCGTTTACAAGTTTTTCACCATCAACCAAAAACTTTCCGTGAAATCTTCTGTGTTTTTTATCGTTTAAACTTCTAGCCTCTTTTATCATTTTATTATCAACGCTAGATATAATTCCTTCAATCATAATATTTTCCTTTGACCAAATATTATTTTTTATAACAAAAAAAACTTAATGCCCAAACCCGATTAGGCATTAAGTTTAAGCTTACAAACTTAATTATTTTGCAAGTGCTGCTTTTGCTGATTCACAAACTTTTGCAAAAGCATTTTTGTCAGAAACTGCAAGTTCAGCAAGAACTTTTCTGTTAAGTTCAATGTTAGCAAGTTTAAGACCATGAATTAAATTGCTGTATGAAAGACCATTAACTCTTGCTTCAGCATTGATTCTAATATTCCAAAGTCTTCTAAAGTCTCTCTTTTTGAGTCTTCTTGATGTGTAAGCATAGTTACCACTCTTCATAACTGCTTGACGAGCAACTCTAACAAGTTTGCTCTTTGAGCCATAGTAACCTTTTGCTGATTTTAAAATCTTAATACGCTTTTGGTGTGCGTTTACGCTTCTTTTAATTCTCATTTCTTCGTCCTCCTGCCTTTATTAACCTTGTTTTCCTACAAGAATTTTAACTGTTTTAACTTGCTTTCCTTCAACATAAGCACCTTGACGAAGGTCTCTCTTTCTATGTCTTTCTTTGTTTGAAAGTAAGTGTCTGTGGTTTTGTTGACCTCTTTTAACTCTGCCGCTCTTGAGTACAATAAATCTTTTCTTAACGGCACTTCTATTTTTTTGTTTTGGCATAATAAATTTCCTCCTGTATACCTAAATAATTTAAAAGAACTGATTATTTTTTTGCATTTTTTGGTGCAAGAATCATAATGATGTTTCTGCCTTCAACTTTTGCTGGTTTTTCAATCACAGCAATTTCTTCAAGGCTAGCAGCAAAATCGTTTTCAGTTTGAACACCACGGTCTGCATAGGCTTGTTGTCTTCCACTCATACGAATAGAAACTTTAACCTTATCACCGTTTTGCAAAAATTTAATTGCATTTTTTGCTTTGATGTCGATGTCGTGTTTTTCGATTGTCATTGAAAGTTGAACTTCTTTCAAGGCAACAATCTTTTGATTTTTTCTTTGTTCTTTTTCTCTCTTTGCTTTATCAAACACATATTTACCATAGTCCATAATTTTACAAACCGGTGGATTTGTGCTTGGAGAGATTTTAACAAGGTCAAGGTCTTGCTCTTCAGCAATCTTGTTCGCCTCACGAGCGCTCATAATTCCAAGTTGTTCGCCATTAGCGCCAACAACTCTAACTTCTGGGTCACGAATGCTATCATTGATTTGGGTTTCTTGTTGTTTAACTGCCATAGTTCTCCTAAAAATATATTTTCACTCTTTTTGATTCACAAAAAAAGTGAGTGGTTTACATTAAAGAAAATCCACTCACTATATAATAATTCCAAAATTTAAGGTTGCACATAAAAATGTGCCAAAATTTCGGGTAACTAGCATTATTATATTTGACCGAAGCAAAATCTTTCATTCGCTTGGTGGAAAGTGTTCTTTCTCTTCAATAAACACAAGTAGTTTATCACAAGAAAGTCACCTTGTCAAGCACTTTTATAATATTTTTATAACCAAATTTTGATTAAACTTTTTATAATAAAAAAGATAGCCTCTGGGCGATAACTTACATTATCACGGGTCTATCTATGATTATTATATTCTATTATCTTAATAAAATCAATATATTTTGCAATAAAAAAAGAATTACACTCCGTCCTTTCGACTTGCCTTATAATTATAAGGTCAATGTAATTCTACATTTAATTATACCAAACTTCTCTAATTTGTCAATATTAAAAAACAATAAAAAAAGAAAGTGCCACGGGTGTTATTTCAACCCCAAGTCTGTGGGGGCTACAAGGACAAAGGCACAAGCCAATACCGAGCCAATCACTTTCTGTTTATTATTATATTCAATTTTTAAAATCTGTCAATATTAAAAAGCAGTGAAATAAATCACTGCCTTTTTTATAACATATTTGTGTCATATTCATAAAAGACTTCGGTGTATGGTTTGTTAAGCCTAACAAAGTCAACTGTGACACCTGTCAACTTTCCACCCCATTTTTCATAAGCCTTTCTTCCATTAAAGTTTTCTTCTAAAACACCAATGCAAAATTTTTCTTGTTTTAATTCTTTCAAATTTTTCACAAACAAATCAAACAATGCTTTTCCAATTCCTTGCCTTTGAGTGTCTGGGTGAAGATATAAAACTGCAAGTTGTGCATAACCCATTTTAGCAAAATATTCAACTTCACACTTTAGGTTGTAAATCATAACGCCAATAATTTTGCCACCAGATTCAGCAACATAGCAAACGCCACCTTTTGATTTTAAATCATCATCAAAGGTTTTGATTTTTTCTGGTGCTTTGTTTTCATTATCAATAAAAACTTCTTCTGGAAAAATGTGTGAATAAGCAGACCTCCAAGAAATATTTTTAAGTGGAACAATCTGCTCACCATCACCTTTTTTATATTTTCTAATCGTATATTCCATAAACGCCTCCTAAAAAGGCAAATTTTTAAACTCTGTCAGCAATATCTTTTTTAATCATTGAAAGTGCATCATCAAATGAAAGGTCTTTAATTTCTTCACCGTTTCTCTTACGGATTGAAACTTTGCCTGAATTTGCTTCGTTTTCACCAAGAATAATCATATAAGGCACTTTTTCCATTTGAGCAAGTCTAATTTTGTAACCAATACGTTCATCAGAATTATCAACATCAACTCTAACGCCTTGTGCGTCAAACTTTTCAGCAACGCTTGTTGCATAAGCAGCACTCTTTTCAGAAACTGAAATAACTTTAACCTGAACTGGTGAAAGCCATGTTGGGAAAGCACCAGCAAAATGCTCTGTGATAATGCCGATAAATCTTTCAAATGAACCAAGAATTGCTCTGTGAATCATAATAGGCATTTGTTTTGAACCATCTTTATCAATATAAGAAAGTTCAAATCTTTGTGGAAGTTGGAAATCAACTTGAATTGTTCCCATTTGCCATTCTCTGCCCAAGCAGTCTTGCATTTTGATATCAATTTTAGGACCATAGAAAGCACCATCACCTTCATTGATTCTATATTGACCTTCGCCACAAAGTTCATTTAAAACTTCTTTGAGTTCTTTTTCAGCTTGATTCCAAGTTTCAATTTCACCCATAAAATCATCTGGTCTTGTTGATAAAGTTAAAATATATGGAAGATTGAACACTTTATAAATTTCGCCAGCAATTTTCAAAATCTCTTTAATTTCGCTACCAATTTGATCTTTTGTCACAAAGTTGTGAGAGTCATCTTGACGGAACATTCTTACTCTAAACAAACCATTAAGTTGACCACTCTTTTCGTTTCTATGAATAACATCGACATCGTTGAAACGAAGTGGCAAGTCTTTATAACTTCTTGTTTTGCTTTGGAAGATTTTAATAGAGTTAGGACAGTTCATTGGTTTCAATGCTTGTTCTGCACCATCAGCATCAGTTAAAACAAACATATCTTCTTTATAGTGGTCCCAGTGACCTGAAGTTTTCCATAAAACAGAACTGTTGAGTTGTGGTCCAGAAAATTCTTGATAACCTTTCTTTCTGTGAAGTTCTCTCCAATAATTAATAAGAGTATTGAGCATTGTGAAACCTTTTGGCATCCAATAAGCCATTCCAGGAGCAGTTTCATCAAAGAAGAATAAATCAAGTTCTTTGCCAAGTTTTCTGTGGTCACGCTTCATTGCTTCTTCTAAAAGTCTAAAGTATTCATCCATTTCACTCTTTTTATCAAACACAACACCATAAATACGAGTAAGCATTTTGTTTTTGCTGTCACCTTTAAGGTAAGCGCCTGAAATTTTTGTGAGTTTGAATGCTTTAATGAGTCCTGTTGATTTGATGTGAGGGCCTGCACAAACTTCAACGTAATCACCTTGAGTGTAAGTTGTGATTGTTGCACCATCTTCAAAACCTTCAATAAGTTCAACTTTATAAGGTTCTTTTTCAGCCTTCATAATTTTGATTGCTTCTGCTTTTGTTACTTCTTTTCTAACAATATCAAAATTAGCCTTTATGATTCTTTTCATTTCATCTTCAATCATTGAAAGGTCTTCGTTTGTAATTGGAGTTTTAAAATCAAAGTCATAATAAAAGCCATCTTTTGTTGCAGGTCCAACCCAACATTTTGCTGTTGGATAAATTGTTTTAACTGCTTGCGCTAAAACATGGGCAGTTGAGTGTCTTAAAACCTCTTGATATTCAGGGCTTTTGTTTGTGATAATTTCAAGAGTGCAGTCTTCTTTAATTGGCATATTAAGGTCAACAAGTTCATCACCAATTTTGCCACAAACTGCCATTCTTGCCAAGCCTTCTGAAATTGACTTTGCAATATCAAGAGTTGACACGCCCACTTCAAATTCTTTAATTTCATCTCTTAATGTTATTTTCATAAGTTCCTCCTGTTAGCATAAGAATAAAAAAATCCTTATGCCAAAAAAATTAGCATAAGGACGATATTATAATCGTGGTTCCACCTTACTTCGTTGAAAATTCAACCTCGTTAAATGTTATTAAAATGTCTAAAATGCAGGTGGTTTCAATCGCAATCTTTAATGAAGAAACTTCCAGCCCATGATTTCTTCTCTCTTGAATCAGTTTTTGCAACCTACTTGTTCTGCAAGTATAACATTATTATATTCCAAAAAAAATATTTGTCAATATTTTATTTACCTAAAAAATTATTTTATTATGAAAAATTTTGCAAAGCATTGAAACAACTTCTTCCCCAGACTCATCACTGTTTTTTATAATGATTCTTGCAGGGTTTAACTCAATCATTTCAGTCAAAAAATTTGAAAGCCCTGAAAAATCATTTTTATAATTTTTTATCTTTTCAAAAAACTTAATTTTTAAATTTTTATCAATAATTTCAACTTCTGCATTTTGAACTGTGTTTTCAGACATTGTTGTTAAATATTTCATAATGTCAATCATTGATGAATTTTGCTTATGTATTCCATTGAGTAGAATCATATCAATAGTTTTTTGCCATCTGCTCTTTAGTTCTTGCAACCTGAAATGATATAAACTATCAATAAGTATTTGCCCTGAAAATTCGATATTTTTAACAATACATTCTTTGTCAATATCACCATCAAAAATCGATATTGATTTCAAAAAAGACTGAAATAATACATTTTGATTTTCTGCATTTAATCGTTCTTCAAAAAATTTGGTTTTATATCTATCTATAATAATATAAACAATCTCATCCAAAATTTTTGCAATAAAATAATCCTTAAGTTCTTTTTTTATCGCAAAAGTTACATAACTTCGATTAAAATAATTTATCTTTTCAATAAGGCAAGAATTTCTTTTTATTTCACCTTTAAATTTGTTATAAAAGTTAGAAATATATTCGCTGTCAGCAAGTGCCGTGCTAATTGTAAGTTCAAACATATTTAAGCATTTTACCTCAAAACTAGTTTATGCTTGAGCCTTTAAATTTAATCATAATTTATAAAGTTAGACAAAAAATTTAAATCCAATAAGGATACTTCGTTTCTATTTCTTTTATTGCTTCAATTTTGGTTGCAACACACTTTTGAACTTCTCTTTCAAAATAAACGGGATACTTTGAAACCAAACTTTCAAGTTCTTCTTGTCCTGCAAGCATAACCTTGCTTTCTTCTGCCAAAATTTGCGCTTCTTTTGAAAAGGTTTTGTTTGTCATAACAATCGCATCAAAAATGTTGTAATGATTTCTTGCTGAAATTATTTCTTGCACAGCTGAAACCCCAACCGTGTTTGAATAACACTTTGCTTGCATAATTGTCTTTTTGCCATTTTTTTCTAAAATTAAATCAACACCAAAATCTTTTGATTTTTTTGTGAGCGAAACATTATAACCCATTTTTTCAAAAAGCAATTTTAAATAATTTTCAAACTCTGTGCCTGTCATTGAATTGATTTGTGAAATGTCATAAATTTTAATTTTTTCAGCGTTAACTTTCTTTGTTTTTCTGTGTTTTAAATAATTTTTTATCAAAAACGCCACAACAAAAGGAAACAACACAATTATAAGTGTTATTCGAATAAACTTAACAACTTTATTTTCCCTTCTTGTTCCCCTCATACTAAAATCATATACTAATTTCACAAAAATTCCAAATAATTAGTTTTTCATTTTGAACATTGATAACTTTTATTATATGATATATATAGTATAAAAAAGGAGTTATTATGATTATTGCAATAGACGGAACTTCTGGTTCTGGTAAATCAACAATCGCTAAATTTTTAGCAAAAAAATTAAATTTTGGATTTTTCAGTGCCGGTGAACTTTATAGAGCCATCACCGTTAAAGCACTTAACTTAAAAATTAAAGAAGACGAAGATGATAAACTTCAATATATGATTGAAAACACAAACATTGTTTACACTTATGATGGAACAAAAAATGTTATGCTTCTTGACGGAATGAATATTTCTGACAAACTTCACACTGAAGAAGTTAGCAACTTCGTTTCAAAACTTTCATGCAAGCCTTATATTCGTGAATTTGTGAGAATGCTTCAACAAGACACAGCAAACCACAACGAAAACATTGTTATGGAAGGCAGAGATATCGGTTCGGTAATCTTCCCAGAAGCAGACTTTAAAGTTTATGTTGACTGCAAGGTTGAAACAAGAGCAAAACGCCGCCTTGGTGACTATGAAAAACTTGGTGATAAAACTTCCCTTCAAAAAGTTATTGATGACCTTAAAGATAGAGATTATCGTGATACTCACAGAGAAATTTCACCACTTATTATGTGTGAAAACGCATATCTTTTAGACACAACATTAAACAATGTTGAAGAATGCGTTGCCCTAATGCTTGGTGAAATGCACAGGCGTGGTCTTATCTCTCGTGAATTCATTCAAGAAAGAGGAATTGAACTTTATTAATTTTTCTATCAAAAACAAAAAACACATAGCATTTTGCTGTGTGTTTTTATTTAGTATTTTTTATTTAAACTTTCTGGTGCTTCTTTTTCTTGCACACGAAGTGCAAACTCACAGCCACAATAGTTTTGACGATATAAATCATTTTCTTTTGCAAGTTCAACACTTCTTTTATATCCATTTTGTTTTTTAAAGTTTGATTCTAAATAATCGATATCAAATTCCCTTTGAAGTTCTTTGCCGATTGCATTTATGATTTCAGCATTTTTATGTGGGCTAACAGTAAGTGTTGTTCCAAAAATGTCAAAACCATTACTTCTTGCAAGTCTTGCAGTTTTTTCAAGGCGAAGTCTAAAGCAGATTGCACATCTTGCCCCACCCTCTCTTTCTTCTTCAAAGCCTTTGGTTTTTGCATAAAAAACTTCACTTTCATAATCACAGTCTAAAAATTTAATTTTATCTTCATTTCTAGAGTTATAAATATCTATATATTTAAGTTCTTCATTTTTGCGTTTAATATATTCTTCTTCAGGATAAATGTTTGGATTATAATATAAAATTGTGATGTCAAACTCTTCAGCAAGTCTTTCAATCACAGCAGTTGAACAAGGTGCGCAGCATGATTGTAAAAGTATTTTTCTCTTTTCCATAAACTTTCCCTACATCTTTTCAGGAATTTCAAATGCTAGAACACCTGTTGCTTGTTTTAATGCTTTCAAAATAAGCAAGCAAAGTGCAAGATAAGAATCTTTCTTCTTTTCATCTTTTTCTGTTAAAATTCTTGTGTCATTATAGAATTTTGAGAAACTTGAAGCGAAATCAAAAAGTGCTGTGCAAAGTGAACTTAATGAACTTTCTTTATATGATGTGAAATAACTTTCTTGAAGTTTTATGAAGTTGATGGCAATCTTTCTTTGGTTTTCATCAGCAATATCAATTGAATTTAAAAGAGAATCAAAGTTATCTTCTAAACCTGCCTTTCTTAAAAGTGAGTGAATTCTTGCACCTGTGTATTGAATGTAAGGACCGGTCTTTCCTTCAAATGAAGTAAATTTATCAATATCAAAAATATAATCTTTGCTTGGTGCGTTTGAAAGGTCACCAAATTTCATTGCTGCAACACCGATTTGAAGTGCAAGTTCATCATTGTCAACAATTCCATTTTCAGCAAGTTTTACTCTTGCACCGTTTGAAATTAAGTTGATGATATCTTCAAGTTTAATTGTGTCACCTGAACGGGTTTTAAATGCTTTTCCATCTTTGCCATTAACTGTTCCAAAACCTAAAAATTCAAGTTTTTGGTCTGCTGGAGAAATTCCTGCCATTTTAACAGCCCTAAAGCAACGCTCAAAGTGGGCAGCCTGACGCTTGTCAACAACATAAACCATTTTGTCTGGATTATAGTCTTGATTTCTTTGCTCAATGGTTGCAATATCTGTTGTGTCATAAACATCTGCGCCATTTCTCTTTTTAAGATAAACAGGTGGCATTGGGTTTTTGTAAAGTTGAGGGTCATCAGGATTTTTCTTTTCGATTGGAATATTTTCACCCTCTCTAGCAACATCAACAACAATAGCGCCATCGTGTTCTCTTGTTAAGCCTTTATCAATAAAGGTTTTAACAACGCCTTCAACATAAGGTGCAGCATTGCTTTCGCCATACCACAAATCAAAATAGCAACCAAGTTTTTCATAGTTTGCTTTGATTCTATTCACTGAAATTTCACGAATATTTAAATAAATTGACCAATATGGTTCTTTTTTATCTTGAATAAACTTTGTGTATGTTTCAGCCTTTATTCTAAACTCTTCATCGTCATTTTTTCTCTTTGAAGCTTTTGGATACACTTCATTTAAAGTGTCGAGAGTGATTTCTTTGTTCTTTTTTGATGAATCGAAATAGCCATCAATATAACCATCATCTTCAAGACCTGCAATGGTAAGCCCCATTTGAAGACCCCAATCGCCAAGGTGTGTGTCTGTTATAACTTTATTTCCAAGAATTTTGTGAAGTCTTGCCAAACTTTCACCAATAACCGGTGAACGAAGGTGTCCAACATGAAGTTCTTTTGCAACATTTGCACCACCATAGTCCATAACAACGGTTTCTTTTTCTTCAAGTTCTTCAAGACAAAGTCTATCACTTGAAAGTGCTTCATTTAAAATTTGAGATAAAACTTCATCTTTAATTTTAAAGTTGATAAAACCTGGCTTTGCAAAAGAGACATCTGCAACATCTTGATTTAAGTTTGCAATAATCGCATTTGCAACAACTTCAGGGTTAGCATGAACTTTTTTTGCTATTGCAAAAGCAGAGTTGCATTGAAAATCTGCTTCTTCAGGTCTATTTGAAAAAGTGAGTGTTAAATCATCAAAACTATAGTTTGAATGCAAAAAACTATCTTCAAGTGCCTTATATAAAATCTTCTTAATATTCATAAGTTTCTCCTTATAACTTCTTATATTATGGCTGTTATGCGTAACATAACACCTATTTAAGCATTGCTCTTAAACTGTTAAACACAGCAATAAGATTAACGCCAACATCAGCAAACACCGCAAGCCACATTCCTGAAAAGCCAAAACCAATAAGCGCCAAAACTGCAACTTTTATTGCTATTGTGCCAATAATGTTTTGAAGCACAATTTTGTGTGTTTTCTTTGCTTTTTTTATTGCAGAAGCAACCTTGCTTGGTTCATCGGTCATCAAAACAACATCGGCTGTTTCAACAGCAATATCACTTCCAAGACCACCCATAGCAATTCCAACATTGGCATTTGCAATCGATGGAGCATCATTAATTCCATCACCAACAAACGCAACTGTTTTTCCTTCTTGCACCTTATCTGCTATTATAAGCACTTTATCTTCAGGAAGCAAGCCTGAATAACAATTTTTTATTGCAAGTTTGTTGCAAATCTCTTTTGCAACATTTTCTTCATCTCCTGTGCTTACCGAAACATCTCTTATTCCAAGTGAATATAAATCTCTTATTGCTTTAACAGAATCTTTCTTGAGTGTGTCTTCTAAAACAACATATCCCGCACACTCACCTGCTATTGCAACATAAATAACTGTGCCGGTTCGGCTTATTTCAAAAAATGGAATTTCTTTTTCTTTCAAAAGCCTAGCATTTCCAACAAGAACTTCTTGCATAAATATGCTTGCACTAACACCCTTGCCTGCAATTTCAGTATAATCACTTATCCACGCAGTGTTTATATCTTTCTTTATTTTTTCTTTATAATATCTCACAACTGAATTTGCAATTCTGTGATTTGAAAAAGATTCAGCGTAAGCAATGGTTTCTAAAACCTCATCTTCACTGTGACCATTGAGTGCCACAATTTCAGTTACTTCAAAATCACCATTTGTAAGTGTTCCTGTTTTATCGAAAATAACAGCATTTGCTTTTGCAAGCGCTTCAATATAGTTTGCACCTTTAATAAGAACACCAATTCTTGCAAATGAACCAATGCCTGCAAAATAAGTGAGTGGAACTGAAATAACAAGTGCACAAGGGCAAGACACAACCAAGAAACTCAAAGCCCTGTAAGCATAAGTCACAAAGTCTCTATATCCACTAAATATTGGTGGAATAAACATAATCACTAATGCCAGCACCATAACCGTTGGAGTGTACCACCTTGAAAACTTTGAAATAAATTTTTCAGATTTCGCTTTTGTTTCGGTTGCTTTTTCAACCATATCAACAATTTTTGAAACAGTGCTATCTTTTTCAAGTTTAGTAACTTCAATAAGAAGCACTCCAGAACCATTGATTGAACCAGACAAAACCTCATCATTCACTTGAACAATTCTCTCTTTTGTTTCACCTGTCAATGCTGACATATTAAGATTTGAAGTTCCATCTAAAATAATACCATCTAGAGGAATTCTTTCACCTGGTTTAACTCTTATCAAATCACCAACAGAAACCTCTGCAAGTGTAACTTTTTGTTCTTCTTCACCCTGAACAAGGTTTGCATAAGGCTGCTTTATTTCAAGAAGTGATTTTATTGTTTTTCTAGATTTTGAAACGGCAAGTTCTTCTAAAATTTCACCAATTCCAAAAAGGAGCATAACCGCAATTGCTTCAATGAACTCTTGAATAACAAATGCCCCAAGTGAAGCCACTGCCATTAAAAAGTTTTCATCAAAAACTTTGCCTTTTAATATATTTTTGCCTGCCTTTATTAACACTTTGTAAGACACAAGCACATAATCAAGTGCAAAAATTAAGACTTTGAGCCAAAACACAGGAATAAACAAATTTAAAATTAAAACAACTGTGGCAACTGAAAGTTTGATTATATTAAATTTTCGTTCTCTTTTTTCTTTTTTAGCAATATCTTCATCGCTAACATAGTCTGCAATTTCAATTGAATGGTCAAAATCATTGATTGCCATTTTAACTTCAGTTAGCACTTCTGCTTGATTTTCTCTTTCTATTTCAAGCTTTAAAACTTTTGTTACAAAACTAATTTCAGCAGTCACACCAACTATTTCGTTTAATTTTTGTTCTAATGCCAATGCACAACCAGCACAATGAATTTTTAAGAGTTTGAATTTATACTGCATAAACTCTCCTTTATTTATGATATGGAAGCCCTGCAATTATTGCAAAAGCACGATAAATTTGCTCTGCAAGCACCACACGGAATAATTGATGTGGATATGTGATTTTACCAAAAGACAAAACAAGTTTTGAAGACTTAATCACATCATTTGAAAGCCCATTTGAGCCACCAATAACAAAAGAAATTTCACTCACCCCTGAAACTTGATTAGACTTTATAAATTCTGCAATTTCAGGACTTTCAAGCATTTTTCCTCTTGAATCAAGCGACACAATTACACCAGAGCACTTTTCTAAAATAAGTTTGCCTTCTGCTTCTGATTTTTTGTCTAAATTGTCAATTTTAGATGCCTCATCAACTTCAATAATGTTGAATGAACAGAATCTTGACAATCGTTTTGCATACTCTGCAATCGCATCAGTGAAATACTTTTCTTTAATTTTTCCTACACAAACAATATTAACTTTCATACTTATAATATAATATATTCAAAGGATAATTGCAATTATTTATCAAATTTTAAGCACATAAAAACCTTACCGCCGTGAAACTACCCCTTGTTTCACTTCCAAACTATATGTTTGCAGAAATAACTTCTGCAGACATATAGTTAACGGTAAGGTCATATTTTAAATGTGGTTTAAAATTTTCAGTGTCAGTCACAACATACACAAATTCAAGTTCAAAACTGTCACATTCACCAGCCGAAATCACTTTTGATACGCTTGTTTCTTTACATTCAAGTTTATAAAATGATGCATAATTTGAAATGTTATAACTTCCTTCAAATGCTGATGAGTGTATTGTTTTTACTGACTTTGTTTCGTTGCTAACAAACACTTTTAAGTTTAATGTGAACATTGTTATTTCACCAACAATCTTTTTTGTTTTTGAAACTGTTTGTTCATTTATAAAAAACTCTACAGTTTCTGAATTTTCAATATTTTGATTATTATCATTAGATGGTTTTGAGGTTTCAGCAGAACCCGTGTTTGTTTCATAATTTTTATTAACGTGAATTGAGCTTCCGCCTGACTCCCCGTCAAATTTTATTGTTGGAATAATAATAATTGCACAAATTATTATCATTGAAATAGACATAATTAAAACTTTAAAAGCAAAAGATAATTTTTCTTTTTTCATTAGTAAAACCTCTCTAGTAAATCATTATGAATATAGTGTTTTTTTTGCTAAATACCAAAAAAACAACAACCCACCGATAATATCACAAATAGCTTAAAATAGTCAAAAAGTTTTTACATTTTTTTTAATTTTGTATGCCTAATGTCAAAAGGTAAAATTGTCAAGCATTTTGCATAAAAAAAGACAGATTTTTATGCAATCTGTCTTATAAAATTTTGAGTTATTCAGCAATATATTTTGAAACTAAAGAAACAAATCTTTCCATATTTTCAACTTCAAGCCCTTCAATGAGTTTTGCCTCATCTAAAAGCACAAGTGCAATATCTTTTGCTGCATCTTTATCAGTTTCAAACAATGTTTTAACCTTTTGATAAATCTTATGTTCTGCATTAATTTCAAGAATCTTTTTCGCTCTAACATCTTGAGCACCATCAGTTTTTGGCATTGCTTTGAAAACTTTTTCCATTTCAAGTGAAACTTCGCCTTCTGTTGATAAACACACAGGGTGAGTTCCAAGTTTTTTAGAAAGTTTAACATCAAAAACTTCACCTTCAAGTGCAGTTTTGATAAACTCTAAAACAGGTTTATCTTCTTCAAGAGTTTCTTCTGTTGCACTTTCAATGCCTGTGTTTCCGTCAGTAACATTTTTAAACTCTTTTCCATCATATTGAGAAACATATTTAATTGCAAATTCATCAACATTATCAGTCATACATAAAACATCATAACCAGAATTTAAAATCTTTTCAGTTTGTGGCATTTTCTTAACTGATAAAAGTGAACTGCCTGTTGCATAGTAAATATATTTTTGGTCTTCTGGCATTGCAGCAACATAATCTTTAAATGTAACAAGCTTGTCTTGTTTTGCAGAATAGAACATAACAAGGTCTTGAAGTTTGTCTTTATCCATTCCCCAATTGTTATAAATTCCAACTTTAAGTTGCAAACCGAAGTTATTATAGAATTCTTCATAGCGAGGTCTATCATTATCAAGCATATCTTGAAGTTCTTTTCTTATTTGTTTTTCAATGTTTGAAGCAATCTTTCGAAGTTGTCTATCTTGTTGCACGGTTTCACGTGAAATGTTAAGTGAAAGTTCACAATCAACCAAACCTTGAATAAATCCAAAATATTCAGGAATAAGTTCTTTGCACTTATCCATAATAAGCACACCATTTGAATAAAGCTTTAAGCCTCTTTCAAAATATTTTGAAAAATATGCTTCAGGACATCTTTTTGGAATATAAATAAGTGCTTTATAATCAATCAAACCTTCAACTTGATAATGCATATGCATAAATGGGTCTTGGAAATCATAGAACATATCTTTATAGAATTTGTTATAGTCTTCATCAGAAAGGTCTGCCTTTGATTTTCTCCACATAGGAATCATTGAGTTGATTGTTTCCCATTCTTTAATTGTTTTAATTTTCTTTCCTTCACCATCAACAGAATCATCTGGTGCAGGAACTTCATTTTCAATTTTGATTGGATAACGAATATAGTCACTATAACGCTTAATAAGTTCGCGAAGTTTATAATATTCAAGATATTCAGTATATCTTTCATCTTCGGTGTCTGCTTTGATGTAAATTTTAATGTCTGTTCCGTTTGTTTCTTTTTCAGCAGGTTTAACTTCATACCCCTCTGCACCAGCACTCACCCACATATTAGCCTCTGTTGAACCGTATGCCTTTGATAACACTTCAACCTTTTCACCAATCATAAACACTGAATAGAAACCAACACCAAATTGGCCAATGATGTCAATGTCTTCTTTCTTTGCGTTGTCGTTTTTGAAAGCATGTGAACCACTTTTTGCAATAGTTCCAAGATTGTTTTCAAGTTCTTCAGCAGTCATACCAATTCCATTATCAGAAATTGTCAAAATTCGGTTTTCTTTATCTGCTGAAATTTTTATTTCAAAATCACCACGGTTAAGCCCAATATTTTCTGATAAACTCTTATAATAAAGTTTATCAATAGCGTCTGAACCATTCGAAATAAGTTCTCTTAAAAAGATTTCTTTGTTGGTATAAATTGAGTTAATCATTAAATCTAAAATTCTTTTTGATTCAGTTTTAAAATTCTTCATATATGCTCCTATAATCAAAGTCTAATTTTAGCACTCTTTATGTGCAACTGCTAACACTATAATACCAAAAAAAAATATTGTCAACTAACTAGTGACAATATTTTGTAACATTTAACTTTCATTTTTTATAATTTTGTCTAAAATTGTTTAAGGTCTTCTTTGTTTAACTTTTTGCCAACAGCAACAACATTAAACATTTCTTCCCCTGCAATCACTTTTGCAAACTCATTAACATCATCAAGTGAAACATTTTCAATTTGTGCTTTTCTCTCTTCAAGTGTTTTACACCTATCAAATAAATGCATCATTGAACCATTCGCTTCTGCAATATCTGCATTTGTTTCAGTGCTATATTCAAGCACTGACTTTTTCAAATTTTTTACTCTTTCAAATTCTTCTTCAGTCACACCATTTTCAGCAAGTTCTTTTATAATTCGCTTTATTTCAAAAATTGCCTTTTTAACATTTTTAGGACGAGTGCCAAGCATAATAAATATTCCGCCAGTAACACTCACCATATCTGAAAACGCATAAACAGTGTAAACAAGCCCAAGTTCTTCACGAATAATTTTATAAAGCCTTGAATTTTGAGAGTTTCCCAATATGCTTGCATAAAGGTCAGCAATATATTTTTTATCATTTATTGCTGAAACCGATTTGATGTGCACACAAACATTTGCTTGATTATCATCTCTTTCAACAACATCATATTTATTAATAATATTTGGAACAATTTCAAATTTGTTTACTTTATAAGGCTCACTTTTCTCATTAAATGCTGAAACAAAGTATTTTTGAACAATTCTATCAAGTTCTTCAAATTCAATATTGCCAACAACAGAAATAATGCAGTTATTCGCGGTGTAATGCTTATTTTTATAAGATAGCAATTCTTCTCTTGAAACTTTTGAAATAATTTCTTCAGTTCCAAGTTCATCATGAGCATAAGAATTACCGTTATAATAGTTATTCATAACAGTTCGATAAAGCACTTCAACAGGGTCATCATCACACTTTTTCATTTCTTCAATAACCACATTTCGCTCTTTATCAATTTCTTCAGCATCAAACTTTGGACGAATAATCATATCAGCATAAATTTCAAAACAATTTTCAAAATTCTCTTTCAAACATTTAAAGATATATCTTGTCACCATTCGTGAAGTATATGCATTAAAGTCAGCACCATAGTAACTTAACTTATCCATAATTTCCATTGTTGAAAAATTTTCAGAACTTTTAAAGAGCAAATGTTCAATAAAATGCGAATATCCTTGTTCACTTTCACTTTCATTAGCTGAACCAACATTGAATAAAATATTCACAGCCACAACCTTTTTATCATTTTTTTCGTGACAAAGTCTTAAACCATTGTCATAAATTTTTGTCTTAATCACAAAACTATTCCCCTAACTTTTTCTTATTTGATGAATTATCTTGAATTTGTGAAACAATATTTTCACGAATACGATGTGCAGCAGCAAGATAGTCTTTATTGTTTTGAGTTTTCGCAATTTCTTCTGCAAGGTCTAACAAACTCAAAACCAATACCCTATCTTTAAACACTTCTTTTGGAAGCATCATTATATATTTTGGATTTTTTTCAATTTCTTCGGCAATCTTGCTAATTCCTGAAAGCAACATTTCACTCGTACTCACAACATCAGATTTTCCATCAATGCTTACCACAGCAAGATTCTCATTAAAGAAGCCTGCTGAATCAAATTCTGTGTTAAATGAATGATTATCTTTATCAATAAAAGAAACTTTTTTGCTTTTTGTTTGATATTTTGAAAATCCACTGTGTCTTGATTCTAAAAGCATCACTCCTTTCAAAACTTTTCCATCAGCAGTTACAGGATATCTCTTATTTCCATTAAACATAACAAGACCGGCGCCTTCAGAAAAATCGCTAGCAAATGGAAACCAAACACCATCAAATCCAGCTTCTTCTTGAGCTTTAGGTAAATCAAATTTCATAAGATTTCCATCTTTCTTTAAAAAAGCAAAAATAAATTCTCTATTTTTATCAAAAGCACCAACAACTGCAAAACCATTGTGAAAATTTCCACAGTTTATATATGAATTTTTTGTGATATATTCGCCAGAAAGGTCAACATATCGTGTTCCATTATCATCATCGAAAACTCTACTTATTCCTTCAACAAAACCTGCAACCATTGAATGATAATTTCCTAACTGTTTGCCATCAACTGACACATAACAATATCTTGTTTTTCCATCTTCAAATCTCTTTTGATGAATGATTATATCATTGTCATCAATATCAAAAATAGTGCCATAAGGCTCTTCATTTCCATTTTTATCAACAATACATTCACTCACAATTTTAAAATCTCTATCAATAACGCAAGTTTTGCCGTGAATTATTGCCCAAGTATATTTATTGTTTATAAATGGCACAATATAATCAAATTCAGGGCTGATTATTTTCATATTTCTATCAACCAAAACATATTTACCATTTAAGAGTTTAACTGAACCTGTGCCATTGAAAAATCCTTCAACATCTTCAAATTCTTGACCTAAAATTTCACCACTTTCTGTTAAAAAATAACTTCTTTTTGCTTCGTTAGGCTCAAAAACCGCAATTCCATCATTAAATGAATGAACTTCATCTCTAAAATTAAATTTAACTATTTCCCTTCCTGATTTATCAATAAGCACATAGTTGTTTGAATCTATCTTTGCTTCAAAAAACTCATCAAACAATCTTCTTTCAATATCTTGATAAGAAAAATCTGAAATTCTACCAAGATTATCCATTAAAGATTTTGAATATTTTTTGGCAGCATCAACTATAGTGACAATAAACATATCACCACTATCTGTTTGCATAATAGATTTAACTTCTGTGTTATATAAATACCTCATTTTCTTGCCCCATTATTATACAAATTATAGCATAAAATCACATATCAGTCAACGGTTATTATTTTATATCTTATTTAGCCATATAAACAATAATTTTAATATCTTTTATAAATTTTATTTATATTCAAAATTGTTTATATCTAACATAAAAAATACATATTTGAAACT
>JAZRRE010000001.1:0-8378 GCA_045650505.1 Clostridia bacterium | reverse complement strand
TAATGATAAATTGTTTCCATCTTTGTCAACAGAAATAATGTCTTCTAAATAAACTGATTGAACATTTTTTTTATCCGAACGAAATGTCATTAAAATTTCATTTTCAATGCATCTTGAAGCATAGGTTGAAAAGCTATTACCCTTTTCATAAGAAAATGTTTTAATAGCTTTCATAAGTCCTATTGAGCCAATTGAAATTAAATCTTCTTGTTCTATATTAGAGTTTTTATATTTTTTTGTTATATGCGCAACAAGTCTTAAATTATGTTTAATAAGTTTTTCTTCAGCAAGCTTATCTCCTGCTTTAGCTTTAAAAAAATATTCTTTTTCATCTTTTTGTGATAGTGGTTTTTCAAATGCGTTTTTTGTTTCAACCTTTCCTGTTAAAAAGAAAAGCTTTGCTAGAAGTGAAAAAAATTTAGATAGAAACATATTACCTCCCCATATAATGATATATGAAGATATTTGTCAATTTATTAAATATAATAAAAATTTTTGCAATAAAAAAACACTTTAAATAAAGTGTTTTTATTT
Source organism: Clostridia bacterium (assembly GCA_045650505.1). Taxonomy (GTDB): domain Bacteria; phylum Bacillota; class Clostridia; order Christensenellales; family UBA1242; genus RGIG1681. The sequence continues at coordinate 7,844 of JAZRRE010000001.1, read as the reverse complement.
TCTTAATATATCACCAACTTCAAGATATTTATCTGTGTAAATCCAAATTTTTTGTTGAACCATTTTAGCTTCTTGAATACTATTTCCATTTTCATCTTCCATTTTTTGAACAAGAATGGTTTCTTTGAATGATTTTGTTGGGGATAATATTTCAAGTGAATCGCCAACTGCAAATTTATTTCTTTGTTCAATTAAAATTTTGCCTTTTCGAATATCTTGAACAATAGCCATAAACTTGCTGTCTTGCTCTTGAATTGAGGTTTCATAATTTTGTGTGGATTCATCACTTTTAATCATAAACCCGGTTGTATATTTTCTGTGACTAGCTTTGTTAAGTTCACCTTTAAGTTCTTTTGGTAGTGAATATTTTTTTCCTTCTGCAATGCAGTTATATAAATGGTCAATTGCTCTTCTATATGTGTTTATTACTGTTGCAACGTAATATGGAGATTTCATTCTTCCCTCAATTTTAAAGCTATAAATACCAGCATCAAAGGCTTTATCTATATGGTCAATTAAACATAAGTCTTTACTGTTAAAGATGTATGTTCCCCTAGAATCTTCTGTTAAATCAAAAACTTCACCAGGTCTGCTTTCTTCAATAACTGAATATTTCCATCTGCAGGCTTGAACGCATTCGCCGTGATTTGAATCTCTGTTTGTTAAGTAGTTTGAAAGTAAACATCTTCCACTATAGCTAATGCACATTGCTCCATGCATAAAGCATTCGATTTCTAAATTTGGATTATCTTGATGTATTTTCTTGATTTCATCAAGGTCTAATTCTCTTGCAAGAACAACTCTTTCAGCTCCAAGATTTTGCCACATTTTTGCCGCATAACTATTTGTTGTGTTTGCTTGTGTGGAAACGTGAATTGGAAGATTTGGAAAATGAGTACGGACAAATGAGAAAATTCCAAGGTCAGAGATTATAACTGCATCAACTTTTGCATCGACAAGTGTTTGAACATAATTTTTTAAATTATCAAAATCATTATGTCTAGCATAAACATTAAGAGTTACATAACCTTTTTTTCCGTGTTTGTGAATATAGTCCATTGTTTCTTTGATTGACATTTCTTCAAAGTTTGTTCCATAAGCACGAAGACCATAATTTTTGCCAGCAAAATAAACAGCATCTGCGCCAAAGTGTAATGCTGTTTTAAGTTTTTCAAAGTCACCTGCTGGTGCGAGTAATTCTATTTTTTTATTTTTCATTTTTTACCTTTTTGGCAATAATAATGCCATCTTCTGTATTTATAAGTTGAAATTCAGTTAAATTTTGATTATTTTTGCAGTTTTCTATAAAAGTATTCAATCTTTTAATTATTGTTTTATATCGTCTTGTAGGTGCTGTTTGTTCATTATTAACATATCCTCTAAAAAGAACATTATCAACAATAATGGTTCCTTCGGGTTTTAACATTTTGATTAAACCTTCAAGAAGTAAATCATATTGAGCTTTTGGTCCATCTAAAAAAATCAAATCGAAATAGTCATTAAAATTATTAGATGTTAGCATTTTAGAAACCTCAACCAAACAATCTCCAAAAACAATAGTTGCTCTTTTTGCAAGCCCATTTGCTTTAAAGTTTTTAACCGCTTGATTTTTATAATCTTTATTATGTTCAATTGTAATAAGGTCAGCTGTTGAATTTTGTAGCATTAAAGTTCCACTATATCCAACGGCTGTTCCTATTTCAAGAATGTGTGATGGCTGTATTTTTTTGACAACATCTTCTAAAATTTTATGGCTTTCTGTTCTAATAACAGGAACACCATAAGTTTTTGCTTTTTTGTAAATTTGATTAGTTTCCATAAAAACCTTTACACTCTAAATATGATTGGTAAAATCATAGGAGTTCTCATTGTTCTTTTATAGAAGAAGTTGCGAAGTGGTTTTCTAATTAAGTTTCTAACTTCGTTCCAATCACGGTTTTCGCGAAGATTGATTGTTGCAATTGTATCATGTAAAACTTGTTTTGCTTCTTCACCAAGTTTTCCAGCTTCATCAGTATAAACAAAACCACGAGTGATTAAGTATGGTTCACTTAAAAGTTCGCCTGTTGAATCTGAAACACCCATAACAACAATAACAAGACCATCTTCTGATAAAAGTTTTCTATCACGAAGAACGACACTTCCAACATCACCGATTCCAAGACCGTCAACAAGTTGTTCACCTGCAGGAACATTTCCTGCAATAACCATTGAATTTTTAGTAAGTTCAACAACGTTTCCAATTTCAGGAATAACTGAATTTGTTTTTGGAAGTCCAAGTTTTTCAGATAAAATAACGTGCTCTTTTAAGTGTCTATATTCACCGTGAACAGGAATAAAGAATTTAGGGTTAAGTAAATTGTGAATTGTTTTTAATTCTTCTTGGCAAGCGTGTCCTGAAGCATGAACGTTTTCAGTTACAACAATAGCACCCTTTTTATAAAGATTGTTGATAACAGCATTAATCATATTTTCATTTCCAGGTATTGGAGAACTTGAGAAAATAACTGTATCATTATCACCAATTTCAACTCTGCTAAATTCACCATTTGCAAGTCTTGAAAGTGCGCTTGCTGGTTCACCTTGACTACCTGTTGATAAAACTAAAACATTTTTATCTTCAAGTGAAGCAATTTTTTCAACATCGATAAACACATTTTTATCAAATGAGAATGAACCAATTTTCATTCCTGCATCAATATTATTTATCATACTTCTTCCAACAACGGCAACGCGGCGGTTATATTTGATTGCAAGTTCAATAATTTGTTGAACACGATACATATTGCTTGCAAATGTTGCAACAAAAATTCTTCTTGTTGGGTGTTCAATGAAAACTCTTTCAAGATTTTCGCCCACTCTTTTTTCAGAAATAGCATATCCTGGTCTTTCAACATTGGTGCTTTCACCAAGCATAAGAGTAACACCTTTTCTTCCAATTTCAGCAATTCGTGGAAGGTCAATAACTTCTTTATCAATTGGTTCATAGTCGATTTTAAAGTCACCTGTATGGAAAATAGTTCCGGCTGGTGTATCGATTGAAAGTGCGAATGCGCCAGGAATTGAGTGATTTACTTTAATGAATTCAACACTAAATAAACCAACTTTAACAACATAACCAGGTTTAACACAAATTCCTTTCACACCGGTAATTTTATGTTCTCGAAGTTTATTATCTAAAAGTGTGAGAGTCATTTTGCTTCCATAGATTGGAGCTTTAACATCTTTCAATAAATAAGGTAAACTTCCAATGTGGTCTTCGTGACCGTGGGTAATTAAGATACCTTTAAGTTTGTGAGCATTTTCTTTAATATAAGTAAAATCTGGAATAACAAGGTCAACACCAGGCATATCTTCACTTGGAAATGCAAGTCCGCAATCGATGATAACCATATCATCTCCGTATTCAATTGCGGTCATATTCTTTCCAATCTCTCCAATACCACCAAGGAAAATAACTTTAACTTTATTGTTTCCCTTTTGTTTAGATTTTGAGAAATTAGATTTGCCAGCATTTTTTGTTAAGAGTTCTTCTTGTTCCATATTTTCAAATGCAAGGTCTGTGTTAATTTCTTTCATTTTTTCCAAAACTTTGTCAGTTGTTTCTTTTGTAAGTTTTGTTTTTTGTTTTTTGAGTCCAACATTATAGCTTCCAAAGTTTTGTTCAGCTTCATTGAATGTTCTCTTTTTTATTTGAGATACTTGGCTATTTGTTGGATTGTTATTTAAAACATTATTTTTATTTTCTTCCATATAATATCCTTTTTATTTTTTATTAGTTTTTGTTTTTTTAGAATTTCTTTTTTTCTTCATAACAACAGTTGTAAGTTCCGTTGCTTTAACTTGTTCTGGAATTTCTGTTTCAACAAAAGTTTCTTGTTTAACTTGATATTTGATTGGGTTGAAAATCATATTATCTGCAAGATAATATCTATCACCTTTCATATTAAAATATACCACTAAATAATATATTGATAATAGAACAAAAGTTGCCGGAATTGTAATAAATAATCCAGAGAAGAATGTAAAGAGTGCAATAATCCCATTAATAAAAATTATTGTTAAACACAAAATTACACTTTGCGATAAGATTTTGCCGAATCTTTTTAAAACATTAATTAATCCTTTTGCGTAAGAAACAAATGGGTTTGCATCTTTTTCAACCATATAAGCCATAAAATATGTATGGAATGAAATTTGTATTGATGTGAATAAAATTAAAAGTGCAAAAAGAATTACAAGCCCAATAATTGCTGTTATTGTTGAGTATGCCATTGCAATATAAATTTCAAACAACAACACGACTACAAACAAAAATGGAATATTCAAAACAACACTTGCTAGTGCATAAATTAATGAATGTTTTAAAAGTCTAAAACCATTTTGAACATAAGGAACATCCATATTCATAGTAAGTTTTTGATAAAGAATTGATGTAATGTTATAAGAAGACATTTGGAATAATATGTATGGAACTAGCATACCAAAAATAAAGAATCCAAATAAGCTAACCCATATATCACCAAAGTTAGATAAAATAACATTCAAAATATGTTTTAAAACTTCACCAAGTTCAAGAGCAAAAGAGCTAGGCGTGTTATATGCTGTTTCTATAATCATTTTAATTTCGTTGATAATATTGTTTTCTCGGAGTAAATCAATGATGCTAACACTTGTTGAGTAAATCCCCAAAACAAACAACATAAAACAAATTAACATATAAAGAGCTTGTTTCCAAACAAGCGTAAAGTTAGAAGCGAAAAGCTTCATAGTGTTTTTGTAAGACATAAAAGTTCCACCCTTTAATAAATTACAAATTAAAATATTCTAAAAAAAACTTTAATCTTATTGATATTATAATATAGAAACCTCAATAAATCAAGCATTTTATTATTTGAACAAAAATTATAGATGTTTAAAAACACGAAAAAAAGAGAAATACATAAAAAGTATTTCCCTATTTTTGTTATTTACTCTTAAAATTGTTAAGTTCATCTTCAAGAATTTTGATATATTCATCAATATTATTTTCAAAAAGCTTTGCTTGTGATTTTAATTCATCACGAAGATTGTTTTTTTGAAAATTAAAATTATCAATAACCTCAATATTATTATCAATGTTATCAATATTAATATTGGCTGAATCTAAATCAACATCAACGATTACATTATCTTTATTTTCATCGTTGCAGATAATTGAGTTATTGGTGCTTTCAATTTTATCAATAGTTTTATTTTGTTCGGTAGTTTCTGTTGATAAATTTTCAATATTTTGATTATCATTAACATTTGAAATGTTGTCGTTTTGAGAAACTGTTTCTGTTTTTAATTTTGTTTCAGGATATTTAGGTGGGACGATGATTCCCAAAATAACTAAAATGCTGCATATTGAAGTTATAAGGTCGCTAAATAAACTTTCATCAACATTAAAACCAATTTGAGTTCCCAAAACTTTAATAATCAGAAAAATTGCACTTGATAAGCTAACCCAAAAATTATAGGTTTTTATTCTTTCTGCAAGTTTCATTATTTCTCCTTTTTATAATATTTTTATTTGAATTGTATATTTTAGCTAAACATATTGTTTTTAAATAATCGATTTTTGAATTTTTTTTATTCATTTTTTATAATTGACATATTATCTTCAAGACAAACACACATAAAATTATTTTCTAATTTGCATAGATAGTTATAACTGAAACTTTCATCAGTTGAAGTGCATTTAAAAATATTTGAAAATAATAAATTTTTCCTTTTTACATTTTTATTAAAAATATATAAATCAAAAGTATTTTTTGATGTGGCATATAATGAAATGTTTTTACCTGAAGATATTTTATTTAGTTTATTAGAAAATATCATACATTTACATTTGCTGCAAAGTTTGCAGTGACTCCTTTATTTGTGCTGCCAAGTGTTTCTTTTCGGGTGTAAGTGATGTTATAAGTTTGAGTTTTTGAAGATACGTTTTCAATACAAGTTCCTAAAATATCCAAATTATATGCTATAATTGGCTCATTAGGGTCATTCATAAAAAACAAAACAGTATCAATTAAAAATTCCACTGAAAGAATTTTAGATTGGTCAATTTCGTTTGGAAGACCTTTTGAGAATATTTCAGGAGTATCATATCCAACCAAATTATATGCCCTGAAAGTTGAATCAGGAAGTTTTTGAATTAAATATAATAGGTTGGTAGAAATATAACTTTTTGTGGCTTCACCGAGTAAAGATAAATTAAATCTATAAACTTGTGGATAATAATAAAGCCATAAGTTTGGTGATATTGATTTTTCAACAACAACAGCACGTGTTTTTACACAAAGGCTGGTTGTTGCATAAGTGTAATAATATGCTGTAACGTTGTAACCATCTGAACTTGTTTTGTCAATAGTATGTACTGCCCTTCTGCACTTACTTGATGTTGCTCCTGCTTGCAAATATATCATTTGAGCATCAGAAAAATTGTTTTTGTGAAATGGCAACATATATGTAAACACATAAGTTGATGTCTTTAAATATGAATCAAAATTAAATGAGTTTGATTCTTCATCAAATGTAAGATATAGAGTGTAAGCATCTGTTGTATCATCAACAGGAACAACAAAACCAAGCATAAATAATCCATTTTTTCCTTGAACTATATCAATAAGTGTAAAAGTTTCTAAAACGGATAGATTTTCAAAAGTTAATAAATTTACTGTGCATTTAACAAGAGTATTTTCAACAATTTTATATGCAAAAACACAAGGGTTAGTCTTTGTAAAAACAAAAACGAAGTCATCAAAAGATGTTATTTTTAAAATGTTTTGAAGTTGAAGGTTTGTTGCAAAAACAAGTTCAACAGTATAATCTCTGTTTTTAAATAAATAAACTATATCATTTAAAATAAAAAATAATTTATCACCATCTAAAGATAGGAATCTTGGTGTGTTATTATCAAATAAATTATTAAATGGCAAAATTGTTTTTGATGAAAAATTGTTTGCATATTTAACTTTATAATAATTTGTTTCATATGTTGATGTGTTGTTGTTAAAAACAGATACAATATCTGATATTCCAACACCAAGGTCAACAACATAATTTGATTTGGGTGAAAAGTCATTTGATTCAGAAAATTCTTTATTTAATACATTTGTGTTAATTCTTGCAAAAACAATGTCATCTAATATAAAAACTATTTCATCTGTTGAACCTGTTCCCAAATCACCGGAAAATTCAAGATGTAAAAGATTATCTTCTATGTTGTAATTTAATTCACATAAATGCTTTGTATTTAAATAATCATTGGTTCTAAAAATTAATTCATTATTAGATAAGTCATTTCCCCTTGCAACAAAAATTTCTTTTTTATTACAACCATCACCAAGTAATAGTTTTATAAAAGGATTATTTCCTCTTGTTAATAAACCTTCATTTTTAGAATTTATATTTAAATAAATTGTTACAGAAATAATTATTTCTTCATCTATAGAAAGGTCTATACCATTTGGAAGCTCATCGTTTATAAAGGAAAAATAATTATGTATTTCAGGATTATTTTTATCTGAAATTTTAGAGACTATACCAGCTTCTGTAATATAGTTTGAGTTAAGGTTTTTGGTTTTTATTTTTATTGTTTTTGTAATAAATATTTCATCATTTGCTGGGTCAATACTATATGACTTGTTTTCAAAATTATCAATAAATATTAAATTATTTAAATGATAATTTTCATTAAAATTGTCTGAAACTCCATTTCCAATAGCCAATTTATCAAAAAAAGTGTGAAAATTTGCGATTTTTTCATAAATATTATTTAATATGATATTAAAGAATTTATAGCATTTATTTCCAATTTT